>NZ_CACAYO010000006.1 GCF_902536725.1 uncultured Prochlorococcus sp.
GCCAATTAAAAAAGTTCCTGTTTGGGAGCGATCATCTGCTATTTGATGGTCGATTCTGTCAATCTGGTATTGCAACACGGAAAATAATGAGGTTAAGAGTTTTTTTAGGGGGGTTTGAGAATGTTTAAGATCTAAACGCGTCTCCGTTTAGGTCTTCTACATCCATTATGAGGTAATGGAGTTACATCTCTTATTAGAGTTATTTCTAATCCGGCCACTTGTAAAGCTCTTATGGCCGTTTCCCTACCTGCGCCTGGCCCTCTAACTAGTACTTCTATTTGTCTCATACCTTGATCAAGTGCTCTTCTAGCTGCAGCTTCGGCAGCTGTTTGAGCAGCAAATGGCGTACCTTTCCTAGCGCCTTTAAATCCACTTGCGCCTGCAGAAGACCAGGAAATAACATGACCAGAGGTGTTGGATATAGACCCGTCGACCGAAAGAGTGAAGAGACAACTGCTATTGATTTGCTTCAAATAGATGCTGTATTTATGCCCGTGAAGAGAGTGAACTTTACGATTGATGAAACTGCTGTAGCAGAGGGCGGAACGGGAAGAGAAAGATTAAAAATGGAGGTGGTGACAGATGGCTCAACCAGCCCTGACGATGCTATTGCTGAAGCTGCAAATCAATTAATAGAACTCTTCCAACCCCTTGCTACTGTAACAATGGTTGAAGAAATTCCTGAAGAACCTGAACCATCTCCTGAGGCTCAAATTCCTCTCGAGGAACTAAACTTGTCCGTTAGAGCATATAATTGTTTGAAACGGGCGCAAGTTAACTCAGTTTCGGATTTAATGGGCTTCAGCTATGAAGATCTTCTTGAAATTAAGAACTTTGGCTCTAAATCTGCAGATGAGGTGATTGAAGCTCTTGAGCGCATAGGCATTTCTATTCCCCAAAGCAGAACATCTGTCTAACATTTTTAAGATTATGAGACACCAACTAAGAATTCCATTATTAAGTAAACCTGCTGATCAGAGGAAAGCACTTCTAAGAGGTTTAACTACACAATTAATTAGAGAAGGTAGAGTAACGACAACCAAAGCTAGGGCAAAAGCTTTAAGAAATGAAGCTGAAAGAATGATTTCACTCGCTAAAGAGGGAAGTTTGGCTTCTAGGAGAAGGGCTATTGGATATATTTATGATAAAAAATTAGTTCATTCATTATTTGAAAAAGCAAAGGAAAGATATGGAGATAGGAATGGTGGTTATACTCGCATTGTCAGAACTGTATCTAGAAAAGGTGATAACGCTCAGATGGCCATTATCGAGCTTGTTTAAGCTAGTTAATTAAAGGGGCTTTTACTAAAAAATAACTTTTGAAAAGGGTAGCTTTACTAGTCCAGTATGATGGATCTCATTATTCAGGATGGCAAAAACAAAAAAATGCAACTACTGTTCAAGAAATTTTAGACAGAGCTCTCTTAAAGATTTCAAATCATACAGTAAAGACTTATGCAGCAGGGAGGACTGATGCTGGGGTTCATGCATCAGGTCAAGTAGTACACTTTGATGTCGATTGTGTAGTTCCTGGAAATAGTTATTCTGATGTCTTAAATAGTCTTTTACCCGCATCAATTAGAATCTTAGAATCAGTTGAGGTAAAAGGTAGTTGGCATGCATGCTATTCAGCGGTGTATAGACATTATCGATATGTAATTAATAATAGTAAATTCCCAAACTTGTTCATCAATAATTGGTCATGGCATAGATATCAAAAAGTATTAGATGAAGTTTTAATGTTAAATGCATCCAGGCAAATGATAGGAGAACATGATTTTTTTGCTTTTCAGAAAAGTGGAAGTAATAGAACAAACTCAATTACAAAAATAAAAAATATAGATATTAGAAGAGTAGAAGATTTGATTTTTGTTGATATTAAAGCTACTGGTTTTTTATATGGAATGGTCCGCTTAATTATTGGTCAACTAGTTTTAGTTGGAGAAAACAAAATATCGCCAGAAATTTTTACAGATAGATGGGTAAATAAAAAGAAAAATGATGTTAAAGAATCTGCTCCAGCTAAGGGGTTATGTTTTGTAAATGCTGTTTATAAAGAAAATGTTTTTAAAAAGATTAATAACAATGATTTTTTCCCTGTATTTTTAATTAAGGGTTTTTCTTAAGTAAGGTTTAATTAAGCGAATTTTTTGTGTAAATCATTCAAAACTGTTGTTTAATATTCATTCAATAAGGTAGAATTGATTATTAATTTAAATTTTATTTGCAGAAATTTGGTAAATGAATAAAACAATTACTCCATCTTTAGAAACAATTGAAAGAAATTGGTTTTTAGTTGACGCAAAAGATAAGACGCTCGGTAGACTTGCTACAGAAATTGCAACTGTATTGAGAGGTAAGAATAAACCAACATTTACACCTCATTTAGATACCGGAGATTTTGTTATTGTGGTGAATGCCGAGAAAGTTGAGGTAACAGGTAAAAAAGCATCTCAAAAATTGTACAGGAGACATTCTGGAAGACCAGGAGGAATGAAAATTGAAAAATTTGAGTCTTTACAAGAGAGAATTCCTGAAAGAATCATCGAGCAAGCTGTTAAAGGCATGCTGCCCCATAACTCTTTAGGAAGACAGCAATTTAAAAAACTTAAAGTTTATAAAGGTGCTGATCATCCTCATGCTGCTCAGAATCCTGTATTATTAAATAGTTAATTTATCAAAATGAATAGTCAAATAAAAAACAAAGCTGTGTATTGGGGAACAGGAAGAAGGAAAACTTCAGTAGCTAGAGTTCGCTTGATTCCAGGAAATGGAATAATAAAAATTAATGGACGTGCTGGAGATGATTACTTAAACTTTAATCCTCTGCACTTAAATTCAATAAAAGCACCTCTGCAAACATTAGGCCTTGAAAATTCTTATGATATTTATGTTAATGTTTTTGGTGGTGGATTGACTGGTCAAGCAGATGCTATAAAGCAAGGTGCAGCTCGAGCACTCTGCGAATTATCTCCTGACAATCGGAAACCGCTAAAAACGGAAGGCCATCTCAGTAGAGATCCTAGAGCTAAGGAAAGAAGAAAATATGGTCTTAAAAAAGCAAGAAAAGCTCCTCAATTCTCTAAACGTTAAAGGATTTTAAATTATGCCAAAATCAGAAATACACCCAAAATGGTATCCAGATGCAAAAGTTATTTGTAATGGAGAAGTTGTAATGACTACTGGTTCTACGCAGCCTGAACTACATGTTGATGTTTGGAGTGGAAATCATCCCTTCTTCACTGGAACTCAAAAGATTCTTGATACAGAAGGTAGGGTTGATAGGTTTATGAAAAAATATGGAATGGGTTCAGCTGATTCAGCCACATCAAAAGATCAGAAAGAAGAAAAAGATTCTAAAAAATAGAATTTTCAAAATTAAGCATAATTTCAATTGGAATACTCAACATTAATTGCAAGGTTGAAAACTGCTTCAGAAAGTTTTGAAAATTTGGAAGTGCAACTTGCAGATCCTGATATAGCTAATGATCCTAAAAAATTGGAATCAATAGCAAGAGAAAGATCAAAATTGGAACCTTTGGTGATCGATTTTAACAAGTTGCTTGATACTGATAAAGAAATCGAAGATTCAAAAAATCTACTTAAAGAGAATAGAAATGATAAAGAAATGGAATCTTTGATAAATGAGGAGTTAATAACTCTAGAGGAATCTAAGAGTGAACTGATTCAAAAAACCACAATCGCCTTATTGCCAAAAGACCCAAGGGATGAGAGAAGTGTAATGTTGGAAATCAGAGCCGGTGCTGGAGGTAACGAGGCGTGTATCTGGGCGGGTGATTTAGCAAGAATGTATGAAAGATATGGACAAAAAATTGGATGGTCTGTAAAACCTGTTAGTGCTTCAGAGTCAGATATGGGTGGATTTAAGGAGTTAGTTATCTCCGTTAAGGGAGATTCTGTATATAGTCAACTTAAATTTGAGGCTGGTGTACATAGAGTCCAAAGAGTTCCAGCTACTGAATCTCAAGGTAGAGTTCACACCTCTACTGCTACAGTTGCCGTTATGCCTGAGGCTGATCCTGTTGAGGTTAAAATTGATCCAACAGATCTAGAAGTTGGAACAGCAAGATCAGGAGGTGCAGGGGGACAAAATGTTAATAAGGTAGAGACAGCTATTGATCTTCTCCACAAGCCAACAGGAATAAGAGTTTTTTGTACTCAAGAGAGATCCCAATTGCAAAATCGCGAAAGAGCAATGGAAATTTTAAGAGCAAAATTGTACGAAATTCAATTAAAAGAAGCCAATGCAAAAGAGAGATCACAAAGGCTTTCCCAGGTTGGAACGGGAGATAGAAGTGAAAAAATCAGAACTTATAATTTTAAAGACAATAGGACAACTGATCATAGATTAGGTTCCAATTTTTCTCTTGAGCCAATTCTTGCTGGTCAATTAGAAGAAGTGATTAATGCATGCATAGCGCAAGAACAAAAAAGAATGATGGAAGATTTTAATAAAGAGTAAATTAAGATTTTTTTATTAGATTGCAACCCCTATTACGTATTTACTCCATTCTTTATGCTTGCCAGAGTCAATTTGTCTTGTAGCTTCAAAATTTAGATTACTTAATGGACGATAAGGCTTACGTTTTAAAGGCATATTAGCCTCTTCGGGGGTTCGATTACCTTTTGATACATTACATCTGAGGCATGCTGTAGTAACATTTTCCCAATTATCAGTTCCACCTCTGCTTCTCGGTAAAACATGATCAATTGATAGGTCATTACCCCTATAATTACAGTATTGGCAAGAATTATTATCTCTCAGAAGAATATTTTTTCTTGTTAATGAGACCTCTCTAAAAGGAACTTTGACGTAGTAACGAAGTCTTATAACTGTCGGCAACTTTTTCCCGCTATGAATTGAATATGTTTTATCTTCCTCTAAGCTTTCTGCTTTGCCTTTAATCATCAAAATTACTGCTCTTCGCCAAGAAGTAATGTTCAAAGGTTCATAAGATGCATTTAAAACTAGAGTCTGGCCCATGCCAAAATACAATTTACATGTCATGCTAACTGTATATTTCAATAAGCGCATTTATTTGTGCAAAGTTAATGCAAAATAGGCAAACAAATCAGTTTTTTAATTTTGACAAATTTCCAAATTTTGAAAAAGAAATTGATCTAAAACAAAGAGCATGGATTGAAGTTAAAGGTAAAGCAATAGAAATAAACGTTAGACAGTTAAGATCAAAATTAAGTAAAAATTGTAAATTTATGGCAGTCGTTAAAGCTGATGGATATGGACATGATGCAAAAGTAGTATCTGAATATGCTATTAAAGGCGGAGCTTCGGAATTAGGCGTTGCAACTTTAAAAGAAGGGATTAAGCTACGTTCTTTTGGAGTTAAAAAACCAATTCTTATTCTCGGAAATCTATATACAAAAAGAGACTTAATAAAATCCTTTAAAAATGATCTTATGCCAACTATAAGTAGTATAAGAGAGTGTTTAGTTTGCAATAATATCGGGAAGCACTTTGGGTTGAAATTTGCTTTACATCTTAAGGTTGATACTGGAATGTCAAGATTAGGATTTGAATCTAATAAATTTGTTCAGCAATTTGAAAAAATAAAGTCTTTTGAGAACATTTCAATAAAAGGCATATATAGTCATTTATCGTCTGCAGATGAAGATGGAGCATTAAATTTTCAAAGTATTACACAATTACAAAGACTGAAGTTTAATAAATTATTAAAACAAATTAATCTTGATAGCAGTAATCAAATTAAGATTCATTTGGCTAATTCAGCGGGAATGCTTCTTAGCAGGGATTTTCATTTTCATATGGTACGAGTTGGACTTTCTATGTATGGATACAGTCCTCTAGATAAAATTGATAAAAATTTATTACTTAAACAAGCTTTATCTTTGAAGGTCAAAGTAGCTTTTATAAGAACTATTGATAAAGGTGTAAGTGTAAGTTATGGAGGCAAATTTGTGAGTCATAGAAAAACTAAGTTAGCTGTATTAAGTATTGGTTATGCAGATGGTGTACCAAGAAATCTTTCAGGCAAGATTAACGTTATCCATAATAATAAATTTTATCCTCAAGTTGGATCTATAACTATGGACCAAATGATGGTAGACATAACAGATTCTAATGAAATTAAAGTTGGTAGTACCATGTTATTACTAGGTTCTGATGGAGATAAAACAATTTCTCCTCTTGAATGGGCAAGAAAATCTAATACTATCCCTTGGGAAATTCTTTGTTCTTTTAAAAATAGATTACCGAAAGTTCAAGTAGATTAGACATTGCGATTAAATAAAAAATTTTGAATGTTTGCAGAAAAATTGATAATGTATAAGAACTGGAGAGGTGGCTGAGTGGTTGAAAGCGGCTCCCTGCTAAGGAGTTACAGGAGGTAACTTTTGTCGAGGGTTCGAATCCCTCCCTCTCCGTACTTAACCAAGAAATATCTTTTAATTTATATTTTTTTTAAAATAGGGCAAGATTAATAGATTTAGTTCATTAATAGAATTTAAAATCAAGTCAGCACCTGCATCCTTTAGATTTTTTTCGTATGAATTACGTTCGTTTAATCGAGATTTCACATGTAAATGAGGAGGAGCTATTCCAATACTTACGAATTTCTGAGATGGGATTTCTTTTTTAGCGTTCATAACTGTAGTGATATCTGCAACAGTATCTCCTACATATGCGATAGGAATATTTGATGACCCAAGTTTATCTCCAAGAAGTTTTTTGGATAAGTTGATAAAGCCTTTTGGATCAGGCTTATCCGGGGCATCTCCCATAGATATTAGTGGAGGTGATTTTAGTCCAAGTCTTTTTTCTAAAACAAATTTTGCAGAGGCATACTCTGCACCACTCACAAAACCCCAATTTATTCCATTGCTTTCTAATAAATCAAAAAACTTTTTATCAACCAATAACTCCTCATTTGTTATAAATCCAGACCAATATTTGCTGTCTTTATTTGGATCTCCTCCAAAGTAAAATTCTTCAAAACATTTAACTATCTCCTCTCTTGATGGGATCTCAAGGTTTGAGTTTCTCTTTTTTTTAAATCTTTTTATGAATTCTAAACTTAAATCCCAGTCATTATTCCAGATACCTTCATTTTTGGCATTATCAATATCTATATAACTTGGCTCCCATCTAGTAAATTTGTAGACTGTTTTTTTTAATGAAAGTCTGTAACTATGCTCTACGCTGCGTACTACACCATCTATATCAAATAAAATTAAACCAATATTTTTCAATGAACTTTATTTAGCTTTTATAAAAGATTAGTATTCTTATAAAAAAAAAGCAAAGAAAAAAAATTATATGGATAATTTATTTATTATCTAAACTTAATTTTGTAAATATCCTCTGGGAGTGAGAAATATTTCATCAACTAAGGTTGTTTGAGAGTTGCCAATAATAATGATTGATAACATATCAATCTCTTTAAGAGGAATGGTGTTTAAAGTAAAAAATTTTTTGGATTGATTTTCTCTACCCACTTGTCTAGCTATTAAAACTGGAGTATCCCCATGCCTAGATTGCAAACATATTTCTATTACCCTTTTAAGCTGCCAATTTCTTTCAACTGATTGAGGATTGAATAAAGCAATAACAAAGTCACCTAGAAGAGCTCCTGAAATTCTTTGTTCTATTAAAGACCATGGAGTTAATTTATCGCTTAGGCTTATTGAACAAAAGTCATTCATTAGTGGGGCCCCACTAATCGCAGCCGCTAATTGAACACTACTTATACCTGGATGCACTTCAAAGTAAGGTCTAGATTCTTTTTTGATTTTTTGAAGTAACTCCAAAAGTAAACCTGCCATTCCATAGAATCCAGATTCCCCTGACGAAATTAAAGCTACTTTTATGCCTTCCTCTGCTAGTTGAATTGCTTTACTGCATCTATCTTTTTCTTCAGTAAGTTTACTTTCAATTAAAACTTGATCATTCCTTTTTAAGGGTTTTATTAAATCTAAATACATTTTGTATCCAATCCAAACAGTACATCTTGAAAGTGCTTTTCTTGCAAAATTGGTTATAAATGAGATATCTCCAGGCCCACTCCCAATAATATGGATTTCGCCATGGGTTGGATTGTATTGATTTTTTGATTCTGCTAGGGCGATAGTTACTGCTCCAGATTGATTTTTAAAAATTCTTTTTTCTTCTAACAATTTTGATTCTTCTCCTGCTGCAAGTAAGCAAGATGCTTCTGCTACGGAAGGGGTGCCAATTTCCTTTTGCACGACATTTGATGGATTTGGAACAATTATTGTTGAAAGATCTTTTTTACTAAAAAACTTTATAGGTAAGTTTTTTTCTTTGGCAAGTTCTAAAATTCCTTTCTCATCTTTTTTAATGTCAATAGTTGCAAATCCCGCAATTGATTGCTTTGACAAATTTCCTGACTTCAAAAAATTATTTAAAGAATTTGCTATTAATTCTTTGCTTGTATTTCTTTCACATCCAATACCAATCCATAATACAGGCGGGTGCCAAGTTATTTTATGATTTTCGAAAATACTCACATGAAATGTTGAATCTGGTTTTTCAGTTTCTTTTTCATTAATTTGATTTATTGTCTTACCTGATTCTGAAGTTTTCCATAAGCTATTTCCAGATAATTGTTTGCAAAATATTTCTTCATTCTTAGCTTGTTTAATTACTAGTTTTGACCAATCCTTTACATTGCCAGATTTTTTCCAACCCCATTGATTCCCAAATGCATCAAGATCTAAGAAGCTTTGATCTTTGGAATTATTAGTTTCTATTATTTCTCCACCAAATAAATTAGCAATTTGATATGCAATATTTTGCGTATTTGACTGATGTAAACCAGTTAAGGGTACTATCTTGGAACATTTATTATCTATGACAATAACGCCAGGATCTTGATCTTTAGAAGTTAAAAAAGAGTTTATTAATCTAACACAGGCTCCTACTGAACCTATAAAGATTATTAAAGCAACATCTTCCCAATTCTTTTTCAAAACTTCTTTAGGTTTAATTAAAGTTATTTCATTTTCATCAATTTCTTCCTCATAAGTTGAGCAAGCAAGATAAATTTCATCAATGAATTCGGTTCTCTTTAACCTTTTTAAAATTAATTTCGAAGTATGAGATAAACCTATCGCAATGCCTTTCAAATTAAAATTTAATTTTTGATATGATGAAATTATATCTTGTCAGTGCTGAAAAAAAATTTTTTATTGAAATATAAAAAAATATTTAAGATATTTTTGAATCACACTGGGTATATATACTCAAAGCCCAGTCATATTAATAGATCTTACAAAAAAACTTAAAAGTAACAAACAGTGAAACATTTGTTACTTAGTCGCATGATCAAAGAATCCTTCGCTTATTATTTTTGGTAACCAAATTCTTTATTTTGATTGGTTCGCTCCTAAAAAGTTTACTATTAATAAATGTAGGCTTTAGGTGCAGAAAATCTACTTAAGGACTTATTACTTAGAGGTGCTAGATGACCATCAGCCCACCAGAAAG
Organism: uncultured Prochlorococcus sp.; assembly: GCF_902536725.1. Taxonomy (GTDB): domain Bacteria; phylum Cyanobacteriota; class Cyanobacteriia; order PCC-6307; family Cyanobiaceae; genus Prochlorococcus_A. The sequence goes on from NZ_CACAYO010000006.1 coordinate 9,506, forward strand.
TGGAGAAAAAAACAAGAAAGTTTTGGAAGATCCTGTAAAGTCTGATCCAAGACCTATTGATTTTGCCAAATTAGATAAACCAGGTTTCTGGTCTAGTAAATTATCTAAGGGTCCAAAAACTACTACTTGGATCTGGAATTTACATGCCGATGCCCATGACTTTGATGTGCATGCTGGCGATGCAGAAGAAGCTACACGAAAAATATTCTCAGCTCATTTTGGACATCTTGCCGTAATTTTTATATGGATGAGTGCTGCATTTTTCCATGGGGCTAGATTTTCTAATTACACAGGTTGGTTAGCTGATCCAACACATGTTAAACCTGGAGCCCAGCAAGTATGGGCAATCGTTGGTCAAGAAATGCTTAATGGCGATCTTGGGGCTAACTACAACGGAATTCAAATAAGCTCAGGTATTTTCCAAATGTGGAGAGCATGGGGAATAACAAATGAGTCAGAACTAATGGCCTTGGCTATTGGCGCCGTAGTTATGGCAGCACTAATGTTACATGCTGGTATATTTCACTATCACAAAGCGGCTCCAAAAATGGAGTGGTTCCAAGATGTAGAATCTATGATGAATCATCATCTAGCAGGTCTTTTAGGATTAGGTTCTCTTGCTTGGGCAGGTCACTGTATTCATATTGGAGCTCCTACAGCAGCATTGTTAGATGCTATCGATGCAGGTACTCCTTTAATAATTGATGGTAAAGAAATAGCTTCAATTGCTGATATGCCAATGCCTCATCAGCTTTGTGATCCTCAAATCATTGGTCAGATTTTTCCTGGATTAGCTAGTGGAACGGGTAATTTCTTTAGCCTCAACTGGTTTGCTTTTTCAGATTTTCTCACCTTCAAAGGTGGTCTCAATCCTGTAACAGGAAGTTTATGGATGACTGATGTTTCTCATCATCATGTTGCAATAGCTGTTTTATTCATAATTGCTGGTCATATGTACAGAACCAATTATGGAATTGGCCACAGTATGAAAGAAATTTTAGATTCACAACAAGGAGATCCAATATTATTTCCAGCACCTAGAGGTCACCAAGGCCTTTTTGAATTTATGGCTGAAAGTAGACATGCTCAGTTGGCAGTCAATTTGGCAATGCTTGGATCCCTAACAATTATTGTTTCTCACCACATGTATGCAATGCCCCCATATCCTTATATGGCTATTGATTACATGACTGTTCTCGGCACTTTTACACATCATATGTGGATTGGAGCTTTATTTATAGTTGGTGCTGGCGCACATGCTGGAATTGCAATGGTAAGAGATTATGATCCTGCCAAGAATATAGATAATGTATTAGATAGAATATTGAAGGCAAGAGACGCTGTAATAAGTCACCTTAACTGGGTTTGTATGTGGCTTGGATTTCATAGTTTTGGTCTTTATATTCATAATGACACTATGAGAGCTCTAGGCAGACCACAAGATATGTTTAGTGACTCAGCTATTCAACTGAAGCCTATATTCGCCCAGTGGGTTCAGAGTATTCAAGCATCAGCAGTGGGCACATCCATCTTGGCTGGTACAGCTGAAGCACTGCCTCACAAAGCACTAAGTGAAGTGTTTAATGGTGAGACTATAACTATAGGTGGAAAAATTGCAATGAAGGCAATACCACTTGGTACTGCAGATTTAATGATTCATCATATCCATGCATTTCAGATACATGTAACTGTTCTAATACTTTTGAAGGGTGTACTCTACGCAAGAAGTTCAAGGTTAATCCCTGATAAAGCTTCATTAGGGTTTAGGTTCCCTTGTGATGGTCCTGGTAGAGGAGGAACTTGCCAAGTATCTTCATGGGACCATGTATTTCTTGCTCTTTTCTGGATGTATAACACTATTTCTATTGTTATATTCCACTTCTCTTGGAAAATGCAAAGTGACGTTTGGGGACTAACTGGAGGTAATTTTGCTCAAAGCTCCATAACCATTAATGGCTGGCTAAGAGACTTCTTGTGGGCTCAAGCTTCACAGGTATTAACAAGTTATGGACAAGCAATAAGCATGTACGGTTTGATGTTCTTAGGAGCTCACTTCATATGGGCGTTCAGTTTAATGTTTCTCTTCAGTGGAAGAGGATATTGGCAAGAATTATTCGAATCAATTGTTTGGGCACACAACAAGCTTAAGGTTGCTCCAACCATTCAACCAAGAGCTTTGTCTATCACTCAGGGTAGAGCAGTTGGTGTAACACACTTCCTTGTCGGTGGTATTGCTACCACATGGGCTTTCTTCCATGCTCGCCTTTTTGGGCTGGGCTAATTACCTGAACTTCACCTTTTTAATTCAATGGCAACAAAATTTCCATCATTTAACCAGGGTCTAGCTCAGGACCCTACTACCCGACGAATATGGTACGGAATAGCTACCGCTCATGACTTTGAAAGTCATGATGGCATGACCGAAGAAAAGCTTTATCAGAAGCTTTTCTCTACTCATTTTGGACATCTAGCAATAATCGCTCTCTGGGTAGCTGGTAACTTATTTCATATTGCTTGGCAGGGTAACTTTGAGCAATTTGTACTTGACCCAACTCATGTCCGCCCTATTGCTCATGCTATTTGGGACCCTCATTTTGGATCTGGTATCACAGAAGCAATGACACAAGCTGGAGCTAGTGGTCCAGTAAACATAGCTTACTCAGGTCTATACCATTGGTGGTACACAATTGGAATGAGAACTAATGAGCAACTCTTCCAAGCTTCAATATTCATGAGTATTTTGGCTTGTTGGACTCTATTTGCAGGTTGGTTACACTTGCAGCCTAAATTCAGACCTTCTCTAGCTTGGTTTAAAAATGCAGAGTCAAGATTAAATCATCATTTAGCCGTTTTATTTGGTTTTAGTAGTATCGCTTGGACAGGTCATTTGGTTCATGTTGCTATACCTGAATCAAGAGGACAGCACGTAGGTTGGGATAACTGGTTAACAGTTCTTCCACACCCTGCAGGTTTAGCTCCTTTCTTTACTTTAAATTGGGGAGCATATGCCCAAAATCCTGATTCTCTAGATCAAGTATTTGGAACTGCTGAAGGAGCTGGTACAGCAATCTTTACTTTCCTAGGTGGCCTTCATCCTCAAAGTGAAGCACTATGGCTTACTGATATTGCGCATCATCATATTGCGATTGGAACAGTTTTTGTAATTGCTGGTCATATGTATAGAAATACCTTTGGAATTGGTCATAGCCTCAAAGAAATTACAGAAGCCCATAATACAAGACACCCTAATGATCCTCATAAAGGTAGTTTTGGAATTAACCATGATGGGATATATGAAACTGTAAATAATTCATTACATTTTCAGCTTGGACTAGCATTAGCATCACTTGGTGTAGCAACTTCTCTTGTAGCCCAGCATATGGGTGCACTTCCCTCTTACGCTTTTATTGCCAGGGACTACACTACACAATCTGCTTTATATAGTCATCATCAGTACATAGCAATGTTCTTGATGGTTGGTGCATTTGCTCACGGAGCCATTTTCTTTGTAAGAGATTATGATCCGGAATTAAACAAAGACAATGTATTAGCAAGAGTACTTGGAACAAAGGAAGCTTTGATAAGTCACCTTAGCTGGGTAACAATGTTGCTAGGATTCCATACTCTTGGAATTTATGTTCACAACGATGTTGTTGTAGCTTTTGGTAATCCTGAAAAGCAAATTCTAATTGAGCCAGTATTTGCTCAATTCGTACAAGCTGCTCAAGGTAAGATGATGTACGGCTTTAATGCTTTACTATCCGATCCTACAAGTTCTGCGAGTCTCGCAGCTAATTCATTGCCAGGTAATCATTACTGGATGGATCTTATCAATAGACAAGATGCATTAAGTGCTTTCTTGCCTATTGGCCCAGCAGATTTCTTAGTACACCATGCTATCGCTTTAGGTCTTCATACTACTGCATTAATCCTTATCAAAGGTGCACTTGATGCTAGAGGAACAAAATTAATTCCTGATAAAAAAGATTTAGGTTATGCATTCCCTTGCGATGGACCTGGACGTGGAGGTACATGTGATAGTTCATCTTGGGACGCTATGTATTTAGCTATGTTCTGGGCATTAAACTTACTAGCATGGGTAACTTTCTACTGGCATTGGAAACACCTAGCAATTTGGCAGGGTAATGTAGCACAATTTAATGAATCAGGAACTTATCTAATGGGTTGGTTCAGAGATTATCTCTGGTTAAATTCTGCTCAACTTATTAATGGATATAATCCATTTGGAGTAAATTCTCTATCGCCTTGGGCTTGGATGTTCCTTTTCGGCCACTTAGTTTGGGCTACTGGTTTCATGTTCCTAATATCATGGCGTGGCTACTGGCAAGAATTAATTGAGACATTAGTGTGGGCTCATCAGCGTACTCCAATAGCTAATCTTGTCGGATGGAGAGATAAGCCAGTTGCACTTTCAATTGTTCAAGCTAGATTAGTTGGACTAGCACATTTCACGATTGGAAACATACTTACATTCGGTGCATTTGTTATTGCATCAACCTCAGGTAAGTTTGGTTAAATTTTCCTTACATAATTTAAATCACCACGTTTGTGGTGATTTTTTTTGTTTAATTTTAGTGTTCTAATTTAAGTTAAAATTATATAGTTATTATTAAATATAAATGTCAGATATAAAACAATTAATTTCTATAATCGTCCCTGTTTTCAATGAAAGTGAGAGTATTGGTCTTTTATTGGATGAAGTTATAAATGTAATGTCATTTCATAAATTTAATTTTGAATTGATTGTTGTAAATGATGGTTCTAAAGACAATACTTATCAAGTATTAAAACAACTAACTCTCAAAATTAAAGAATTGTCAGTTATTTCCCTTCGCAAAAACTATGGGCAAACTGCAGCAATGTCAGCTGGCTTTGATAATTCTAAAGGCGATATTATCATTACTTTGGATGGTGATTTACAGAATGATCCAAATGATATTCCTAAATTAATTTCTGAAATTAATAATGGCTATGATTTGATTTGTGGGTGGAGGTTTGATAGGAAAGATAAATTAATAAATAGAAAGATACCATCAAAAATAGCGAATAAATTAATAGCTCAGGTAACGGGTTTGAAGTTGCATGACTATGGATGTTCATTAAAAGCTTTTAAGAAAGAAATAATAGATGATATTAAGCTGTATGGTGAACTTCACAGGTTTCTGCCCGTTTTAGCAAATATTGAAGGTGCAAGAATCAAAGAAATTAAAGTAAATCATAGGAGTAGACAATATGGATCCAGTAAATATGGGATTGATAGAACTTTTAGAGTTTTAATGGATTTACTAACTGTTTGGTTTATGACTAAATTTTTAACAAGACCGATGTATGGATTTGGTTTTGTTGGAATTATAAGTATTTTCATTAGCCTTGCGATAAGTTCTTATTTGATAGTTTTAAAATTAATGGGTGAAAATATTGGAAATCGTCCGTTGCTGATGTTTGCATTAATATTAGGAATTGCTGGTGTTCAATTATTCAGCTTTGGATTATTGAGCGAACTTTTAATTAGGACATATCATGAAAGTCAAAGTCGTCCAATCTACAGAATTAGATCAATAAACAGTGCTAAGCAAAATTAATTGTTTACTTGAACTGTCTTATCAATAAAGCTGAAATTTCAACGACTTTAGGAGAAATATCTCTTAAGCCTTTTCGTAAAATTGGTAATGTTGATTTATCAGCCAATTCTTCTGCAATTTTTAATGCCTTTAATTTATTTTCTGTATTACCCTGAAAAAGACTAAACATTTTATTTCTTTGAGAATTTTTATAAAATACAGAGTACTTTTTAACTTCGTGATTGTATAAATAACTATTTTTTTTAGATAGAAATTTATTATTACTTTTTTTATTTTCTTTTAATTTAAAAGAATTTAAATTGCTTTTATTTATTAACTTTTTAAAGCTTCTTTTTTTAAAAACTAGTAGTAATATTCCTATAAAAATAATAAGTAAAATTGCGAAAAAATTTAACATGTAAAAAGTTAATAATTTTTATATCATCCAGTAATAAAATTAACACTATTTCGCAGATAAATACTAGAGTGTTTAAAGATGTTTAAAGAACTATGCCATCTGATTTACCAAGTCTTTTACCCTCAATTTTTGTTCCATTAATTGGTATAGCAATGCCTGCTGTTTTTATCGTATTGATTGGAAGATTAATTACAGCAACTGAATAAATTATCTAACACTAAACTATTAAAAAAATGAGCGACTTTCAAAAATCATTCTCTGAATCAACAAGTTCTATTAAGTTTGATGAGAAATACATAGATACTTCTGTACAACCAAATGATATTGGCGTAGCAGAACAATGGGCAGTAAAAACAGTTGCTGATCCTTGTGTTGGTAATTTAGCTACTCCAGTTAATAGTGGTTATTTTACAAAAGCCTTTATAAATAATTTACCTTTTTACAGAGAAGGTATTTCCCCTAATTTTAGAGGTTTAGAAACTGGAGCAGCTTTTGGATATCTTTTATACGGACCTTTTACTATGACTGGCCCATTAAGAAATTCTGAATTTGCTCTAACAGCCGGACTTCTCGCTACTATTGGAGCTGTTCATATCTTGACAGCACTTTTTGTTCTTTACAATGCACCTGGTAAAGCACCTAATGTTCAACCTCCAGATGCGACTGTTAATAATCCGCCTAAGGACTTATTTACAAGATCTGGTTGGGCTGATTTTACAAGTGGATTTTGGTTAGGAGGCTGTGGAGGAGCTGTTTTTGCTTGGTTACTTGTTGGGACATTACACTTAGATACCATAATGCCAATCATTAAAAATATTTGGACTACTGGTTAATTCCTAAATATAAAGAATAAGTAATATTTAAATTTAATTTAAAATTTAAGGTGAGCTCTATTAATTAACGTATAGTGCGGTCCCATCTATAATTTCTGACTACTCTTCCTGCCGAAATTAGTTTAGATTTATAATGCAATGAGATTTTATCATTAGACTTTTTTAGGGTATCTAATCCTATTCCATTTCTGCCAAAATCCATCCCAGAACTATGGTAATAGAATCCGTCACCTTTGTAGATTCCAATATGATCACATTTTTCTTCATTTCCAAAAAATAAAAGATCGCCAGGTCGTAGAGCCGCATACGATTCTTTGAAATAAAAAAGGTGCTTGCAAAAACTTTTTATTTGAAAAGAGTCTCGAGGTATATAAATTTGATGCTTTAAAAATGCTGTCTGAATTAATCCAGAACAATCAAAATTGGGTCCTAATGTACCTCCCCAAAGATATTCATTATTTAACTCAGATTGATCCTTGATCCATTTTAAAATTGAGTTAACTTTATCATTTATAATGAAGTGTTCATTTTCTAAACTATTATTTTTTTTGAATTCGTATTTCTCAATAATTAATCCATCTAAATTTATCCAACAGACGTAACCATCTTCATATAGTTGAACTAGTATTCTTGAAAATTTATGGTTGTTTTGATAAATATTTGGATAAATAAGCCTAAAAATTCTATTTTTAAATATTTCAGTAACTAATTTATTTTCTGTTTCATTTTGATATCCCGAAATATTAACTTTTAATTTCCACCAAATAGTTTTTGAAAAATTAGTTTGTTTAAATAGTGAGATAGGATTTTTATAAATTTTCATACAATGTCCTTTTACTTTGTAAGTCAGGAGATGGGTCAAGCCTTAAATGATATTTTAAGGAGAATATGCTCTCATAATAAAGATTTTTCAAGAGAGGATATTTCGATAACTTGGATTAATTATAAAAGTGAAAATAAAAGTGTATTTAAAGGTTTTGGAACTGGCATTAATAACAAAAAAATGTTTTACCCTGCCAGCATAGTCAAGTTAGTTTATGGCCTTGCTGCATTTTATTGGATTAAAAAAGGAAGTTTATTATTATCAGATGAAATTATTGATGCTGTAGAGAAAATGTTGTCTTTCTCTAGTAATAATGCAACAAGCTTTTTAATTGATTTACTTACTGGAACAACAAGTGGACCTCGAATTGAGGGCGAACCATGGGAAAATTGGAAATACCAAAGAAGTATAATAAATGATTGGCTACATGATTTAAATTGGGAAGAATTGGTTGGTATAAATTGCTGTCAGAAGACTTGGGATGATGGACCATTTGGTCGTGAGAAAGAATTTTATGGTTATGAAAATGAAAATAGAAACGCTATGAACTCTGATTCAGCTGCAAGGGTTTTAGAGGAAATTATGATTCATATTGATTATCAAGAAAATAATTTAAATTTAAGAAGTTTTTTAAAAAGAAATTTAAATAAAGTTGTTCTTAAAAAGGATTCTCTTAATCAAATAGATGGTTTTTTGGGTGAAGGATTACCAGAAAGCATTAATCTTTGGAGTAAAGCAGGCTTAATGTCTGAAGTTAGACATGATTCAGCTTGGTGGATTAATAATCAATCTCTACAAACTTTATTAGTGGTTTTTTGTAATGGAGAAAAATATTCCAAAGATTCTTCCCTTTTACCGTTGATAGCAAAAGAAGTATACGATTTTAATAAGAGATATACTATTGAGGACTAAAGTGGATCTTCTAAGAAATTAGAATCTAATTTGTCAGTATAGGCTTCATAAGGTAACATCATTACTTCTTCATAATCTAAATCATTCATAATCCATTCTCTATATTCTGCTAACAAACTTTTTCTATCTTCATTATCTAATTCATAAATACGCAATGCTGTATCTTTAAAATTTTCTTTTATTAAATTTTCAATTTCTTTCTTCATCATTTTATGTTAATTCTCCCTCCAAAATCACTCTCCTAATCGTTGATAATGCAATTCCAGTTTGTGATCTGATTGATCGATATGAATACCCTTCATTACGTAATCTGATTACTAAAGATTCTTTTAAAGGACTTATTTTGGGCCTGCCACCCAAATTATTTCCAGATAATTTTCTGCGTAATAGTTGTTCTTTTTTTCTTTCACCTAAACTTTTGTCTTCTAAATTATCTAATTCATATAAAATCATAAAAATTGAAGAGTTTGCATTAGAAGATTCATTAGCAGCCAAAAAACCAGTCAAAGTTCGCAATTGAATATCCTTATTAATAAGTTTATTTATTGTTATCAAACATTCTTTTTTATTTTTAAATGCTCGATCAAGCTGAGTGATTATTAATTGATCGCCTTTTGATAAGGAATTTATAGCTTTATTGAGTTGAGGTTTGATTTCTTCATCTAAACTTATAAATTCAGAGAATACTAAACTGCAACCCTCTTCTTTCAAAATTTTTATTTGCTCTTCTAAATATTCATATTCATTATGAGTAGCTCTAGCATAACCTATTGCTTTAGAGTTTTTATTTTTTTCCGATAATAAAATACGTTTTCTTTTAAATTTAAAAGTCAATGTTTTATTACATATATTTTTTACTGTATCAATAAATAAATAAAAAAACACTTTTTAGTACAAAATATATTAGTAAATATTACTTTTTACCTCTTCATTATTAAAATAAGTATGTTCTTATATCTGTATTAAAAATAACGTTATGAAATCTGTTTTAATTTTAGTTAATGAAACAAGATTTTCGTGTAACGAGTAAATTTAATTAAGATTTTCTAAATTGCAGAAAGATTAGTTGAATTCATTTATCTATTTAATTCTGTTGAATGATCTACATCATTGAAATTATAAATAGTTAATTCATCTTGTTTTTAGTAAAATAAAATTACAGGTCAAGAAGATTTAATGTGACTAATAATCCTAATAGTTTAATTTCAAAACCTGAATGGTTAAGGGTCAAAGCTCCACAAGTTGAGCGAATTGGTAATACTGCAAATTTATTAAATGATTTAAATCTCAATACCGTATGTCAAGAAGCAAGCTGTCCAAATATCGGCGAATGTTTTGCTAGTGGAACTGCAACTTTCCTCATAATGGGTCCTGGCTGTACTAGAGCATGTCCATATTGTGATATTGATTTTGATAGATCTAAAAGAAAATTAGATCCAACAGAACCATATCGTTTAGCCGAAGCTGTTTATAGAATGCAACTTAAACATGTTGTAATCACATCTGTTAATAGAGACGATCTTGAGGATGGTGGCGCATCTCAATTTTTTGAATGTGTTTATCAAGTAAGAAAAAAATCTCCTGAAACTTCTATTGAGCTTTTAATACCTGATCTTTGTGGCAACTGGAAAGCTCTTGAAAAAGTTCTTGATTCAAATCCAAATGTTTTAAACCATAATATTGAGACTGTGTCTTCGCTATATAAAAAAGTAAGACCTCAAGGAAAATATGAGAGAACTCTTGAGCTACTTAAAAGGACCAGAGAATATTCTCGCAAAGTTTATACAAAGTCAGGTTTTATGCTTGGTTTAGGGGAAAAACATGAAGAGGTCTTAAGTCTTCTTAAGGATTTAAAAAGAAATTTCGTTGATATTGTTACTATTGGCCAATACTTATCTCCTGGCCCAAATCATTTACCCGTTCAAAGATTTGTGAGTCCTTCAAAATTTAATGATTATAAAGTTTTCGGGGAAAAAGATTTAGACTTTATGCAAGTAGTTAGTTCTCCTTTAACTCGTAGCAGTTACCATGCTGAAGAAATTCAAAAACTTATGAAAAAGTTTCCAAGATAGTCATTTTCATTTATTTGAATCTATCCACTCATTTAATTTCCATTCAACTAGATCATTTTTAATCATTGGATCATTCTTAATGATTTTTAGTGCATTTTTAAAATTATTCATCTCAAGAATGAGTAATCCGCCATCTCCTGGCCTATTTAACTCATCTACCAAAAACCCACTTTTTATATTAATTCCCTCTTTTTTTAATTTTTTTATCCAATCTATATGTTCCTTAATTATTTTTTGTTTTAAATCACGATTAATTAAATATTCTTTTTTTATGATTTCAGTTTTTATAAAGAAAGGCATTTACATTTTTTTTATGCCAAGCATTTCTTCTTCGCTTGGGGGAACTATTAGTTTGAAAGTATCCTTATAATAAGACCAATTTGCAATTATTTTGGCAGCCTTTAAGCTATTTGTTTTTGCTCGATATTCTCTAATAATTTCCAATAAGATATCTTCCTGCTTTGTTGAAGTTATTTTATGAATGTTAACTATTTCCTTGTTAACTTTATTACTTAAATTGTTCTTCTCATCGATTATAAAAGCTATTCCACCAGTCATGCCCGCACCAATATTCCTTCCTGTGGAACCTAGAATAACTACTTTCCCACCAGTCATGTATTCACAACAATGATCACCTGCTCCTTCTGTTACCGCTGTAGCACCACTATTTCTTACTGCAAATCTTTCTCCCGATTTTCCTAATGCAAATAATTTTCCACCTGTTGCTCCATAAAGACAGGTGTTTCCCAAAATAACCTGTTCTGAGGAAGTTTTTTCTATTTTTGGTGGAATTATTGTTAGTATTCCTCCATTCATTCCTTTACAAACATAATCATTAGCTTCTCCGATTAATTGAACATTCATTCCCTTCAATAAAAAGGCACCAAAGCTTTGTCCTGCATATCCTTTAAAATTTAAGTTGAGTTCGCCATTGAAGCCAGTATTGCCATGAAGTTCTGCGATTTCGCCTGATATTTTCGCACAAACACTTCTATCTGTATTTTTTATCTCAATTTCTTTGGTTAATACTTCGTGATTTTTAATTGAATCTATAAATTTAGTATCAGATAAAAACTCGTCTTCTAATACAGAACCATTACTATGGGCAGTTTTTAAATGTTTTAACCATGATCTATTAGGAGTTGAGTGTACATTTACTAAAGAAGAAAGATCAATATTAGAAGTTTTTGGAAGATCGATATTTCTTGGAGAAAGAAATTCTTGATTACCAATCAGTTCTTCCATATTAGAAACACCGATACTACTCATTATTTGTCTTACTTCTTCAGCAATATATAAGAAAAAATTGACAACATTTTCTGGAATACCTTTAAATCTTTTTCTTAATTCTTCTTTTTGAGTGGCAACTCCAACAGGACACTTGTTTGTATGACAAACCCTAGCCATTATGCATCCTTCAGCAATCATCGCTACTGAACCAAAACCGTATTCTTCAGCACCTAGTAAAGCTGCAATAACTACGTCCCAACCAGTTTTAAGACCTCCATCAGTTCTCAAAATTACTCTTTCGCGTAAGTTATTCTCTAAGAGAGATTTATGAACCTCAGCAACACCAAGTTCCCATGGTAAACCTGCATGTTTAATAGAACTAAGGGGTGAAGCACCTGTACCTCCGTCATGGCCTGATATTTGAATTACATCTGCATTAGCTTTGCTCACTCCAGCAGCAATAGTGCCTATGCCAATTTCAGAAACAAGTTTAACGCTTACTTTTGCTTTTGGATGAACTTGGTGTAAGTCGTGGATAAGTTGAGCTAAATCTTCAATTGAATAAATATCATGGTGCGGGGGAGGAGATATTAAAGCTACTCCAGGTTTACTATTTCTTAATTTTGCGATGTAAGAATCAACTTTTGGACCAGGTAATTGTCCCCCCTCTCCAGGTTTTGCACCTTGAGCCATTTTAATTTCGAGTTGTTTACCACTTCTTAGATATTCAGGTGTAACTCCAAATCTTCCCGATGCTATTTGTTTAATAGCGGAGCATGCGGTGTCTCCATTCTCTAAGCCTTTAATAAATGGCAACGTCGCTGACTGAGTATTTTCATCGATATCATTTAAAACATTAAAACGAGCTGGATCTTCTCCCCCTTCTCCACTATTACTTTTTCCACCAATTCTATTCATTGCAACTGCTAAAACTTCATGCGCTTCTCTGGATAAAGCACCTAAACTCATTCCTCCAGTACAGAACCTTTTGCAAATTGATTCAACACTTTCAACTTTCTCTAATGGAATACTTTTTCTTTTTGAATTAATTGTTAATAAATCTCTAAGAGATGTTGTCGGTCTATTACTAATAAGTTTTTTGTAAGTTTCAAAATGATCGTATCCTGGCCCTTGTTTTACCGCTGAATGTAAAACTTTGGACATCTCTGGGTTATTGGAATGATATTCTCCATTATTTCTAAATTGTACAAATCCTAAAAATTCTAATTTCTTTAAATCGATCTCTGGGAAGGCTTTCGTATGTATTGAAAGTGTTTCATTAGTTAATTCTTTTAATGTAATGCCAGCGATACGACTTGTTGTACCGTCAAAAGCAATTTTTATTAAGTCAGATCCAAGGCCTACAGCTTCAAAAATTTGTGCACCATGGTAACTAGATAAAAGTGAGATGCCTATTTTCGAGAGGATTTTTCTTAGACCGTCTTCTAGAGCTTTTTTAATATTTTCTTGAACTTCAACTATTGATAATGGATTTATTTTTTTGCTATCAATAAGTTTTTGTGTTTTTGGATGTTTTAACCAGTGTCTACCTGCTTCGAAGGTCAACCAAGGGCAAACTGCGCTTGCTCCATATCCAATTAAACAAGCTAAGTGATGTGTGCTCCAACATTGACCGGTCTCGATTATTAGAGAAGCTTTTAGCCTTATTTCTTTTTTAAGAAGATAATGATGAATTGCCCCTACAGCAAGCAAAGGAGGTATGAAAGTCTTTTTAGGATTAATTCCCTTATCAGAAATGATAATTAAAGAGCAACCTTCTCTTATAGAAAGCTCACTCTGTTTACAGATTACTTTTAATTGGTTCTCTAAGCCTTGAATACCTTCCTCTAAATCAAACAAACTTGAAATTGTCTGAGATTTAATTTTTGATTTTTTGATGGAAACGAGTTCTTCCTCATTTAGAATCGGACTTTGTAAATGAACAAAAGGCTTTGCATCTTTAATTTCAAATGGTGTACATCTTTCTCCTAGATGCATCTCTAAACTCATTACAAGTTTTTCTCGCAGAGGGTCAATGGGAGGATTGGTAACTTGCGCAAATCTTTGCTTAAAGTAGTCGTATAAAATATGTGGCTTAGATGAAAGAACTGCTAATGGGATATCGTCGCCCATGCAATATGTAGGCTCTTTGGCTAATAAAGCCATTGAATCTAAGATAAGGTCATTATCTTCCGCTGAAAAACCATATGCAGTTTGTTGTTGCAACAACTCAAGGTCTTTTAATTTGCAATCTTTAACCCATTCATTATTTTCAATTTTTATAGTTCTATTACTGAGAAGATTTTTATAATCATGCCTTTGGGCGGCTTCAGATTTTACTTCCCAATTTCTTAAGATTCTATTCTGATTAAAATCAACTGCCAACATTTGACCCGGTCCTAACCGCCCTTTCTCTATTACTCTTTCTTCTTCAAGATCTACTACTCCAGTTTCAGAACCCATTATTACAAAACCATCATTTGTGATTGAATATCTTGCTGGTCTTAGGCCATTTCTATCAAGGGTTGCCCCGACAAAATTTCCATCAGCAAATACAAGGAGTGCTGGACCATCCCAAGCTTCTTGTATGCTTGCAGAATATTCATAAAAAGCTTTTATATATTCTCTCTCCTCAAGTTCTGGTTGATCTCTAAATGCTTCAGGAACAAGTTTTAGTAATGAGTCAGTAATTGGCTGACCTGAACGAATATTGATTTCAAGGGTTGCATCAAGATTTGATGAATCACTTTTGTTTACATCTACAATGGGCTTAATTTCATTAGATAACTCTCCCCAAAAATCATCTATATGTGTTTCTGAAGCTTTAGCCCAATTAATATTGCCTAAGAGAGTATTGATTTCGCCATTATGACCCAAAAATCTCATGGGTTGAGCTAATGGCCATTTTGGAAGTGTATTAGTACTAAATCTACGATGATAAACAGAAAATGAAACTTTAAAACTCTCTTCTTTTAAATCTTTATAAAACTCGGATAATATTTCAGAGCGAACCATACCTTTATAAACAACTGTTTGAGAACTTAGCGAGGCAAAATAAAATTCACAATCCCCAACATCGTTTTTGAAAGTTTCTCTTATTTTTTTCTCAATTCTTTTCCTTAATTGAAATAAAAGCCTTTCAACATCTTTATGATCTTTTTTATCTATATATAAAATCCACTGACAGATGAATGGAGCATTTGCTTTAGCTAAAGGACCTAAGATTTCATTATTAACAGGTACTGTTCTCCAAGATGTTTTGTTGACGTTTAATTTTTCTGCTTCTTCATCACATATTGATTTACATACTTCAATTTTTTCTTTTTTATTAGGCATAAAAACCATGCCTAAACCTCTATTAGATTCTTGAGTATTTTTTAGATTAATTTTCTCTTCAAGATATCCCCATGGAATTGAACATAAAATGCCTGCTCCATCTCCCGAGTCACTATCACCTCCACAACCTCCTCTATGCTCCATGCAGTTAAGCCCTTTAAGTGATTGTTTAAGTATCCAATTGCTTTCTATCCCTTGAATATTTGCTATGAAACCAACTCCACATGCATCTTTCTCCCCAATTATTCCATTTGGGGAATAACTATCTTGATATGGGCTGACGATTCTTTTGATACTCTCTCCCATAGATTATTTAATTCTATTTAGTTATTTATGTATTTCTATTATAAAAATAAATATGAAAATAAATCTAAAGATAATGAATATTTACCAAAGAATTTTAATTTGACAAATTTTAAAAAAATTATAATTAAAAACTTTTAGTTGGTGCTCGTAAAAGGTTATGATAGTTAAATGTTTATTTTTAACAAAGTATATTAGATGCCCACCATCTCCCAATTAGTAGGTTCAGAAAGAAAACGTCTGACAAAGAAAACAAAATCTCCTGCATTAAAATCTTGCCCTGAGAGAAGAGGGGTATGTACAAGAGTCTATACTTCAACACCTAAAAAGCCTAATTCAGCCTTGAGAAAAGTTGCTAGGGTTAGATTAACTTCTGGTTTCGAAGTAACGGCCTACATACCTGGTATTGGACATAACTTGCAAGAACACTCCGTAGTTCTACTAAGGGGCGGAAGAGTTAAGGATTTACCAGGAGTTAGATATCATATAATAAGAGGAACTTTAGACACTGCTGGAGTCAAAGATAGACGACAATCAAGGTCTAAGTATGGAGCAAAAGCTCCGAAAGATTAATTTGTAAACATTACTTTTTAAAAAAATGTCACGTCGTAATGCAGCAGTAAAAAGACCAGTTCTTCCAGATCCTCAATTTAATAGTCGTCTTGCTTCAATGATGATTTCTCGATTGATGAAACATGGTAAAAAATCTACAGCTCAAAGAATATTATCTGATGCGTTTTCTTTGATAAGTGAACGAACAGGTGGGAATGCAGTCGAATTATTTGAAACAGCTGTAAAAAATGCTACTCCTCTTGTGGAGGTAAGAGCTAGAAGAGTTGGTGGTGCAACATATCAAGTACCCATGGAAGTACGTCAAGAGAGGGGTACAGCTATGGCTTTAAGATGGCTTGTTACATTTTCACGTGCAAGAAATGGCAAAAGTATGTCCCAAAAACTTGCTGGCGAGTTGATGGATGCAGCAAATGAAACTGGTAGCGCAGTTAAAAAAAGAGAAGATACTCATAAGATGGCTGAAGCTAATAAAGCTTTTGCACATTACAGATATTAATTTCATCAAAAAGGTACTTAAGTAGTTTATTATTAATAAAGTTTACTTTTAGAGTGAACTATACTTATCAACAATTATTTTATTTGGAGCTTTAAAATTGGCACGCGACTTTCCCCTAGAACGAGTAAGGAACATAGGTATAGCCGCTCATATTGATGCAGGGAAGACAACAACAACAGAAAGAATTTTGTTTTATTCAGGTGTAGTTCACAAGATAGGAGAGGTTCATGATGGCGCTGCCGTAACAGATTGGATGGATCAAGAAAGAGAAAGAGGAATAACAATTACTGCTGCAGCAATATCTACTAGCTGGCAAGATCACAGAATTAATATTATTGATACTCCTGGACACGTAGACTTTACTATTGAAGTGGAAAGATCAATGAGAGTCTTAGACGGAGTCATAGCTGTATTTTGCGCAGTTGGTGGAGTTCAGCCTCAATCAGAAACAGTTTGGCGTCAAGCAGATAGATATTCTGTCCCAAGAATGGTTTTTGTTAATAAAATGGATAGAACTGGCGCGGATTTTCTAAAAGTTAATAAACAAATTAAAGATCGACTAAAAGCAAATGCACTCCCAATACAGCTACCTATTGGAGCTGAAGGTGATCTTACGGGTATTATTGATTTAGTCGCTAACAAAGCATATCTTTATAAAAATGACTTAGGTACTGATATAGAAGAAGCGCCAATTCCATCTGAAATGGAGGAGGAAGCTGCTGATTGGAGAAATAAGTTGATGGAGAGTGTTGCAGAAAATGATGAAGATTTAATTGAGATATTCCTTGAAACGGGGGAATTATCCACAGAGCAACTTAAGAAAGGTATTAGAGAAGGTGTTTTAAAGCATGGATTAGTTCCCGTATTATGCGGTTCAGCTTTTAAAAATAAAGGAGTCCAACTTGTATTAGACGCTGTTGTTGATTACTTGCCAGCTCCAGTTGATGTTAAACCAATACAAGGTGTTCTACCAAGTGGCAAAGAAGATGTTAGACCTTCTGATGATAATGCTCCTTTCAGTGCATTAGCTTTCAAAGTGATGTCAGATCCTTATGGGAAATTAACTTTTGTAAGAATGTATTCAGGTGTTCTTTCAAAGGGGAGTTATGTAATGAATTCTACTAAGGATGCTAAAGAGAGAATTTCTAGATTAGTGATTCTTAAAGCTGATGAAAGAGAGGAAGTTGATGAGTTGAGGGCTGGCGATTTAGGAGCTGTATTAGGACTAAAGAACACAACAACTGGTGATACGTTATGTACTACAGATGATCCCATAGTCTTGGAGACATTGTTTATCCCTGAACCTGTTATCTCTGTGGCTGTTGAGCCAAAGACTAAAGGCGATATGGAAAAATTATCAAAAGCTTTAACTGCCTTGTCTGAAGAGGATCCAACTTTTAGGGTAAGTACAGACCCAGAGACTAATCAAACTGTTATTGCAGGTATGGGTGAGTTGCACCTTGAAATTCTTGTAGACAGAATGTTAAGGGAATTTAAAGTTGAAGCAAATATAGGAGCTCCCCAAGTTTCATACAGAGAAACCATTAGGTCCAGTTCTAAAGGTGAAGGTAAATATGCAAGACAGACTGGAGGAAAAGGTCAATATGGTCACGTAATTATTGAAATGGAACCTGCTGAAGTTGGTAAAGGTTTTGAATTTGTAAACAAAATTGTTGGCGGAGCTGTACCAAAAGAGTATATTGGTCCTGCATCTAATGGAATGAAAGAAACCTGTGAATCTGGTGTTCTTGCCGGTTATCCACTCATTGATGTAAAAGTAACACTAGTCGATGGTTCATTCCACGATGTAGACTCATCTGAAATGGCCTTCAAAATTGCAGGTTCTATGGCTTTTAAAGACGGGGTTAAAAAATGCAATCCTGTCCTATTAGAGCCTATGATGAAAGTTGAGGTCGAAAGCCCTGACGACTTTCTTGGATCTGTAATTGGTGATCTCTCCTCTAGAAGAGGTCAAGTAGAAGGACAATCTGTTGATGATGGATTGTCTAAGGTTCAGGCCAAAGTGCCCTTAGCCGAAATGTTCGGTTATGCCACTCAACTCCGATCAATGACTCAAGGTCGGGGTATATTTTCAATGGAGTTCGCAAATTATGAGGAAGTTCCTCGTAATGTTGCTGAAGCTATCATTTCCAAGAATCAGGGCAACTCCTGATCTCTAAACTAAAACACTCTTAAACCCTCGATTCTTTAATTCAAAATGGCTCGCGAGAAGTTCGAAAGGAACAAACCACATGTCAACATAGGTACTATTGGCCATGTTGACCATGGAAAAACAACACTAACTGCTGCTATTACAAATGTATTAGCCAAAAAAGGTCAAGCTCAAGCTCAAGACTATGGAGACATTGATGGTGCTCCTGAGGAAAGAGAGCGCGGAATTACCATTAATACAGCTCATGTTGAATATGAAACTGAAGGCAGACATTATGCCCATGTTGATTGTCCAGGACATGCTGATTATGTAAAAAACATGATTACAGGGGCTGCCCAAATGGATGGAGCAATTCTTGTTTGTGCAGCTACAGATGGTCCTATGGCTCAAACAAAAGAGCATATTCTGTTAGCTAAACAAGTTGGAGTTCCTGCTCTTGTAGTTGCTCTCAATAAGTGCGACATGGTCGATGATGAAGAAATTATTGAACTTGTTGAGATGGAAATTAGAGAACTTTTAGATAGTTATGACTTCCCTGGTGATGACATTCCTATAGTTCAAGTTTCTGGTTTAAAAGCGCTTGAAGGAGATTCAACATGGGAATCAAAGATTGAAGAATTAATGAAGGCAGTTGATGCTAGCATTCCTGAGCCTGAAAGAGAAGTTGATAAACCGTTCTTGATGGCAGTAGAAGATGTTTTCTCGATTACTGGTAGAGGAACCGTTGCTACTGGAAGAATTGAGAGAGGTAAAGTTAAGGTTGGAGAAGAAGTAGAAATAGTGGGAATTAGAGACACAAGAGTAACAACTGTTACTGGTGTTGAAATGTTCCGAAAACTTCTAGATGAAGGAATGGCTGGTGATAATGTTGGTTTACTTTTACGTGGTGTACAGAAAGAAGATATTGAGAGAGGAATGGTTCTTGTTAAGAAAGGATCTATTACTCCTCATACTCAGTTTGAAGGAGAAGTTTATGTTCTCAAAAAAGAAGAGGGCGGAAGACATACTCCTTTCTTTGCTGGATATAGACCACAATTCTACATCAGAACAACTGATGTTACAGGTCAAATAACCGCATTTACCTCTGATGATGGTTCTAATGTTGAAATGGTAATGCCAGGAGACAGAATTAAGATGACTGGAGAATTAATTTGTCCAGTAGCTATTGAACAAGGTATGCGATTCGCAATCCGTGAAGGTGGGCGTACTATAGGTGCAGGGGTTGTTTCTAAAATACTCAAGTAAGTTACTTGAATTTTAAAAATTTAACCTCAATCATTTACTATAGATACATCGATAAGGGTCATTGTCTAAAATGACCCTTCACTAGAATTTATTCGAAACTATGACTGCATCAATTGCACAACAAAAAATAAGAATAAGACTTAAAGCATTTGATAGAAGAATGCTGGATTTATCTTGTGACAAAATAATCCAAACTGCTGACACTACTTCTGCCTCAGCAATTGGTCCAATACCTTTACCTACAAAAAGAAAGATTTATTGTGTCCTTAGATCACCACATGTTGACAAAGATTCTAGAGAGCATTTTGAAACAAGAACACATAGAAGAATAATAGATATCTACAGTCCTTCAGCAAAAACAATTGATGCTTTAATGAAACTAGATCTTCCTAGTGGGGTAGATATAGAAGTTAAACTTTAATAATTCCCGAAACCGCCTCAAATTGATTAATATAAAATATAAGAAATGAGGTTTAAATGGGAGAACTCTCAGTAAGGGAATTACCTTTATTTCCTTTGCCAGAGGTGGTTCTTTTTCCTCAAGAAGTATTGCCTTTACATATTTTTGAATCGAGATATAGGATGATGCTTCAATCTGTTCTTGAAAGTGATTCTATGTTTGGAGTTATCAAGTGGGATCCAACTACTAAAAGTATGGCTAACGTTGGATGTTGCGCACAAATAATAAAACATCAAACTGCAGATGATGGGAGAAGTAATATTATCACTCTCGGACAACAAAGATTTCAAGTTTTAGAAATTTTGCGTTCGACGCCATTTTGTTCCGCGATGGTTAGTTGGATTAGCGATGATAATATTGATGACTTTCAAAAATTAGATTCTCTAAAAGACTCAGTAAAAGAAGCACTGAGTGATGTTATAAATTTAACAAGTAAATTGACTAATACCAAGAAGAATCTACCTGAAAAATTACCTAACAACCCATTGGATTTATCATTTTGGATTGGAGCTCATTTGGGCGGACCTGTTGCTGAGGAACAGCAAAGACTTCTTGAAGAGAGAAATACTTTTACCCGTTTGCAAAGAGAATATGAAATGCTTGATCATACAAGAAAACAACTTGCGGCTAGAACAGCGTTGAAAGAAAGTTTTCCTGATATAAAAGAAAATTAAATGTTTGACTTATTGTTCCCTTTTTTTTTACTAGTTTTATTTTTTCTATTACTATCTTTAATCTGGAGAATTAAAGCTAGAAAATATATTTCTTCCAGTACAGTGGCTTCTGCATATGATGCTTGGACCCAAGATAAATTACTTGAGAGATTGTGGGGAGAACATATACATTTGGGTTTTTATCCCTCAGGAAAAAATATTGATTTTAGAAAGGCTAAAGTTAAGTTTGTTCATGAATTAGTAAAATGGAGTGGTTTAGATAAATTACCAAAAGGATCCAGAATTCTCGATGTAGGTTGTGGAATAGGAGGAAGTTCTAGGATTCTTGCCGAGTATTATGGATTTAATGTCACTGGGATTACAATTAGTCCGGCGCAAGTTAAAAGAGCTAGAGAACTTACTCCTAATGGACTTAATTGCCACTTCCAAGTTATGGATGCTTTGGATTTAAAATTTGAAGATGGATCATTTGATGCTGTCTGGAGTGTTGAGGCTGGTGCACACATGAATGATAAAACTAGGTTTGCAGATGAAATGCTGAGAACTCTAAGACCTAATGGCTATTTGGCATTGGCTGATTGGAACTCAAGAGACCTTGAGGTATACCCCCCATCATTTTTTGAAAAGTTAGTTCTTAAACAATTACTCGAACAATGGGTACATCCTAATTTTATTAGCATTAGCGAATTCGGTAACATTCTTAGATCTAACAAAAATAGTTCAGGAAGAGTTATTTCTGAAAATTGGAATTCCTATACTAATCCCTCATGGTATGACTCCATTATTGAAGGTATTCGAAGGCCCTTCGCAATTTTGTCACTTGGCCCATTTGCCATATTGAAGTCAATTAGGGAGATTCCAACAATACTTCTCATGAATTGGGCATTTAGAAAAGGTTTGATGGAGTTTGGAGTTTATAAATGTAGAGGATAAGTTAATTAAGATCAATATTTTCAGAAAAATAATTTCCAAAATCTACAAAATTATTACAGAGTGGTTTAAGCTTATTTTGCAATTCAAAATAATTTTTAATGTTATTTTGATTATTTAATTCTAAATCAATATAAATTATATATTCGCCTAATTCTCTTTTTGAAGGTCTAGATTCAATTTTACTCATATTAAACCCAAAATCTGCAATATAATTAAGTGCTTTAAGCAAAGCACCAGGTTTATTTGAGATTAATGAGAAAGCGAAACTGGCAATATTAGCTAAATTTGAACTTGATTCCTTACTCAATAAGACAAATCTAGTGCAATTACCTGGAACATCATTTATGGGAAAGGCTAATTCTTTAAGTCCTTCGATTTGAATTAATGATTTTGAACCGATAGCAGCCCTGAATTTACTTCCCTTAACCATATTGACAGCTTCTGATGTTGAATTTGTTGGAAGAGGTATTGCATTTGGAAGATTTTCAGATAACCATTCTGAACATTGTGCTAGTGCTTGAGGATGAGATAATACTTCTGAAATATTTGAAAGTTCTCCATCACTAATTAATGCATGTTTTATAGGTAAAACAATTGCTTTATTTATAAAAATTTCGGGAAATTTCCAAAGTGAATCTAGAGTGGCCGTAACGCCCCCTTCTACGGAATTTTCTATGGGGACTACAGCAGCATCACAAATGTTGTACGCTAACGATTTAATGACCGATTGTAACCCATTACATGGTACAAATATAGGTGTCTGAAAATCGGCAAGCTTTGATAATATATGAGCTGCTTTTTCTGCGTATGTTCCTTTTGGACCTAAATATGCAACTTGTTTGCGCATGATTAATCGTAAAAAAAAAGTGATCAAATAAGCATTGGAGGAATATAGAAAATGCTATTGTCTTTCGATGCTAAACAGAAACTAAAGCTTTCTGTAACACGTAATAAAGATTATCTTTCTAAATATCTTTTGGAAGAAGAAAGAGTTGTTGGAGCAATGCTTGACTCCAAAAAATTAGTACCAGAAGGAGAAGGTAGATATAAGTATACAGTAACAAGTTTTAAGGTTTTTCAATTAGATATTAATCCTGTTGTCTTAATTGCGGTAGAAAATAAAGATGGAATTTTAAAAATGAGTGCCCTTGAAAGTAAATTGGATGGTTTGGGTTTGATAGATGATTTTAATCTTATTTTGAAAGCGAATTTGGAAGCAACTGATATTGGGTTAGAAGGTGAGGCGCTTCTAGGAGTGTCTGTTAGCCAACCCTCTCTGCTTAAGCTGATACCAAAGAAAATTTTGGAATCTACTGGTCATTCAGTATTAAATGGGATTCTGTTGGGTATAAAGTCGAGGGTTCAAAAGCAACTAGTTAAAGATTTTTATGATTGGTGTGAATTAAATCAGATTTGATTTCTTTAGAAAACTTTTCCTGTGTAGTTTAGTTATTCCATTTTTTTTGATTAATGAAAGATGCTCTCTTGTACCATATCCTTTATTTTTAAATATCGAGTATCCTGAATATTTTCTTTCTAAACTCACCATTAGATTATCGCGAGAAACTTTTGCAACTATGCTTGCTGAAGCTATCGAGATAAACTTTGAGTCTCCAGATACTATATTTTTCTGAGTTTCTTTCCATGGTCTCAATAATAAGGGGCCATCAACTATCAATTCAGTTGGCTTCTTCTTTAATTTTTTTAAAGCTCTTATCATTGAAAGTTCAGTCGCAACTCTGATACCTAACTTATCTATTTCTCTAGCCGAAGATTGCCCAATCCCATAGTCTGAAGATAGTAATAAAATTTTTGGTAAAAGCAATTTTCTTTTTTTGGGAGTTAGTTTTTTACTATCTGTTACACCAAATTGTTTTAGGATGAATTTATTTTTTTCAGTTAATACTACAACTGCTGAAAAAACAGGACCAAAAATGGCTCCCCTGCCAACTTCATCGATTCCAGCTTCGGAAGCTTTATTCAATGCTCGCTGAAGATCTTCTTCTTTTTTTTCTTGCATTGTTTAGCTCATCTGTAAGTTCAATGTCATCCTTTTTATCTGTAAATATAACTTCATTATTTTCATTAGCTTTATTGATTGATTGATCTTCAGAATTTAAATTTGCTTCAATTTTATTTTG
The DNA here is from genome assembly GCF_902536725.1 of uncultured Prochlorococcus sp. GTDB lineage: Bacteria > Cyanobacteriota > Cyanobacteriia > PCC-6307 > Cyanobiaceae > Prochlorococcus_A. The sequence continues at coordinate 33,710 of NZ_CACAYO010000006.1, forward strand.
AATCTTTTCTTCTCCCGATTTTGAGATTTTTTTAGTTTGTTTTACCTTTGTTTTTTTATTATCTAAGGTTTTTTCTGTTTCATTTTTATTCTCTTTTAAACGCACAAAATTATTGCTGGTGAGATATTCTTTACCTAACTTTATAAGTGGATTAATACCTAATTGACTGAAAACTATTTTTTCTTCATTAGTAAGATCAACTGTTATTATATTTTTTTCTTTTGAATTTGATTGGTTCAAATTATCATTATCATTTTCTTTTTTATTAGAAGAATTTTCTTTACTAGAATCTTTGGAGTTAAGTAATTCCTTATCAGTTATTTTTTCCTGCTCATCAGAGGATAGAGTAGAATCTATATCTAAAAATTTTAGATTATTTGATTGATTAGGATTATTTTCTACATTTTTAATTTTTAAGTTAGAAATTTCGTGATTTAGTATATTTTCGACATGCCCTATTCCATCGCACGTAGAACATTTTTTACCGAATAATTCATATATATTTTGACCTTGTCTTTTTCTGGTTAACTCCACTAAGCCTAATTCAGTAAGCTGAGCTATTTGAGGCCTAGCAGAATCATCTTTTATTGCGGAGGTAAAATGCTCAAGTAACTGAAATTGATCTCTTCTAGATTCCATATCAATAAAATCTACTACTATAACTCCACCAATATTTCTTAATTTCATTTGTCTTGAGATTTCAACTGCTGCTTCGCAGTTTGTCCACAAAACAGTTTGTCTTGAGTTGGCAGATCTCGTAAATGATCCAGAATTTACATCTATTACTGTTAAAGCTTCAGTAGGTTCAATAATGATATAACCCCCTGAAGGAAGATCTACTCTTGGCTGAAGAGCTTTTTGAATTGTTTTCTTGATTTCGTACTTCTCGAAAATATGTTGGTTTAAACTATTATCGTGAAATTCAACACCTATATCGGATTCATTATTTATTAAAAAATCTTTTGCCCTTGCAACTGAAAATTTACTATCGATAATTATGCTTTTAGTTGATTCTTTAATATGATCTCTCAAAATCTTAAGAGAGAAATCATCATCTCTTTTTACTAAATTTGGTGGATTAGTAGTCTCATAAACCTTCAGTACATTTTCCCATTGTAGAATTAAATGTTCTAAATCTTCTATTAGAAGTTCTTCTTTTATCTTTTCAGCCTCTGTTCTAAATAACAAGCCTGTGCTAGGTGGTTTTATTAAAACCCCAAGAGCTTTCAAGCGGCTTCGTTCAGTTTCTGTATTTATTTTTCTTGAAATATTTACTCCTTGACCATATGGCTGTAGTATCAAATATTTTCCTGGGATTGATATACTTCCTGTTAGCCTCGGCCCTTTAGATCCAGTAGGTTCTTTTATTACTTGTACTAGAACTTTTTGTTTTGGTTCTAATAATTCAGTTATTCCAAATGTCCCTTTTTTCAGTCTTAGTGGACCTAAATCTGAAATATGGATGAATCCATTTTTCTCACTTTCACCAATATTGATGAAAGCGGCATCAATTCCAGGGAGAACATTTTCAACTGTTCCTGAAAAAATATCACCAATTTGATATTGACCTTGTGCGACGATTAATTCATCAACTCGATCATCTGTGAGTAGTGCTGCAATTCGAGCCTGCTCAGCGATGATAATTTGCTGAGACATATAATTGATTTTGAATGATTTGGATTTTGAAAATCATCTAATTTATAGGATTAGATTTTCTTTTTATAAAGCAATTTTTTATAGCTTTTATTATTTACTTTTTAAATTAATAAAGTTAATAGTGATTGAATTCTGCTATTTATAAAGCATTAAACGATTTTCAAACTAATTGAAATTGAATTCGTAGCTATGATTATCTCTTAAATCAACCATAACTAAAATAATATTAACATCTAATCACCACTAAAGCACGTTGATACATTATTCTAATATTGTTGAAATTTTTTATCTAAAGTGGTTCAAGTAAACGAAAATTATTTAAAACTCAAAGCAGGTTATTTATTCCCTGAAATTGCTAAAAGGGTAAAAATATATTCTCAATCAAATAAAAGTGCTGAAATTATTAAGCTTGGAATTGGAGATGTTACAGAACCATTACCAAAAGCATGCATAGAGGCTATGGGTAAAGCTTTAGATGATATGGGAACAAAAGATGGTTTTAGAGGTTATGGACCAGAACAAGGTTATTCTTGGCTCAGAGAAAAAATATCTGAGCATGATTTTCTATCGAGAGGCTGTCAAATTTCACCCGAAGAAATATTTGTTTCAGATGGTTCTAAATGCGATAGTAGCAATATTTTAGATATTCTTGGCAAAGATAATTCAATTGCTGTAACAGATCCTGTTTATCCTGTTTATGTTGATAGTAACGTTATGACAGGGAGAACTGGAGATCCTCTTGAAAATGGTACTTATCAAGGATTGACATATCTAGCAATAAACGAAGGGAATAATTTTCTGCCAGAATTACCTGAAAAAAAAGTTGATATTTTATATCTTTGTTTTCCTAATAATCCCACTGGAGCAACGCTTAATAAAAAAGAATTGAAAAAGTGGGTTGACTACGCGGTTCAAAACAAATCTCTTATACTTTTTGATGCAGCTTATGAAGCATTTATTCAAGATAATGATATCCCACATTCAATATATGAGATTGAGGGAGCAAAGGATTGTGCTATTGAATTTAGATCTTTTTCAAAGAATGCAGGATTTACTGGAGTTAGATGTGCTTTTACAGTAATACCTAAAAATCTCAAAGGTTTGAGCTCAACAAATGAGGCAATAGACTTATGGCCCCTTTGGAATAGGCGACAATCTACAAAGTTCAATGGAGTAAGTTACGTGGTTCAGAAAGGTGCAGAGGCTATTTATTCTCCTGAAGGGAAAAAACAGGTGAAAGGTTTAATTGATTTTTATATGGAAAATGCAAAAATTATGAAAAATAAACTTCAGAATTCAGGATATAAAGTTTATGGTGGGGACAACGCTCCTTATATCTGGATTAAAGTTCCAGATCAAATGACATCTTGGGACTTTTTTGATTTCCTTCTCCAAAAAGTTAGTGTAGTGGGAACACCTGGCAGCGGATTTGGATTAGCAGGAGAGGGTTATTTTCGCTTGTCAGCATTTAACTCACGATCAAACGTCCTTGATGCAATGGAAAGAATAATTAATATATAATTAATAGTACAATTTAAACTCTAATAATTTTAATGCTATCTATAAAGTTAGAACAAAGTGCAAATAATAATTCAGCAGTGATTGAAAAGAAACCTGCTGAATTAAAAAATAAATCTCCAAAATATAAGGTATTACTTCATAATGACCCGATTAATTCTATGGAGTATGTCACTATTTCACTGCGAGAAGTTGTTCCTCAATTAAGTGAACAAGATGCTATCGCGATAATGCTTGAAGCTCACAATACGGGAGTTGGTCTAGTAATTGTTTGTGATTTAGAGCCCGCAGAATTCTACTCAGAATCATTAAAATCTAAAGGCATTTCAAGTTCGATTGAGAAAGAGGATTAATAACGGTTGAATTTATTATTTAGAGTGGGCTAATTTTCTTTCTGATAAAGGACGGACTTTTAGGGATTCTTTTAGGGAAGACTTTCCATATTCTCTCTCAAGAATGTCTATAACTGTTTTGCCAAATTCGTCTTCTGGATTATCAAAAGCTTCTAAGCAAACCTGACCAAGTTTTTTCCCTAGTGAACCTGGATTCCAGAGAAGTTTTCTCGCTGTCCAAGGCATCATGCTCATTGGATTATAATTCGGCTTCAAAATTTTATTATCCAAGGCGTACTTTTCAAGAAGAGTGTGAGGTTGCAAACCTATAAAGAATATGGCTGGATCAACTAAACCTTTACCAAAAATGTTTTCTAATTCTCTGTGGTAAGCAATTGTTTGTCTTATTGTGTTTGGCGTTTCGTCAAAAACATTAAATGAATAATTTACTGAAACATGATTCTTGAAACCTGATTGGACTAGCATTCTGCAATTATTTAATACAGTTTCAAGGTCATATGCTAACCTCATTTTCCTAACAAGTTCTTGAGATCCAGAAGTGATACCTATTTCAAAATAGCTCATACCAGTATCTACCATTAGCTGTGCTAGCTCAGCATCAATATTATCGGCTCTGATGTATGCAGCCCAATTAATATCGTCCCAACCTTGGTCCTTAATAGATTTCAAAAGTGTTTTTGCATCATCAATATGTTTTTTGGCTGGAATAAACTGTGCATCAGTGAACCAAAATCCCCTTACTCCAAGATCATATAATTGCTTCATTTCTTTGATTACTTCGTTAACGGGATTAACGCGAACCTGCTTCCCTTCAACGACTGTATAAACACAGAAACAGCAATTATGAGGACAACCTCTTTTCGTTTGTACTCCTACATAGTAATCTCCCCCTTCTATGTACCAATTGAATTCAGGCCATATTGATTGGATATATTTATAGTCGCAGGCAGTTTTAACTGTGCCTGAAGGTTGTTCATGTATTAATTTGTTACGAGGTTTTTGTCCAGCAAAATAACATCTTTCTTTCTCTATTGAATCTCCTCTGATGATTTTCTCTATAAGATTCTCACCCTCTCCAACAGAAATAACCGTCCCTTTTGGAAGTAGATTTCCTAATTGTTCATAGAAGACACTAACAGCGCCACCTCCTAATATTACTTTTACATGTTTGTTGTATTTTTGTGCTCTTTTGAGTCCCATCTTTACTAAAGAAGTATTTCTATATATTTCTCCATAGTGAGATGCAATTAGTTTTAGTCCTCCCCAAGAACCTCTAATTTTTTTAAAGATATTTTTTGAGTAGAAAACTTCAAAAGAGTTTTGTAGAGGATTCCCACTTCTACCATCAACAGGTGCATAAATTTGTATATCTCTCCATGAAAAAATGATTAGATGTGGTCTAAATTGATCAATTTTTCTAGCTAAATATTTAGAGACTTCATTAGATGGAATTATTGCTAGATCAATGAATTGCTGCTCTATGCTTGGAAAAGATTTATGGATATGGTCTGCTAGATAAATAGGTCCTATTGGAAAAATTGGATTACATGGCAGTCTTACAGTTAGGATTTTTCCATATTGCTTTCTGTTGTAATTTTTTTTATTTAATTTTTCGAACTTCAAATTAAAATTCATGTCATGAAATTTAATGAATTTATTTCCCTTAAGAATCTAACTACTTTATTACTAATTTGGAGAAATTAAAATTCTTAAGAAAATACTCAAGAAAATTTTATTCAATTCAGATATCAGAAATCATGTAAATCCAACATACTTTGAGAAGTTTTAATCCATCTATCCATCTAGATATATTTGGTGCTCCAGATTTTCTGGCATAATATCTAACGGGATAGTTTAGTATTTTAACGTTATTTTTTGCAGCTTCAAATATTATTGTAAAGTCTCCAAATGGGTCAGACTTGGAATCCCAACTTCCATTTTGTTTCATAAGTTTAAAAAATTTTCTTGAAAAAACTTTTGTTCCACAAAGTGAATCTGATACAGGCTTATTTATGAGAATTGATAAAAATATTGCGAAAAGTCTATTTCCTATATAATTTGCCCATCTCATAGCATCTTTTTCCATTGGGAAAGTTGTTCGGGCACAATTTATTAGGATATTTTTATTTTTGGTTGATTCCAGAATTGCTGCAATACTGTCATCAATATCAACAGTAAGATCACTATCAATTATTGCGAGAGTTTCACCAGAAGAAATATTAAATCCCTCTACGACTGCATTTTTCTTCCCTTTAGAAGTTTGTTTTAAAAGTGATATCTTGAAGAAACTTGAGAAATTTTCTTTTAACTCTCTCAAAATTTCATATGTATTGTCATTGCTGTTACCTTCAACAAATATAATTTCTAATTTATTGGGTATATTTTTGAATTTATTTAAAGCATTAATTAAAAGTTCTTTATTACCAGCTTCATTTCTTGCAGGAATTACTATTGATATTAAATGTTCCGAAATATTTTCACTATATTTATAAAAAACTATTTCGAGTTCGTAAGAAAGCTGTTTAATGATTGGTATTTTCCTAAAAATATTTTTTAAAGATTGTGGAATTATCTTCGTGGGCAGAGGAGTAAGTTTTTTTGCTTTCCATCTTATTGATCTGTAATTATAAATTTCCGCTAGAGATTCAATATCGCATAAAGTTATTCTTGCTTTGCTGGTAGTTTCTTTAAAAATTCTTGAATCTAATTTAAGCCATCTTGTAATTGGCTCCCAAGTATTACCACGGACTTTAATCGAAATAAATTCGTTATTATCTTTAAATAATTGATGAAGTTCATTATTAGTTAAATTCCAACTATTAACAGATTTCATCATTAAAGATTACAAACGACACCTTATTATAGATTCACTAGTTAATTTTTTAAAATTAATTTCCAAGGCTTTAAAGTATCATTTTCATATATCACTTTAAAAGAAAAATCATTAATATTTATCCTTTTAAGGTCAGTTGTCCACACTAATTCTGATTTTTTTAACTGATCAATACTTTCTAATCCTTCACCTAGTTTAGGAGTTAATAAAGCAATTCTTATGATTTTTGATTGGGATAGACTATTTTTTATACCTGATTTATCAACTTTTATCGGTTGATTTTTTACTATATCAAGAGATGATACATACTCCATTTTTTCCCTTAGTTCTCTAGATCTATCTGTGAATAATCCTGATTGCAAAAGAAATGATGTTAATAAGTAAGGTCCAATTATTAAAATTATTAATAATTCTTTGAATGAGTTTTTTTGTTTTAAAAAAGACCAAGATATTCCGAAAAATAATAATCCAAGAATTAGAAATATATTTTCTTTAGAGTTAAGATTAATAGTATTTTTAAAGAAAAAGTAATATGTGAAAGTTAGAGAAAATATAATTAATGGAATTATTTTTGAAGTTATAAATAAAAAAATTTGCTTATATCTTTTTGAGTTGAACAGATATCTTACTCCTACATAAGCATTTAATGAAAAAATTGATGAGATTTGTAGAGGATAATAGGGCGTTTTCGTAGAGAAAATACTCAGAGTTATAATTAATATTAAGGGAAAAAAAGTGAGTATATATTTGTTATCTTTACTTTGAGATATATTTTGTATTGTGCCAATAATTGCGAAAAAACTCCATGGCATAAATGTTGTGGGAATATTCCAAAGATAATAATAGAAAGGATTCGTAAAATTGTTTTTACTAGATAGAAAGTTAAATTTTTCGAATAAGTAAAAAATAATATTTTTCTCTAAATAAGGGTTGATTGAAAATGTCCAAAATAAATAAGGAATAAATCCAATTAATAGTCCAACCCAAAAAAATTTGCTGAAGAAAAGATTCTTTTTTATAAAAAAATATGGTAAGAGTGATATTAATGGTATAAAAACTAAAAAAGTTTTCATCATAAAAGCTAAACCAATCCAAATTCCAAAAAGAAGGATATAGAATTTGTTATTTTTACTTTTTATTTTGACTAAAGCAAATAGTCCAATAGTTACTAAACTTGAATAAATAATATCTTGAGTGGCTAAGTGTGAGTAGTCAAACCATAAATATGTAGTAGAAAGTATTAGCGGAGATATAATTGCATATTTTTTACTAAATAATTCTTCATGTAATTTATAAGTTATGAATAGCATTAATATTCCAGCGACTGTAGTGGGTAGATATGCAGAAAAAATATTTCTTCCAAAGAAGTCTTGTGACTTTGCTATCAAAAACTGTAATCCTATTGTTCTATCTAATACATATCCATCCCACCATAGAGGAATTGTCCAGTTGCCCTTATCTAATATCCATCTAGCTTGAAGTGCATAAAATCCTTCATCAAACGCAATATAACTTCTTTTACCAAAATAAAATATAAGAGGAATAAAAACAAATAATTTAAAGAGATTTCTAAATTTTAAAATTTTATTAACCATTTTAATTTGCTATAAAAGTGCCGATAATTGGAATTGAACCAATGACCTACTGTTTACGAGACAGTTGCTCTACCGCTGAGCTACACCGGCCAAATTAAATATTGAATTTTTCATATAGACTTAATTTTATAATTGTAAGAATTTATGTCAAAAATAGATCCTGAATTGAAAAAGAAATTATTAAAGGAATCCCAAGCTCCTTTCAAAGGATTGAGAAGAATATTGTGGATAGCTTTTAGCGGTTCTGCATTTTTGGGACTTCTAATAATGCTTTCTAGAATTGCGAATGGAACTGAATTGCAGCTAAATAATCTTCTCATACAGTTTGGTGCTTGTGTAATATTTCCTACTTTATTAATCTTTGACAGAAATAAAGATTAATAAACTAGAGGTTTAATTATTGTGATAATGTCCTTTTTTTGGTGACAAACTTGAATGCTTCGATTAAATCTCCTTCAACCCATGAAGAGAATTTATCGCAGCCAACTCCACATTCAAATCCTGTATTTACTTCTTTTACGTCATCTTTAGCTCTTTTTAGAGAGTCTAAATTACCCTCAAATATTACTTTCTCTGATCTAATAACTCTCAGAGAACAATTCCTTTGCAATTTACCAGTTTGTATATAACAGCCTGCTATGGCCCCTTTACCAACTGAGAAAGTTGCTCTAACTTCAGCTTGCCCTAAAGATTCCTCGACGAGATCGGGTTCAAGTAGCCCCTCCATTGCTAATTGAATATCTTCTAAGAGCTTGTAAATTACTTCATATTCTCTTATATCAACGTCATTAGCATCAGCTGCTCTCTTAGCGCCAGAAGCCAATGAGGTGTTAAATCCAATGATTACTGACCCAGATGCAGCAGCGAGATCGATATCTGTCTCAGTTATTTCTCCGGGAGCAGAAAGTAGGACTCTGACTTGGACTTCATTTTTTGGTAATTGTTCTAGTGATCCTAATATCGCTTCAACACTACCTTGTACATCAGCCTTAAGAATTAAGTTTAACTCCTTAAGTTCTCCATCATTTGCTTGAGTTGATAAGGATGATAAGCTAACTCTTCTAGAGGCCATTTGCTGAGCTAATTTTGTGGCTCTAGCATCTGTGGCCCTTTCTCCGACAATGGCTCGACCAGTTTTCTCATCAGGGTAGACTTCGAATTCATCCCCTGCAGTAGGTACTTCACTGAATCCTAACGCTTCCACTGGGAATGATGGCCCTGCTTCTTTGATTCTATTACCATGTTCATCAACCATTGCTCTAATTTTTCCGAGGACTGAACCCGCAGCTAAAACATCTCCAGATTTCAAGGTTCCATTTTGGACTAACAAAGTAGCCACAGGTCCTTTTGCTTTGTCTAGGTGGGCTTCAATAACAGTACCTTTTGCAAATCTATCAGGGTTAGCTTGTAGATCTTCTACCTCTGAAACTAATAAGATCATTTCGAGTAATTTATCAATGTTTTGTTTTTTGATAGCACTTACTGGAACCATCACTGTATCGCCTCCCCAATCTTCAGCAATTAAATCTTTTTCTGATAGTTCCTGCTTTACTCTGTCTGGAGAAGCCCCTTCTTTGTCAATTTTATTTATTGCAACAACTATTGGTACTTTTGCAGCTCTTGCATGACTGATAGCCTCTAGCGTTTGAGGCCTGCAACCATCATCTGCAGCAACTACAAGAACAGCTACATCTGTAACCTTAGTACCCCTTGCTCTCATTGCTGTAAATGCTTCATGACCTGGGGTATCAAGAAAAGTTAATTTTTTCTTTTGAGATTCATGTTCAAATTCAACTTGATAAGCTCCTATGTGTTGAGTGATGCCCCCTGCTTCCCCTGAAGCTACTCTTGATTCTCTGATGGAATCTAAAAGACTGGTTTTGCCATGATCTACATGACCCATCACTGTAATAACAGGCGGTCTTCTTATTAGATTATCAATATCATCAGATTCAATCATATCAACTGTTTTCTTAGCAGCTTCTTGGATATCATCTTGCAAAACAGGCACACCAAATTCCTCTGCTACTGTTTCGATAGTTGCTAAGTCAAGTGATTGAGTAACAGTTGCCGTTATGCCTTTGAAGAAAAGAGATTTTATGATTTCAGAACTTTCAAGGCTTAATTTATCAGCTAATTCTTGAACAGTTAAATTATCTTCGGGAACTATTATCATTTCAGGTCTTACTTGTTTGGCCTCTTTGGCAGCCTTTAATTCCATTGCTCTCCTTTTCTGCCTCTGTCTTGTGGTCTCTTTTTTCTTCTTCTTAAATTGTTTGATAGATTTTTGAGATTTAGTTTCTTCAGACTTTTCTTTCTTAGGACGCGCCAGACTTGCTGATAAAATTGAAATTTTCTCACCTGAATATCCACTGGTTTCAGATGTTAATGAATCATCATTTTCTCCAATAATATGAACTTTCTGCCTTTGTTTTTGAGGATTTTTACTTCTTAATGCTTCAAGTTTTGCGCTATCGTCCCAGTCAGTCTTCCCTGGTTTCTTTGAACTATTTGAAAATGCTCTGTGAGGAGGTTTTTTGGAACTTGAAGTAGCATTTGGACGAATATTAGGCGCTTTAGCCTTCTGATTAGGTGCATTGATATTTTGTTTCGCGTTATTCTTTTTATCTATGTTGTCTTTCTCAGATTTATTATTTTTTTGAAGTTGTAAAAGTTCGTTAGGTGATACTGGCTTCCTTATCCCAGGGGAATTTTGGCCATTGAATTTAGAACCAGGCCTATTATTGGGCATGCCAGGTTTATTGGGATTGCCTTGCCTGTTAAATGAGCCAGGTCTGCCTTGATCTGAAGGTTTGTTTCTTAAACCAGGCCTATTATTGGGCATGCCAGGTCTGTTGGGAGAACCAAATCTGTTTGAGCCATTTTGTTTAAAAGCAATGTTTTGCTTATTTGGATTTATTTTTGGATCTTCTCTTCTTATTGGAGCTCCTACGAGCTCAGGGGTTTTTGATCTATTATTATAATTTTTTGTTTTAGGTTTGTTCGTATTTTGATCAGGTTTGTTTGATAGTCTTCTGTTATCCCCTGCACTTGAGTTGTTCTGGGTAGATTCATTAGATTTAACATTATTATTTATATTTTTAGGCTTTGCAATTAATTGAATAGGTGGTTTTGCCGGGCTTTTGATAGGCGTAGTTGTATTATTTTCGAAAGTTTTTTTATCTTGGTTTAAATTTTGTGAAGTTTTAATATTTAAATTTGTATTTGTAAGATTTGCTCGAGATTGTGAACTATTAACGATATTAGGTTTATTAGGATTTTGAAGTTGATTTGAAATTATTTTTACACTCTCAGGCTTGTTAAGTGGTTTTATCAATAAGGGTTTTTTGTTTGAATTATCTTTGAGAGGTGTGCCTTTTTTAGAAGAAATAAAAGGAGATTTATCTTCTTTGTTTTGTTTGAAATTATCTTTTTTGATTGAAGGTTTATTAATGGAAAGTATTTTTTTATCTGAATTCTTTTTATTAATAAGATTTTTAATTTTTTTTGCTTCTTCTGCACTAATAGAACTGCTATGGCTTTTTACAGAAATTGAAAGTTTTTGCGCGGCATCCAGTATATCTTTATTTTCCAGATTTAAGTCTCTGGAAAGTTCGTAAATTCTGATTTTATCGCTGATAGTCATTTAATCTGATTTGTACTCTTTTGAAATAGAAGAGGATTTAATTTAATTATATTCCCTTAATGGGGATTGTTATTGTAGCTTGTAATTTCTTTTTCAAAAATTTCAACAAATTCAGGTTCCAAAAATGTTTTTAAAGCTTTTTGAAGCTTTTTTTTGATCTTTGAATCTGAGTAGCATTTTTTTGACTTGCAAATGTAAGCTGATCTCCCCATTCCCTTTTGAAGCATGATTCCTTGCTTATAATCTTTAGTAATCTTTAAAAGATCTTTCCTGTCATATGTTTTTCTACATGAAATGCATACACGCAAAACAGGGTTTTGTTGTATCACCGTTTTTTCTCCTCTTTGGCAGATATCTCAGTATCTTGAAGAGTCTCTAATGGATCGTTATCTGTGAATTCTTCTCCTGCGTATTGTTCCTCTCCATATTCTTCTTCATCTTCGGGAAGGGGATAAAGCTCTCTTAATCTTGCATCTTCTGCAGCACGCTCAGCTTGTTCTGCTTCTAATCTTAGTTCAGCTTCTCTCTGGAGATTCTCTTCCTCTTCTCTTTGAATGATTAATTCAGAGACTGCAGCATCTTCAGCTTCCTGATCGTATTCATGTGAATTTTTAACGTCAATCTTCCAACCAGTTAATCTTGCGGCAAGTCTTACATTTTGACCTTCTCTACCAATTGCGAGACTTAATTGATCAGGAGGAACCAGTACGTGCGCATGTTGCCCTGCTGGGTCTACAAGTCTTACTTGATCGACTTTCGCAGGACTTAAAGAGTTTAAAATATACTGTATTGGATTAGATGACCATTTAATAACATCAATTTTTTCTCCTCTTAATTCATTAACTACTTGTTGAATTCTTGCTCCTCTAGCTCCAATACAGGCGCCTACTGGGTCTACTTCTTCTTCAACACTATCAACAGCTACTTTTGTTCTCGGCCCAACAGCTCTTGAAGGAGGGTTGGCTTCTCTTGAAACAGCGACAATTTTCACTGTACCTTCTTGAATTTCAGGGACTTCATTTTCAAACAAATAAACCACTAAACCGGCATTTGCTCTACTTACAAAAAGTTGCGGCCCTTTTCTTGCAATTTCGCTAACTTCTTTCAAAAAAACTTTGAAAGTTGCATTTGCTCTATAATTATCATTTGGTAATTGATCTCTCTTGGGAAGTTCGGCCTCTACTTCAGGTCTACCAATACCCGAACTAACTCCCATAATGACTGATTGTCTTTCAAATCTTATAACTCTTGCAGTTAAAACAGGATCTTCCAAATCCGCAAATTCTTCTTGGATCATTTTTCGTTGTTGATCTCTTAATTTTTGGGCTAAAACTTGCTTTGTTGTTGAAGCAGCCATTCGCCCAAAATCCTCTTTTTCTGGAGTAACGTCTAAAACAACTGTGTCACCTATTTGAGCATCTTCAGCTACTTGTTTAACTTCTACAAGAGATATTTGATGATCTTCGCTCTCAACCTCTTCAACAATTATTTTACTCGATAATATCCTATAACCTTCTTCATCTAGATCTAGTCCAACATCAAAATTACTGAAATATTCTTCATCAAATGGATCTGGGTTAACTCCAATGTAAAAAGTTTTTCTATATTTTTCGTATCCTTTTAATAAAGCTTCGCGTAAGGCTAATTCCACGATACTAGGAGGTAACTTTTTTTCCTCACTAATATCTTCAATGAGATTGCTTAAACCTGGGAGAATAACTAATGCCATCTATGATGGGAAATTGAATAATGGTTGAAAATAATTAATCTTTTAATGTACAAAGACTAATTTTTAGTACTTCATCAAAAGGGATTTTTTTAATCTTACCTTTTATGTTAATGGCTAAATAATCTTTAGACTTTTCATAAAGTAAACCATTCAGGAATTTTATTTTTGAATTCTTTTGGTTTAACTCAACATTAACTGGAAAACCTTTAAAAGTTTTGAAGTCTCTTTCTGAGGTTAGTTCATCACTGACCCCTTGACTACTAATTTCTAACACATATGAACAATTAAAAAGATTTGATTTTTCTATTTCGTAAGATGCTGGGGTATTAAATAGCGCACAATCATCTAAGGAAATGTCATCCCCATTAGTTTTTTTTATAGTTATTTCAATAACAATTGGCTTTTGATTAGTTTGTATATTTAAACCGCAGATTTCTAAATCCCGCTCATTAGCAACTTTTTCTAGTAAGGCTTCTAGTTTACTTTTGTTTTCTTTATTCAAATTTATTTATAGATTTATTTAAAATTTATTTTCACACATTAAGAAGTTTTTTCTACAGAAAAATTTAAAAATTTGCATTTTATGGATGTAAACAAAAAAACAACAATAATCTCTTTCTTCAATTAGATTTATTAAATAAACTCAAAAACTATTAATGAAATGAATTATCTCAAGATTAAATTTATTAATTTAATCCAAATATTCATTGTTATTTGTTTTTGCATACTCAATTTCTTTCAAGATACTCAAGTTTTAGCTTTAACTTCTTCAGAAAGTCATAATTTCGTATCATCCGCAGTTAAAAATATTGGCCCTGCAGTCGTAAAAATTGACACTGAGCGCTTGGTAGAGAGACAACAATTTGATCCTACTTTACTTGACCCTTTATTAAGGGATTTACTTGGTGAGCAAGGTATTACTCCTGAAAGGGAGAGAGGACAAGGTTCTGGGGTTATTATTAATGAGAATGGTTTGGTTCTTACAAACGCTCATGTCGTAGAAAGAGTCGATAATGTTTCAGTTACTTTGGCAGATGGATCTATTTGTGATGGTGAAGTTTTGGGAACGGATACAGTAACTGATCTTGCTTTAGTAAAAATTGATGAAGATGCTTATTCTGGTTTTGCTCCACTTGGAAATTCTGAAGATCTTGAAGTTGGGGATTGGGCAATAGCTCTTGGTACTCCTTACGGTCTTGAAAAAACAGTTACCTTAGGGATTGTAAGCAGCCTGCATAGAGATATTAATAGTTTAGGATTTTCAGACAAAAGGTTGGATCTTATTCAGACTGATGCGGCAATAAATCCAGGAAATTCAGGGGGACCACTCATAAATTCCAATGGCGAGGTAATTGGAATTAATACATTAGTAAGAAGTGGTCCTGGAGCAGGTCTAGGTTTTGCGATTCCCATCAATCTGGCTAAAAGTGTTTCTGATCAGCTACTCAAAAATGGGGAAGTTATTCATCCATATTTAGGGGTACAATTAATTTCTTTAAATCCTAGAATTGCTAAAGAACATAATCGAGATCCCAATTCTTTAGTTCAATTACCCGAAAGAAATGGAGCGCTAATTCAATCTGTAATACCTAATAGCCCCGCTGAAAAAGCTGGTTTAAGAAGAGGCGATTTAGTAATAGCAGCCGAAAATATCTCTATAAATGAGCCTAAAACTTTACTAGATGAAGTAGAAAAAGCTCAGATAGGAAAAGTATTTCTTTTAAATATTTTGAGAGATAATAAAGAGATACAGATAAATATCAAACCAGAACCTCTCCCAGGTTTGACATAAAGCTTCCATTGAAATTTAATAATCTATAACCATTAGAGAAAAAGATTTTGGATTCACAAACTCAAATGAAACAAGTTGTTGCTGATGCAGCAATAAGGGAAGTAAAAAGTGACATGATTCTTGGATTAGGTTCTGGATCTACAGCTGCGTTAATGATAAAAAGCCTTGCTGATGAAATGCGTTCTGGGAAACTCCAAAATATAAGAGGTGTTGCAACTTCTTTTCAATCAGAAGTTTTAGCGCTTGAACTGAATATCCCGCTTATCGATTTAGCTTCTGTATCTCAAATTGATTTAGCTATTGATGGAGCAGATGAAGTTGATCCAGAATTTCAATTAATTAAAGGAGGAGGAGCATGCCATGTGAGAGAAAAGTTAGTAGCATCTAAATCTGATCAATTGCTGATTGTTGTTGATGAAACTAAACTAGTACAAAATTTAAATCTATCTTTTCCTTTACCTGTAGAAGTTCTTCCAAATGCTTGGAAGCAAGTTCAGGAAGTTATCTCAGAGATGAAAGGTAGTTCTACTTTAAGAATGGCTACTAAAAAAGCTGGCCCAGTTGTTACTGATCAAGGTAACCTCATCTTAGATGTATTATTTGATGATGGCATTAATAATCCAAAAGAAATTGAAATGACGATTAATAATATTCCAGGAGTATTAGAAAATGGATTATTCGTTGATCTTACAGATAAAGTATTAGTTGGTAAAATTGAAAACAATACTCCAGTGGTTTACTCACCCTCAAGAGCTAGCTAATCTTCAAATCTTATTTGCACTGAGTTAGCGTGACTATGTAAACCCTCACTTTTAGCTAGATTAATAATATCAAGGCTATTAACTTTTAAACTTTCTTCATTAAATTCTATTATTGAAGAATTTTTCATAAAAGTTTCAACCCCTAAAGACCCGCTAAATCTAGAATTACCTGATGTCGGTAAAGTATGATTTGGTCCAGCAAGATAATCTCCAACAGCTTCTGGAGTCCATTTTCCTAAAAAAATAGCTCCTGCATTCTCTATGCCTGCAAGAATTTTTTTTGGCTCTACAGTAAGAATTTCTAGATGTTCAGGGGCAAAGTTATTGCTTAGTTCAACACATTGTTCAGAATTCTCGCAAATCACAATTGAACCCCAATTTTTTATTGATTGCATGCAAATTTCTTTTCTTGGATGATTATCTATTTTTTTATAAAGTTCTTCTAAAACTTCTTTTGCCTGATTCTTTGATGTAGTTAGTAGTATTGCCGAAGCCAAAGGATCATGTTCTGCTTGCGCTAGTAGATCAGATGCTATAAGGGTGCTTTGAGCTGTTTCATCTGCAATGATTAATATTTCACTTGGACCAGCTAATGAATCAATTCCTGTGGAGCCATAAATGAGTTTTTTTGCGGTCGTAACATATATATTTCCTGGACCTGATATAACATCAACTTTTTTGATTTGATTTGTGCCAAATGCTAATGCACCAATTGCTTGAGCTCCTCCAATCCTAAATACTTTATTGATACCTGATAAGTAAGCTGCAGCTAAAACAGTTTTGTTTATTTCCCCTTCTTTATTCCCAGGCGATACCATTATGATTTCTTTTACTCCTGCTACTTTTGCTGGAATTGCATTCATTAATACAGTACTTGGATAAGCAGCTCTTCCTCCAGGAATATAAATACCTGCATTTTTAACTGGTTTCCATCTTCTTTGGACAATATCACCATATTCACCTTTTAGTGTGAAAGATTGAGGAATTTCTTTTTCATGGAATTTTTGAATTCTTTTGTGAGCTTCGTCAAGTGAGCATTTCAAATTGTTATCAATTTCATCCCATGCATTCTTTAATTGATCCGCATTCACTTGCATAGGCTTAGGATCGTAACCATCAAATTTTTTGGTATATTTTTCTACTGCTTTATCTCCAGAAAATTTTACCTCTTGAAGAATTTCTTCAACAATTTTATTTACTTTATTATTATTTTCTGAATTAGTTCGGTTAGAAATCCTTTTTAATTCTTCAATAGCTTGTGTTTTATTATTTATTATCTTCATATGCTTAATTTTTTCAAATTGAAAGGCTCAAAACCTGATTTAATAACTTTCTAAATTATATATGATTGATTAGTAGTCGATTTATTTGTTATGATGTAAGTCTTCTATTAATGTACACTCTGTGGCCAATAACAAATCAGCAAAAAAGAGAATACAAATTGCAGAAAGAAATCGTTTAATTAATAAATCATACAAATCTACAGTAAGAACTCTGACTAAAAAAACCTTAGAAAATTGCGAAAAATATAAAAAAGAACCAAACGAGGAAAATAAAAATTTAGTCACTTCAAGCCTTAATAAAGCCTTTAGTTTAATTGATAAAGCAGTTAAAAAAAATGTTCTTCACAAGAATAATGGAGCTAATAGAAAATCAAAAATTAACAATGTTGTAAAAACTACTCTGATCACAAAGTAAAAAGGCATATACGAATTATGAGCAATATAGAACTCATAGATTCTCACTGTCACTTAATATTTGAAAATTTTGAGAGAGATCTTGAAGAAGTAGTTTTAAGGTTACGTTCAAAAGGCATAAAAAAATTAGTTCATGCTTGTTGTGAATTAACAGAGATTCCTAAGTTGAAAAAAATATCTCGTGAATTTAATGAAATTTACTATTCAGTTGGATTACATCCTCTAGAAGCAAAAAAATGGGAACTAAGTTCAAAATCTCTGTTAAGAAAATCAGCTCAAGAAGATAGAAGAGTTGTAGCTATTGGGGAATTAGGTTTGGATTTTTTTAAAAATGAAAATAAAACTCAGCAAATTGAAGCACTTATTCCGCAAATGGAGTTAGCTTATGAACTTAAATTGCCTGTAATTATCCATTGCAGAGATGCTGCAAATGAAATGATTGAGATATGTAGTGATCTCTCTAATAAAGGTAAATGTCCCGATGGTGTACTTCATTGTTGGACAGGTACTCCAAATGAAATGAAGCAATTCCTGGATCTTGGTTTTTACATCAGTTTTAGTGGAATAGTAACTTTCCCAAAAGCACATGAAATTCATGAGTGTGCCAAAATAGTCCCAAATGATAAATACTTAATTGAAACTGATTCGCCATTCTTGGCTCCTGTCCCTCATAGAGGTAAAAGAAACGAACCTGCATTTGTTGAAAATGTTGCAAAATTTATGGCAGAATTAAGATCTACTGAAATAAACACAATTGCTAAAGAGTCATCTAAGAATGCTGAAGATTTGTTTAAATTTGACTTGTTAATTTGACGGAGCAGCTGTTAATATAAGGAATTACTGGAAATTTTTCTTAATTTTTAGCTTTTAACTTACACAGTTAATGATTTGTCATCATTAAACAAAATTTAATTCATAATAAATCAAATTGATTTTTTGTTGAAATCGAGATTTAATGGTTATCTCATTTAAGTGAAAAGTTAAATAACTAAAATATTGAGTAGATTATTAGTAAATAGTAAATCTCACAAAATCGCAGGTTTTCTTGGATGAGCAGTAGCGCTTTACAGGTAGCAAAAACGGCTACTTATCTACCAGATTTAGTTGAAGTACAAAGAGCAAGCTTTAAATGGTTTTTGGAAAAGGGTTTAATTGAAGAACTACAGAATTTTTCTCCAATTTCTGATTACACAGGTAAATTAGAATTACATTTCATCGGTGAAGAATACAGGTTAAAAAGACCTAGACATGATGTTGAGGAAGCCAAAAGAAGAGATGCTACATTTGCATCTCAAATGTATGTAACTTGCAGATTAATTAATAAAGAGACAGGTGAAATTAAAGAACAAGAAGTATTTATAGGCGAACTACCATTAATGACTGAAAGAGGAACTTTCATCATTAATGGTGCTGAAAGAGTTATTGTTAATCAAATCGTTCGCAGTCCCGGTGTATATTTCAAAGATGAACTCGATAAAAATGGTCGAAGGACCTACAACGCTAGCGTTATCCCTAATAGAGGTGCTTGGTTAAAATTCGAAACTGACAAAAATAATCTACTTTATGTGAGAGTTGACAAAACTAGAAAAATTAATGTTCACGTTCTTATGAGAGCGATGGGTCTTTCAGACAATGATGTTGTCGATAAACTCAGGCATCCTGAGTTTTATCAAAACTCAATTGAGTCAGCTAATGACGAGGGTATAAATTCAGAAGACCAGGCATTACTTGAGCTATATAAGAAACTGCGTCCTGGTGAACCTCCTTCTGTTTCAGGAGGCCAACAGCTGTTGCATAGTAGATTTTTTGATCCTAAAAGATATGATTTAGGCCGAGTTGGTAGATATAAAATCAATAAAAAATTGAGACTTACCGTGCCAAACGATGTGAGAACACTTACCCATGAAGATGTTCTCTCTACAATTGATTACTTAATTAATCTAGAATTGGACATTGGTGGTGCTAGTTTGGATGATATTGACCACCTTGGTAATCGAAGGGTTAGATCTGTTGGAGAACTTCTGCAAAATCAAGTCAGGGTTGGACTTAATCGTTTAGAGAGAATTATTAAAGAAAGAATGACTGTAGGAGAAACAGATTCTTTAACTCCCGCCCAACTGGTAAATCCGAAACCTTTGGTCGCCGCTATAAAGGAATTTTTTGGCTCGAGTCAATTAAGCCAGTTCATGGATCAAACTAATCCTCTAGCTGAATTAACACATAAGAGAAGAATTTCAGCATTGGGTCCTGGAGGTTTAACTAGAGAAAGAGCAGGCTTTGCAGTAAGAGACATACACCCTTCGCATTATGGAAGATTATGTCCTATCGAGACACCTGAAGGCCCTAACGCAGGACTTATAAATTCTTTAGCTACCCATGCGAGAGTTAATGAATATGGTTTCATTGAAACACCTTTTTGGGAAGTCAAAAACGGTAAAGTGGATAAAGAAGGTAATCCTGTCTATCTTTCTGCTGATTTAGAAGATGAGTGTAGGGTGGCTCCAGGAGACGTCGCAACTGACAAGGATGGAAACATAATTGCAAATTTAATACCAGTCAGATATAGACAAGATTTTGAAAAAGTTCCTCCTCATCAAGTTGATTACGTTCAGCTTTCTCCGGTTCAGGTGATTTCAGTTGCTACTTCACTTATTCCTTTCTTGGAACATGATGATGCTAATAGAGCTCTCATGGGATCAAATATGCAACGCCAAGCCGTTCCATTGCTCAGGCCAGAGCGTCCTTTAGTTGGTACAGGTTTAGAATCTCAAGTTGCTAGAGATTCGGGGATGGTTCCCATAACAAAAGTTAATGGAATTGTATCTTACGTAGATGCTAATGAGATTGTCGTCAAAGATGAGGACGGTAATGAACATTTTCACTATCTTCAGAAATATCAAAGATCAAATCAAGATACTTGCCTTAACCAAAGACCTATAGTGAAAATTGGAGATAGAGTTATATCTGGTCAGGTTTTAGCAGATGGATCTGCATGTGAAGGAGGAGAAATTGCCCTTGGCCAAAACGTTTTAATCGCTTACATGCCATGGGAGGGGTACAACTACGAAGATGCAATTCTTGTGAGCGAGAGGATGGTAACTGATGATTTATATACTTCAGTGCATATTGAAAAATATGAAATTGAAGCAAGACAAACGAAGTTAGGGCCTGAAGAGATAACGAGAGAGATTCCCAATATCTCGGAAGAAAGCTTGAATAATCTTGATGAGATGGGAATTATTAGGATTGGTGCTTTTGTCGAGAGTGGAGATATCCTTGTAGGGAAAGTGACTCCAAAAGGGGAATCAGACCAACCACCGGAAGAAAAACTCTTAAGAGCCATTTTCGGTGAAAAAGCTCGAGATGTAAGAGATAATTCCCTGAGAGTACCTAAAACTGAGAAGGGAAGGGTTTTAGACGTTCGTATTTATACTAGAGAACAAGGTGATGAATTGCCTCCAGGAGCCAATATGGTTGTTAGGGTTTATGTCGCTCAGAGAAGAAAGATTCAAGTAGGTGACAAAATGGCTGGGAGGCATGGAAATAAAGGAATTATTAGCAGAATCTTACCCAGAGAAGATATGCCTTATTTACCTGATGGAACGCCTGTAGATATTGTTCTTAATCCTTTAGGTGTTCCAAGTAGGATGAATGTTGGTCAAGTTTTTGAATTACTTATGGGCTGGGCAGCTTCTAACTTAAATTGCCGGGTTAAAGTCGTTCCATTTGATGAAATGTATGGAGCTGAAAAATCACATCAAACTGTTCAAGCATTTTTAGAGGAAGCTTCAAAACAGCCAGGTAAAGCTTGGGTTTACAATCCCGATGACCCTGGAAAGTTATTACTTAAAGATGGTAGGACAGGGGAACCTTTCGATCAGCCAGTTGCTGTTGGATACTCTCACTTCCTCAAGTTAGTTCATTTGGTGGATGATAAAATTCATGCTAGATCTACTGGGCCTTACTCTTTAGTTACACAGCAACCATTGGGTGGTAAAGCTCAGCAAGGTGGACAAAGGCTTGGAGAAATGGAAGTATGGGCTCTTGAAGCTTATGGAGCCGCTTACACTCTGCAAGAATTGTTAACAGTTAAATCTGATGACATGCAAGGAAGAAATGAAGCTCTTAATGCAATCGTAAAAGGTAAACCGATCCCAAGGCCAGGTACCCCTGAATCATTTAAAGTTCTTATGAGGGAATTACAATCTCTAGGCTTGGATATAGGAGTTTATACAGATGAAGGCAAAGAAGTAGATTTAATGCAAGATATCAATCCGAGGAGAAATACTCCATCGAGACCTACTTACGAATCTCTCGGAACCTCTGAATATGAGGAAGATTAAATATCAAATTGAAACCTTTTTAATTTAAATTATCCAAAATGACAAACAGCAACTTAAGAACTGAAAATCACTTTGATTACGTCAAAATTTCAATAGCTTCTCCACAAAGAATAATGGATTGGGGGCAGAGGACATTGCCTAATGGACAAGTAGTTGGTGAAGTCACTAAACCAGAGACAATAAATTACAGGACACTTAAACCGGAAATGGATGGGTTGTTTTGCGAAAAGATTTTTGGGCCCTCTAAAGATTGGGAATGCCATTGTGGGAAGTACAAACGGGTAAGACATCGCGGCATTGTTTGTGAAAGATGTGGGGTTGAAGTGACTGAAAGTCGAGTCAGAAGACATAGGATGGGTTATATAAAACTTGCTGCGCCAGTTTCCCATGTTTGGTATTTGAAAGGAATACCTAGTTATGTTGCGATACTTTTGGATATTCCTCTTAGGGATGTAGAGCAAATAGTTTATTTTAATTGTTATGTTGTTTTAGACCCTGGTGATCATAAAGAACTTAAATATAAGCAATTACTCACGGAGGATGAGTGGCTGGAAATTGAAGATGAAATTTATGCTGAAGATTCAACTATCGAAAATGAACCTTTTGTTGGAATTGGTGCAGAGGCACTCAAGCAATTACTTGAGGACCTTGATTTAAATCAGGTTGCGGAGGAACTTAGAGAAGAAATTACTAACAGCAAAGGGCAAAAGAGAGCAAAACTTATTAAAAGAATAAGAGTTATTGATAATTTCATTGCAACTAATGCCAAACCAGAATGGATGGTTTTAGATGCAATCCCAGTTATACCTCCTGATCTTAGACCTATGGTTCAGCTTGATGGGGGACGATTCGCAACTTCAGATTTAAACGACTTATATAGAAGAGTTATTAATAGAAATAATAGACTGGCAAGGCTTCAAGAAATTTTAGCTCCTGAAATTATCGTAAGAAACGAAAAAAGAATGCTTCAGGAGGCAGTTGATGCCCTTATCGATAATGGAAGGAGAGGAAGAACTGTTGTTGGAGCAAATAATAGGGCTCTTAAGTCCCTAAGCGACATAATTGAAGGAAAACAAGGAAGATTTAGACAGAATCTTCTTGGAAAGCGTGTTGACTATTCAGGAAGATCTGTAATAGTTGTGGGTCCAAAATTAAAAATGCATCAGTGCGGCCTCCCAAAAGAAATGGCGATAGAGCTCTTTCAACCTTTCGTAATTCATAGATTAATACGACAAAATATTGTAAATAATATTAAAGCTGCAAAAAAATTAATACAAAAAGCTGATGACGAAGTTATGCAGGTACTTCAGGAAGTTATTGAAGGGCATCCAATTCTCTTGAATAGAGCCCCTACGCTGCATCGTTTAGGAATTCAAGCTTTTGAACCGAAATTAGTGGGAGGTAGAGCAATACAACTTCATCCTTTAGTTTGTCCTGCATTCAATGCTGACTTCGATGGAGATCAAATGGCAGTTCATGTTCCTTTAGCTTTAGAGTCACAAACTGAAGCACGCATGCTTATGTTGGCAAGTAATAATATTCTTTCTCCTGCTACCGGTGAACCAATCGTGACTCCATCACAAGATATGGTTTTGGGATCTTATTATCTAACGGCTCTGCAACCGAATTATCAAAAACCAGAATTTGGAGATAATAAGACTACTTTTGCTTCATTAGAAGATGTTATTTTCGCTTTTGAAGATAAAAGACTCAGCCTACACGAATGGATTTGGGTTAGATTTAATGGAGAAGTCGAAGATGAAGACGAAATGCGTAGTCCACAAAAAACTCAATTGCTAGAAGATAGTTCAAGATTAGAGATCTGGAATTTAAGAAGGGACAGATTTGACTCTGATAATAACTTAATAAGTAGATTTATACTGACAACTGTTGGGAGAGTAGTTATGAACTATACCATCATAGATTCTGTATCTAAAACGTAATCTTTAAAAACTATTTTTCATTTACTTTAAAATCATGACTTCATCTAAACCTAAAAAAACATCCAGAGTACGTAAAACTACTAAAAACTCTAAAAAGAACAATTTAGTTACAATGCCTGCTCTCGCTAAAACCCCACCATCATTTAAGAACAAGGTAGTTGATAAGAAAGGTTTAAAAAATTTAGTATCTTGGGCTTATAAAACTCATGGGACTGCTGTCACTGCAGCCATGGCTGATAATCTAAAGGACTTAGGATTTAAATACGCTACCCAAGCTGCAGTCTCTATCTCTGTAGATGACTTAAAAGTTCCTGAAGCAAAGCAAGATTTAATAGGACAAGCTGAAGAGCAAATATCTGCTACAGAAGAATGCTATAGACTTGGTGAAATTACCGAAGTAGAGAGGCACACAAAAGTTATAGATACTTGGACTGAAACTAATGAGAGATTGGTAGATGCTGTCAAGAATAATTTCAATCAAAATGATCCTCTAAATTCCGTTTGGATGATGGCTAATTCAGGAGCGAGGGGTAATATGTCTCAGGTAAGACAACTTGTTGGTATGAGAGGATTGATGGCTAATCCTCAAGGAGAAATCATTGATTTGCCAATAAGAACCAATTTTAGAGAAGGACTCACTGTTACTGAATATGTAATTTCTTCATATGGAGCTAGGAAAGGTTTGGTTGATACTGCCTTAAGAACTGCAGATTCTGGTTATTTGACTCGAAGATTAGTTGATGTTGCTCAAGATGTAATTGTTAGGGAAGAAGATTGTGGAACAGAACGATCAATAGTAGTGGAAGCTGAAGATGGTAAGTTTGGAGCAAGGCTTCTTGGTAGGCTTACCGCTGAGGATATTTTTGATGCCGAAGAAAATCTTATTGTTCCCAAAAACACTGCATTAGATCCTTCATTATCAGGAGAAATTGAGAAAGCATCTATTAAAAAAGTAAAAATAAGATCCCCATTAACATGTGAAGCTAATAGATCTGTTTGTAGGAGGTGTTACGGATGGGCATTGGCTCATAATCATTTGGTTGATTTAGGTGAGGCAGTTGGCATTATTGCTGCTCAGTCTATAGGTGAGCCAGGAACTCAATTGACAATGAGAACTTTCCATACTGGAGGTGTATCTACTGCTGAAAGTGGAGTAGTAAGATCAAAAATTACTGGTAAAGTTGAATTTAGTTCAAAAGCAAAGGTTAGAGGTTATAGAACCCCACATGGTGTAGAAGCTAAACAAGCTGAAGTTGATTTCATACTAAAGATAGTTCCTCAAGGAAATAATTCTGGCAAAGCTCAAAAAATTGAGGTTTCTAGCGGATCGCTTTTATTTGTAGAAGATGGTGAAGAAATTAATTCTGATATAACTGTTGCTCAAATTACTGCTGGAACGGTGAAAAAGAGTGTTGAAAAAGCAACTAAAGATGTTATCTGTGATTTGGCTGGTCAAGTTAGGTACGACAAGGTTATTCAACCAAAGGAGGTAACAGATAGGCAGGGTAATATTACTTTAAAAGCTCAAAGATTAGGTAGATTGTGGGTTTTAGCTGGAGATGTCTATAACTTACCACCAAATGCAAGACCGGTTATCTCATCTGGAAAATCTGTAAATGAAGGAACTGTTTTGGCAGAAGCAAGTCAATCGAGTGAGTTTGGCGGACAAATTCGATTAAGAGAATCAATAGGAGATTCAAGAGAAGTTCAGATTGTTACTACTTCAATGTCGTTAACTAATTTTAAATTAATTGAAGAGTCTACCCATTCAGGTCAAATATATAATTTGGAATCTAGCGATGGTATATCTTATCGTTTAAATATTTCTCCAGGAAGCAAAATCAGTAATGGTGAAGTAATAGCAGACTTAACGGATGAAAGGTTCCGTACAAAAACTGGTGGTCTAGTAAAGTATGCACCAGGATTAAGTGTCAAAAAAGCAAGATCATCTAAAAATGGTTTTGAAGTAAGTCAAGGAGGAACCTTGCTTTGGATTCCCCAAGAAACACATGAAATCAATAAGGACATATCTCTTTTAATGACTGAAGATATGAAATGGATTGAAGCTGGAACAGAAGTTGTAAAAGATATCTTTAGTCAAACATCAGGTATTGTTACTGTCACGCAAAAAAATGATATCCTTCGTGAAATAACTGTAAGAAATGGTACCTTTCATGAGTGTGATGATGAAGAAGTTTTGAATAGATTTACAGAAGAAGGAAATCTTGTAAATCCAGGCGAGAAGATTTTAGATGGTGTTGATAATCAAGAAATTCTTTTTGTTCAAAAATTAGAAACACCTAAATGTCGAGGCTTATTATTAAGAACTGTTGAAGAATTTACTATTCCTGACCAAGCGGAATTACCCCAACTTTCTCATGTTAAGCAGGAAAAAGGACCACACTTAGGCTTAAAAGCCATCCAAAGGCTCACCTACAAAGATGGTGAATTGATAAAATCAGTTGAAGGGGTTGAATTACTTAGAACACACTTAAGTATTGAAAGCTTTAATGCTACTCCTCAAATGACTATTGATGTAGAGTCGATCGAAGATAAAAATGATTCATCAATTAATCGAT
Organism: uncultured Prochlorococcus sp.; assembly: GCF_902536725.1. Classification (GTDB taxonomy): domain Bacteria; phylum Cyanobacteriota; class Cyanobacteriia; order PCC-6307; family Cyanobiaceae; genus Prochlorococcus_A. Next base: position 60,155 of record NZ_CACAYO010000006.1, read on the forward strand.
TAAATTTAGTAATCTTGGAATCTATTCTTGTAAGAAGAGATACTTTATCTGACTCTAGTCATGGCTCAACACATACAGAACTGCAAGTCAAGAATAACCAAATAGTAAAAGCTGGAGATGTAATAGCTACTACTCAAATTCTTTGTAAAGAAAAGGGATTGGTTCAATTACCAAATGTTGTTGAAGATGAGCCCATAAGAAGGTTAATTGTTGAAAGACAAGAAGATAAAATTAAAATTAAAATAAGTGATAAAGCAGTAGTTAAAATTGGTGATCGAATAGTTGATGGCGATCCTATTAGTAAGTCTGTAAAATCGACTTCTTGTGGAGAAATAGAAGAAATTTCTAATAGTTCAGTAACATTAAGACTTGGCAGGCCTTATATGGTTTCTCCTGATTCGGTTTTACATGTTAAAGACGGAGATTTAGTTCTTAGGGGAGATGGTTTAGCTTTACTTGTTTTTGAGAGGCAGAAAACTGGAGATATCGTACAGGGATTGCCTCGTATTGAAGAGTTATTAGAAGCTAGGAGACCTAGAGACTCTGCAATTCTAAGTAAAAAATCTGGAATTGTTCAGATTAAAAAAGGTGATGATGAAGAATCAGTTTCGTTGTCGGTCATTGAAAAGGATGATTTTATTAATGAATATCAACTATTAATCGGAAAAAATATAATGGTTAGTGATGGACAACAAGTTACAGGTGGTGAATCTTTAACTGATGGTCCAATTAATCCGCATGAACTATTAGATTGCTATTTCAATGATTTAAAAGATCAAAAACCGCTGATAGACGCCGCTCGAGAATCTATATCTAAACTTCAAAGAAGTATGGTAAGTGAGGTTCAAAATGTTTATAAGTCACAGGGTGTAGCAATCGATGATAAGCACATTGAAGTTATTGTTAGACAGATGACAAGTAAAGTTCGTATAGAAGATGCTGGGGATACTACTCTTTTGCCTGGTGAACTCATAGAGTTGAGACAAGTGGAGGATACAAACCAAGCAATGGCAATTACAGGGGGAGCTCCGGCAGAATTTACTCCTGTTTTGTTGGGGATTACTAAAGCCTCTCTCAATACAGATAGCTTTATCTCAGCGGCATCTTTCCAAGAAACAACAAGGGTTCTTACAGAAGCTGCAATTGAAGGTAAATCTGATTGGTTAAGAGGTTTGAAAGAAAATGTTATCATCGGTAGATTAATACCTGCAGGTACTGGTTTTAGCGGTTTTGTTGAGGAATTATCCTCAGAGGCCGGCCCTCATCCCGATATCCTTGCAGAAGAATCTGGTGGCTATAGAAGAGCACAGAACTTAAGGCCAGACTATACAGTCGATATGCCACAATCTCCTTCCGTAAGCTCTACAGCAATACTTGATGATCCTAGTGATGAAGATCTGGAGACAACGAGAAACCGACATGGAATCGATCCTTCTTCGAGTAATTTTGCAGCCTTCGCAAGGCCTAATGCTGAAAATCAATTCTCAGAAGATCAATTGCCAGATCCTGCTGCATTGGAGGGATTGCAGGAGGAGGGCCTTCTTTCTGATGAATAAAAATTATCTATTATTATTTTTAGTGACTAGAATAAATTTTTTGATATATTAGTGATGATTAAGCCAGAAATTGTCCCCAAAAGAAAATTACCTCGTTACGGATTCCATTTTTATAACGAAAGACTTAACGGTAGAATTGCCATGATTGGTTTTATCGCACTTATTCTTACAGAATTCTTCCTAAAACATGGTTTGCTGTTATGGTGAAAATAGTTTTGAAATAAAGACTACTTAATTTGAAAAATCTTCTTGGAAGTAGTACTAAAGAGCTAGAAAATGTGGCTTTAGATTACGGTCAGGCTGCTTTTAGGGGTCGCCAAATTTATAATTGGATTTATAACTACAGAAATAAGAAGAAAAATATTGATCAAATAGAAGTCTTACCTTTAGATTTTAGAAAGAAGTTAAAAGATGATGGTTTTAAAATAAGTGATCTAAGTATTCAAGAAAGAAACTTAGCTAACGATGGTACTCTGAAGTTGTTACTTTCCACAGAAGATAATGAAAGTATTGAGTGCGTTGGTATCCCCACTGAAAAAAGACTAACTGCTTGTCTCTCTAGTCAAGTTGGTTGCCCAATGGATTGCAAATTTTGCGCAACTGGTAAGGAAGGTTTGAAGAGATCTTTAAAAGCAAGTGAAATTTTAGATCAAATTTTATTTATAGAAAATGAAATGAATAGAAAAGTGACCAATATTGTTTTCATGGGTATGGGGGAGCCTTTATTGAATATTGATGATTTGCTCTTATCAATTAGATCTATAAATAAGGATTTAAAAATTAGCCAGAGAAAGATAACTGTAAGCACTGTCGCTGTCCCAAAAATGATAAATAAATTATCAGCAAAGTCTTTTCAAATATTAGGTAATTGTCAATTTACATTGGCAATAAGCCTACATGCTTCAAACCAAAAAATAAGAGAAACAATAATACCAAGTGCAAAAAACTACGAGATCGAAAATATAATTGAAGACTGTAAGCAATTCGTAAGAGATACTGGTCGGAGGGTAAGTTTTGAATATTTAATGCTAAGTGGGGTAAACGATAAATTAGAACATGCTACTGAATTAAGTTATTTGCTGAAAGGGTTTCAATGCCACGTAAATTTAATACAGTACAACCAAATTGATGAGGTTGAATTTCAAAGAGCCTCTCTAAAAAATCTTCAATCATTTCAATCTAGACTTACTCAAAATGGGATCGCTGTAAGCTTGCGAAAAAGCAGAGGGCTCGATAAAAATGCTGCATGTGGTCAGTTAAGACAAAATGCAAGAAATAAATAATATTATCTAAGAAAATATTATCAAAAATAATTTTTTAAAAGTCTCTTAAACAGGCTATTATTGTGTTAATTAATGTTGAATCTTTGGGTTTTATTAAGACAAAAATTTTACCTTTCGCTATCGTCGCACTTTTTGGGATTGCCTTTTTTGCAGTTAGTGCAAGAATTTGGTTGCCAGGAGATATGATGTCACCTGCTCCAATGAATTAATATTATTAGATTCTGCAAATGACAAAAAATAAGGATCCTAATCAAGAAAGTTTAGCTGAAATAGCAATTGATCCAGATGTTTTAGCCAGAGAATTGGCTTTAGAAATTGAAATTGATCCTTTAGAACAAATTGATGAAGATGTTTTTTCAAAAGATTTAAATATCACTCAAGAGTGTGATGAAGCTTTAAAAATGCTCAAAGGTAATAGAGAAGAGAGAATACAAGGTTTAAGAATATTTTGTGAGTTTAGAGACCAAAGGTCTTTCCCCCTTTTGTTACCATTGCTCGATCAACCTTGCCCTGTTGAAAGAATGAGTGCGGTATATGCTTTAGGTCGTAATCCATGTCCTAGCGCAGTCCAAAAACTTGTCAGTCTTTTGAAAACTGATGATAATGCTTATGTCAGAAGAGCAACTGCATGGAGCTTGGCTAATTATGATAATCAAATTGTTTTAGAACCATTAATAAATGCTTTAAAGAATGATGTTGCTGCAGTAAGATTATGGTCATCCAGTTCTTTAGCTGAAATTGGCAATGTTTCTTTTGAGAACGCTCAATTAGCGGCAGAACAACTTTTAATAAGTTTAAAGATAGATAATGAATCAGGTGTAAGAAGTAATTGCATTTGGTCATTGTGTAGATTGTATGAAAAATTAAACAACACACTTCAAGAAAGTTTCGTCGATGAATGTACTAAAATAGCCCTTTTCGATAAAGAACCATCCGTTATGGAAGAAGCGAAAACTGCTCTAGATTCGATGGGGATGCAAGGTTTTTATAACTAAATTTCTTAATTTATTTTTATTAGCACATTACTGAAAAAGTTTATTTATTAGATATTCAATATAAAAATTAAAATTAATTAACTTGTACCAACTGAAACAAAAAAATTTCGTTATTCTATATAAAGTAAAAGTACTCAGTATTTGAATTTAATGCCTCAAAAAACATTGAGATTCAAAATTCATCAAGACGGAAGAGTTGAAGAGACTGTCGAGGGGTTTACTGGTAATTCATGCTATGAAGCTACAAAAAATCTCGAAGACGCTCTCGGTAAAGTAACAGTTAAGAATAAAACATCTGATGCTTTCATCTCTAATCAAAGTGAAAACTTAACACAATTAAATAACGAATCTAATGTCACATTTTAGTACGATTAAAACCCAGCTTAAAGAAGCGGAGCCATTAATTAAGGCTTTAAATCATTTCGGTTATACTATCAATCAAGAAGAAAAGTTTGTAAAAGGATATAAAGGTCAATTCACAGCCGTTGATATAAGCATGCATTTACCGGGTGATACCCAAGTTGGATTTAAATGGGATAAAAATTCTAATGCATATGAATTAGTTACTGACCTTGATTTATGGAAATTTGAGATTCCAGTAGAAAGATTTATATCAAAAGTTACACAAATGTATGCTTACCAAACAATCATTTCTAAAACGCAAGAAGATGGATATCAAATCGTAGAGCAAAAAAATAAAAATGATGGTTCTATTGAATTGGTCTTAACCAAGTGGGAAAATTAATGTCAAGATATGGATTTTACGGATCCATTTCATAATACTGAAGATAATTTTGAGATTACAGGTTATGAGCCCGTTTTAGGTGGTCAGTTAGCCGAAAAAGCTGTATGGGTTGACGAAGCTAGGTGTATTGGTTGTCAGTACTGTGTTCACGTCGCTTCGAATACTTTCACCGTTGATGAATTTCATGGCAGAAGTCGAGCTATTAGGCAAGATGGAGATAGTTCTGATGTCATACAAGAAGCAATAGATACATGCCCTGTTGATTGTATTCATTGGGTCAAATTTGAAGAATTGGATGATTTAGAGGATAGTCTCGATAGGGATATGTTTCAAACATTTGGAAAGCCACCGAGAATGAATAAGCACTAATATCAAAAAGATGCAATATCGTAGATTTGGTAGAACCAATCTGAAGATTCCTGTTTTATCTTTAGGTGGCATGAGATTTCAAAAAAGTTGGGATCAATTAGACTTTTCTGAAGTTTCATACGAAGAACAAAATAAAGTAGAAAATATATTAGATCTTGCAACACAATATGGTTTAAGTCATGTAGAAACTGCTAAGTACTATGGAACTTCCGAGGTGCAATTAGGAATGTGTTTTAAGAATAGCAAGAAAATCCCAAATATAATCCAAACAAAGATTCCTCCAAATAGTGATCCGGAAATTTTTGAGCGAGATGTATTATCTAGTATTGAAAAATTGAAAGTTAAAAAAATTGATTTGTTAGCAATACATGGTATCAATACTGCTGAACATTTACATCAAGCTATTCGAGATGGAGGTTGCATTGATGTTTTGAGGAATCTTCAAAAAGAAAATTTAATTGGATCTATTGGATTTTCAACCCATGGAAAATCTTCACTTATTGAAAAGGCCATATCAACAAACTTATTTGATTATGTAAATTTGCACTGGTATTTCATTAATCAGGAAAATACAAAGGTTATTAATTTAGCCAATAAGCATGATCTTGGGGTTTTCATAATAAGTCCCACTGATAAAGGGGGACATCTTCATACTCCCTCAAGAAAAATGTTGGAATTTTGTAAACCACTTCATCCTATAGTTTTTAATGATCTTTTTTGCTTAAGAAATCAAAATGTCCATACTTTGAGTGTGGGTATTGCAAAAGAGACAGATTTTGCACTGCATTTAGAAGCTGTCTCGTTGTTATCAGAATCTGAGAAGTATGTGCCTAAGATAATTAACAAATTAAGGCAGGAATCTATTAATTCCTTAGGTTTAGAGTGGCATCAAAATTGGAATAGAAATTTACCAAGTTGGGAATATACGCCGGGAAATATTAATATTCCTGTTCTGATTTGGCTTTCGAATTTAATTGACTGGTTGGGTATGGAAGGATATGCAAGAGCTAGATATCAATTGCTTGGTAATGGAAGCCACTGGTTCCCAGGATTCAACGCAAATTTACTAGATGTAGATGTTTCTGAAGGACAATTATTGAAAGTATTAGAAGGTCATATAAATCCAAAAAAAGTTATAAAAAAATTGAGAAATTTAAAAGAAAAGTTTGGAGATAAGAATGCTAAAAGATTATCAAGAAAATAATTTCATAATGGATTTTTTTCAGGTTTGCCAACTTTTCTTGGGTAAATTTCAGGACAAAAATTCTTTGGTTGAATAAGAATAATATTTCGGGTGCCTTTATTTCTTGGTAATTGTATCTCTTTTTTATCTTTAACTTTCCCTCCTAATATTTCTAGAGTTTTATCTAGATTTTTGCTTTCTTCATTCGTCCATTTGCCACAGTATAAAACTCCAAACCCTTCTTTTTTTAACATTGGTAGAATATATTCTGCAACTGTTGATGGATTACTAACTGCTCTAGTTGCTGCAATATTAAAATTATTTCTCATTGAAGATTGGTGGGCTAAGTTCTCAACACGATCATTGATTACATGAATATTGTTTTTGAAATTGATTTGTTCAACTAAAAATTTTATTGCATCTGTTTTCTTTTTCAAAGAATCAATTAGGTATATCTCAGAATTAGGATGAGTTATTGCATAAGCTAAACCTGGGAAGCCACAGCCTGATCCAATATCTAAAAATTTTTTATTATCAAAATTAATATTCGTAAAAGCTTTGAATGGCCAAATGCTGTCAAAAACTTGAGATACCCAATAATCATCCCCATCAGTTAATCTTGTGAGATTGGTCTTATTATTTAATTCTTTAATTTTAATTTGTAACTCTTGAAATAAATTTATTTCTTCTTCAGTTATTAAGTAAAGAATTTCTTCTGGAATGTTTTGTTTTTTCATTTCGATGTAAATATGAATTTTAACCATCCATTAAATACATTCTATTTAGTAAAAATTTATTAGAATTACAATATTAATAAAAGATTATTTTGAAAGGGAAAACTTCCTATTACAAAATTTTGGGTGTAAGTGAAAATGCATCCAATCATGAATTAAGAAAGGCATTTTGTAAACTTTCAATTGAGTTGCATCCCGATACAACTTCATTAGAAATAGACGTTGCTAAAAGTAAATTTCAAGAAGTTCTTGAAGCTTATGAACATTTAAATAATAGTAATTTAAGGAAAATATATGATGAAAAACTAAAAGAAAACTTTAGAAGTAAAAATAATACTAACGTTTTAAATAATTTAGTAATCGATTCTAATAATCAAAATTTAATAGGAAATAGAAGACCTTTTTCGAATGGAGAATTGTTTTCGTTGTTTCTTTTAATTATCATAATTTCTATAAGTTTAATTTGTTCAATTTTTATTGCTTCTTTTACTGGAAAAGAATTAGAGACAATACCGATTTGGCTAATTAAATAATTTTTTAAAAAAGTCTGTGGATCCCTCTAAAAAACCTATCAATCAAAATTCACTGCAATCATTGGAATTGTGGCTAATTGATTTAGGTGCTGTGAAGGATATTAATAATCCATCTAAATGGTATCTGTTACTTTCAAATTGGAATGCAACTATTATTTTTGAACAAGAAGATTTAAGTGTTATCTGGGAAAGTGAAGGACAAGAAACTAAAAGACTATTTTCCTATTGCATAAATAGAGAAGATGTGGAAAATGCAATACTGCAGGGACCTTAAATTTCTATCTAAAGATTTTCTAAGATTTGCCTTATTATCCAGTAACTTTTTTCTAATTGAATATCGGTTATGCAGAGAGGCGGCAAGAGATAAATAACATTCCCGAGAGGTCTAATAAATAAACCTTGCTCTATTGCAAGACTCTTTATTTCTTTCCCAATATTATTGAAATAACCTTTTTTGTTCCCAATATCTAAATCGAAGGCAGCAATTGTGCCGGATACCCTTATTTTTTTTATATAGGGTAAGTTTTGAAATTTAATTAAGTGAGATAAATGTTTTTCTTCAAATGAAAGGTATTTGTGTGGTTCTTTTTCTAATAAATCAAGGCTAGCGTTTGCCGCAGCACAACCTAAAGGATTAGCAGTAAAACTATGTCCATGCCAAAAAGTTTTTCTTGGGGAATCATCAATGAAGGATTGAAAAATTTTTTCTTTACATAAAGTTATTCCCATTGGTAAAAATCCACCAGTTAAGCCTTTTGAAATACTTATTAAATCGGGAACGATTTTTGCCTTTTGAAACGCAAAAAGACTTCCACATCTTCCAAACCCAGTCAAAACTTCATCAGCAATTAACAAAGAATTATTATTCTTAATAATTTCTGAAACTTTTTTTATAAAATGAGGCCTAACCATATTCATTCCTCCTGCTCCTTGAACAAGAGGCTCGAGGATTACTGCAACTGTTGGAGTTTTAAGTAGAGTTTCTAATTTTTGGATCGCCTCATTTTCTTTATTTTCTACTTTTTCATCGTTCATCCAAGTTGAAGGCCAGGGGACTCTCCTAACTGGGAACATAAGATTATCGAAATTCTCATTAAAAATATTTCTTTCACCTAAAGCCATTGCTCCAAATGTATCCCCATGATAGGCGCCATCAAAAGCAACTATTTGAGTTCTTGTCTCTCCTCTATTTTGCCATGATTGGAAGGCAATTTTTAAAGCGACTTCCACTGCAGTAGAACCGTTATCAGAAAAGAATAATCTTTCTAGTTTTGTTAATTCACTAAGTCTTTCCGCCAATTTTTTTGCCTGTGGATGTAAAAAATCAGCAAATATAACTTGCTCAAGTTTTTTTGATTGATTGAAAATGGCATCCGCAATGTGCTGGTTACTATGTCCATGAAGAGTTACCCACCAACTACTGATTGCATCTATTAGCTCTTTTTTAGGATTTTTAGTAAATAGGAGGGCATCTTGACCATGAGTTACTTCTATTTGCGGTTTGCTGTTATTGATTTGAGTAAAAGGTGGCCAAATATTTGGGTGCCAATCTTGAATTGGAGTTTTTGAATCCAAAGATTTCATTTAACTTATTTTTGAGTTTAAAAGTGAGATCAACTTATTCTTGATGTCTAGCTCTTTCCATAGTATATCTAAATTGTTCGAGTCCATTTTTTCGATGTAAGGAAATTCAGCAATTAACGGAATACCACTAAAATTTACTAGAGTTCTTGGATTATCTAGGTGTTTTTCACCATTGACTACTAAACCTAAAATCTCAATATTTCTTCGTTTTAAGGCCTCAATACTAAGCAGGGTATGGTTAAGAGTGCCAAGTGAGCTCTTACATACAAGTATTACTGGAAGATTCCATTGTTTTATTTGATCTATTTGCAAAAAATTGCGTGTTATTGGAACCATTAATCCACCTGCAGTTTCTACAATTAATGAGCCTTGCACTTTTGGCAATCTCAACTTTTCAAAGTTAATAGTTTTTTGATCTATTTCAGCAGCCCAATGAGGAGATAGCGGTTTCGTAAAGACATAAGCTTCTTTGATGATTTTCTCTTTACTTAATTGTGTAAGTTTTTCAACAGTTTGACTATCAGTTTGCGATTCAATACCGCTTTGAATAGGTTTCCAATAAAAGGAATTTAATCCTTTAACGAAAAAAGAGCTTATTAAAGTTTTTCCAATATCAGTATCTGTTCCACAAATTATAAATTTGAAAACACTATCCTTACTTCTCATAATTTCTTTATGATTTGAATCTCAATTTGCCATGAAAGGTTAACTGTATTATTGTAATTCTTTGGCCAAAACTTTTGAATTTTTTTTAACTCCTTCACTGTTTTGTGTTTACTATTTGTTGATTGTGCCCCTACATTTTTAATGCTTCTAAAAAGCTTATATACATCTTCAAAATTTTCATGATAATTAAACTTTTCTGAATAATGAATTTCAGTTGATTTGAAATCTTTTAATAATTCTTTAGAGCAAAGGAAATTAAGACCACTATATTCAATATCAATTTTTCTGCAAGTGTCTTTCCACTCAGGAAAACAATTTTTTGTTGGATAGGAAATGATTAAAAAACCTCCAGATTTTAATTTACTAAACCAATTTTTTATTATCTTTTCTGGTTTGTTTAACCAATGGATGCAAAAGTTAGATGTTAATAGAGAACAGTTATTGATTTCAGGAGGTAAATCATTATTCAAATCCCATAAAATTTTTTTACTAGATAATTTATTCTCAAGAAGCATTTTTTTGCTGAAATCAATTCTGGCTACTTTTTGGGAAGAAAAATTTTTTTCTATTTCATCAGCCAATATTCCTGGTCCTGATCCTAGATCTATCCATTCACCTTTTTCTTGGGGATTTAATTCTTTGATAAATTGAACAATCTTTTTTGCAAAAAATTTCTGAATATTTGAATGTTCTAAATACCGATATGCAGCATTATTGAAATTATTTTTTATTTTCTCATTCCACTTTTTACTATCCATTTTCATCATTAAGTGTATTAAGTAAAATCTCGTATAAATTTAGATTATTCAAGCAATGACCTTGCTGAGCTAATTTAATTAAAATTGGATTCCTATCAAGAATTTTATTTAAGGAATCTAAGAAGTTATTATTTGATTCGTTGTCTAGGATCAAATCATTTTCTGATTTTATAAAAATAATTTTGCAATCTTTTCTTAAAAATAATGGAATATCTCTACTAATGTAAAGTTGTTTTAAATCACCTAAAAGAAGAGTTTTATTAAAACTCTCTAAACTTTTATAAAAGATATTTTTAAAACTATTATTCATATGATTTGGCATAAATGATCTATGTATAAATTCTTTCAACATATCCTTAGTTTCATCTTTTGTGATTTTTGTTTCCATTCTTTTTAGAGACTTCAAAATAAAGTTTCTTTTATTACTTAAAGGAAGAAAATTATTAAAAGAATTTATAAGAACAATATGAGTTGCTTCTTTTAAGATTTTTTTTTGCATTAAATGAAAACCAAATGAATGGCATAAAGTCATTCTGATTTCTTTTTTAGATTCGCTTTTAATCCATTTTGCTTGATAATTACTTGTTGAAAAATAGCCCCTTTCATTATCTTGCCAATGCCAATTATTTTTTAAAAAATCAACTTTATAATCATCCCAGAAATATTTATTTAGTCCCCACCCATGTTGAGTAATAACTTGTTTCATTTAAACTCTTTTAATACTGCAATAAAATTTTTTAGCAGATTCAAATCTAAGTTTCTTCGGATTGTTATTCTGATTCTTGATTGCCCAACTGGAACGGTAGGGGGTCTTATCGCAATTGCTAAAAACCCATTTTCCTCAAGATATTTTTGTAGATAAATTGCCTTCTCTTCTTGGCCAACAATAATTGATAAAATGTGAGAATCACCTTCAATTGGAAAATTAAAATTTTTAATAATTTCATCTTTCCATACCTTCGCAGAAGATAACAATTCATTCCCCCATTCTTTATTTTCTAAAATTTTTTTTAAACCTTCTAGTGCTCCAGCAGCTAAAGATGGTGCAAGAGCGGTTGTGTACCTAAATGCACCACTTGTTTGGATAAGATACTCACCAATTTCTGAATTGGAGGCTATGAATGCTCCACCGCTTCCAAATGCTTTTCCAAAAGTTCCAGTAATTATAGTTATTTCTGAACGGAAATTAAAACTTAAACCCCTGCCTTCAGGGCCCAAGATCCCAATTGCATGGGCTTCGTCAACTAATAATTGAACACTATTTTTTTTGCAAATTTCCGTTATTTCTCTGAGCGGAGCAATTGATCCCTCCATGCTATAGAGAGATTCGACAACAACTAAAATGGAATTTTTTGTTGGGTTAGACTTAATAATTTTATCTTCTAAATCTTTTAAATTATTATGTGAAAATCGAACTAGTTTAGCTTGAGCGGCTTTAACTCCAACCAATAAAGAGTTATGGATTAATTTATCTGCTATTACGATACTATTTCTGTTTACTAAAGTCTGGATGGCCGCTATATTTGCTTGAAATCCGCTTGGGAAAAGTAATACTTTATCTTGATCAAGCCACTTGGCAAGTTCTGTTTCTAATAATTTATGTATTGGTCTTGAACCTGTAATAAACCTAGAGCTTCCTGACCCAATACCTTCTAACATGCTTATTTCGTAAGCAGCTTTTATTAAATCCTTGTCCCTACTTAATCCAAAATAATCATTACTGCATAAGTCTATAAGTTTTTTATTTTGCGAATTTGAACTTAGAAGTTCGAATGATTTTTTACCTAAAGAAAATGTTTTTAATTGACGGATTCTATTTTTTGGAATTTTTATTTTTTTCATGATGGCAAAATAAAATATAGTGGATTTAATTAAAAAGATTTAGATTTACTATTAAAGTTTGCAAGGTATTTTTTGTTTATTAATATCTATATAGATCATATATTAAGAAGTTAACTCATCCTCTCTTCAATCACAATTATTGCTTAATTTAGAGGAATATTTCCCCTTTCCACTAGATGATTTCCAATTAGAAGCAATTCGAGCTATTAATAGCGGAAATTCTGTTGTTTTAACTGCACCAACAGGTTCGGGTAAAACATTGATAGGTGAATTTGCTATATATAGAGGCTTATCTCATGACAGTAGAGTTTTTTATACAACACCTTTAAAAGCACTATCAAATCAAAAGTTTAGAGATTTTGCTAATCAATATGGTGATAATAAAGTTGGTCTTTTAACTGGAGATATAAGTATAAATAGAGAAGCACCAATCTTAGTTATGACGACTGAGATTTTTAGGAACATGCTTTATGGCGAATTTGATGAATTTGATGATCCCTTAGAAAATCTAGAATCTGTGATTCTTGATGAATGCCATTATATGAATGACCCCCAAAGAGGCACAGTTTGGGAAGAAACTATAATCCATTGCCCTACTAGAACTCAAATAATAGCTTTATCGGCAACAATAGCCAATGCAGATCAACTTCAAAATTGGATAGAAAAAGTTCATGGGCCCACAGCACTTATTAATAGCGATAAAAGACCAGTCCCACTTGATTTTATTTTTTGTAGTGTTAAAGGCCTCCATCCACTTTTAAATAATAAGGGTAATGGAATTCATCCAAACTGTAAGATTTGGAGAGCTCCTAAAGGGCAGAAAATTAGAGGAAAAGTGGGCAGGATAATGCAACCAAAGTCTCCCTCAATTGGCTTTGTGATCTCTAAACTGGCTGAAAGAAATATGTTGCCAGCTATTTATTTTATCTTTAGTAGAAGAGGATGTGACAAGGCTATTGAGAATATAAAAGACTTAACTTTAGTGAGTTATTCAGAAGCAAATATGATATCCCAAAAATTAGATGTTTATCTTAAAAATAATAAAGAGGCAATTAAAGATAAATCTCAATGCGAGGCATTAAAACGAGGTATTGCATCTCACCATGCTGGATTATTGCCTGCTTGGAAAGAATTGGTTGAGGAATTATTTCAGCAAGGTTTGATAAAAGTTGTTTTTGCAACTGAAACTCTTGCTGCAGGAATTAATATGCCAGCAAGAACCACTGTTATTTCTTCTTTATCAAAAAGGACAGAAGATGGGCACAGATTATTATTTAGCAGTGAATTTTTGCAAATGTCAGGAAGAGCTGGAAGAAGAGGAAAAGATACCCAAGGATATGTTGTTACATTACAAACAAGATTCGAAGGTGCCAAAGAAGCAAGTGCACTGGCTATTAGCAAACCAAATTCTTTAGAGAGTCAATTCACTCCTAGTTATGGAATGGTACTTAATCTTTTACAAAGTTATACTTTAGAAAAATCTAAAGAATTAATTAAAAGAAGTTTTGGTAGTTTTTTATATTTAGGTGAATCTTCAGGTGAGAATATAATTCTTGAAAATTTAGATAAGGATTTAATTGAATTAAAAAAAATTACATCTAACGTTTCATGGAAGGATTTTGATGCCTACGAAAAGTTAAAAAATCGTCTTAAAGAGGAGAGAAGACTCTTGAAAATTTTAGAAAAACAAGCAGCAGAAAAATTATCAGAAGAGATCACTAATGCACTCCCATATATTAAAGATGGAAGCTTAATTTCAATCAAAGCTCCCCAAATTAAAAGAAAAATTGTTCCAGGATTAATTTGCAAGAAAATATATGAATCCCAAAAAATAAAAAGTTTATTATGTTTGACAGTTGATAATTTATTTATTCTTATAAAACCTTCATACATTGTAAGTATTTTTAATGATTTGGATGCAATTGATGTCTTAGGACTTGAAGTACCAAAGATGTATTTTTCTGGAGAGGTATTTAGGGGAGATGATATGTCGCAGTGTTATGCGGATCGAATTTTAGAAGTTTCTAAAAAAAATGATTTACAAACTCCACAATATGATTTGTCAACGGAAGTTTTGGCACAACAGCAACAAATTAATAATTTAGAAGAAACAGTCAATGATCATCCCGCACATAGATTTGGAGACTCTAGGAAATTAAAGAAATATAGAAAAAGAATTGTTGATGTTGAACAAGAAATATATATGAGGAAAAAACTTCTTGAGGATAAAGAAAATCATAACTGGAGAACTTTTACCGATTTGATTAAAATTTTGAATCATTTCGGTTGTTTAAATGATTTGGAATTGACAGAAGTTGGACAAACAGTTGGTGCAATAAGAAGTGAAAATGAATTATGGATTGGTCTGGTTTTAGTTAGTGGTTATTTAGACGATTTAGATCCTCCTGAGTTAGCTGCAATTATTCAAGCCATATGTGTTGATATAAGGAGGCCTAATCTTTGGTGTAATTTCAAGCCTTCTTTAAAGGTAATAGATGTTTTTAATGAATTAGATGGTTTAAGAAAATTAGTCGCTTCTCAACAAAATAAGTTTCATATTGAAATCCCTATTTATTTAGAAACAGAGTTAACTGGAATTATTTCTGAATGGGCAAGGGGAAAAAAATGGAAAGATTTGGTTTTTAATACTTCATTAGACGAGGGAGATGTGGTCAGGATTATTAGAAGATCAATTGATGTCCTATCTCAAGTGCAATACTGTATTGGTGTAAGTAATAAATTAAAAAGCAAAGCAAGGCTAGCATTAAAAGCTATTAACCGTTTTCCTGTTTCTGAATCTAATGATCTTATAAAAGTTTCTGAAGATATTAATCCCGCAACAAAAAGAATTGATAATAATTCTTAAATTTTTTAATCAAATCATTGAATTAATATTCATTGCCTTGTCAAATTCATCTTCTGTTAAATAACCTAATTTAAGTGTTGCCTCTTTTAAATTTAATGATTCTTTGAAAGCAAGATTCGAAATTTCAGCTGCTTTTTCATAACCAATTTTGGGCACTATGGCTGTTACTAACATAAGTGAATTTTCTAGATTTAACTTTATTTTTTTTTGATTAGGTTGCATCCCCTTAACTAATTTTATTCTGAAGTTCTCTATCGCATTTTTAAGTAATTTTAAACTCGTGAGAATATTAAATCCTATAAGAGGCTTATATTCATTCATCTGCAAAGTGCCGCTAGAATTTGCCATTGAAACTGCATATTCAAAACCCATTATCTGAGTGCAAACCATTGATAAGGCTTCGCATTGGGTAGGATTAACTTTACCTGGCATGATAGAACTTCCAGGTTCATTTTGAGGAATAATTAATTCATATATTCCTGATCTTGGCCCAGAAGATAGGATTTTTATGTCATTTGAAATTTTGAATAACACCCCTGCTAATATTTTTATCTGACTCATTACTTGAGCAAGACGATCATGCGAAGCCATGATAGAAAAATTATTTTTTGATTTATAGAACATTAGATTAGTGTCATCCGAAATTGATTTTATAGACTCTTCACAAAATCCTTTTGGACAATTAATACCTGTACCTACTGCAGTACCTCCAAGAGGTAAGAAATATAACTCATCTAGACTCATAATAATCGCATTTTCAGCATCTTTAAGTTGCTCTGACCATCCAGATATTTCTTGCCCAAGAGTAATGGGCACTGCATCTTGAAAATGGGTTCTTCCTATCTTTATAAGGTCTTTCCATTCTTCACTTTTTTTATCAAAGATTTTTGTAAGCTCTCTTATAGTTGGGACTAATTTTTTGATTATTTCATTAACAACAGATATTTGAATAGCAGCAGGGAAAGTATCATTAGTTGACTGAGATTTATTTACATCATCATTCGGATGAACTGGTTGACGACTACCAAGCTCAGAACCTGTTTTTAATGCTGCAATATTTGAAATTACCTCATTCACATTCATATTTGTTTGCGTGCCACTACCCGTTTGCCAAACCTTTAAGGGAAACTGTGAGTCATGAAGCCCATTCAGTATTTCTGTACATGCCTCTATAATTAAATCTTTTTTTCTTTTATCAATTAATCCTAAATTGAAATTCGCAATTGAAGCAGCTTTTTTTATGAGGGTGAGAGAATAAATTAACTCAATTGGGATTAATTCTTCTCCAATAGAAAAATTTATAATTGATCTTTGTGTTTGAGCACCCCACAAAGCTTCGATAGGAACTTCTATTGTTCCCATACTGTCTTTTTCAATCCTAAAGTTTTTTGTCATTATTCCTCTGAAAACTCTGGTTTAACTTAGATAAGGTTTTCAGTAATCCTAGATACCTAACTTTTCCCATATTACACTTAAATTATTGAGATGAATTGAAGGATTAAAACATTCTTCTAAGTCACTTTGATCAATAAAATTCATAATTTCATTATCTCTCTCTATATTTTGTTTGAAATTCCCATTTTCAGTATTCCAAGCCTTATGCGCATTTTTTTGCACTATGCGATAAGCTTTTTCTCTAGACATGCCCTTTTCTACGAGCAAAAGTAACACTTTCTGACTAAAGATTACACCTCCATATATATTTAAATTTTTGAGCATATTTGTCGGATAAACTTCTAAATTGCTTACTATATCTTTCATTTCCCTGAGCATAAAATGCAAACAGATCGATACGTCAGGTAACATAATACGTTCATTTGAACTGTGGCTTATATCTCTTTCGTGCCAAAGTGGAACATTTTCCAGTGCTGTTAAGACGTAACTCCTCAAAATTCTTGCTAAACCGCTTACTCTTTCACTTCGAATTGGATTTCTTTTATGAGGCATGGCAGAACTTCCTTTTTGCCCTTTTGTAAAACCCTCCTCAACTTCTAAAACATCAGTTCTTTGTAAATTTCTTATTTCAGTTGCGAATCTATCTAGAGAAGCGCCAACTAATGCAATAGTTTGAACATATTCTGCATGCCTATCTCTCGATATGACCTGAGTACTTGCTGTATCAGGTTTTAAGCCAAGTAAATCACAAGTTATTTGTTCTACTTTTGGATTCGTATTAGCGTAAGTTCCCATTGCACCACTTATTTGTCCAATAGCTACAGATTCTTTCAGGGTTAATAATCTTTTTTTGTTCCTTATTATTTCTGCTAACCATCCAGCAAGTTTAAAACCGAAGGAAATTGGCTCCCCATGAATTGCATGAGATCTGCCAATCATTAATGTATTTTTATGCTTCCTTGCTAATAATCTGACTTCATTTTCTAACTTCTCAATTTCTTCTAATAACAATTCGCAAGAATCTTTTAGCTGAAGAGATAAGCCAGTATCAAGTACATCACTACTGGTCATACCAACATGTATATATCTTCCAGAATCTCCTACAAATTCATTAACGCTTGTAAGAAATGCAATAACATCATGTTTTACTTCTTTCTCAATTTCTGCAATTCTAGATTCATCAAACTTTGCATTTGAACGTATCTCTTTCATGGCATTCTCAGGAACTTTTCCCATGGAAAAATTCGCTTCACATGCAGCTATTTCAACCTTAAGCCAACTCTGGAATTTTGCGCTATCAGTCCAGATTTTCCCCATTTCGGGTAATGTGTAACGCTCGATCACAATTTTTATTAATTATCAATTTAAACTTTATAACCAAAATCGAATTATTGCTCTATACCTTAAAGATGTAATTGCCATTGAACATATTTGCCTGGCTATTATTTTCTTATGTAACATTTTTCTGGCTAATTAAGAAAGCTAAATTTAAAAAATGTTTGAATTTATTCCTTTCGTTAATAATGGGTAATTTTTTAGTTCTTATTTAAAATTGGAAGGTATTAAAGAATTTGGATCTTAATCTTGTAGAAGTTCATTATTCAGTCTTTTTTTATTGATTAATAGATGATTAAAAAAAGTAGATTAGACCTTTATCTTCTAAAAAGTGGATTATGTGAAACTCGTCAAAAAGCCCAAGGTTTAATTCTTGCGGGCAAGGTTAGAGATATCAATGGAAAAGTATGGGATAAACCCGGACAACAAGTATTAATTGGATCTGAATTTTTTATTGATTCTGAACCTATGTTTGTTTCGAGGGGCGGTGAAAAATTATTGGAGGCATTTAATAAACTTGAAATTAAAGTAAAAGATAAAATATGTATTGATGCAGGAATCTCTACTGGGGGATTTACTGATTGCTTATTGCAACAAGGAGCAAAGTTAGTTTATGGGATAGATGTTGGTTATGGGCAGACTGCCTGGAAGATTAGAAATAATCCAAAAGTCATACTTTTTGAACGAACTAATATTAGAAATTTAAAACCTAATGATCTTTTATCAAGAAGTAATGAATTACCAAATTTTGTGGTTGCTGATTTATCTTTTATTTCATTAAAGTTAGTTTTTAAATCTATTGGCTCCTTATTAGAGGGTGATTGTATTGAGGGAATATTTTTGATCAAACCCCAATTTGAGGTGGGTAAAGATAAAGTCAGTAAAGGAGGTGTTGTTCGCAATCCTAAATTCCATACTGAGGCTATAGAGTCTGTTATTTATGCTGCTAAGAATTTCCAATGGAATATAAAGAATTTGATAGCTTCTCCTCTCGTAGGTCCTGCTGGAAATCATGAATACTTAGCTTGGATGACCTTAGGAAGTCAATCAAATAAAAGGATTAATAGTGAATATATACAAAATTTAGTAAAAGAAACTCTTTAAATTAAAGAGCTTCTTCATCTTTGTCGCCAGTTCTAATTCTAACAACAGAATCAATTGATGTGATGAATATTTTCCCGTCACCGATCTCTCCAGTTTTTGCTGCTTCAGCAATCGCATCTATCACTGAATTAACCTTTTCATCTTCTACGACAACTTCTACTTTAAGTTTTTGAAGGAATTCAACAGTAAATTCGGAACCTCTATATCTTTCAACTTGTCCTTTTTGCCTTCCAAAACCTCTAACTTCGCTAACTGTCATTCCGACAATACCGGAGTTTACTAATGCAATTTTTACATCCTCCAGCTTAAATGGACGTATGATTGCTTCAATTTTCTTCATGATTAAAGATTGAATATTCTTATTTTAATTGTTTTTTGGGAAAACATCCAACATTGAAATATCAGAAAAACATTTAATATTAAGGCCTGCATTCGTGGCGTCTTCAATTAATAGTTGGGAATTTTCTTCAGAGATTATTACTGTACTATTCGACAAAGCTTCCCACTGATCATTATCAAAGTGTGTTTGAAGCCATAACATTCCAATTGGGCTTTTGGGTTGAAGGGATTTATTTAAGTTGTTATCGATAGTTATCAAACAAATGTCCATTAATTTTTCATTGAACTAAACACATATAACCCTTTTGGCAGACATTATGAATGTTATAATTGATACAAAAATAAGATTTAACAGCTTTTGACTTAGTCAATTGTAATACTTAGATTTGTTTATACTTTTGCGAATTTTTATCTTTATATATAGTTTTTATATAGGTTTAGTAAAAAAGTTCTACTAAAAATGGATACGGCTAAATTAGAAGATTCGACCCAAAGACCGCTATATGGTGAGAGAATTATTGAAGAATCAAAAATAATTTGTTTCGATAATCCAAACAAGAAAAGAATTTATGAAATTTCTATTCAGTTACCTGAATTTACATGTAAGTGCCCCTTTTCTGGCTATCCAGATTTTGCAAAGCTAAATATTGTTTATCAACCTAATTTGAGAGTCTATGAGTTGAAGTCTTTAAAGCTTTATATTAATAATTTTAGAGATATAAAAATATCACATGAGGAAGTTGTGAATAGAATTATGGATGATCTAGTGAATGAAGGTTCACCTCACTGGATACATTTAAACGCTGCATTTAATCCTAGAGGGAATGTTTCTATGCAATTAGATATTTTTAGTGGGCAGAAAAGAAATTAAAATTTTTTTAATTCTTCTGATAATTTAATAAATTCCTTTTTAAAACCAACTAGATTTTTATTGCTAAGTCCTCCAATAAATAACTTTTGTGATTCTTTATTTACCAGAATCCATAATTGGTTAGTTGGTATGAGACTTATTACTGTACCAAAAATTATTAAAATAAAAGAAAAGTAAATAAATGGTATAGACGGATCATTTTTAATTATTAAACCACTGCTGGGGATTATTTTTTTCAGAGATAATCTTGAAGAATTAACTACTAGAGGATTGTCATTGATGTAGAGATTATTCCCGGAAAAATTTTCTATATTCGAAATTTTAAGTGGACCATTTTCATTATCTATTGTTAAAAGGAAATTTTTTTTAGTCTCCGATCCTAATTCAATTAAAACTCCCCAAACTTGATTACCGATTTCGGGAATTTCCCTTAATTGTAATTGATAAAGAATATTATCTATTTCTAAAACAACATTTGATATTGCCCAATCTGCTTGATAAATAGTTAATCCTTTAAACCTGATTGGGTGATTAACTTTGGTGGTTTTTATTTCATTTAAATTTAGATCTTCAGAAGAAAAATTTAATTTTGAAATAAACTGTTTGGGTACACCATCACTTTCTCGTTCTATAGAAAAATCGACTAACTTTACCTTGGCTTTTGAGTTTGTACTTTCATTAACAAGATCCAAAGTTTCTCCAGGCAGTAAATATTGTTCTTTTGATTGACTTGTAAAACTTCCATATGCTGAACCTATAAGTAAGACTATTAATCCGATATGTACAACTAAAGGACCGATTTTTCCAATTAGACCCCTTCTTGCAGAAATATGACTTTTAGTTTTGTATGTTTTCCATCCTCTTTTTTTAAGTAATAAATCTACCTTTGATATATGTTCTCCATCTTGATTGATTGGATGACTTGAAGTTAGTTGTAGTTTACTGATTTTTTTTTCGCTCTTATATTCAATCCATTTTAATGATGCTTTTAATGAAGGGATTTGCCTCCTTAAACTACAAGCTGCTAGAGAAATGCAAAGAAGAATTAATGTAAATAAAAACCAAAAACTTGTATATATGTGATCCAATTGAAGTATTAAGACTTTCTCTCCATCTAAAAATCCAAAAATAGGAGCACTATCGAAATTATCAATATAAAATTTATTGCTACTACCTTGAGGTATAAAGGTACCTATGCCGCTTGTAATAGCTATGAAGATTATGAGTGATATGGCGAATCTTAAACTTGATATTTTTAATAATAGATTCTTAAAAATAATCATTTAAATCCAATTTGATAATAAATTTAATAACCCTAGGGAAACTAAAAATATCCCACTTAAAGTCGGAATTATTTGACTAAATTTTCTAAGTTCTAAAAATTGTTTTAAGTTTTCTGCAGTAGCTCCTGCAACGATTAATGGAGTTACTTGCCCTATACCAAAGAAAAATAAAAAAATAATAGATATTGTTGGATTTTTAGCTTGCGAAACCCAAGCCAGAAGAGTCGCTAAAACTGGAGTAATGCAAGGTGAAGAAGCTAGTCCAAAAGTACTCCCTATGGCAAAAGGTGCTATAAATTTTGGTATTTTATCTTCAATTATTTTCATATCAGGTCCATTCGGGAACTGAAACTTTAGAATCCCTAGTAAATTTAAGCCCATTACTATTGCTATCAAGGCAACGACCGAAGTGTAATAAGATGGGATTTGCCCGTATATCTTACCTAAGAATCCACTAGCAGCACCAAGCGCAACGAGTGAAAAAACAACTCCCCCTGAAAAACTAATAAGTTTAAATTTATTTTTCTCTGTTCCTCCTATATAAGCAATAGTGATTGGTAGTAATGATAATGAGCATGGGCCAAGACTCGTTAAAAATCCTGCGCTGAAAACCAAAAAAATAGTAAATGGGCCAGGATTATTAAGTCCGTTCTGCATAAGCAGATTACCTTTTTGAGATAATTCTGAAATAATTAAATTAAATGATTCGATTGCTTAACTTTAATCTTATAAATTCTAACTAATTAAGAGTCTTTCGTGTACTAATCATTCCTATGAAGCCTGTAGATTCTAATGAACATCTCAATAACATCCCTGCAATAAAAAATGATGCGATTAATGAATTCCCACCATAACTAATGAAAGGTAGTGGTAATCCGGTAGTAGGCATAGAGCCTGTTGCTACAGCAATATGCATTATTGATTGACCTATCAATAATACGCCACATCCAATGGAAACTAATTTTGTATAGTTATTCCTGCACTTTAGAGCAATTCTTAATGTTATATAAGAGAAAACTGCTAGAAAACCTAGGAATAAAGTGCACCCTAATAATCCAAATTCTTCAGCAAAAATGGCAAAAATAAAATCTGTGTACATAAAAGGTAGGTACTGTAATTTTTGTATAGACAAACCAAAACCTTGACCGAATAGACCACCTGAACCTATAGCTAATAAACTTTGAACCAATTGAAATCCACTTTCCTGTTGATCTGCCCAAGGATTAAGAAATGAAGTAACTCTAAGTTTTTGATATTCGTTATTGAGGATACTAATACATCCAGTAATAAATCCTAATGATGCAAATGAGCAGAGAGAACTTAGTTTTACGCCTCCGCATAAACCCATTACCCAAAAAAGAATTCCAGTTAATGATGCAGTACTTAAATTAGGCTGCTTTAGTATTAATAAAATTAATAATCCAAAAGAGAATATTGAAATTAATTTTTTATCAATCTTAATCAGATTCCAATGAGCGAAAAGTTTAGAAGCTTCTAGAATTAGAAAAGGCTTAATTAATTCAGATGGTTGTAAACGTAGATTTCCTAGTACTAGCCATCTTGAAGATCCGTTAACTGTAATCCCAGTAATATTGGTAAGGAATAGTAGAAAGAATAAAATAAAAAAAATAATTTTTGAAAACTTTAAAAGATTTCTAATGTTTGTATTAAGGACAAAATAAAATATACCAATTCCTGGAATTGTCCAAATAATTTGTTTTTTTAAGAAGTAAGCCCAACTTCCCATTTCCCTACTAGCCACCCACCAACTTGATGATCCAAGAATGCATATTCCCAATATTGACCAAATTCCAATGAGAACAACTAGGATTTTTGCCTCATAGGGCCATATCGTCCAAGGTAAGGGAAATATAGACTCTAAAAAATTGCTTAGATTTTTTTTGTAATTGGAACTAAAGGTTCTTTTTCTTTTAGAAATTCTTTTATATTTTATTTTTTCTTGACTTATCTCCAATTTTTTAGATGTATATGTACTATTGAGACGTTTAATTGAGATTTTGCCAAGTCTTTTATTAAAGTTTTAAGTGTTAAGCAATTAATAAAGATCACTTTTCATAAATTTTATTTTTGAAGAATAAAGTAAAAAATGGTCTACAGATTCATCATAAATCTTAAGAATTAATTTTTTATAGAAAAAAACTAGCTAAAAGGCACCTCTCCGTGATAAATTGCGTGAGTTTATATTTACTTCAAACCATTCAGAGAGGGTTTCTAAACTATGTTCACATCAGTGGACTCAAATAGAAAAAAACTTGAGCATCCATCTAATGAGAATGTTCAATTTCCTCAATCCCTGAATAATTCGATCATCAAAGATAGTAAATCTGGCATTGCCAATCAAATAGATAATTTGCTTTCTCAAAATGATGAATACACAAAATTGCAACTAACAATTTTTGGAATTACTTTTATTGTTTCTATTTTATTAGCGTCAATAACTGGAATTTTTCTTGGATTTACTTTTGGTTTTAGTATTTTTATAGGTGCAATTGCCGGCATTTTTTACCTACGTTTGCTTGCCAAAAGTATAGGGAAACTTGGTAAAGAATCATCAGGTGTATCAAAATTGCAACTATTAGTTCCAGTTTGCCTCTTTATTTTTGCGAGCAAGCTAGGATCTTTGGATATTTTTCCTGCAATGATAGGTTTTTTTATTTATAAGCCTTCACTAATCCTTTATTTTTCTCGTTCTTAAGTAAATTTTTATTCAAAACAAATGTTTTTTAATTCCTTGCTAACAAATTTTGCAGCATTAGAAGTTGGTCAACATCTTTATTGGCAAATTGGAAATATCAGACTTCATGGGCAGGTATTTTTAACATCTTGGATTTTATTAGGAGCTTTATTAGTTTTTATTTCCTTAGGAACTAAAAAAATGGAAAATGATCCTAAGGGCCTTCAAAATTTGCTTGAGTTCCTTTGGGATTACATAAGAGATCTTGCTAGGACGCAAATAGGTGAAAAAGTTTATAGAGATTGGATGCCATTTATAGGGACTTTATTTTTATTCGTCTTTGTAAGTAATTGGGGTGGAGCTTTAATTCCTTGGAGATTGATTAAGTTGCCAAGTGGAGAATTAGGAGCACCTACTGCAGATATCAATACAACTATAGCCTTGGCTTTATTGGTCTCACTTTCTTATTTCTATGCAGGTTTAAGCAATAAAGGTTGGAGATACTTCGAATACTATGTTCACCCAACTCCAATTATGCTTCCTTTCAAAATTCTTGAGGACTTTACGAAACCTTTATCACTCTCTTTTAGGCTATTTGGAAATATTTTGGCTGATGAACTTGTTGTTGGTGTTCTAGTTTTCTTAGTTCCGCTAATTCTCCCAATACCAGTTATGTTCCTAGGGTTATTTACTAGTGCAATTCAGGCATTGATTTTCGCAACTTTAGCGGCGTACTACATTGGAGAAGCTGTTGAAGAACATCATTAGCTTTCTTCTAATACATTCGGACGCTTTTACAAAGGGTCTGTAATCTGGCAAAATATCTAATCGCGTAGGTCTGAAAATATCAGACCCATTCTTAAAAAAGGATGTCCAAGCGTGTATGACAACAAAGATTATCACAAGTATTAAGCTCTTTATTTCAAAATTATGGATTCGATTACTTCCGCTGCATCAGTTGTAGCTGCTGGCTTAGCAGTTGGTCTTGGTGCTATTGGCCCAGGTCTTGGACAAGGTAACGCAGCTCAAGGTGCTGTTGAGGGTATTGCCCGTCAACCAGAAGCTGAAGGTAAAATCAGAGGTACTCTTCTTTTATCTTTCGCTTTCATGGAGTCATTAACAATTTACGGATTAGTTGTGGCTTTGGTACTTCTTTTTGCGAATCCTTTTTCCTAAAAGTTAATATTGCTTCTAATCCTTATTAGCAATATTTAAATTTAATTTTTTAACTTCAACTTAATCATATGTTGGCCTTTAATTTTTTTGGTGCTACAGAAGGTGGATTATTTGACATAAATGCCACTTTGCCACTAATGGCGATACAAGTAGTTGCACTTACTTACATATTAAATTCTCTCTTTTTTAAGCCTGTTGGCAAGGTTGTAGAAAAAAGGGAAAAGTTTGTAAGTAATAATATTATTGAGGCCAAAAATAAACTTTCTGAGGTTAAAAAATTAGAAGCTGATTTACTAACCCAGCTTCAAAGTGCTCGTACAGAAGCCCAAAGAATTGTGAGCGAAGCTGAGAATGAGTCTGACAAGCTCTATAAAGAAGCACTAGAACTTGCCAATAATGAAGCAAATGCTTCAAAAGAAAAAGCAAGACTAGAAATTGAAAGTCAGACGTCTGCTGCTCGTGATCAACTTTCTAAACAAGCTGATGATCTAAGCGAGCTTATTGTTAATAGATTGATTCTAGAAAAATGAATTTAACTTTTTTAGCTACAGAAGGTTTTGGATTGAACTTGAATTTATTCGAAACTAATATCCTTAATTGGGCTGTAGTAGTTTTCGGTCTTTATAAATTTTTACCAGGTTTCCTAGGTAAAATGCTTCAAAAAAGGAGAGAAGGAATCCTTCTTGAATTAAAAGACGCTGAAGATCGACTCCTAAATGCCACTCAAGCTTTAGAAAAGGCGAAGAAAGATTTATCTTCAGCAGAAGAAAAAGCTTCTCAAATAAAAGCAGATTCTCTCAAAAGATCTGAATCAATCAGAATGGAAAGTGAGAAAAAAGCGATAGAGGAGATGGCACGTATTAAACAAAGTGCAATTTCTGATGAGAGCTCTGAAGCATCCAGAGCAATTTCTCAACTTCGAAAAGAAGCTGTTGAACTGGCAATTAAGAAAGCTTTAGATTCTCTCCCAAATCGACTTGATAAAACAACACAAGAAAATTTGGTAACTCAATCAATTAACAATATTGAGGTGAACTAATGCCACTTTTAAATGCAGTTACTACACCATACGCAGAGGCATTACTTCAAGTTGTGAATGAAAATTCGCAAACTGAAGAGATGGTTTCTGAGGTCAAACAACTCTTGGAATTAATTAATGATTCCCCTGAATTGGAGAAGGCATTATCCTCTCCCATTTTAGAGACAGATGCTAAGAAGAAAATCATTATTGAAATTTTTTCAAAAAAGGTTAATTCTTCTTTACTAAATTTCTTAAAATTATTGGCCGATAGGCAAAGAATTGGAATCCTTACTTCAATTCTTGAAAGGTTTTTAGAGATTTACCGAGAAAATAGTAATATTGCTTTGGCAACTGTTACTTCTGCAGTCGAGCTTACTGATGAACAGAAAGGTTTAATTACCAAAAAGATCATCAATATTGCTGGAACTGAAAAATTAGAACTTGTAACTAAAATCGACCCATCTCTCATTGGTGGTTTCGTCGCCAGTGTAGGATCAAAAGTAATTGATGCTTCTCTTGCTTCACAAATAAGAAAACTTGGCTTATCTCTTTCCAAGTAACTTTTAAATCAACCTTAAATTCTTAAATCCATGGTATCTATACGCCCTGATGAAATCAGTTCAATCTTAAAACAACAAATAACTGATTATGACCAATCTGTAAGTGTTAGCAATGTAGGAACTGTTCTGCAAATCGGTGATGGCATTGCGAGAATATATGGCTTAGATCAGGTCATGGCAGGTGAGTTATTGGAATTTGAGGATGGCACCGAAGGTATAGCTTTAAATCTTGAAGATGATAATGTTGGAGCCGTTTTAATGGGCGAGGCACTTGGAGTCCAAGAAGGAAGTAACGTTAAGTCTACAGGTAAAATCGCATCTGTTCCAGTTGGTGAAGCAATGCAGGGAAGAGTTGTTAATCCTCTCGGACAACCAATAGATGGGAAAGGGGAAATTCCAACAAGTGATACTAGATTGATTGAAGAAATGGCTCCTGGAATAATTAAGAGAAGATCAGTGCATGAACCAATGCAAACTGGTATTACATCTATTGATGCGATGATTCCTGTTGGAAGGGGTCAAAGAGAATTAATTATTGGTGATAGACAAACTGGAAAATCTGCGATTGCTATTGACACAATAATCAACCAAAAAGGTCAGGACGTAGTTTGTGTTTACGTAGCTATTGGTCAGAAGTCAGCATCAGTAGCAAACATCGTAGAGGTCTTAAGAGAGAGAGGAGCCCTAGATTATACAGTCGTAGTTAGTGCAGGAGCTTCAGAACCAGCGGCTTTACAGTACTTAGCACCATATACTGGTGCAGCAATTGCTGAACATTTCATGTATCAGGGTAAAGCAACACTTGTTATTTATGATGATTTAACAAAACAAGCTCAGGCTTATAGACAAATGTCTCTTCTTTTAAAAAGACCACCTGGAAGAGAAGCTTATCCTGGTGATGTTTTCTACTTGCATAGTAGATTGTTAGAAAGAGCAGCAAAACTTTCTGATGCTATGGGAGGGGGCTCTATGACAGCTCTTCCAATTATTGAAACTCAGGCTGGGGACGTTTCGGCTTACATCCCGACTAATGTTATTTCAATTACAGATGGACAAATTTTCTTGAGTGCAGATTTATTTAACTCAGGATTAAGACCAGCTATTAATGTTGGTATTTCTGTTAGCCGTGTTGGAGGAGCCGCTCAGACAAAAGCAATTAAAAAAATTGCTGGAACTTTAAAATTAGAACTCGCACAGTTTGATGAATTAGCTGCTTTTTCTCAATTTGCATCTGATCTTGATGAAGCAACTCAGCAACAACTTGAACGAGGTAAAAGACTTAGAGAGTTATTAAAGCAACCTCAATTCTCTCCTCTGAACCTTGCAGAACAAGTTGCAGTTGTTTATGCAGGAGTTAAAGGTCTTATTGATGAGGTTCCTGTTGAAGATGTTACTAAATTTGCAACTGAACTTCGTGAATACCTGAAGTTAAATAAAGCGGAATTTATAGAAGAGATTCTTAAAGAAAAGAAATTAAATGATGGATTAGAAGCGACACTTAAAGAGGTTATAAATGAAGTTAAATCATCAATGCTTGCCACAGTTTAAATTTATTTAGGAGATACCATGGCAAATCTTAAAGAGATTAGAGATCGAATAGTTTCCGTTAAAAATACAAGAAAAATAACGGAGGCCATGAGACTTGTTGCAGCTGCAAAAGTTAGGAGAGCTCAAGATCAAGTCCTTAAGAGTAGACCTTTTGCAGATAAACTTGCACGAGTCTTAGAAAATATTCAATCTAGAGTACAAGTTGAGGCTGTTGACTCTCCTCTATTATCCAAGAGAGAAGTTAAGAGTATCTCCTTGGTTTGCATAACTGCAGATAGGGGCTTATGCGGTGGTTACAACACAAATATTATTAAAAAGGTAGAAATAAGATACGCAGAATTAGTCAAAAAAGGTTACCAGCCAAATTTGATTTTGGTAGGGAAGAAAGCTATTGGATATTTTCAAAATAGAAAGGATAGATATGTAATTAAAAGTACTTTCAAAGAACTAGAGCAGGTTCCCACAGTTAAGGACTCTGAAGGAGTAACGAATGAGATTTTAGCTGAATTTCTTTCAGAAAATTCTGATAGGGTAGAAATTATTTACACGAAATTCATTACTTTAGTTAGCTGCGCCCCTGTCGTTCAAACACTGTTGCCACTTGACCCTCAAGGAATTGCTGAGGAAAACGATGAAATTTTTAGGTTAACTACAAAAGATAGTAAGTTGCTTGTTGAAAAATCAAATATTGAAAATAGTAATTCAGAGAAGTTGCCATCAGATATTGTTTTTGAACAAAGTCCTGATCAACTATTAGATTCGCTATTACCATTATATTTACAGAATCAGGTACTAAGAGCTCTTCAAGAGTCGGCAGCTTCAGAACTCGCTTGTAGGATGACTGCTATGAATAATGCAAGTGATAATGCTAAAGAATTAGCAAGTACTTTGAATCTAACCTATAACAAAGCTAGACAAGCAGCTATTACACAAGAAATATTAGAAGTTGTAGGAGGTTCAACAGTTTAGCAATACGATTTAGGATATGCCTGAATACAATATCAAAGTTCAATTTGAGCAAAAGACTTTTAGTTTTTTATGTTCTGAAGATCAAGATATTATTTCAGCGGCAAAAATGAATGGAATAGATTTACCAAGTAGTTGTTGTTCAGGAGTTTGTACAGATTGTGCATCTATGATATTGGAAGGATCCGTAGATCAAGAAGATGCTATGGGATTAAATGATGATTTGAGGGAAAGGGGCTTTGCACTTTTGTGCGTGGCATATCCTAAGTCAGATTTGAATATTGTGATTGGGAAAGAAGTCGAAGATGATTTATATAATGATCAATTTGGTAAATATCAAAAATGAAATTAAGTTCAGTTGATTATTATTTAGATTGGCCAGTTTCAATAAAATTAATAAATTTGAGGGAATTCATTATTGCAAATTTAGAAAAAAAAGGTGATTTAATTCGATGGTCAATTGTTGATATTCAAAATTCTATTGACTCTTTTGGAACAAAAAAACTTAGAATTAAAGCTGTAATAGCTAATTAAAAATATAAATTGAAAT
Organism: uncultured Prochlorococcus sp.; assembly: GCF_902536725.1. Classification (GTDB taxonomy): domain Bacteria; phylum Cyanobacteriota; class Cyanobacteriia; order PCC-6307; family Cyanobiaceae; genus Prochlorococcus_A. The sequence continues at coordinate 90,112 of NZ_CACAYO010000006.1, forward strand.
ATTTTTAATAATGGAAAATTCACCAACAATATTCATAGTTCCAACTGGTATTGGTTGTGAAGTAGGAGGGTTTGCTGGGGATGCACTTCCTACAGCAAAATTATTAGCATCGGCAAGTGGATGTTTAATTACTCATCCAAACGTTATGAATGGCGGTACACTTTCTGAAAAAGATAAAAATATTTTTTATGTTGAGGGTTATAGTTTAGACCGACTTGCTAAAGGAGAAATCGCTTTAAAAAGTGTAAAGCAACAGAAAATTGGGATAATTTTTGATTCAGCCATCAAAAAAGAGATATTAGTAAGACATTTGCAAGTTGCTGATGCATGTGTTTCTACTTTAGGGATTAATGTTCATTCGTATGTGATTACAAAAAAGCCATTAAACATAGTTATTGATTCTGATTCTTTAAAAATAAGTGGTGGCAAAATTGAAAATCCTGATACTCTAATTGATGCTGGAAAATGTTTAATAGAAAAAGGAGTTACGGCAATAGCAATTGTGGCAAAATTTCCAGATGATTCAGATTCTGTAGAAACTAATATCTATAGAGAGGGGAAAGGGGTTGATCCTATTTCTGGAGTCGAAGCCGTAATTAGTCATTTAATAAGCAAATTTTTAAAAGTTCCCTGTGCTCACGCACCTGCTTTACATCCAATTGAATTGAATGAAAATTTAGATCCACGTGCAGCTGCAGAAGAAATAGGATACACATTTTTACCCTCAGTACTTATTGGGTTAAGCAATGCACCTGACATTGTTGAATTGCCTGCTAAAAATAAATCAATCTCACTACACCCTGATCAGATTGAATCTATTATTGTTCCTAATGGGGCACTAGGTGGAGAAGCAGTATTAGCAGGGATTGAAAAAGGTTTAAATATTATATCTGTAAAAAATCAAAATAATTTAAAAGTGACAAATGATTTTTATGATTATCCAAATCTTTTTGAAGTGGATAATTATTTAGAAGCTGCAGGCATAATTCTTGCTATCAAAAAAGGTATCAATCTTAAGTCAGTTAAACGGCCATTAAAAAAAATCCACGATTGTTCTTATTTTGATTAATAATAAATTGCTATAGGAACTCTCCAGTCACTTCCCAAAGATTGACTACTTAGTTTTAGGATAGGAGGAGCCTGCTTTCTTTTGAATTCCGCTTTTTTTATGAGTGAGATAATTTTTAAAATTAAATCTTTTTTATAACCATCATCTTGTAATTGCTGTAAATCTTTTTTCTCTTCGATAATACCTTTAAGAATATTATCTAAAATAGAATAAGGCGGGAGAGAATCAGTATCTAATTGATTAGGACCTAATTCGGCACTTGGAGGTTTCGTACGTATATTTTCTCCAATTATATTTACATTGGTATTTAACATATATGACTTTCTACGATTAATTGAATCTCTACTATCAAGCCAATTGCATAATTTAAAAACATTAGTTTTATACAAATCCCCAATTACCGATAATCCCCCATTCATATCACCATAAAGTGTGCAATATCCTACGGCAAGCTCTGACTTATTGCCTGTTGAAAGTAACAAATGCTTTTCTTGATTTGCTAAAGCCATAAGAAGTGTGCCTCTTATCCTTGATTGAATATTTTGATTTGTTATTTCAGCCATTTCGAAATCTATGGTTTTTATAAATGCTTCTTCAAAAGAGGTCATCAAGTTTTCAATTGGAATGCTCTTGAAACTAATCTTTAATCTTCTTGCCAAATCTTTTGCATCACTTTTTGAATGAGATGAGCTCCATTTAGAGGGCATAGAAACGCAATAAACATTATCACTCCCTAGAGCCGCTGTTGCAATTGCTGAGACTAGTGCTGAATCAATACCACCACTTAATCCGACTAAAGCTGTTTTAAATCCACATTTTTTTGCGTAATCTTTAACACCAAGGACTAATGCATCAAAAATTGATGACATTTCGGAGTTTTCAAATTCATTGTTTTCAGGTTTTGTTTGCTCAATTTTCCAGCTGGAGAGATCTTCCGAAAAAGATTTTAATTGCTTAATTTTAGATCCATTCTTATCAAGAATAAAACTATTTCCATCAAAAATTAAATTATCATTTGCTCCAATCTGGTTGACATAAATCAGAGGTACTTGAAGATATTGTGCAGCAAAACTGGAAACCTTGGATCTTAGCTCTAACTTTTTCAAAGTGTATGGGGAGGCTGATAAATTTACTAAAATATCAACTTTTTTTTTCTTTAAATCAATAATGGGATTTTTTCTATGAATTCCTCTACCTTCAATATCTTTATTGACCCATAAATCCTCACATATAGTAAAGCCAAGTCGCCAAGTTTTATTTTTAATTTGTTTAATCAATACGGAAACTTTTTCTTCTGATCTAAAGTATCTTTTCTCATCAAATACTTCATAAGTGGGAAGAATAATTTTTCGAGCAATTATTTTCCATTCACCGCCCTCCACTAATGCAATAGAATTATAAAGATTAGGATAAAAAGAATCATCTATTTTCTCAGCTATTCCGACTGAGATACTTAAGTTTCCATATTTTTTATTAATATCTAAGGCTAATTGATCAAGAATTTGGTATTGATTTTTGATTAAATTTTTTTTAAAAAGTAAGTCATTTGCAGGATATCCCCATAATGACAATTCTGGAGTAAGAACAAGATCAGCAGAAATTGAGCTAGCTTTCGAAGCAATATTAAGTATTTTTTTTGCATTGC
>NZ_CACAYO010000007.1 GCF_902536725.1 uncultured Prochlorococcus sp.
TGCGAGATTAGGATTAAGTTCAATTGCTTTGCGAAATGATAATTCTGAGCTTTGCAATTCGCCGAGACTTTTTAATATAACTCCATGATTTAAAAAAACCCTATGATTTTTGAACCCTTTATCTATGAAAAATTGATAATATTTTGCTGCTTCTAAAATATTGCCTTGTGCATGAAATTTAAACGCTTGAATAATTATTTGTTCTTTTGTAAGTTGCAACTTCTGATTGTTTTTTTTCTTTGATTTAGATTTCTCACCATATCCTTTCATTTCTCATTAAATAATAAATTGTGTTATGAATCATATAAACATTTTAACCTATTTTTCTTAGATTCATTTTACAAAAAATAGCTAAGATATAATTTATTTTCTCTCTTTGAGTAGTAAACACTTCGCTTTTAACAAGGTCGATAAAGTACTTTTAACTCTTTAACAATTTTACTTCAGACTAAAGTACAAAAAAGAATAATGACAACCACAAAGCGCTTCTACTAGGGTATTAATACCCTATGAATTTCAAGTTAAAAGGAGGATAATATAGGTATAGATCTAGGAGGTCTTATGAAACTATTCAATCAATTCAATGTTCTTCCAAGATACCTAACTGCATTTAATTATGCAGGGTTAAACTTAAATGAAACTCAACAAGAACTTGAAAAATGTATTCCTGAGTTTCAAAATTTTTGGGAGAAAGAATGTAGAGAACATCCAACAAATCAAAATTGTTTAATATATTGCGACTGAGTAATTAATTTTTACTAAATAAATTCTTCCAAAAAGAGTTTTCCCGTGGGTGTCATGCAGGCAACTGTTTGTTATTATAGGTTCAAAAGAGTTGATATAACTATGTTTATGATCATCTTATTTCTTGGCACTATCGAGTTTGAGTAAGTTAACAATTTTTTTTAAAAGATTCATACTATTATTTTATCTAAGAAATATTTTTAAATGAGATATCAATCGTAATGAACGAAACTATTAAATTAAGTAGGTCTACTGTTGAGAAATATCTTAGTTGTCCAAGATGTTGTGTACTTGACAAAAAATATAAAATAAAACCACCATCATTACCATTTACCCTAAATATCGCTGTAGATAATTTGTGTAAAAATGAATTTGATTATTATAGAAAAATTCAGGAGCCGCATCCTTTATTTATTGAATATGATATTAATGCTGTTCCTTTTAAACACAAAGATTTAGAACGTTGGAGAAGTAATTTTCAAGGGATAAGATATAAGTCAATTGAGCACAATTATGATTTTGGTGGAGCTGTGGATGATATTTGGCAGAAAAAAAATGGTGATCTTATTATCGTTGATGTAAAGGCAACATCTAGAAATAATTTTGATTGGTCTGAGACTTTTAATAAATACGAATATGCAAAAGCTTATAAAAGACAATTAGAAATGTATCAGTGGTTATTTAAAAAAAACGGTTTTCAAGTAGCTAAAGAAGCTTATCTTTTATATTTCAACGGAAAGAAAAATGAGGAGTTATTTAATAACCAATTAAATTTTGACGTATATCTAATTAAATTGGATTGTTCTACTTCATGGGTAGAAAATAAAATAATTGATACGGTTAATTTATTACGTTCGGATGTTTTCCCAAAAGCGTCATTAAATTGTGAATACTGTAATTATTTAAAGAAGCGTTGGCAGTTATCGATAAATTAATATTCATGGGATAATTTTTCATATTTCTGGAAAAATAGTGAATAAAAGATAATCTTTAATTAGATTTATTTAGACATTTGATAAAATTGAAAAATTCTGAAAGAAAGATTACTAATCATCTTCAACAAGATGTAGTCAAGGTCTCTGGTAAAACAATTTTTATTAATCCTTTTTTATACTGGCGCAGATTTGATGAAAATACAAATAGATGGCTTCGAGAACCTGGCCAAATGTCAGAGGATCAAATTTCACCAAACAGGAACCGTTTTTATCCAGAATTAGAGTGGGCTGATTTAAGTCATGAGCAAAAGCTCATAAAAGATGCAACTGTTGAAATGTTTTTAAAAACTCTTGAATTGATAAGTACATTTCATCCTTATCTCAGTTCCGGACAATTATTAGAAGTAGAGAGAAAAATGGCGATTATAAAAAAGGTTCCTTTCGAAAATTGGGTAACAAAATCTTTCGCTAAAAAAGCGAGAGTATTAGAAAATGAAAGAAGAAAATTTCAAAGAGAAATATTTTTTAATAGTTGGCGTGAATGGTTAATTCTTGAAAATACTAAAAAAGCAATTTTGCCGTTAATCATCACAATATTTATATCTTCATTTATTGGATGGTTTTTAGGGATATCAAAGAATAGTTGTAATCCTTATTTTGAGCAAAATATAGATCAATTAAATTAATTTGTTTTTATTTAGTATCTAAGTTGATATAATTTGAAAAAATAAATTTTTTATTTAAGATTATATTGATTTGTATATTGTTTAAAAATTGAAAGTTTTATGAGTGGAAATTTGAATTCGAATATCATAGAAAATGATGAGTGTAATCTGAACAATGAAGAAAGTGATTATGAAAATTTAATCACTAGACTTGAAGAGATAAAATCAATCATTGCTTTATTGGAAAAAACACTATTCAAATAAATTTTATATTTTTGATAAAAACAAGTCCTAATAAAAAATTTAATTCATTAAAGAGACAACCTTTAGTCTTACTTATTTTTTCTTCTATTTCGTTTTTATTGATTCTATTTAGGTTAATTTTTTTACAACTTTTAAATCATGAATCCTTTAAAAATATGTCAGATGAGAATAGGATCAGACTGATTGCTTCACAGCCAATACGCGGAAGAATACTGGATAAAAATGGCTTTGTTTTAGCAGATAGTAGAGTTAAATATTCACTAATAATTAAGCCTCAATCTGTTAATGAAAGCAATTGGGAAAAACATAAATTAAGCATTTCTAACTTGTTAAATATTGATAGTAAAGAAATTCAAAAAAAATATTCTGATGGCCTAAAAAATCAAAAACTTTCAGTAACTATCCTTGATGATTTAAATGTAGATCAATTAATAAAATTCAAGGAAAATGAAGATAATTTAATTAGTTTTGAAATAGCTACTAAATTAATTAGAAATTATCCTTATAAATCCCTTGCTGCCCATGTAATTGGTTATACTCAGCCAATTACTGAACCAGAATATAAATTCTTATCTAAAAAAGGTTATAAATTAAATGACTTAATAGGAAGAACAGGAATTGAATATGTTTATGAAGACTTTATAAGAGGTGAATGGGGTGGAGAAATGGTTGAAGTAAATTCATTAGGGAAATTTCAAAGATCATTGGGTATAAGGCCTCCGGTACAAGGTAATGATGTTGAACTGACAATCGACCTTAATCTGCAACTAGTTGCGGAGGAGGTTCTCAAAGATAAAAAAGCTGGAGCGATAATAGTAATGGATCCAAGAGATGGTGCGATAAGAGCGATGGTAAGTAGGCCTAATTTTGATTTGAATTTTTTTTCAAAGGATTTTAAGCCTGAAAAAGAATACAATAATTTATTTAATTCACCTGAAAAACCTCTATTTAATAGAGCATTAAATGCTTATGATCCAGGAAGTGTTTGGAAAATTGTAACTGCTTTAGCGGGCTTGGAAAGTGGAAAATTTCCTGGAGATACCATGTTAGATACGAAACCATGTATAACTTATGGTAGTCAATGTTTTAGAGAGCATAATGACTTAGGCTTTGGGGTAATAGGTTATGAAGATGCTTTAAGAGTTTCAAGCAATACATTTTTTTATCAAGTTGGTTATGGAGTAGGAGTTGATGAAATTCATAAGGTTTCCCTAAAGCTTGGTTTTAATTCTTTATCTGGAATTGAAATTTCTGAACAAGAAAATATAGGATTAGTAGCTAGTAGTGAATGGGCTAAAGAAGGTAGAGGATGGGGGCAACCAGGAAGAACCCCTTGGGTTCCAGAAGATATTGCGAGTATGTCTATTGGACAATTTGTTGTACAAGTTACCCCTATTCAAATAGCCAGAGCATATGCTGCCATTGCAAATGGAGGTTATTTAGTTACTCCCTATTTAGTTAAAAAAGATGATGAAAATCTATCAGATAAAAAACTTATTAAAATCGATATTGATTCGAATAATATTCAATTGATAAAAAGTGGTCTAAGGAAGGTAGTGGAGTCTGGCACTGGAGTATCAATTAATTATGGAGTTTCAAATTTACCTCCAGTTTCAGGCAAAACCGGAACTGCTGAAGATGGCGAAGGTGGCTTAGATCATGCTTGGTTCGTTTGCTTTACACCCTCTGAAAATAGTGAATTACTTATAGTTGCTTTTGCACAAAATACTCCTGGTGGGGGATCTGTTCATGCACTGCCTATGGCAAGAGAAATTTTGAAAGTTTGGAATGAAAAAAAATGAAATTTTATAAGGTTTTAAATGTTTATGTTTTTAATTTTTTCATTTGTAAAAGTCTTTGAATAATATCTCCAATAGTATTTGTATCTATAGGTTTGCTATATGAGGACAAAAGTTGTCTCCCTAAGACTTGACTTCCTAAATGAACTAATTGAATGCGTAATGAGGTCAGCAGTTCTAACCCTATGCCACCGGAAAATGTTGCAATTGCAATTGGTTGACCATTAAATAAATTTCTAAAGTCATCTCCCGAAATAGATAGCCATGCTATGAAGTTGGAAAGGATGGGAGGTATAGATCCATTATATTCAGGCGCACAAATCACCCACCTTTCAATCTTTAAAAGCTTTTTTTTTAATTCTTTTATTTCATTCGGAATATTTTCTTTGCTATGAATTCTTGGATTAAATAATGGAATATCAAGAGTGGTAAGATCTAAAATTTCAGAATTTATTTTAAGTTCATTACTTTTTTCAAGAAATTTTTCAGAGAGTTCTAGATTTTTACCACAACTCGCCGAAATGATTATTAGATCTTTTGTTTCAGTCATAAATTAGATAAATAAGTTTAATAGTTTGCACCTGTTTTACGGTGATGAACTGCGGTTAGACTATCGGATTTTAGTATATTACCGTGTAGTACTTCAGCGTATATTACCCAATGATCCCCACATTCCATTCTCTCTTTTACTGAAGCATCTAACCATGCAAGTGACTCAGGAATAATTATCTGTTCATTAGGAGTTAATTCAATATTTATTCCTTCAAATCTATCTTCTCCAGGTGCAAATGGCTTTGTGAATCTTTTCAAAGGTTCTTTAAAATCTTTTTCACTAAGAATATTTAATGCGAATGAATCCCCTATTTGCAGAAGAGACTCTACCGATCTATCTTTTGCTACTGCAATACTTAATCCGGGAGGAGAAAAACTTGCTTGGCTAACCCAAGATGCAAGCATAGCTCCTTTAATATTATTCTCATCTTTGCCTTTAGAGGCTGTAAGGACACAAAGTGAACCTATTACTCTTCCAAGAGCTTGTAGTTTTGGATCCGTTTTGCTTGTAATCATTCCAGTATCAGATTTTCTAGGTTTTTTCTTTGCTTTTTTTATAATTTTTCTTCCAAAGTGCGTTCCTATTTCTTCTAGCTCTTTAATCTTTGGTTTATTTGGGCTAAATTTAATCCTTATAGGATCAAAACTAAACTTAAAACCACCGTCTTTTAATTTTGTTTCAAGTAGATCTATAGCTTCGCCGCTCCAGCCAAAACTACCAAAAATTCCGACTGGCTTTTCTCTATTACCCTCTGCTAATAATGTTCCTAGTGCACTTACTATTGGAGTTGGGGCGTGACCACCTAGTGTAGGTGATCCTATTAAATATCCATCAGCGTTTTGGATGGATTTTATAAGTACATCATTTGGTGTAAATTCGCAATTTATACTTTCTACTTCGACAGAAGTCCTATTTATCCCTTTAGCCAATGCATCTCCGATAGAGGCTGTATTTCCATATGCACTTGCATATATCAGTGCAATTTTAGGATTATTTGTTGAGAGATTTTCACCCCATCTAATGTAGTCATTTAAGAAGCTTTTTAAGCTATATTCGATGGCGGGACCATGTAATGGTGCAATAGTTTTAATGTCGTAATCAGCAATTTTTTCAGTTATTGATACTACTTGATTAGACATTGGTGCCATTAAGCAATCATAAAAATGTTTCCTATCAATTTCTGTACTAATTCGATTTGTTTCAGACCAATATTCAGAGGCAATATGAGCAGAGAAAATTTTTTCACTTAGAAGTATTTCTTGATTACGTTCATAAATTATCAGACCTCCAGGCCAACGTGCTGTTGGAATAGGAATTAACTCTAGTGAAATGTTATCTAATTCTAAATTCAGTTCCTTTTTGACTATGTTTATTTTAGGTAATTGAATTTCAACGGAGTCTTTTAAGTTAGGATTTCTTTGATTCCAAAGTTCATTAATAAGTTTAAAGCCAGGATTTGAGCAAGTTATGGTTAAGTCCTGAAATTGTTTACTTACGGTTTTTATGGTTTCTATGATTTGAGGATTGATATGTCCAGAAATAAAGTTAATTTTTTTTAAATGATATTGATTAAAAAAGTTAGATATTATTTCATTAAATAAATTTAAATATTGCTTTTCAGGAGGGTGAACAATAAAAAGTTCTTCATTATTTTTTATTAAAAAAGTGTTAAAAGATGTTCCTTTTTCGAGATTAAACTCAAGTTCAAATCGTTCTTTATTCTGATCAAGAAATCTAATGCAAGTAAAATTTTCAGCAATTTCAAATTTTGAGAAGTTTTGATTCTCTGTAAGTAAGTTTATATTAATCTCTGACATTTTAAAGTTTTATTTACTAATAATGATTAGCAACCTTTCTGTGATGAACTGCCGTCTTGCATGATAAGTCAGAGACATTACCATTTTCAACAACTCCGTAAATTATCCAATGGTCTGGAGTCTCTAGTCTGGAACTAACTTTGCAATCTAAAAAGGCGAGTGAATCTGAGAGAACTGGTCCACCTTCAGCGATGTTGCTAATTATATCTACATCTGCAAATCTATCAGCTCCAGGGGCAAATCTTTTTAAAAAATGTCTGAACATTTTTTGATAGTTATCTTCTCTCAGAATATTCACAACAAAACCTTTCCCAACTTGCATATATGATTCAATAGCTCTATCTTTTGCTACTGCAACCGTAATACCTGGGGGAGAAAAGCTTGCTTGACTAACCCAACTTGCGACCATTGCACTTTGTCTAAATGTAGAACCTTCGCCTTGGCTCGCTGTAACTACATATAATCCTCCACTTAATCTCCCTAATGCTTTATCTAAATTTGAATCAAGGCTCTTCATCGAGGCAATATTCTTCTTTTTATTGATCAATTGGCCTAAGTCAGTTCCAGCTTCTTCGAACTGTTGATAAACAATGGGATCTGGAATATTTTTAACTCTTAAGGGAGAGAAAGCTTCTTTTTGACCAAGTTCTCTTAATTTATTTGCTAAGGAATCTATTGGTTCATCATTTCCACCAAATGCATCATAAACTGCAGTAAATTGTTTTGGTTTTAGTGCTGCAAATAAAGTACCGAGAGATTCTTTTAATTCATTATCTGATTCTACTGGCCATGTGGGCATGACAACTGCTTTTGATTCGGAAATTAAACTTGTTAATTCTTGCGGGTCAGAAGACCTTAAATCTATTAATTGAACCTGTGCATCTGCTTTGCTTATTCCATGAGATATCGCTTGACTTAGTCGATCACAATAACCATAGTCACTTATGTAGCATACTGACACAAAATCATTGCCTTTGCTTTTATTACTACTCCATTCTAGATATTTTCCTTTCCAAAAATTGACCTGATTATGGAGTAAAGGACCATGACCAACAGCTATTGTTTTTAATTCAGGTAGCTTATCTATTCTTTTAATTGCCTGCAAAACGCTTCTAGCGTTTGGACCCATAAGGCAATCGTAATAAAAACGGAAATCATCAAATATTTCTTTTTGATCAGTGTCAAAAAATTCGTCAGAACAATAATGCAGCCCAAATGCATCGCATGTATAGAGAACATTTGTGCTGTGATCATATGAAAATATGGTATCTGGCCAATGTAAATTTGGTGCACTTATGAATTCAATATTATGTTCTAAACAACTATTAGGATTAGTTCCGAGATTTAAAAACTCTCCACTCTTAACCTCTAGACGTTTAAAGGGAATATGTATTTGGTCTTCAATAAATTTAAGTGCTAATTTTGATCCAACTACTGTGATATTTTGGTTTAATTCTAAAAGATTACCTATTAAACCAGAATGATCAGGTTCTGTATGGCTAGTAATTAGATAATCAATCTCTTGCGGATTTACCTTTTTCAATAATTCTTCAAACCATAATTCTTCGAACTTTGCGTGACTAGTATCAATAATTGCTAGTTTCTCGCCTTTAATAATAAAACTATTGTAAGTAGTTCCGTTTCTTAAACCAAATTCAATATCAAATCTACTGCGATCCCAATCCAAAGATCTTATGGCACAAGAATCAACAGCAAAGTTTTGTGATTGAACCGTCAACTTGTTATTAGTTTGTGCCAATTTAGAATTACTTGTTTGGGCAGAGGCTATCATAGAATAATTAGCTTTATAAATTAACTTTAGTTATATAGAATATAAATTCGCGTGATTATTCTTGCGAAATAACCGAAATTACGCTTTTCTTTAATTTTTAATCTTTTTATTCTGGATAAATGACATCTCAACTAATTAAAAAAATAGTTACTGGAGATGAGATAAGAAATGCTTTTTTAAAATTTTATAGTGAAAAATTACATAAAATCATTCCAAGTGCATCTTTGATTCCAGATGATCCTACGGTTATGCTCACAATTGCTGGAATGCTACCTTTTAAACCAGTTTTTTTAGGTTTAAAAGAAAGACCATCAAAAAGGGCTGCATCTAGCCAAAAGTGCATCAGAACAAACGATATAGAAAACGTTGGAGTTACAGCTAGACACCACACTTTTTTTGAAATGCTCGGTAATTTTTCTTTTGGAGATTATTTTAAACGAGAGGCTATTCAATGGGCTTGGGAATTAGTTACTAATATTTATCAACTTTCTGTTGAAAATATAATTGTGAGTGTTTTTCACGAAGACGAAGAGTCTGCAAAAATTTGGAGAGATGAAATTGGTATTCATCCAGATAGGATAGTGAAACTAGGTGAAGAAGATAATTTTTGGTCATCTGGCAAAACAGGTCCATGTGGACCTTGTTCAGAACTTTATTATGATTTTCATCCTGAAAAGGGTCTGCAGAATATTGATTTAGAAGATGGAGATCGTTTTATTGAATTTTATAATCTTGTTTTCATGCAATATAATCGTGACCCTAATGGAAAATTGACAGATTTAAAATTTAAAAATATTGATACAGGAATGGGTCTTGAAAGGATGGCTCAGATACTACAAAAAAAGCAAAATAATTATGAGACAGATTTAATTTTTCCTATCATTCAAAAAATTTGTGAGATTGCAAATATTGATTATTTTTCTGCAGATGATAAAAACAAAATTTCTTTAAAAATCATTGGTGATCATACAAGAGCTGTTATTCATTTAATTTCTGATGGAGTAGCAGCAAGTAATCTCGGCAGGGGATATATATTAAGAAGGCTTATTAGAAGAATGGTCAGACATGGGAGATTATTAGGTATAACAAATGAATTTTTACCTCATATTGCTACTGTCGGGATCAAATTAATGCAAAATAATTATCCTGATTTAAAAAATAATAATGATTTAATTTTGAATGAGATAAAAATTGAAGAAATAAGATTTAGGGAAACTCTTGAAAGAGGAGAGAAATTGTTAGATGAGATAATTTCTTCAGGGCAGAAATTAATTTCTGGTTTTAAAGCTTTTGAACTTTATGATACTTATGGATTTCCTCTAGAACTTACTGTAGAAATTGCAGAAGAAAATAGTATCCGTGTAGATGTAAAGGGTTTTGAAGAAGAAATGAATGCACAAAAAGAGAGAGCTAAAGCTGCTTCAAATAATATTGATTTGACATTAGAGGGATCATTAGAGCGAGAAATAGATCTTTTTAACAAAACTGTTTTTAATGGTTATAGTTCACTTGTTTCCGAAGCTGAAATAAAGGGTATATTCTTGGATTCAATATTGGTCAAGCAAGCAAGTGAAGGTCAGAAAGTTTTAATTGTTCTTGATCAGACCACTTTTTATGGAGAATCTGGCGGGCAAGTTGGTGATATTGGAACGATATTTTCAAAAGATCTAGAGGTTTTGGTTGATAATGTTATACGAAAGAAAAATGTTTTTTTACATTATGGAACGATCAAAAAAGGAATATTAACTATTGGACAAAAAGTTAATACTAATGTTAGCTCCTCTAATAGAGCTAAGGCTGCTGCAAATCATACAGCTACTCATTTATTACAATCAGCACTTAAATCAGTTGTTGATGAAAGTGTTGGACAAAAAGGTTCATTAGTAGCTTTTAATAAATTAAGATTTGACTTTAATTCTTCTAATCCTATTTCTAAAGATCAAATTTCTAAGATTGAGACTTTAGTTAACATTTGGATTATGGAAAATCATGCCCTAGAAATAAAAAATATGTCTAAGATTGAGGCTCTTGAAAAGGGCGCAGTCGCCATGTTTGGAGAAAAATATGATGATGAGGTGCGCGTTGTTAATGTACCAGGAGTTTCAATGGAACTTTGTGGTGGCACACACGTTAAAACTACATCCGAATTAGGTTCTTTCAAAATAATTAGTGAGGAAGGAATCTCAGCAGGAGTAAGAAGAATCGAAGCATTATCAGGTCAATCAGCATTAGACTATTTCAGTGATAGAAATGCTTTAGTAAACCGACTAAGTGATTTGTTAAAAGCAAATCCTAATCAACTTTTTGAAAGGGTTAATAATTTGCAAGCAGAGCTTATTAACAAGAATAAAGAGATACAAAAAATGAAAGATGAAATTGCATATTTTAAATACTCTTCTATAAAATCATCCGCAGAAATGGTAAATTCTTTTTCAATTTTGGTAAATCAGATTGATGGCTTAGATGGGAGTTCTTTGCAATCTGCAGCACTTAATTTAACTTCTCATTTGGGAAATAAAGCAATAGTGATTCTTGGGGGAATACCAAATCCAGAAAATAGAAAGTTGTTATTTGTAGTTTCTTTAGGGGATGATGCAGTAAACATAGGATTGAATGCAGGTAAATTAATTAATGAGATTGCAAGAATTTGTTCGGGAGGTGGAGGAGGAAAGCCTAACTTTGCTCAAGCAGGTGCTAAAGATATTGATAAGTTAAGTGATGCTTTAGATTATGCTAAAAATCATTTGCAAAAAACATTAGATTGTTATTCTGATAAATAACTACTTTTTCTGAGACTAATTTCGATTTGATCCATTAATTTCCTTGCTTCTTCAATAGTTAATTTTTTTTGATCAATTGCTGATTCAGTATTAATCCTTATAGATTCAACCAAAGAAGCTGAACTGTAATCTAATAATTGTAAAATTTCAGATTTACTGTCCTCTTTAATAATATTTTTGACTTTATATGAATTATCTTGATTTATGTCTATATGAACAACGTTTGTACTACCAAATAAATTGTGCAAGTTTCCTAATGCTTCTTGATAGGCTCCAGTCATAAAAATTCCAATTAGATAATCTTTATCTTCCTCTGGCTTATGTAAATTTAGTAATGATTTAATTTTTCCATCATCAATAAAATTATTTAGTTTCCCATCTGAATCACAAGTTAAATCTGCAAAGTTGCCTTTGCAGAATGGCTGCTCTAAGTGCCTATGTATTGGTACTATTGGAAAAATCTGATTTATTGCCCAGCTATCAGGTATAGATTTAAAGATAGATAAATTTGCATAATAGGTTGATGCAAGAGTTTCTGTAATTTCAGATAAATCAGGGTGATTGATTTCATCATTATTCAGGTTATTAGAAATTTCTTTTGCGCAAGCCCAAGTAAGTTCTTCGGCATAAGCTCTTTCTGCCAAACTTAAAAATCCTAATCTAAAAGCGACTAAGCAATCTTCTTTAAACTTTTTTGCATCATTCCATAGTTCAATTATTTGAGATAAATTTATTTTTTTATTTTTATGTTTTTTTAATTCATAGAAAGTTTCAAGTAAATTTGAAATTATTAATTTTTGATTTTTTTTATCAAAAATTTGTAATTTGGAACTGACATGACTTGTACCTAAGACATTAAAAATCAAAACTGAACAATGACTAATTATTGCTCTTCCACTTTCTGAGATTATGGTTGGATGCTTGATATTATTTAATTCACATGAATCCTTAATAGTTGCAATTACATCGTTAGCATAATTTTGAAGAGAATAATTAGTAGAAGTGTTGGAGGAGGTTTTAGTTCCATCAAAATCTATTCCTAATCCGCCCCCAACGTCGATATATTGCATCGGGGCTCCTAGTTTGCATAGTTCAACATATATTTGACTAGCTTCTTGTAATGCGTCTTTGATCACAGCAATATCACTTATTTGACTGCCTATATGAAAATGGAGCAATTTCATTTCATTGATAAGATTCGCTTCTTTTAGTTCTTTTATTGTCAACATTATTTCTGGGATTGATAATCCAAATTTGGAATTATCTCCAATAGATTTACCCCACCTACCACTACTTTTACTTGATAACTTTGCTCTAATTCCAATCAATGGAGTCGCTTTAAGTTCTTGAACTGCTTGAATAATTCTTTTTACCTCATCTCGTTGTTCAATAACTATTATTGGATTTTTGCCGAGTTTTCTGGCTAAAGTAGCAATCTCAATATATTTTTTATCTTTATATCCGTTGCATATTAATAATGAATTTTGGTTTTCAAGGAGTGCTAGGCCAATTAATAATTCTGATTTACTTCCTACTTCTAAACCAAAATCCCATTGACTACCAAACTCTATTATCTTTTCAAGGACATTTTTCTGTTGATTACATTTGACAGGAAAAACGCCTTGATAAATATTCTTATATTTATAGGTTTTTATTGCTTTTAAAAAAGAGCCATGTAAAGCATTTATTCGATCTTTCAAGATATCATTAAATCTTATTATTAATGGAGGATTTATTTCTCTACTCTTAAGTTCTTTGACAAGCTTAAAAAGATCAATCTTATTTTCAGATTTTATATCTTTCGTTACTGATATATTTCCTTTGGAATTTATAGAAAAATATTTATCTCCCCATTTGTCTATGTTATAAGTCGAAATACTATCTTCAATAGTCCAAATATTCTTTAATTTTTTCGGCTCAAAATTGGTCAATTTAGGTCTTAGTGATTAATAAATTTTTTGAAAATAACTCAAAACAATATCTTTTATTTTAATGATTACTTGCCAAGTTACCACCCAAAAGTTGAATATACATAGAGTGATTATTAACTAAATGACCAAAGAGAGAACCTTTATTGCAATTAAACCTGATGGAGTTCAAAGAGGATATGTTTCTGAGATTATTGGTAGATTTGAAAAAAAAGGATTTAAATTGGTTGGATTAAAGCAATTAATTCCTTCAAAAGAACTTGCTCAAAATCATTATGGAGTACATAGAGAAAGACCCTTTTTTGGCGACTTAGTAGACTTTATTTCAAGTGGTCCTGTTGTGGCAATGGTGTGGGAAGGCGAAGGAGTTATTTTGAGTGCTAGAAAAATAATAGGTGTAACAAAACCTCTGGAAGCAGAGCCTGGAACAATTAGAGGTGATTTAGCAATTGATATTGGAAGGAATATTATTCATGGTTCTGATGGAGAAGATACAGCAAAATTTGAAATTGATCTATGGTTTAACGAAGAGGAAATATGTGAGTGGGAAACTTCTGATTCGAAATGGAGATCTGAAAATTAAAATTTAAATCGCAAATCTATCTAAACTAAATTTTTCTAAAAAGCTTTTTTCTATTTCTTTGAGATTTTTATTTTGAACTATTTTCAAAAGAAGATCACTTGTTATTGCAGAAAATAAAACTCCATTTCTGTAATGTCCTGTAGCTATAAAAAGATTTTCAATTTTTGATTTTCCAATTATTGGTTTTAGATCTGGTGTGCAAGGTCTAAATCCCCACCAATGTTCCATCTGTGGCCAATTAATAGCTTCTGGCAATAAGGAGAGAATGCCTTCTTGCAGTTGCTTTATTCCATTAGGAGTGTTACCTCGATTAAATTTTGAATCTTTTTCAACTGTCGCTCCAACTATAATGAGTCCATCTTCGCGGGGAACTAGATAAGTTTTTGGACTAAAAATAACCCTTTTCAAAAAATTTGTTGGACCTTGTATAGATAGCATTTGTCCCTTTACAGGAAAGACTGGAATCTTATTAAAAATCTTTTTACTCCAAGCACCGCTGCATATAATTGCTTTTTCGAAGTTAATTTTTTTTATTTCCCCAGTGGCACATAAAACTGTTGCACCTGTAATTTTGTTTTTTTCGAATGTCAAATTCTCTACTTCTGATCCCTCTTGGAATTCGACTCCATGCAAGGAGCATGCTCTCTCAAGAGCACGCATTAGTCTTCTTCGGTTATCTATTTGACCATCTTGTTCAAAAAGTAAACCATGTTTCCAAATAGAATTTATTCCATTAATTTCTGTTTGAAGATCTTTGTGATTTAAATATTTTCCATATTCATAAGTGGGAAACTTTTCAAGATCTTCTTTGTTTTTAAAAGGAACTACTATGCCACATTTTTTTAAACCGCATTTAATTTTACTATCTTGTTCAATACTTTTTATCCACTTTGGAATTAGATTTTGACTTTCTTGGCCAAATTTTAGTAATTCGTCTTCGAGCCCTTCGGCATGAGTAGCTAGCATTCCTGCAGCAACAAATCCAGCTGATTCATTTCTGTTTTTGCTTAAAACTAAAACTTTGAAGTTATTCCTAGAAAATTCATAAGCAATAGATAAACCTAAAAGTCCACCGCCAATGATTAATATTGAATTTTTGGTTTCTTGTGCCATTTAAAAATTAATATTTTTATTTGTGTTTTGGTCCTCTTTTCCTTTATATCCAATAATATTAATAAAGAGACTTTTAATAATGAACAATTTGGAATCTTGGGAAGCTGTGATTGGTTTGGAAACTCATGTACAGCTTAATACGAAAAGTAAAATATTTACATCTGCGTCAACAGCTTTTGGTGATGAACCTAATACGCATATAGATCCTGTAGTTTGTGGGTTACCAGGAACCCTTCCAGTTCTAAATGAGACTGTTCTTGAGTATGCTGTAAAAACTTCGTTAGCATTAAATTTAAACGTTGCAGAACATTGTAAATTTGATAGAAAACAATATTTTTATCCTGATCTGCCTAAAAATTATCAAATTTCACAATTTGATGAGCCACTAGCTGAAAATGGTTGGTTAGAGGTTGAAATAATTGAAAAGGACAAGGAACCTTATATCAAAAAAATTGGTATAGAAAGGCTACATATGGAAGAAGACGCAGGAAAACTAGTTCATTCAGGAAGCGATAGATTAGCTGGTTCTAAGTATTCTTTAGTTGATTACAATCGTGCTGGAATAGCACTTTGTGAGATTGTAAGTAAACCAGATATTAGATCGGGTAAAGAGGCATCTGAATATGCTTCAGAGATTAGAAGAACAGTTAGATATCTAGGGGTATCAGACGGAAATATGCAAGAGGGTTCATTACGCTGTGATGTCAATATTTCAGTTAGAAAAGGACCTAATGCTCCTTTTGGTACCAAAGTGGAAATAAAAAATATGAATTCATTTTCTGCAATTCAAAAGGCTTGTGATTATGAAATAGCCAGACAAATAGAAGTTTATGAAAATGGGGGAAAAATTTTCCAAGAAACAAGGTTATGGGACGAAGCTAAGCAATTAACGAAAAGTATGAGATTAAAAGAAGGCAGCAGTGACTATAGATATTTTCCTGATCCTGACTTAGGTCCAATTGAAATCACAAAAGGCCAACAAGAAATATGGTTTAAAGAACTACCAGAATTACCTTCAAAGAAAAGAAATAAATACGTAAGTCAATTTGGGTTGTCTGCATATGATGCAAGGGTAATTTCTGATGAAATAAGCATGGCAAACTTTTTTGAAGAAACAGTAGCAAATGGTGCCGAGGCCAAACTAGCTTCAAATTGGGTAACAAGTGATATTGTGGGCTATTTAAAATCAAACAAACTAAGTTTTAGTGAATTAAAGCTTAGTCCTAAAAATCTTGCTGAAATGATTAACATGATTTCAAAAAATATAATTAGTGGAAAAATTGCAAAAGAAATTTTACCTGAACTTATTCAAAAAAATATTTCTCCGAAAAAATTAGTTGAAGAAAAAGGGTTGGCAATGATATCTGATTCTTCAAGTATTTTACCAATAATTGATGAACTTATAAATGAACATCCAAATGAAGTCAAAGCATTTAAAAATGGCAAATCTAAGTTACTTGGTTTTTTTGTTGGTCAACTTATGAAAAGAACAAAAGGTAAAGCTGACCCAAAAATAGCAAATAAACTTCTTATGGAAAAATTAAATAGCTAAAGCCTAAATAAGCTCGTTTATCGTATTGATCCATTTATTTTGATCATCAGAATTCTCTAAAATAATATCTGAGAATTTTCTTTTTTCTTCAAAACTTAATTGAAAATTTATCAATTCATATGCTTCTTTTTCGCTAATTTTATCTCTTGCGATAAGTCTGTTTCTTTGAAGTTCTTTAGGACATTTAACTAACCATATTTCAGTGCAAATATCTTCAAATTTTGCTTCAAACAATAGTGGAATAACTAATAATATAGTTTGATTATTTCTGCATTGATTGCATTCTTCTATCATTCTTTCTTTAATTAAGGGGTGAAGTAATTTTTCAATCCATTCCTTACTTGCTGAATGTTTAAAAATAATGTTTCTTAAAAGTTTTCTGTTTATTTCCCTTTCTGAATTGCTTTTCTTATCAATAATTTTATTTCCAAAATAATCTAAAATTTTGTTATATCCATATGTATTTGGTTTGATTAATTCTCTTGAAAAATGATCTGCATCTAATATTGGTATGTTTTTATGTTTTCTAATGTAATTAGTTATGGTTGTCTTCCCACTCGCAATACCTCCTGTTAAACCAATCCTTCTTTGGTTGTTTTTTAATTTTTGAATAATATCCATATAATTAATAATAATCTAATTACTTAGTTTCTTTAGTATTAAAGAGTAGTTAATATGAATTAAAATACTAAAAAGTTTGAGCCAGTTAGATTCCAATTGGTCGTTTGTTGATGACAGTAAGGGAATACCTAAGGGGTTTCTTTTTGCAGGGATATCTGCTGGTTTAAAAGCTTCTAATAAAAAAGATTTAGCACTAATACTCGCTCCAAAAGGAAGTATTTTTAGTGGGATGTTTACCCAATCAATAGTTCGAGCTTCTTGTGTGGATATTTGTGAGGAAAGGATTAAAACAACTTCAGGTTTTGCAAGAGCAATACTAATTAATTCTGGACAAGCAAATGCCTGTATAGGAAATCTTGGCATTCAACATTTTCAAATTGCTACAGGAAAGATTGCTGAACTTCTAGGAATAAAAGAAGAAGAAGTTTTAATGTGCTCAACTGGTGTAATTGGTGTTCCGATACAAATAAATGATTTAGTAAAAAATCTACCGAATTTAGTAAGTGATTTAAATGGTAATAATTTTGAAAATGCAGCAGAAGCAATTTTAACTACTGATTTGACTTTGAAAAAAGTGTCAATAGAGACGATTATTCAAGGTAGAAAAATAAAAATAGCAGGATTTGCAAAAGGTTCAGGAATGATTTACCCCAACATGGCTACAATGCTTGCTTTTCTAACTTGTGATGCGGGTATTCAAAAAGAAGAATGGGATAAAATGATTGCTATTGCGGTTCAAAAATCTTTTAATGCAATATCAGTTGATGGAGAGACAAGCACAAATGATTCTTTTGTTGGAATAAATGCAGGAGAGAAAATTGAAAAAAGGTTTTTTCCAATTATCCAAAAAGGGATAGATATTGTATGCCAAAACTTGGCAAAAAATATTGCAAGGGATGGAGAGGGAGCAAATTGTTTATTAGAAGTTTTGGTTCAAGGAGCAAAAAATATAGATGATGCAATTATACTCGCGAAATCTATTTGTAATTCTGCCTTGGTAAAAACTGCGATACATGGTTGTGATCCGAATTGGGGACGAATCATTTCTGCTGCAGGTAATTCTGGAGTTAAATTTAATTTAAATGACGTTGACTTGTATATAGGAAACGCTCAGATTTTGAAAAATGGCAAGTTAAATAAATATGATCCACAAAAAGTCACAGACTATATTAAGTCCAGAATGAAAGGTAGATATTTAGTAGATGATATTGTAAAAATTATGATTAATCTAAATTCTGGCGAATCGCAAGGCACAGCTTGGGGCTGCGATCTTTCTAAAAAATATGTTGAAATAAACTCGGAATATACTACTTAAGTTTTAGTAAATCTAATGGTAGATATTCATTCATATAAAGAAACAGTATTGTTAAAGTTCCAATTACAGAGCCTATAAAACCTCCAAAAAAATTAACTAATAATCCAGATTGTTTAATTATTGCTTCTTCGTTTTTTTCTTCTTCAAAATTAGGAGAATCAACTACTTTTAAGCGCTGATTGGTTGTTGGTTGTTTAAGTTGTTGGTGTCGGATAAGGGCTTCGAAATCAGGCATGGAATTTGTGAGGCAATTGAACAATAAGCAGACCAGCCCGTCATTCGACGAGGATCTGATCTACCTAAATCATCTACAGCTTCAAATACAGCATTACCAGAGGCTTCTGCTTTATCAAATGCTGAAAGTAAGGGTATAAATGTATCAAAAACATATAAACCAAAATTTTCTAGAGCTGCTTTGGCTTGTTGCGCTGCTTTTTGCTGTCTAAAATCAACTTTTACTATTACTACAGCATGGTTAACTTTTAAGTTGCTTAATAAATTAGCTAGTTCAACAGTTAATTCTACTGATCTTGCTTTTGCAGTTGTAGGTAAGATAACTAAATCTGAACCATACGCTAAGTGTTTAAGTTCTTCTTGATCACTGCTAGCCTGGCCATCAGTTATTACAATTTCTGATGATCTTGATGCTTTAGCAGCTGAACTGACGGGGAAAACCGGAAATGGAAGATTGCCTCTTGATGCGTATGCTAAAGCAGATCTATTCTTGTCGGCATCGACTATGCAAACTTTTTTACCTTCAGAATGCCAAACACTAGCAAGGTGAATACTTGTACAGGTCTTGGCTACTCCCCCCTTTTGTCCGCAAACGGTAATGAACAATTTTTTATTTTTATTTCTCTTACTTTGGAGAATAATTTCTTAATGTCAAGAGCTATTGATTTTTAATGCTTTAAAACTTATTTTTTGAAATATTTTAAAGAAGTTAATATTTTTAGATAACCTTATAAAGTTCCTTATTTAAATTGGCTAGTGAAGAAAAGAATTGGATTAGGTACGTGGTCTTGGGGGAATAAGCTTTTCTGGAATTACCAATCTACAAATGACGATGATTTACGTGAGACATATAATGAAGCGTTACGAAGAGGTTTCGATCTAATTGATACTGCAGATTCTTACGGTACTGGGAATCTTCAGGGTAGAAGTGAATTGTTGATAGGAAAATTTTTACTAAATACTCCTTCAGCAAAGAAAAAAAGAATTCAAGTAGCAACCAAACTCGCGCCTTATCCTTGGAGAATCGGTGATAGAGGTTTTAATAAACCTTTTTTGAAAAGTTTAGAGAGACTTAATAACAAATTAGATATAGTTCAATTACATTGGTCAACTGCAAAATATAATCCTTGGCAGGAATTAAGTCTGTTGAATAATCTTTGCGATTTAAAAGATCAAGGCTTTGATTTTCAAATAGGCTTATCAAATATAGGCCCTAAAAGATTGGTGAAATTAATTAATTTTTTGTCAAAAAGAGATCAGAGCCTAAAGAGTGTTCAGATACAGTTTTCTTTGCTTGCTCCGGATTTAGGAAAACAATATCAGGTAAAAAAAATTTGCGAAGAAAATAATATTGATTTCTTTGCTTATAGTCCTTTGTCCTTTGGAATACTCTGTATTAATCCAGATAAAGAAGAAAATAGAGAAAAAAGTTTTATTCGTAATGCATTATTTGAAAACTATAAAAAGCCCACATATGAATTGCGGAGGTGTTTAAAAAGAATTGCAAATCAAAGATCGGTTTCCCAAGCGCAAGTAGCAATTAATTGGTGTTGTTATCAAGGAGTAATTCCGCTCGTTGGAATGCGAAAAAAATCCCAAGTTATTGACGTATCGAATGTATTCAAGTGGAATTTAAATAAAGATGAATTTAAGGAACTTCAGGAATTTTCAAAAAATTGTTTAAAAAAAATGCCTAAAAATCCTTTTTCAAGTATTTAATTAAATTTTAAGCTAAATATCTTTTTATTTTTTTTTTACCACTGTTATTCCATAGTTCAGTAGGAAATTTTTCTCCAGTGAATCTAATAACTTTAGGTTTCAAATTTAGTATCAAGTCATCTAGATTTTTATTAGGTTCCATTGTGCAGGATTTGGGTTTCTAATAAGATAAATTAATTTGCAATCAATCTTCTCAGTATTTATACTCATAAAATTAGAAAAAATTTTTTTTATACAAGCAACTGCAGCAATACTTACATACTAATAAATTATCCACTACAACTTTTTACTTGTTTTAAAAAGTGGAGTCCTTCCAGACTCCGTGCATCATTTGGTTGATAAGGCTGATATGACCCCATCTCCTTAGGGATCAAGCAGCAACTGGTGCTGTTTGACGGGAGAAACTAACGATTTTGTTAGCATTTGTGTTTTTGCTCTGACCGAGCAGGCTTCAGTCACCTTCCTTATGCCCCGTCGAAACCATTACAACCCCAAATAGTGGAGTTGAGCGGAATCGAACCGCTGTCCGAAACATCGGTTGAGATCACCTAGTCCAATTGGACATTTATATTCTGACAGGCAAAATGAGTATTGAATAGTTTTTTTAAGTTTTTATCGTATATGAATATAGTGGCATCAGCTCCGGAGGGACTAGAGAAATATCTAGCTAATGAAATTTTAAATTTAGGTGGTTTTAATATTAATACTTATAAAAGATTTATTAATTTTGAATGTGATTATGAAACTTTTTATAGAGTTCATTTTTATTCCAGATTAGCTTTTCGTTTTTATAGAGAAATTACCAGTTTTAATTGCTATGACAAGCAATCTTTATATCAAGGGGTTAGAGATTCATTTGATTGGTTAAATTGGTTGCACTATGAAAAAACGTTTAATGTTCAAGTAACTGGGAGGACATCTTCTTTAAGTCATACACATTTTACTGCCCTTGAAGTAAAAAATTCTATTACTGATTTGCAACAGTCAGTTTGGAATAAAAGATCAAATATTTCTCTAGATAATCCTGATTTAATAATTCATTTGCATTTAAATAATAATAAAGCAATTCTCAGTCTTCAAAGCAGTGTAGAAAGCTTACACAAAAGAGGCTATAGACCCGCAATTGGAAATGCTCCATTAAAAGAAAATTTAGCTTCTGGATTGATAAATATGACCCAATGGAATGGCAAAGTCCCCTTAATTGATTTTATGTGTGGCTCAGGAACTTTTTTAATTGAGGCAGTCAACCAATTCCTTGGAGTTCCCATAAATATTGATCAAATATATCTTTTTGAGAATTGGTTGGACTTTAGGAAAGATATTTATCTTAATGAAAAAAATAAGGCAAAAAATAAAATTATTAATTATGAAAAATTACCAACAATAATAGGGTGTGAAATTAATAAAAAGGTTTTTGAGCAGGCGAATGTAAACATATCATTAGCTGGACTTGAAAATTATATTGAGCTTATCAATAATGATTTTTTAGCACTCCAACTTAGTTGCACACCCGGGATAATCATATGTAATCCTCCATACGGCAAAAAATTAGGCAATGAAAATGAATTGATTTGTTTATATGAGCAAATGGGAATCTTCCTAAAGAATAATTTTTCAGGTTGGGAATTTTGGCTGCTAAGTGGCAATCCAAAACTAACAAAATATTTGAAAATGAAATCTTCATTGAAAATTCCTGTTAGTAATGGGGGGATAGATTGTAGATGGATAAAGTATTTAATTAGGTAATTTATTTTTTGCCTAAAACGGCTTTTGTTGTCTTGCCTAAACCCTCTAATGTTTGAGGAAGATATGGTCCTTTGGCTAGTTTTCCTCCTAGCTTTAAACTTAAGCCTGCAAGAAATAAATCGATAAACATTATTAGTAATAAATTATATTCAATATTCCAGTTATTAAAATTTTTTAGAAAAAGATAAAAAATAATATGAATGCAAATTAATACTAATAATAGTAATGTGCTTCCAATTGCCAGAAATATTCCACCACTAATTAATCTTCTTTTTTCTCTATCCACTTCTTGAAGAGCTATTCTGACATGTAAATCCATAACTGAACTTGCGATAGCGGAAATTCTAGAAGCTGTATTTGCAAAGTTTTTATTGTTGGGTTTTTCCATATTATTTTCTGCCGCTGTTTAGTAGAGTTCCTATTAGTAAACCAATACCAGCCGCAATAGCAATAGATAATAGTGGTTTTTTTCTTATTGGACTTTCTATTTTAGGTCTAAGTGTATTGTTCAGTTCTTCTAATAATTCTTCTAATTGACTTTCTATAGGCTCAATTTTTTCTGATATTTCCCAATTGTTTTCTCTTATAGAATCGATGATTTCAAATAGTTGGCTTTTTATTCCAATTGCGGAATTTCCACTATGGCTAGCAATTACTTCAACTAAATCATCAATACTCCCTTTTGTGGCTTCGAGGGTTTGTTGTGCAATGTTAGGCCATTTTTCTTTTATTAAAGGTATTAAACTGTCAATTTTTTCAAGTAACCATTTTTCAGAGATAACTTCTTTTTCAGGAAGATCAGAGTTATCTTTTTTTTCTTCTACTTCTTTGGGAGGATCGTAAGTCTCCATTTTTTAAACTTAATTTATTTAAAGATTAGACCCTATTTTCTGAATTTGGAACCCTTATCTAAAGATTTGTGCGATTTGTATAGAATAAAAACATATAAAAGTTTATTTACATTTTATTTATCTACTCTGTTCTGTAAGAAGGTTTTGTTAAGCTATTACTAAATTAATTAAATTAGTTTAAATTTCATCATGGATATTACTTTTGCATCATTAATTTTTGCATCTCGCACAATTCCTACAGATTTTGGATTAGTAGCTGCAGCTATTGCAGGAGCTGGAAGTTTGCTATTCATTGCTTTAAGATTTGTTCCTGATGCAAGTAATTAAATAACAGAGCCCATCAATAGGAAAATATATTTTTATCTCAACTTTGTTTTGAAAATAGATTTGATTTATTTATCAACTAGATAATGAATAAATGGGTTTTGCTTGAACATAAAGTTTATTTTGCTAACTCTGTAGATATTCATTATGATTTTCTTGTTGAAAATGGAATAGATTGTTTAACTTGGAAATTTTTAAAACTACCTATATTAGATCAAGCTTCAATAGAAATTTATAAGCAGCCAAATCATAGACTTGTATGGCTATACAGAATAGAACATGAACTTTCTGATAATAGAGGGTTTGTAAAAAGAATTGATCATGGAATATTTAAAAACGTTTCTGATAAATTTGACTCTGAACTTTATAGATTCATTTTGGATGGTGAACTTCTTTATGGTTTGTTTGAAATTTCGGCCAATTCTTGCCGATTGAGCAAAAATTATTAATATTCATTTATAAATAAACGTAATATTTCTATTGAGAATTTTTGCAAATTAGTTATTCTTATTTAGCTATTGAGACTTGAGATTGGTACATATCAATCAGGTCGAGTTTGAAAATTTTAAATCTTTTGGGGGCAATGTAAAAATTCCTCTTGAAGAAGGCTTTACGGTGGTTACGGGTCCTAATGGTTCCGGGAAAAGTAATATTTTAGATGGAATTTTATTCTGTTTAGGTCTAGCTAATAGTAGAGGGATGAGGGCTGAAAGATTACCAGATCTAATAAATAATTCTAAAGTTAAAGAGGGTAAGTCATCGGAAACATCTGTATCGGTAAAATTTGATATTCAAGATTGGTCACCTAGAGAGGACCTTCCGCCTTTGGAACTAGAAGAAGAAGAAATTGCCCTTAGTAAAGGTCAAAAAGAATGGGTAGTTTCTAGAAAATTAAGGCTTATGCCAGGTGGTTCTTATGCCTCTACTTATACTTCTGATGGAAAACAATGTACCTTGCAACAAATACAGAGAATTTTAAGAGATATTAGCGTTGATCCTGAGGGGAGCAATGTTGTTATGCAGGGTGATGTAACAAGAATAGTATCAATGAATAATAAAGAGAGGAGAAATCTTATTGATGAACTAGCAGGAGTCGCACTTTTTGATACAAGAATAGAACAAACTAATATAAAATTAAATGACGTTTTCGAAAGACAAGAAAGATGTGAAATTTTAGAAAATGAATTGCAATCTAGTAAAAATAAGCTTGAAAAAGAATGTGAAAAAGCAAAGCGATATAAAGAGTTAAAGATAAAACTACTACAAATAGTGGAATTAGAGAAAGTTCTTATTTTTGATAAACAAGTTAAGCATGTTGAATCTTTAGAAAAAAAAGAAAGTGAAATTGAAAAAAATAAAATATTTTTTAATAAACAAAAAGAATCTCTCAGTAAAGAAATATCAGTCTTAGAAGATGCTTTGAAAATACTGACCGATGAGCTGAAGCAGAAAGGAGAGGATAAATTGATAAAAGTGAATTCTGATATTGCAAGCATTAATTCTCGCTTGAGAGAACTTGATAGGACATCAAGTCTGAATAAACAAGAAGGTATTAAATTACAAAAACAGAGAGATGAAATTGCAATTTCAAAGAGGAATATCGAGTCAGAAAAAATGAGACAAGAAAATTTCGATGATAATTTTTTAAATCAATTGAACTTGCAAATTGATGATCTCACCTTAAAACACAAACTATCCAGAAAAAAACTTTCTGATGCGGCTGGAGAATCTGGAGAATTCTCAAAACAAAGTATTAAATTAAATGCTCAGCTTGAAAGTATAAAAAATCAAATTAATCCTCTGGAAATAAAAAAAAGGAAAATTGAAGAAGAAACTATTCAAAATAATATTCAAAAAGATGAGATATTGTCTCAAATTGAAGCCTTAGATTTAGAAAAGCAGAAACTTTATGAGGGAAATCAAAGAAAAAAAGAGACATCCGATTTAAAGAATAAAAACTTGGTAAGTAATAGCTCAGAAATTAATTCTTTAAAAAATGAAATTGATTTATTACTTAAAACTAAATCAAGGTTAAACAACGAGCAATTAAGGCTTGAAAAAGATTTATCTAGATCTGAAAGCAGGAAGGAAGCTTTAAACGAATCAAGAGGTTCATATGCTCTCAGAATTCTCTTAGAAGCGGGGTTAGAAGGTATACATGGTTATGTAGCTCAACTTGGAGAGGTTAGCGAGAAAAATAGATATGCATTAGAGATTGCTGCTGGAAATAGGTTAGGACAAATTGTTGTTGATAATGATCATATTGCTGCTAAAGCAATTGAAATCCTTAAAAAGAAGAAAGCGGGAAGATTAACTTTCTTACCTTTAAATAGAATAAAAAGTCAAAAAAAGAATAATGTAATTTCAAGATTTGAAAATAACAGGGAGAATGGATTTATTGATAAAGCTATTAATTTAATTACTTTTGATCAAGTTTATTCAGATGTTTTTCGATATGTTTTTGGAGATACTTTGGTTTTCTCAGACTTATCTTCAGCTAGGTTATCTACACAAAAAAATAGGTTGGTTACCTTAAGTGGTGAATTATTAGAAGCAAGTGGTGCTATTACAGGAGGCAGTAAGTTAAATAAAGATTTGGCTTATAGGTTTGGAATTAACAATGATATTGATGATTCCAGTCCTATAAAAGAAAGATTATTAGTTATCGAAGCAGCTTTAAAAGAGTCAGATAATGATTTGATAATAAAAAATAATAGACTTGGTAAATTAAATGCTAACCGCAGTCAAATAATTGAGGATTGTGCTTCATCTAATAAAGAAATTGAAGTGAATCAGGATTCTTTTAAGGCTGTCTCGCAAAGAATTGAGGATTGTAAATCGAGATTAAATAAACTTGATACTGCTAATAATTTATTAGTTAAAGAGTTAGACCATTTAAAAGATGAATTGAAGCCTTATCATGATAAGTTTGATCAATTACAAACCATTCAAAAGGCAAATTATGAAAAAAATCAAAAATCATCATTGATAGCTTTTAATAACGATTTTAATAATCTTGATAAAAAACTTGAATTACTTATTAAGGAAAGAGATACTTTACTAGATAAAAAGAATCAATTTGCTTTAAATAAAGAGCGTATCAATAATTCATTAAAAATTACTTTATTAAAAGAAAAAAACTTGCAGGAATCTATTCAACAACTCGCAATTGCACATAGTGAATGGATAGAAAAAAGAGATGCATTTAAAAAAGAGCTTTTAGATCTCGATAATGAAAAAAATTCTCTTGAGAAGGATTTAGGTTTATTGAGAAGGAAAAGAGATGAATTAAACTCTTCAATTTCAAATAAAAGGCAAGAATTTAATAACTTTCTGTTGAAGCTTGAATATCTTGAAAGGGATATGCATTCTCTCCGAGAAGAGATGAGGAGCGAGAACATAAAATTAGAAAATTATAAAAAAGATTTACCTAATCCTTCTCCAGAGTTTGGAGAATATGAAGGGAAGAGTCTTGAATCTTTGCAATCAGAAATTTCGATTATAAATGCAAAATTACAAAGCTTAGAACCTGTTAATATGTTAGCTCTTGATGAACTAGAAGAATTAATTGAGAGATTAAATGGTTTGCGAGAAAAATTAGAAATTTTATCTAATGAAAGATCTGAATTATTACTAAGAATAGAAACTGTATCTACGATGCGTCAGGAGGCTTTTATGCAAGCATTTAAAGAAGTTGATAAACATTTCAGAGAAATTTTTGCAAATTTATCTGATGGAGATGGATTTCTTCAACTTGAAAATCCTACTTCTCCTTTAGAAGGAGGATTAACTTTAGTGGCTCACCCTAAGGGAAAAAATGTCAGAAGATTAGCTTCTATGTCAGGTGGCGAAAAATCGTTAACTGCTTTAAGTTTTTTATTCGCTTTGCAAAAGTATAAACCTTCACCTTTTTATGCATTAGATGAGGTTGATAGTTTTTTAGATGGTATTAATGTCGAAAGGTTGTCAAAACTAATATCGAATCAGTCATCAAATGCTCAATTTATAGTCGTAAGTCATAGAAGGCCTATGATTAGTGCGTCTGAACGAACAATTGGAGTTGCGCAAGCTAGAGGTGCTAATACTCAAGTTCTTGGGTTACCAAATGCTGCATAAACACACTTTTTTAAATTTATACGTCAGAATGATAGAAAGAAATTTATGAGCTTGTCTAACACATCTGCTAATAAGAATCTCCCTAACTCGGTTCCAAGTGAACGTTTATGGTTAAGGTCAGAATTAATGGGAACTCAAGTGATAACTACTGATACTGGTAGGCGGCTAGGTGTAGTTGGCGAAGTTGTTGTTGATATTGATAGAAGAGAGGTGGTCGCTTTGGGACTAAGAGATAATCCACTTACAAGATTTTTGCCAGGTTTGCCAAAATGGATGCCTTTAGAGAGTATAAAGCAAGTTGGAGATGTCATATTAGTTGATTCCCTAGATTCTTTGAGTGAGAGTTTTTCTCCAGAAAGATATGGCAAGGTAATTAATTGCCAAGTGATTACAGAATCTGGACAACTTTTAGGAAGAGTTCTTGGCTTTTCTTTTGATATTGAGACTGGGGATTTGATATCTCTTGTTATGGGTGCCGTTGGTGTTCCGCTTTTAGGTGAGGGAGTTTTAAGTACTTGGGAAATACCTGTTGAGGAAATTGTAAGTAGTGGTACTGATAGGATTATTGTTTATGAAGGTGCGGAAGAGAAATTGAAGCAACTAAGTAGTGGATTACTTGAGAAGCTTGGAGTCGGAGGTTCTTCATGGGATGAAAGGGAAGTAAATGGATACTCAGGAAATCTTATACCTGTTGAGAATCAGTTACTTTCAGGTTCTGAAGCAGAACAGCAAAACAATTTGGTCGAGGAATATGAAGAAGATGATTATGAAGATGATTATGAAGATGAACTTGAATATGTTGAAATAAAGGATTCTGCAGAGGAAATAAATAATAGAAAAAAGCTATACATGGAAAATGATTATTCTGATCAGATCGAGAATCAAAGTAGTGATAATCAAATAGATGAAAAAAACAATATTGATTTTGAGCAACAGAAACAATCAACTACTAATTTAGTATCGAAAAGACCAATTCAAAATACAACTGAAACTTTAGATATTGAACCACTAGATGAAAAAAATCTACTTCAAGATAATAAAAAATCAGAAAAGTTTGAAATTGATGATCCCTGGTAATTGTTAAATTTTTTTTATTGAATTAACAATTATGGAAGCAAGTTTTTTTGCAGCACCTTTATCGCCTCTTTCTTTATTTAGATTATCCCTAATACTTATTAATTGATCTCTATTTTTAATAAGAAATAAAACTTCTCTAGCAATTTTTATTGGCAAAATATTGCCTATCCTTTCGGGAACAATCATTCTTTTAGCTTTAATATTTGGCCAAGCAAAAAACTTCTTTTTTTTAAAGTAGAAATTTTTAATTATAAAAGTTAGGAATCTATTTATGAATGAAATTTTTCCAATTACTCCAAAAATACCATCCCAGGCATTCATCATATTTAAATGTTGAGTTGGCAGAACAACTAACATTGGAAGACTAATTGCCGCTAATTCTGCAGTATTTGCTCCTACAGTAGTAATTGCAAGATCACATTCTTTTAATATTTCATAGCAAGGATGTTTCTTTATTAGATAAATCTTTGTATTTTTTGATGTTTCAATTACATAATCAAAACGAGAGGATTTGAAGTTTTTAATTGTTTTGATTTTTGATGAGTAATATTGAGCAATTGGATTTTTGTCGCTTTGAAAAAATAAATATTCACTTTTATCAGTAGTTGGTGCAATGGGAATTATAAAATTTATATTTTGATTTTCTTCAGCGATATGATCTGCAACTTCTAAGAAGAAAGGAATTCCAACAGAAAGCTTTGCTTTCTTAGAACCAGGCAACAATGCAATGTAGTGTTTTTCTTTATTTCTTAATGATATTTCGCTATTAAGTTTGATATCTGCCATCAAATCGCCAATGACTTTACATTTATATTTATATCTTTTAGGTATTAACTCTTTTACTTTTAAATTCATGGCAGCAATTTCGTCGGTCCATTTAGGCCATCGCGAAACCCATTCAGCATATGTGATATTTAAATAACCCAATCTTTTAGCTAATAAAATGCTCCACAATTGATCCCCGCCAAGGAAAATAACAACCCCTTTTTTTGGCCAATTAGCAAAAGAATATGGATTTATTAATAATTTCCAAAAACTTTTGGATTTTGTAATTAATTCAAATTTATTCCATGAATTAGCAACTAAAAATTCTTTACCAGTGGCATTTGGGCAAGGAACAAGGACTAATCTAAGAGTGAAAAAGTGTTTATCGTCATCATGCAGTGATTTATTTATTTTGTTAAGCTCATTTACTACAGGATTTACCCATGTAGCTAATTCCCCAGGCCCATTGGAAACTATAACTACTGCAACTGATTTTTTTTTCATTGCAGTTAAACCAGAATACATTAAATGCGGACGGCGAGACTTGAACTCGCAAGGCCAAAGCCACACGCTCCTTAGACGTGCGCGTCTACCAATTCCGCCACGTCCGCAAAGGGTTTTCAGCAGCCGGGGGATGCCTAAACCTTAAAAATATCATACATTATTGGCTGAAATAAGCATGTAGTTCGAAAAGAGTTTTTTTGAATATGATGAATAATTTTTCTATTGCATAAAACAAATATTTATACATATATAACGTTTTAGGTTGTATTGTAAAAAATGTCCTCTGATTACTAAAAAATTTTGTTGAATACTTTGGCAAATAATTTTTTATTTTAAGTCATTTCATTTCTTCAATTTTATCTTCATAATGGTTGAAAAAGTTTTAATTGCTAATCGTGGAGAAATAGCTTTACGAATTGTCAGAA
This sequence comes from uncultured Prochlorococcus sp., assembly GCF_902536725.1. Classification (GTDB taxonomy): domain Bacteria; phylum Cyanobacteriota; class Cyanobacteriia; order PCC-6307; family Cyanobiaceae; genus Prochlorococcus_A. The sequence goes on from NZ_CACAYO010000007.1 coordinate 30,223, forward strand.
GTTGTAGAGAACTAGGTATTGCAACCGTTGCAGTTTTTAGCACAGTAGATAAAAAAGCGTTGCATGTTCAGCTTGCTGATGAGGCGGTTTGCGTTGGAGATTCATTAAGTAATAAAAGTTATTTAAATATTCCAAATATACTTGCTGCTGCTACGTCAAGAGGAGTTGATGCTATTCATCCTGGTTATGGATTTCTTGCGGAAAATGATAAATTTGCTGAGATGTGTGGCGATCACGGCATAGTTTTTATTGGCCCATCTCCTAAAGCTATTAGATCTATGGGAGATAAATCTACAGCTAAAGAAACTATGGAAGCAGTTGGAGTTCCAACAGTACCTGGCAGTAAAGGCTTGTTATCCAATGTTGATGAGGCTTACAAATTGGCAGATGGTATTGGCTATCCGGTAATTATTAAAGCGACTGCTGGAGGAGGTGGAAGAGGTATGAGGTTGGTTGAAAACTCTGATAATCTTGAAAAAATGTTTAAAGCAGCTCAAGGCGAAGCAGAAGCAGCATTTGGTAATGATGGTTTATATATGGAGAAATTTATAAAAAAGCCAAGACATGTAGAAATTCAAATTTTGGCCGACAGGTCGGGTAATGTTGTTCATTTAGGAGAGCGAGATTGTTCAGTTCAAAGAAGACATCAGAAGTTGCTAGAAGAGTCTCCTAGTCCTGCAATTAACGCTGAGCTAAGAAAAAAAATGGGGAATGCAGCCATTGCTGCTGCAAAAAGTATCGGCTATGAAGGAGCCGGGACAGTTGAATTTTTAGTTGATGATGATAATAATTTTTATTTTATGGAAATGAATACTAGGATTCAAGTTGAACACCCTGTTACTGAAATGGTTACAGGAGTTGATCTAATAGCTGAGCAAATTAAAATCGCGAGCGGAGCAAATTTGGAATTTAATCAGGATGATATCCATTTAAACGGTCATGCTATTGAATGTAGAATAAATGCTGAAGATCCTTCTCACAATTTTCGACCATCTCCTGGAAAAATAACTGGGTGGCTTCCTCCTGGTGGACCTGGTGTGAGGGTGGATAGTCATGTTTATACAGGCTATGAAATACCTCCGTTCTATGACTCATTAATTGGTAAATTAATAGTCTGGGGAAAAGATCGTAATACTGCAATTAAACGTATGAACAGGGCTTTAAATGAATGTGCAGTGACTGGTATTCCTACTACAATTAACTTTCATTTAACCTTACTGAATAAATCTAAATTTAAGCAGGGTAAGATACACACTAAATATGTAGAAGAAGAATTATTGCCAAATTACTGAGATATAATTTAATGACTTTTATGCAATATGTGTATGTAATGCTAGTTTTATAAGCCCTTGCTGACCGACTAAAATTTCTCTTAAAAAGCTTATAATTCCGATCCAAATTACGGGTCCGACATCAACGCCACCAATAGGAGGAATTAGTTTTCTTGTTAAATTAAGAATTGAGCTAGTTGGTATTGAAATTAGTAACCATAAACCTTTACTTAAATCAATTTTTGGGTACCAGGTAAGTATTAATCTTATTAGGAAAACGATAGTTAGATATGAAAGAGAAATTCCTAAACAAATATCTAAAATTTGAAGATAGTTAACAAGCAAGGAAATCACAATTATTTAATTCATCTTAATAAACAACCCGTTGAAACGTATTTAATTCGTATTATAAATTGAGAATTTAATATTTAAAAAGTGTTTCACATCTCAAATTTATTACTAGCAGCAGATTTTTCCGCTGAAGCTGCAAATAATTCCGCAGTTGGAATGATAGGTAGTTTTATTGCTGCCGCCTTACTTATCGTTATCCCAGCTACTGCATTTTTGATTTTTGTCAGTCAGAAAGATTCCCTCGATCGCACTTCTACTGGAAGACGCTAGTTTTTGTAGAAGTTTTAAGTACACTATATATATAAGGGATAAAACTAACCCTTTAAAAATAAATTTTTGGAGAAAGAATGTGGTCAATGCTAGTCTCAATTGGGCCAGTATTGTTGGTATAGTTCTCGCGGTATGTGGAGGAGGCCTTTATTTTTTGAGGTCTTTTAAGCCTGCTTTAGCGAGAGATTATGATGTTTTCTTCGCAGCAATTGGACTTTTGTGCGGAGGAATATTATTTTTTCAAGGCTGGAGGCTAGATCCTATCCTTCAATTTGGGCAGTTTTTATTAGCAGGAACTACAGTTTTCTTTGCATATGAAAGTGTGCGATTGAGGGGAGTTGCTACTGATCAAGCTAGAAGGTCATCTTATTTTGATGATGATCCTATTACTGATGTTCCCAGAAACTCAAGGGGCCGATTTAATGACGATTATAATAGGTTTGAAGAATCTGAAAGAACATCCAGAAGATTTAAACCTCAAGAAGATGAATTTGAAGAAGACTTTACTGAGGGGAGATCCCTTAGGAGGAATGTTTCAAGAGCTATACCCTCTGCTGCAGCAAGTAGAAATAGGTCATCTACGAGGGAAACAAGTCGGTTTCAAAATGATGAACCTATAAGAAGGAGAAGACAGACTTCTGAAGATAGAAACAGTAAACAACCAGAAACAAATAACTTTGGTGAAAGAAGAAATTTATCTCGTGATGAAGCAAAAACAGGGTCTAGACCCAGAATGAATCGTGCAGTTTCCAGACGAGATAATATCACTGCTCCAGATGATTCTACATTAAGAAATAAAGCTATTAGATCCCCTATTAGGCAGCAAACTTCAACAGCTCAAGTAGAAGATGCTTCATTTAAAGATGCTAATCAATCCAAAAAACCACGTGAGAATCGTAGAGTAAGCTCTTCAGCTAGATCAAGTTTAAAAAATCAAAGTAGTAGATATAACGTTGGAACAAACAAAAAGAAACCAAGAGATAACAGTTCTAGATTTGATGATTAATTATAAGATTCCTGCCCATTTTAAAAACGATTGTTTACTAAATAATTCAATCAATACTATTGCGAGGAAGCCAATCATTGCAAATCTCCCGTTAGTTATTTCAGAATAACTACTCCATCCAAATTTATATTCATCTTTAATTTCTATAGATTTTTCATCTAATTTATTGTCCTCAATTTGTTCATTGATCTGATTCGGATCTTTTTGCCCTTCTGTAAAACTCTCATTCTCTAAATTAGTGTCTTCTGAGTTCGTTTGTTCTTCTTTAGAATTCATTTTTCTTGTTAATCCTTAAAATTATACTTATCAGAAGTCAATAATTTCCAGTCTCCTTGTCCATTTAATTCTAAAATATTTTCGTGAAAATCTTTTAAGCTAGGTCTATGTCCAACACTAATAAGGGAAAGTTCTCGTTCCTTTAGTAGACTATATAGTTTTTTTTCAGTGTTAATATCTAAAGCACTAGTTGCTTCATCAAGTACTGCAAATCTTGGAGAATTTAGTAAGAGTCTTGCAAAAGCCAATCTTTGTTGCTCGCCTAAGGAAAGAATTCGTGGCCAATCTTGTTTGATATCAAGATTAGGATACCGATCTACTAAAGTTTTTAAATTTACTTCATGTAGTACAGAAGTAAGATGTTCATCACTAAATTTCTTAACTTCTGTGGGATAACATAATTGTTCCCTTAATGAGCCTAGTAACATATATGGTTTTTGCGGTATGAATAATAATTCCCCAATTTTTGGTTTTTTAATTACTCCCTGATCGGGTTCCCACAAACCGCTAATCATTCTTAATAAAGATGTTTTTCCGCACCCAGATGGTCCTACAACCAAAAGTGATTGATTATTGTCGATGCTTAAATTTAAATTTTTAATGATTGTTTTATTTGATCCTGGTGGGCAAAGGTCAGCATTATTAATAAGAATTGAGGGGTAATCTGAAATAACGTTGGGATTGCTCGTTGGGTTGGTTTGACTAATGGATTCAACTTTTGATTGGAATCCTTCTAATCTGCCAATACCAGCAGTAAATTTTGCAAGTTCTTCGATTTGATTAACAATGAAAAATAACGAACCTTCAACCATTCCAAATGCAAAGCTGGCCTGAATAAAGCGTCCATAATCAATATCACCTTTAAAGTAAGGGATTGCCATTATTAAATATGGAAAGAAATTTCCAGCATAATTAATGGATCTCCTCATGACGTCTATTATTACTCTCCATATAATCAGTAAATTAAAGTTTCTCACCACTTCTCCTAATCGTCTTTCAGTTTCACTTTGCTCAGGATTCTCCCCAGAGTAAAATGCTATTGATTCAGCATTATCTCTAATATGTACTAAGCCGTATCGAAAATCTGCTTCATATCTGAGTTGATCAAAGTCAATCTTTACAAGATTTTTTCCAGCAATTAAAAGGATAGAAGTTGCAAATGCAGCGTAACCAAATAAAGAAAAAGTAAGTGTTGTACTAATACTCCATAAAATAAGAATATTAAGTGAAAATGTTAGTAAGGCATCAAAAATACCTAATGTAAAAGAGAGACTTTGCCCGGTAAAAGCTCTGGTATCATCTGTGATTCTTTGATCAGGATTATCTACATCTGTTTGTTCCTCATCATTGGGATTCAATTGGTAATAAGCTTTATTAGTCATATAATCTTTGACTAAACTTTTTGAAAGCCATTCTCTCCAAATTATTCCTAACTTATATGTAAAAAATATTTGAGAAACACGTATTGGTAGAGCAACAGCGAAACAACAAGCGTAAATCCCCAATATCCGATAAAAACCATCTTCTTGTTTTTCTACTAAAGCATTTGTTAAATCTCTCGCAATAAATCCAATACCTGCGTTTATTCCGTTTACAGCTAAAAGCATTAATACAATTATCGCAAGGAACAACCAATGTAACCATCTACGATTTTTTAATTGACGTCTTAAGCTAAAAAAGCTCCCTGATCCAATTAAAAATAAGGCAGAGAAAAGCAATCCCCAGCTTCCAGCCCATATTGAATTTACAGTACTTACTACACCTCCGAAATACTTTTGAAGAAAAATTGGTTGAAAGCTCTCAAAAAAACTTATTATTCCTGTAAGACCGACAAGTACTACCCCACCAACGCAAAATAAAAGAGAAATCAAAAGCCATATGAATTGAAATCCATTACATTGATCTATAGGAAGGAAAAATGGCTGAGATAGCTTCCTTAATTTTTGTAATTGGTAAATTATTTTGGATTTATTATTAACTGTTTTATTCATTACTCGACAAGTTTTATAAGGAAAATTATAACTTTTAGCAGTCTATTGACTAAAGCCAATAAATGAAAGTGCCCAGTCAGGTAAATTTAAGTAATTCAAGATTGTCATATCAAATTTATGAACTATTGGAAAAGATTTATCTAATACCCACCATAAAAGAAAAGGTAGATTAAATAAAATTTGTAATTGCCATTTATAAGTTAAAACTTTCCAAATTTTTATTAATTTATTTTTGAGTGAATCGTCCAGCTCTTCCCAATTTTTTGATATTAAATTGAATAAATTTCTGGATTCTGTATTTAAGGAATCTGGGGTATTCATTGTGTTTTTTCTTTATTTATAACCCATAAACATTTCTTTCGAGAGTTTTAACCTGGGGGCCAATTCATTTTTCTGCCAGATAAAAAATGAATATGTAAATGAAAAACTGTTTGTCCCGATTCTGCTCCAGTATTAATTACAGTTCTCCAATTAGTTAAATTTTTTGATTTAGCTATTTTGCTACCAACAAAAAGTAAATGCCCTAATAAATTTGCATCTTCTTCAATACAATCTAATAAACTAATAATTGGCTTTTTTGGAATCACTAAAAAATGTACTGGTGCTTGCGCCTGGATATCATTAAACGCAATACAAAAATCATCTTCATAAAGCTTATCGCAGGGTATTTCTTCATTAATTATTTTTTGAAATATTGTAGTTTCAGTCATTAGATTAATTAATAGAAATTACATCTTTTTCGTTGAACCCTTCCTTTATAAGTTCTTTGTTCAAATCATCTTTTGATGTAACTCTATCAACAAATAATATTCCGTTTAAGTGATCCATTTCGTGTTGAATACACCTCGCCAGAAGTCCATCTGCTTTCATTTTTCGTGGTCTACCCATTTCATCTCTAAATTTTAATTTTATAGTTGATGGTCTTACTACATTCAAATATACGCCAGGTATACTTAAGCAGCCTTCTTCGTATGAATTAAGGGTTGTTCCAAAGCCTGTAATTTCTGGATTTATTAATATTAGAGGTTCTGCTGCTGAATCTTCAAAATTTACATCTATGACAAGAAGTTCTTTGTTGATACCAATTTGAGGTGCTGCAAGTCCGATTCCTTTAGCTGCGTACATGCTTTGAAGCATTTCTCTCGCAAGTTTTCTAATCGATTCGTCAACCTTAGTTATTCTTTTGGAATTTTGTCTTAATACATCATCACCAAGTTTATAAATATCTAGAGATGGTTTACCTGTTTGTTCTTTTGCAATTTTTTGTGAGCTTCCATTTGTTCTTGACTTTTTTGCAAGTTGTGAAAAATGGTTTGCCACGTTAAAAAAGTTTTTAATTAAGAGTTTAGCTATAAAAATACTAGCACTTTAATTTGCTTTCTTTATATTTTTTTTAAATGAGTAATGATGATAAGTTAAAAGTTAGGCAAACTGAATCTAAAAAAATTGCTTTCAAGGAATTAACTATTATTAGGGATACTATTTTTTGGATTGATGTTGTTGGTGAAGGTCAAAATGAGAATGCTATTTTTGCAAGACCATTTAATAATAAAGAGTCTTTTCCTCAGCAATTAACAAGTAAGAAATATAATATAAAAAATAATTTTCATGGATATGGTGGTAAATCTTATAAATGTATAAATATTAAAAATAATTTTTATTTGATATGGATAGATCAGATTACTAAGGCAGTATGGTTTCAAATTTTTAAAGAGGCAGCGACAACTGATAGAAGCCAAAATAAATATCTCATTTCGGTTCAAGGACCTAATCAACTATCTAAATCAATTGATGGAAATTTTGATTCTTCATTTGTCATTTCTGAAAAAAATTTATTGTATGGAATTTGCGAAATAAATAATAGAGATTATTTATTTTCTTTAAATTTAAAAAAAACTAAACAAGATATTTATCGAATAAAAAAATTTAAAAATTTTGCTGGAGAATTATCTTCTAATAGATCTGCTAACTTACTTTCCTGGATAGAATGGGATTATCCATATATGCCCTGGGAGAAAAATGAGCTGTTTTTTGCTCAAATAGATCAAGATGGTGAGATACAAAAAATAAAAGAATTCTCAAATAAGCTGATAAATTCCAAAAAAAACGTTTCTTTTTTTCAACCATATTGGATAAGTGAAACACATTTGGTATGTTCTGAAGATAGTTCTGGATGGTGGAACTTATTGTTTTTAGATGTTAGTGAAATTGAGAATATTTTTATTAAGAAAAGAGTAAAGAGAAATTTGATTGAATATGGAGCACCACAATGGGTTACGGGAATAACATTTTTTTCAGGGAATAAAAAAAATTTATTTTGTGTAGCAAAAAAAGAAAATAGTTTAATATTGGAACAATATATAGATCTTGAATTTGTTAAAGAATTTTCTACTCCTTTTACCTCAATAAGTGATTTCAGTGTTTTTCGGAATAAAGTCCTTTTAAAGGGTTATGGATCTGATTTTTTGGGAATTGTATTTGAAATTGATTTTGCAAAAAAAGTTTTATCAAATTTTTCTAAGCAGATATTTTTTGACCATATAAAAGATTGTTCAAAACCTGAAACATTTTGGTTTAAAGGTTTTGAAGATAAATCAACTCATTGTTTCCTTTATAGACCGCTTGTTGAAAATCTTAAAAAGCCACCGCTCCTTGTTAGAGCCCATAGCGGACCAACTTCATGTTTTGATGGATCATATAATTCTGAAGTTCAATATTGGACGTCGAAGGGATTTTTCGTTGCTGAAGTCAATTATGGAGGATCATCAGGATTTGGCAAAGCATATAGAGAGAGGTTGAATCATAAATGGGGTATTGTTGATTCTTATGATTGCAAAGAACTAGCTCTTGAATTGATTAAATCAAATCAAGTTGATAGTGAAAAAGTAGTAATTTTTGGGAATAGTGCTGGTGGGTTAACTGCCCTGAATTGTTTATTATATGGTTCTATTTTTAAAGCAGCAATTTGTAAATATCCTGTTATTGATTTGAAGGATATGCATTACAACACTCATAGGTTTGAAAAAGATTATTTAAATTCTTTGGTAGGAAATTATGCAAAAGACCATGATGATTATATAAATAGATCACCGATAAATCATATTAACAAAATAAAAAAACCTATCTTATTGTTTCATGGGAAAAAAGATACAGTTATTTCTTATAAACAAACTTTAAAAATTAAAGAAATTTTGATTCAGAATAATAAATATTCAGAAGTTATTTTTTTTGATAATGAAGGGCATGGTTTTAGAAATATTGAAAATAAAGAAGTAGTAATGCAAAAATCTCAGGAATTTTTAAAAAATGCTTTGAATACTTAAGAATTGATTTTTAGAAAATCAATAGTATCTTTTAATTTTTCTATAAACATATCAATTTCTTCCTTATTGGTTGTGAAATTCATACTGATTCTAGCTGTTGATTTAATTCCAATGTATCTGTGAAGAGGTTGGCAGCAATGGTGTCCACTTCTGATGCAAATTCCTTTTGAATCAAGAATTTCAGCAATATCATTTGAATGTATATTTTTTATATAAAAGGTGGCAAGTGAGGCTCTTTCTGGATCTATCTCTGGTGATGGACCTATGATTTTAATATTTTCTATTTGATTTAATTTTTCAAATAAATATTTAGTAATAGTCTTTTCATATTTATGAATTTCATTCAATCCAATATTGTTAATATAATTAATCGCTTCCGAAAGACCTATTGCTTCTGCAATGGCTGGAGTTCCAGCTTCAAATTTGTGTGGTAGCTCTGCCCAAGTACTTGTTTCTTCAAAAACATCTTGAATCATTTCGCCACCTCCAAAGAGAGGAGGAATTTTTTCTAGGATTTCTTTTCTTGACCAAAGGAAACCAATACCTGTAGGACCGCATAATTTGTGTCCTGATCCAGCTAAAAAATCTATATTAAGATCAATCACATCCAGTTTTTGATGAGCCAAACTTTGGCATGCATCTATTAACACTAAAGAACCTTTTTGTTTAGCTAATTTTGTTATTTCTTTGATTGGATTACAGCAACCAAGAGTATTACTAACATGAACTAGGCTAACAAGTTTAGTTCTAGATGTTAGTTTTGATTTAAAGTCGTCTATATCTAATTTCCCATCTTTATCTATACCTATAAATTTTAATTTGCATTTATTTTTTGCTGCAACCATTTGCCATGGAACAATATTGCTATGATGCTCCATTATTGATAAGAGAATTTCATCGTTTTCTTTTAATGAATATTCGCCCCATGATCTAGCTACTAGATTGATTGCCTCAGTAGCATTTCTTGTGAAAATAATTTCTTTTGCTGAATTCGCTTTTATATATTGGCTAATTAAATATCGCGCATTTTCAAATTCTTCTGTCGCTTTAGCACTTAATTGATGTGCGCCTCTATGTACATTGGCATTAAAATTTTTATAATATTCATTAATTTTTTCTAAGACTTGTATTGGTTTTTGAGTGGTTGCAGCATGGTCTAAATAAATAATTTGCTCACTACTTTTTAAGTTCTTATTTAAAAGAGGAAAGTCTTTCTTCGTTATTTCAGGAAAATTTTGAATTGTTTCCATTAATTTTCATTTAAAAGTTTATCAAGCAAATCCCATCTATCTTTTGAAACGGGAATAAATGAAATTATTTCTTGAAAGTAAGAACTTAATTGTAGTTTACTTGCTTCTGTTAGTGTGATCCCTCTTGTTCGCATATAAAAAAGTTCTTCTTCATTTAGTTGTGAAATTGTAGCTCCATGTTTGCATTTGACATCATCAGCAATTATTTCTAATTGAGGTTTGGTATCTATTTGTGCGAAATTTGATAAAAGTAAATTTCTGCTTAATTGAGAAGCATCAGTTCTCTGGGCAACTTTCGGAACTATTATTGAACCTTCAAATATTGCATGTGATTTGTCGTCAGCAAGTGATTTATTGATTTGATCTAGAAATCCATTTGGCCCATTAAATTCTATTTTTGTATAGGTTGAAATCTGCTCATCTTTTTTTGTTATTTGCATACTTTTGATATTGGTCCTAGCGTTTCCTTCGGATTGTTTAATACGAATTTCAAATCTTGCATAATTAAATTTGAAATGTAAAGATCCTAAATTATATTCGCTATTTTTTTGTTGAATTACATTGAGAGAATTTAATAGATTTGATTTATTTTCCCCGTAAGAAACAACACCATGGTTTACTGAACTATTTTCTTCTAAACATAAGAACGTTGATTGAGATAATGATGAGTTGTCTTTACCAAGATTTACTTGTAATAAATCAATATCACAATTTTTTTCTAAAAATATTATTAGGGTTTTTGCGTTTAAAGAATTACTCGATGCGTGACTAAAAATTTCAATAGGAGGGATTTCTGACCCACTTACTTTAAATCCCAAGGTATTCTTTGTACTGTTTAAAGACAGATTTAGTAAGTCACTCCAATTTTCGTTTTGATCAAAACAAGATATCTGTTCCTTGATATATTTAACTAATTTATCCTCACTTAGTTGATTGATTGAATAATTTTCCTCTACTAAATTAATTTGGCAATTATCACCAATTACTAACCTAATTGTACTTTGAGAATTTTTCGGATATGTTATATCCAATTTTAAATCTTTTTCATTAACTGAGTAATCTAAAAGGGTTGACAATTTTGATTTATTTGAAAGTCTCCATTGCTCACTTTTGGGATTAGGGAGGGGACTTGATTGTAATTTATTTAGACAGATTTTTTGTATTTCTGTTTGATTATCAATCGATTTATTGGTTTTTATTTTTTCAATAATTCCCATTTATTTAAGTCTCTTTTATAAAGTTATCAGTCCATTCATATCCTTTTTTCTCAAGCTCTAGAGCAAGATCACTCTCACCAGTTTTTATGATTTGTCCGTCTGACATAACATGGACATAATTTGGTTCAATCTCATCTAATAATCTTTGATAGTGGGTAATAAGTATAATTCCAGTTTCTGCATTAGATATTTTTTTAATTCCTGATGCCACTATTCTTAGAGCATCAATATCTAGACCAGAATCGGTCTCATCTAATATTGCTATCTTGGGCTCAAGTAATGCCATTTGCAGAATTTCATTTCTTTTTTTTTCACCTCCTGAAAAGCCTTGATTTACACTCCTTGATAGGAATGCGTGATCCATTTTCACAATTTCTAATTTCTCTTTAACTAATTCTTCAAAATCAAAAGTGTCTAATTCTTCTTTGTTGAGGAATTTCCTTCTAGCATTTGTTGAAACTCTAAGAAATTCAAGATTACTTACACCTGGGATCTCAATTGGATATTGGAAACCAAGAAAAATTCCTGATTGAGATCTCTCTTCAGGTTCTAGAGAGTTGATGTTTTCACCTAAAAATTTTATGTCGCCATTTGTAATATTATACGAGGGATGTCCTGCAATGATTTTCGAAAGAGTACTTTTCCCACATCCATTTCTTCCCATGATGGCATGGATTTCTCCGGGATAGACAGTAAGTGAAACCCCTTTTAAAATTGGAAGATTATCAGTAGATGCAGAGAGATTTTCAACTTCTAAAATTGGATCTGATTCTTTCATTTTACTTTGCATATCAGTTTAGAAATTGATTAATTAACCTACTGATCCCTCTAGTTTAAGTGCTAGCAACTTATCTGCTTCAGCAGCAAATTCCATAGGTAATTGATTAAATACATCTCTGCAAAAACCGCTGACCATCATAGATACTGCCTCTTCAAATTCTATACCTCTGCTTTGGAGATAAAAAAGTTGGTCTTCTGAGATTCTACATGTGCTTGCTTCATGCTCAATTTCAGAATTAGGTTGTTGAGATTTGATGTAAGGGAATGTATTTGCAGAAGCTTGATCCCCTATTAACATTGAATCACATTGACTGTAATTTCTTGATCCTGTAGCTTTTGTTCCAATTTTGACGAGACCTCTGTAGCTATTTTTTGAGTTGCCTGCACTAATACCTTTGCTAACAATAGTTGATTTGGTCTTAGGACCAATATGAATCATTTTTGTGCCGGTATCTGCTTGCTGAAGATTATTGGTGAGAGCCACTGAATAAAATTCTCCTACAGATTCTTCCCCTAAAAGAAGACAGCTAGGATATTTCCATGTAATTGCAGACCCTGTTTCAACTTGAGACCAGCTAATTTTACTTCTCTTACCTAAACATTTTCCTCTCTTGGTGACAAAATTAAAAATTCCTCCAATCCCTTCTTCATCGCCAGCATACCAATTTTGCACTGTTGAATATTTTATTGAGGCGTCATCTAATGCTATTAGCTCTACAACTGCTGCATGTAGGGTATTTGTATCAAACATTGGAGCTGTACAACCTTCTAGATAACTTACAGAACTTGATTCTTCAGCAATGATAAGTGTTCTTTCGAATTGTCCTGAATCCCCACTATTAATTCTGAAGTAGGAAGATAGATCCATAGGGCAGGTAACACCTTTTGGGATATAAACAAAAGAACCATCACTAAAAACAGCAGAATTTAGTGCTGCAAAATAATTATCACTAGCTGGAACTACTGTACCTAAATATTTTTCAATCAAATCCGCGTGATCTTTTACTGCTTCACTAATTGAGCAAAATATAACTCCATGTTCAGCAAGTTCTTCTCTAAAAGTTGTGGCAATAGAAACACTATCAAAGACAGCATCTACTGCTACATTTGTAAGTTTTTTTTGCTCAGTGAGGGGTATTCCTAATTTGTCAAAAGTCTCAAGAAGTTTGGGATCAACTTCATCTAAGCTAGAAATTTTCTCTTTTTGTTTAGGAGCAGAGTAATAAATAATATCTTGATAATCAATTTTTTTATATCCTAATCCTGCCCAATCAGGCTCTTTCATTTTTTGCCATTTTTTAAAGGCTTTTAATCTAAAATCAAGAAGAAATTTCGGCTCTTCTTTTTTCTGTGAAATTAATTTTATGATGTCTTCATTTAATCCCTTATCTATTTTTTCAGTTTCAATATCAGTAACGAAACCGTATTTGTAAGGCTCTTTTACTACATCTTTAACTAAATTTTCGTTGACCATGTTATTAAAAATAACTTATTACAATTAGCTTTATATACTCTAACGAAAGATACCCCCAATATTGAGTTTTTTTCCTTTAATAAAACTAAAAATTAATGTCTAATCATCTTGATCCCTTGTCTAACCTATTAAACATAGAAACTATTCAAGAAATTGATAATCTTGATCTACCCATAATGCAGAAACATCATTTAAGAATACTCGCTCATTGCCTTCAGATTCTAAAAATTATCAATTTAGATAATAGTTTGGAATATCAAAATAAAAATCCCCTGAGAGAATGGTGTGATAACCAATCCAAAAAATTTGATGATAAAAAATTTAGTGATCTTTTTTATGAGCAGTTAGAATCCGCTTCGAAAAAATTAAGTACTTTTTCAAAAAAAATAGGTAAAAGTATTGAGGATTTAGATATAGATGATTTAGTACTTTTAGTTGAACAACGCTGAATTCTTTTTTATTTAACTGATCCCGAAGAAAAAATATATTTTTGTTGAGTCTTTAACAAATTCAGGTAATAAAATTTAAAAAAAAAGAAAATTAATTTACATTTAAAAAAGACCTTAAAATTAATCAATTTCATTGATACCAAGTGTTTTGAAGATAAATATCAATTTTGAGAATTTTTTAGTAGTCAGAGGATCCTGACGACAGGCCAAAAAGACACACAATTCCTAAAAAAAAAGAACATACTGATCCCAAACAAAAACGGAGAATTTAAAGTGGCTGATGGGATCATGAATAAAGATCAATTACTCTCACTAACCCTCAGACAATTACGTCAAGAAGCAAGTAAATTATCGGTTCCGCTGTACAGTCGCAAAACAAAAGCTGTTTTAGTTGATTTAATACTTAAATATCAAGAAAAATCTACAAAAAAAATATATACTACACCTCCTGAGTCAAAACCTGAACAAACTTTTGAGTCCAATTCATACAATACCACTGAAGAAGTTAAAACAAATGTAGTTTTCTTACCCCGAGACCCAGATTGGGCCTACGTTTTTTGGCAAATATCTGAAGCTGATCGAGAAAAAGCACAATCATTGGGAGCTAACAAATTATGTTTAAGACTATTTGACGCATCTGGTTTTGAAGGAAGCAATTTGAATCAAGGAACACTCAGGGAGATAGCAGTTGATAGTTACAGTACAGAATGGTATTTGCCAATCCCATTAGCAGATAGAGATTATAAAGTTGAATTAGGTTACAAATATGGTTTTAACTGGATGTCATTGGCATTTTCTTCAGTAAGTCATGTGCCTGGCTCACATCCTTCTGAACAAATTCTTGATAAATTTGTACCTTTTAATTTAGATTCTACTTCTGAGTCAATCCCAGATATTTCTAATCCTGTTGTTTCAGAACAAAATGGTATGCATGAAAGGTTATACCAAGCAGCAACTAATATTCCTCTCAGAAGAAAAGTTGGTTCTGAAGAATTTATGGAAAACGCAAATTCAACAAACCTCGATGATAATCTTACAGACTCAGGGGCAGGTAAATGGTCTTCAGGTTTAAATGATTCTGGAAGCGGAATTGTTAAAAATAGATCTTTTTGGCTAGTTGCTGATGCTGAATTAATTGTTTATGGAGCTACAGAGCCTTCTGCAAAACTTACAATAGGTGGAGAAGATGTACCTCTTGCTGCAGATGGCACTTTTAGAATTCAAGTTCCATTCAGAGACGGGACTCAGAAATATGATATTAAAGCTGTTGATGTATCTGGTGAGCAAGAAAAAAGTATTTCAATGAAATTTGATAGAACTACACCACTTGACGATACTAATGAAAAAGATAATGCTGAGACTGAATGGTTTTAATAAATTAAATTAATGCTGAAAAAAATTGTAGCTTTTACTCCATTATTAGGGGCATTAACGTTTCCACTAATTGTTCCAATTACAATTTCTAAATTTGGTGTTAACTATGGAATTCTTAGTGCATTATTAATTTCTTCATTATGGTTTATCGCTATGTTAAGAACTTCCGAAATGCCACATTAATTTAGTTAGATTTTTGGAAGTCTCTTAAAAATATGAATCAAGTTAGTGTAATTAATATCAATTCACCTTTTTTAGATCAAAAACCAGGTACCTCTGGATTAAGAAAAAGTACTTTAAAGTTTCAAGAAGAACATTATCTCGAAGTTTTTATAGAGGCAATCCTACAATCATTAGAAGATTTAAAAGGTTCAACATTAGTAGTAGGTGGTGATGGCAGATATGGAAATATTGAAGCAATAGAAAAAATTGTCCAAATATGCATTGCTCATAAAGTTCAAAAGGTTATTGTTCCAAAATACGGTTTATTATCTACTCCTGCGACATCACATTTAATTAGAAAAGAAAAAGCTATTGGTGGAATTATTCTCTCTGCAAGCCATAATCCTGGTGGGATTGATGGCGACTTTGGAGTGAAATTGAATATCTCTAATGGTGGCCCAGCTCCTGAGATAATTACTAATAAGATTTTCAAGGCTTCACAATTACTAACTAGTTATAAAATTTGTAAAATTCAATTACCTGATTTTAGTAAATATGGAACTTATCTTTACGACGAAACTACCTTAGAAATTATTGATGGATTAACAGATTATTCTAATTTGATGGAGAAAATTTTTGACTTTGATCAAATTAGTGATTTTTTAAAAAAAGACTTTTCGTTAATCTTTGATGCAATGAATGCTGTTACAGGACCATATGCAAAAAATATTTTTGTTGAAAAAATGGGTCTTGCACATGATTGTGTCATGAATGGTAAACCATTAAAAGATTTTGGAGGTTTACATCCTGATCCTAATCTTACTTATGCATCTCACTTGGCTGATTTGTTATTAAATAAAAAATCTTATAGTTTTGGTGCTGCATGCGATGGAGATGGAGATAGGAATATGATTTTAGGAAGTGGATGTTTTGTAAATCCTAGTGATAGCCTTGCAGTTATCACCGCTAACACAAAATGTGTCCCTGGTTATAAATATGGTATTACAGGTGTGGCACGATCCATGCCAACTAGCTCAGCGGTTGATAATGTTGCTCGAGCATTAAATATACCGTGTTTCGAGACTCCTACTGGCTGGAAGTTTTTTGGAAATCTTTTAGATTCAAATTTAATTACTTTATGTGGAGAAGAAAGTTTTGGAACAGGTAGTAATCATGTGAGAGAGAAAGATGGATTATGGGCAGTTCTTTATTGGTTACAAGTTTTAGCTGAGAAAAAATGTTCGGTAAATGATTTGATGCAGAATCATTGGAAGCAATTTGGTAGGAATTATTATTCAAGACATGATTATGAGGCAATTCCCTCAAATATTGCTAATCAAATTTTTGGTAATCTAACTTCTATGCTCGAAAATTTAAAAGGAAGTAGTTTTGCTGGCCATTTAGTTAAAGTTGCAGATAACTTTTCATATTTAGACCCCGTTGATAATTCCATAAGTGAAAATCAAGGTTTAAGGTTGGTCCTTGATGATAATTCTCGAGTAATTGTACGCCTTTCTGGAACTGGAACTAAGGGTGCAACATTAAGACTTTACTTTGAGAAATTTTTCGATCCTCAACAGAATCTTTCGTTAAATCCTCAGATCGCTTTGAAACCTCTAATAAATGATTTAGATGCTTTATTAAATATTTCAAAACTTACTCAAATGAAAACTCCTACAGTAATTACATAGAATTAAAAGTAATGATTTTTTGATTTTAATTATATGCATTCAGAAAATTTATTTACTAATTATTCTCAAATAGAAAATAATGCCCCTTTGGCAGATAAATTAAGACCAAAGAATTTGGAAGATTTTTTTGGACAACAACCAATTCTGAATGATAATTCGCTTTTAAGAAGTGCAATATTAAACGATAAGATTAGTAATTTTATTTTTTTTGGCCCTCCTGGTGTTGGGAAAACTACTCTAATTGAAATTATTTCATTTAATACGCGGTCAAAATTAATTAAGTTAAATGCAGTATTATCAAGTGTTAAAGAATTACGAAGTGAAATCGCTAATGCAAAAGATAGATTAATAAATTCAAAAAGAAAAACAATTTTATTTATCGATGAGGTTCATAGGTTTACAGCAGTTCAGCAAGATGCTTTATTACCTTCAATAGAAAATGGAACTATAACTTTTATTGGTGCTACAACTGAAAACCCTTTTTTTGCTGTTAATAAAGCGCTTGTGAGCAGGTCTCGTATTTTTACATTACTTCCTTTAGCAGAAAATGATTTGCAGAAAATAATACAAAAAGTCATTACTCACTATTCAGAACAAAAAGATTCAAAAAAGGTTTATTTAACTCAAGATGCTATAAGTCATTTAATTAAATTTTCTAGCGGAGATGCAAGAACATTAATCAATGCGTTAGAGATGGCTATAGAAACAACTGCTGACAATAATACTAAAGAAATCAACATTAATCTCTCAATAGCAGAGGACGCACTTCAAAAGAAAAATATTATTTACGATAAAAATGGCCAAAATCATTACGATGTAATAAGTGCTTTTATAAAGTCCATAAGAGGTTCTGATCCAGATGCAACTTTATTCTGGCTTGCGAATATGCTGGAGGCTGGTGAAGATCCTAATTTTATTTTTAGAAGACTGCTTATATCTGCTAGTGAAGATATTGGAATAGCTGATCCTAATGCCATAGTTGTTGTACAATCCTGTTGTGATGCATTTGATAGAGTTGGTTTTCCAGAGGGGATATATTTTTTAACGCAGGCTTCTTTATATTTAGCTATGTCTCCAAAAAGTAATAGTGCGAAAAGTATTTTTAAAGCAATTGAAACAATTAAATCTACTAATGCTTTTGATGTTCCACTTCATTTAAAAAATAATTCTAATAATTACGTCAATCCTCATAATTATCGAGGTAATTGGGTCGCGCAAGAATATCTTCCTAAATCTTTAAGAGGAATAAAAATATGGGAACCAAATAATAATGGATGGGAAAAAGCTCAATATGAAGAACTACTTAGAAGAAAAGAAAACTAAAAACTTTTTGAATAACAAATAATCTCAGGATTAAAAGAAGTTTTTTGTTCGTATGCTAAAGCGATAGTCCAATTATGGAAGTTAATCTGTGAATAATGTAAATGTATGTTTTTCTTCTTATGAATTAACTCTTTTGGCTTTTCAAAAAATTGCCAATGGTTAATGTCTTTAGCTAATTTTCCATGATCCCATTTTATAGCAGCTTCAACAGCACACCATTGATTTAATATCATATTTTTTGTTAAATAATTATTATGGTTTGATTTATTGGTATGAAAAAAATATTTTTCTGCAAATTTTATATGGTTAAAATCTCTATCTGTTCTTTCAATATCAATCCCTATTTTGCTTTTATGCCAGACTATAGCAATAGCATCTTTACAATGACTTAAACTTATATTTCCCATGCCAGAGGGTAAACTTGGAGGCTCTCCAGGATTTGCGTTAATTTGAATTTCTAGGGGATCTAAATCAAAAAGTGTTGAAAGTGATTGTCGCAAATAAGCTCTTGTTTCTAAAAAAATCTTTGATCTTGAATTTGTTAGATTTTTTGCAATTTTAATTTCTTCTACCGTTGCGACATCTTGCAAACCTTTAATCTCATAAAACCAAATTTTTGGTATTTTATATTCATACTCATTTAATAATTTCAATGGCTCTTAAGGTTGGCGACAAAGCACCAGAATTTAAATTAAAAGATTCTTTTGAGAAAGATGTTTCTCTTAGTGATTTTAAAGGTAAAAGAATAATACTATATTTTTATCCAAAAGATAATACTCCAGGATGTACTAAAGAGGCCTGTAATTTTAAAGAGAATTGGGATTTACTCCAAAAAAATAATATCGTTGTGCTTGGTATTAGTAAAGACAATGCAAATTCTCATCAGAAGTTTATAGAAAAATTTAATTTACCTTTTATTCTTTTAACTGATCCTGAACCTTTTAAAGTTTCTTCTGACTACGATAGCTATGGGCTTAAAAAATTTATGGGAAAAGAATATATGGGAATGATGAGAAATACTTTTTTGATCGATTCTGACGGTAACATTGAAAAAATTTACTTAAAGGTAAAAGCAGCAATAATGGCTGATCATATAATTGCAGACCTTGGGTTAAGCTAATTTTTTTAAGGACAGGTAGTGAATTATCATCCCTTCCATCACTAAATTAGGAGCATTGATAATATTCCCTTTCTCAGTCTTTAGAGATTTTGTGAGTAATTTAGAGTCTCCTCCACAGATTATTAAAATATCCTTTTCAGGATTAAATAAACTATTAATCACGCCAGTAAGAGAGTTGATTACTCCTTTTAAGATTGCTTCCTCAGTATTAATTAAAAAATCTTTATTCGGAATATCATATTCTTTGGGAACTTTAAGATTTTTTGTATTTTGTTCCATTGATTTTAATTGAGTTAGAAGACCTGGAAGAAGTTGACCTCCAATAATAGATCTATTTGAATTCAATTTTGTTATTGATAATATTGTTCCAAAATCCGCAATTAGCAAATCTTTTTGAAAAGGGTTTTCAATAATTTTTAAAGCTGCAATACAGGCAAGAGCTCTATCGACTCCAAAATAATCAGGAAGATTTGACAACTGAATATCTTTAGTTTTTATTTCATTTTCTTTTTTCAGCAAAAAATTAGGTTGTTTTCCTACAGAAGCCCAAATTAATTGATCAAGATTTATATTTTCGGGAACTTTTTGCTCTTTTTTGGTATGAAAGAATTTAGCTTGATTTTTAGAATATTTTGCCCAATGAAGCCTACTATTGCCTACTAGTAAAAAGTTTATATCTGAGACCATTTTTATATGATCAATTTAATTATTTGTGTGTATTCCACATTCTTGTTTAATCCCTCCAAATCTTGTATCTCTGCCTTTTGTTTCGATACCATCGGGACCGCTTGAATGCCAATCACCTACAGAAGAATATCCTTTGATAAAAAGTGGATGGGCAGGTAAATTATTCTCTTCCATATAGTAAAAAATATCTTTATTTGTCCAATTTAATAAAGGTCTTAGAGAAAGTCTTTGACGAATTACATCTAGGAATTTCATTTTGGTTCTATTTTCTGTTTGACTTGATCTAACACCGCTTGCCCAGCAGGAAATATTATATTTTTCTAGAGCATTTTCTAAAGGTTTTATCTTTCTTAACTCATGATATTTATCTAAATCACTCTCTTTATTTGTTTCCCAAAGTTTTCCATATTTAGCTTCCATTCTTGCAGGAGATAATTCACTTTGTAGAACTTCTACTTCTAAGGATAAATCTTCAATAAGTTTTTCAGCGTACTGGTATGTTTCTAGAGGTAGGTAACCTGTATCTATCCAAAATATTTTGATTTTTTTTTGTAAACATAATTTATTGACAATACTTAAAAGGACAGATGACTGTATACCAAAACTTGTTGTGATGGCAAATTGGTTATTAAACTTTTCATAACCCCATTTAAGAATTTCATGGGGCTTCATATCTACTAGCTCTTGATTGTATTTCCTTAAGTTAGTTTGAATATCTTTCTGGATGTTTTCAATCATTCTTCAATTTGGTAATGAGTTCAATGTTATTTCACTCAATTTAAAAATTATTCGTATAGTTTAATAATACATTTACGCATAACAATATTTCTCAGATGAAATCAATACACAAACCAATAGTAATAGTTGGGGCAGGTTTTGCGGGTATGACATTTGCTTTAAATCTAAAGAAACTTAATCCTTCTATACCAATTCTTGTAGTTGATTCTGAAACTAACTTCATATTTAAACCTTTAATGTACGAAGTTTTGAGTAAAGAAATTAGAAGTTGGGAAGCTACCCCAAAATTTGCAAATATTTTTTCTGATGCGGGTATAACTTTTTTAAGGAATTGTTTAACTAAGATTTCCATCAAAGAAAATATTCTTGAATTTAGTGACGATTTAAAATTAAGTTATCAGTATCTTGTTATCTGTACAGGATCTATCCCAAATAGTTTTTCAGTAAAAGGTGTAAATGAAAATTGCTATTTTTTCAATGATTTTCAAGATTTAAAGGAATTAAATTCTTTTTTAAAGAAATCACAGGAAACTGCATTTCATAAAAAGTTATTCATAGTTGGAGGGGGCCCCTCTGGCATCGAATTGGCATGCAAAATTAAAGATATGTTTACAGACAAATTTGAAATTAATGTCGTAGAAAAATCAAATGAGATCCTTAATAAAAATAAAATTTTTAATAGGGAACAAGCAGAGAAAGCATTAGAAAAAAGAAAGATCAAAGTTCTTTTGAATTCCACAGTTAAAGAAGTCTCTGAAACTAGAATTACTATTTCTAGTGAAGTTGGAATAACTTCTTTGGATAAAGATATTGTTATTTGGACTGCGGGCGTTAAACCTAATTTGTCTTATTTAGAAACTGATGAAATAACAAAAAAATTTGGACGAATTTTAGTTAATAAAAATTTGCAAATAGAAAGCCATAAAAACTGTTTTGCTATTGGCGATATTTCAGTTATTGAGGGAATGGAGGATTTACCAATAACTGCTCAGGTCGCTATGCAGGAAGGAAATCATCTGGCTAATAATTTACAACTTTTAATCCAAGGCAAGGATCCTTTACCATTTGAATTTAAAGACAATGGTGAAATGATTAGCTTAGGAATAGGCGAAGCTTCAATTTCTGGGCTAGGTTTTACTTTATCTGGGAAATTGGCTTTTGAGGCAAGAAGAATTATATATGCTTCCAAGTTGCCTGATATTACGGAAATCTTAAAATCTGCATCATCATGGATATTCCAAAAAAAATCAATTTTTAAAAAGTTTCTCAAAAAAGATAATTCCGATTAAACTTTTTTGAAATATTGTTTTTGGGTATATTGAGTTAAATAAGTTTCGTATGAATTACATTGCAGTAGTTAGTAATAATTTTGATGCGTTAATAACGGTAATTGTTTTAATAATGTCAATAATTTTGTTTATTAAAAATACTTTCGCACCAGAATTGACTGGTTTGTTATGTGTTGGAATATTTATAGTTACAGGGGTTCTTTCTCCTGAGAAAGCTTTAGCTGGATTTGGTAGCCCATCCTTAATTACCCTTATGGGTTTATTTGCAGTTTCTTCTGCATTATTTAAAAGTGGTGCCCTAGACAGAGTAAGAGAATTGATTTCTTCTGAAAGTATTAGAACGCCAAGGAAATTAATTTCTTTAATAACTTTTTTGATTGCTCCAATATCTGGAATTGTGCCTAATACTCCAGTAGTAGCATCTTTGTTACCTCTAATAGAAGGTTGGTGCGAGCGGAGAAATATATCACCATCAAAAGTTTTGTTACCTCTTTCTTTTGCTACTTTACTTGGTGGAACTCTGACATTATTGGGTAGCTCAGTAAATCTTCTTGTAAGTGATATTAGTCAACAATTAGGTTATGGAGCTTTGGAATTATTTAGTTTGACTTCAATCGGAATTCCCGTATGGCTTATAGGTACAACCTATATGATTCTAGTTTCCGATATTCTCTTGCCAGATAGAGGGAAAGATAAGGAGTTTATTAAACATGGAGATATGAATATATACTTTACTGAAGTTACTATTCCCTCTACTTCAGAATTAGTTGGACAATCTGTCAGAAATAGTAGATTGCAAAGAAGATTTGATGTTGATGTTCTGGAATTGCAACGAAATGGAAAAGTTATTCTCCCTCCTTTGGCTGATAGAAAGATTGAACCGGATGATAGGTTAATAATCCGCGTTACGAGGGCAGACTTATTTAGGCTTCAGCAGGAACATACCATTCTACTAGGCGAGAATAAAACATCTTTCGATGGAGCTAATTTTTTTTCAGATGATGAGGGTACTAAGACCTTTGAAGCGCTTTTGCCAGCTGGCTCAACTCTAGCTGGTGCAAGTTTGAGAGAATTAAGATTTAGGCAGCGTCATAATGCAACAGTTTTGGCGCTAAGAAGAGGTCAACAAACTGTTCAGGAGAGATTAGGTCAAGCTGTATTAAGGGCTGGAGATGTATTATTATTGCAAGCACCTTTAGATTCAATAAGAGGTTTGCAAGCTAGTAATGATTTGCTTATTTTAGATCAATTCGATGATGATTTACCTTTCTTGATAAAAAAACCAATATCGATTGCAATTGCAATAGGAATGGTGGTGTTGCCTTCGGTTTCTAATATTCCATTAGTAGGTTCAGTCCTTTTAGCAGTCATTGCCATGGTTGCTTGTGGATGTTTAAGACCTGCAGAGATACAAAAATCAATTCGGTTAGACGTTATTTTGTTATTGGGATCTTTATCATGCTTTAGTGTGGCTATGCAAGTAACAGGATTAGCAGATTTAATTGCAGTTAATCTTAACTTTGCCCTTAATGGAATACCTCTGTACTTTGCACTAGTTGTAATTTTTGTATCGACAGTCATTCTTACACAATTTATAAGTAACGCTGCTTCAGTTGCTTTGATTTTGCCTGTTGCTATTGAATTCTCAAATGTTTTAGGTATTTCACCAAGCGCTTTAATAATGCTTGTTTTATTTGGTGCTAGTCAATCTTTCTTGACTCCAATGGGTTATCAAACAAATTTAATGGTTTATGGTCCTGGAA
Organism: uncultured Prochlorococcus sp.; assembly: GCF_902536725.1. GTDB lineage: Bacteria > Cyanobacteriota > Cyanobacteriia > PCC-6307 > Cyanobiaceae > Prochlorococcus_A. The sequence continues at coordinate 54,028 of NZ_CACAYO010000007.1, forward strand.
GATACAGATTTTTTGATATCGCAAAATACGGAGCTGGATTAACACTTATAATGTCATTTACAGTGCCAGCATTGATAATTTTAAATTACGGATAAATAATGTGAAATTAACAAGTACTTTTTATAAGTTAAAGGATGCTTACAAAAAGCTCTCTGTACCTCAATTTACTATTGTTACAGGCTTGTTTGTTATTTGTTTTGGAACTTTAATTTTGAGTTCTCCATTATGCTCATCTTCAAAGGTTGGTTTGTGGGAAGCATTTTTTACATCTACTTCAGCTATAACCGTTACTGGCTTAACCATAATAGATATTGGAGTTGATTTAAATTTCTTTGGCCAAGTTTGCTTGGCTTTTATGCTTTTATCAGGTGGTCTAGGATTAATGGCTATTACGACATTTTTACAAGGATTTGTTGTAAAGGGAACAAAGCTTAGGACTAGATTAGACAAAGGAAAGACTCTAGATGAATTTGGAGTTGGAGGAATTGGTCGAACTTTTCAAAGCATTGCAATTACTGCGATAAGTATCATATCTTTAGGCGCAATTGTTTTATATATTTTTGGTTTTGTAGACATTCAAAATAATTGGGAAAGACTTTGGTCATCGATTTTTCACAGCATCTCTGCATATAACAATGCAGGTTTTTCGCTAAGGTCCAATAGTATCCAAGACTATAGAACAAGTTATTTAGTTAATAGTGTTTTTATTTTTCTAATTATTATGGGTGGATTGGGATGGCGGGTTATTGATGATATTTGGAGTAATAAAAAAAGTCTTTCTTATAAAAAATTAAGCCTTCATTCCAGACTAGTCATTAGGACAAGTTTGTCTTTAATAGTGTTCGGATCATTAGGATTCTTTATCACTGAATCATTGCTAAATAGTCAATTTTTTAATGATTTGAATTTTTTTGAACGGTTATTGTCATCAATCTTTGAAACGGTGAGTGCAAGAACTGCAGGCTTTACAAATTACCCAATATCATTGAACTCTATATCAGATACTGGCCTATTATTATTAATGACTCTGATGTTTATTGGAGCAAGTACCGGAGGAACTGGTGGAGGTATAAAAACAACTACATTTATTGCTTTAATGGCTGCAACTAGATCGACATTAAGAGGTCAAAAAGATGTAATTATTAGCAATAGATTAATTTCAGATAAAGTTATTCTAAAGGCAGTTGGAATTACAGTTGGATCTTTGCTTTTTGTTCTTTTAATGGCAATGCTGCTAAGTACAACTAACACGTTTGTTAAGAAAGAATCTTTCACATTCTTAGAAATTCTGTTTACTTGCATATCTGCATTTGCAACTGTTGGTTTTGATATTGGTTTAACTGCAAAATTAAATCATTTCGGCCAATTTATTCTTATTGTCGGAATGTTTGTTGGGAGACTTGGTATCCTTTTGCTTTTAAGTGCACTTTGGCAGGCTCTTTATAAGAGTAGAATAGATAGACAAAAGAGAATTGGCTATCCTAGGGCTGATCTTTATGTTTAGGTTTGACTGATTTTTATTATGGCTGATTGGTGGCAGTGGTCTCAAAAGCGAGAAAAAGAAGCCCTCACTTTTGCAGTTGTTGGTGTTGGAAGATTTGGAACTGCTGTTTGTAGAGAACTTATAAGTAATGGTGCAGATGTCTTGGCTGCAGATTATTCGGAAAAAGCTATTGATGATTTAAGACAATTAGAACCTGCTATAGAAGCTAGAGTTGTAGATTGTACTGATGAAGAGTCTATGAAGGAATCTGGAATACTTGAGATGAATACTGTTGTGGTAGGTATAAGTGAACCTATTGAAGCAAGTATAACTACGACCCTTATTGCTAAAGATAGTGAAGGAAGCAAAGTCAAAAGAGTAATTGCGAGAGCTACAAGTGACTTGCACGAAAAAATGTTAAAAAGGGTAGGTGCAGACAAAGTTGTCTTCCCTTCTAGAATGCAAGGAGAAAGATTAGGTTTAGAACTAGTTAGACCAAATCTAATTGAAAGATTGGAACTTGATAACCAAACCGGTATAGATGAAATAACTGTTCCAGAAGAATTTATTGGAAGATCTTTGAGAGATTTAAATTTGAGGAAAAATTATTTTGTAAATGTCCTTGCAGCAGGACCTGCTGAACAACTCACAGTTAATCCTCCAGCAAAATATATCTTGGAAAGAGGAAATATTTTGGTAGTAATGGGAAAAACTGCAGATTTACAGAAATTGCCTCAGAATTAACTACTTTTAATCAGATTTTTTATAATATCTAATTCTTTGAGGAGCTCTTTTTAACCTTCTTACGCTTTGTTTTTCAAGTTCGTCTCTGAATTTATCGGTATTTAAATTATTTTCTGAAACAGATGATTTATTTTCTTTTTCGAAATATTTTTTTATACCCTCTTGTATTAACACTTTTGCCATATTACTAACTGTCCTAGATTCATTATTAGCCAAAATAGTTAATTGCTCGCATATTAATTCTGGAAGAACTACTTGAATTCTGGGGGATTTAGGCTTCCCATTAGTTGAATTTTGGCGGGTAGCCATGAGTCAAAGTTGATAACTGTTACTTATTAGTATACACAGTTAGTCAAGGATACTATCTTTGTGTATATTATTAGTAAGGAAATTTATCTCCGTATCAATTAATTGTTTTATTGTTCCATGAAAAATTCAAGAAAAATTGATTCTCCTAAAAGGTTGATAATTGATAAACCAAAAAAAAGATTAGTTAATTCTGATTCTCACGATAATGAAAATAGTGACGTTTTGGTATCAGCTGTAATTAGTCCATATTTGTTAACTCATCTTCACCATATTCTTCAGCAGTCTGAGTATTATGCTCAAAAAGATGGTAGAAAATCTCACGCAGCTAACTTTGCGAAACTAAGAAAAGTTTTATGTTTAGACGCAAGAAGTATGGCAGATGCCTCTGCAAAAGAGATAATAGATGTGGATAATGATTTGCCTAATATTAACTATAATGATCAAAATGTAGCTTGAAGTAATAATCTATTTATAAATAGATTTTAAAAACATGTCTAGTAATGCTGAAAAGCTCTATAAGTTAATAGCCAACGATTCCAAAAAGAAACAAAGTCTGTTTATGACGGCCTTAACTAATCCCAAAAAAGCCTTAGATAAAATATGCGATATTGGCAACGAGTTAAATATTTCTGTGACTAAAGAAGAGGTTATTGAATATTTGAGTACTATTGATGATGAGGCAACTAAAATGTGGTTAATCAAGGCTCGAGGAGGACTTTAGGAAAAGGTTTCGAATAATTATTATTTGGATTAGGAACAGGTTTTATTCTTTTGTTGTAACCACCTCCACCAGCCAAAGTCCAAAAAAACCAATAACTTGGAATTGCAAGAGCTGCAGCAATGAAAATCACTACAATTTGTTCTATTCTTTTCATGATTTAATTTTATTCCACAAAATATTTTTTAGTAAATAAGCCACAGATTTTGTAAATTCTATTTTTAAAACAGTGATTAGATTTGAAGGTGTAAGCAAAATTTATTCTACAGATGTTGTTTTAAAAAATATTAGTTGGGAGATTAAGAAAGGAGAAAAAGTTGGGTTAGTTGGTTCTAATGGTGCAGGTAAAACAACCCAATTTAAGATTTTAATTGGAGAGGAAGAGCAAACAAGTGGAACGATCATCAAAGAGGGAAATCCTAAAATTGCCCATTTAAAGCAAGAGTTTGATTGTAATTTAAATTTTTCAGTGAGACAGGAATTAGAAAGTTCTTTTAAAGATATACAAATTGTTGCCATAAAACTTTTAGAAATTGAGAATAAAATGAAGTCGTTGGATACAAAAAAAAATTCAGATGAACTTGAAATATTTGTAAATCAACTCGCAAAATATCAAGCAAAATTTGAAGCTTTAGGTGGTTATAAAATGCAATCTGATGTAGAAAAAATATTACCAAAATTAGGCTTTTCTATAGAAGATGCTGATAAATTAGTTGGCAATTTCTCAGGTGGATGGCAGATGAAAGTTGCACTTGGAAAAATAATCTTACAAAAACCGGATTTACTTTTACTGGATGAACCAACCAATCATTTAGATTTAGAAACTATTTTTTGGTTGGAAGAATATTTATCATCGCTTAAAATTGCAGTTATAATAATTAGCCATGATAGATATTTCTTGGATAAATTATGTAAAAAAATAATTTTTGTAGATAGAGGAATATCTGAAACATATAATGGAAATTATTCTTTTTTTGTCGAACAGAAATCTTTGAATGAAGAATCACAAAATAAGGCATATCAATTACAACAAAAAGAAATTGAGTTACAGAAGAGGTATATAGATAGATTTAGAGCTAGTGCAACTAGAAGTTCTCAAGCGAAGAGTAGAGAAAAACAATTGAAAAAGATTTCTAAAATTGAGGCTCCCATAGCAAAATCAAAAAGTCCTGTTTTTAATTTTCCAGAGTGCCCTCGCTCAGGAAAATTAGTTCTAAATATCAAAAATTTGTCACATAGTTTCGAGGATAAAATTCTTTTTTTAGATATTAATTTAAAGATTTCTTCTGGGGAGAAAATAGCAATTTTGGGACCTAATGGCTGCGGCAAATCTACATTGCTTAAAATTATTATGAAAAAAATATCTCCTGAAATTGGAGAAATTAATCTTGGTAAACATAATATAATTACTAGTTATTATGAACAGAATCAGGCTGAGGCACTTTCACTTGAAGAAAGGGTTATTGATTTAATATTTAATAAGTCTCCAGAATGGTCCCAAAAAAAAGTTAGAACATTTTTAGGGGGTTTTGGCTTTCAAAATGAAACTGTTTTTAAATATATTAAACAACTAAGTGGGGGAGAAAAGGCAAGATTAGCATTGGCGCTCATGATTATTAATCCTAGTAATTTCCTTCTTTTGGACGAACCAACTAATCATTTGGATTTGCAATCTAAGGAAAACTTAGAATTAGCAATTAAAAATTATAAAGGTTCATTATTAATCATTTCTCACGATCGATATTTTATTTCAAAGGTTGCAAATAGAATTATTGAAATTAAAGATTCAAAGTTATTTTCATATGATGGTAATTACGAATATTTTTTAGAAAAAACTAAAAGCTTAAAAATTTGATTACTTTTAATAAAATTTACAATTGGCTAAGTAAGATCACTCATTTATCTTTACATAGTTTACCGTCCTTGATTAATCTTAAAAATACAAAAATAGGTTTTATTAATTTAAATGAAAAATTACAATTTCCAAGAAAAATATTTTCAAATTTCTGATCCTATTGAAAGTTATTTTGAATGTATTACTTCCTGCGATATAAGGGATGGTAGATGTATTTCTAGATGTGTGGAAATACTTAAACGGAATGACAAATAAATATTTTAGTTATTTTGTAGATTAGTAATATCAGTTGGTGTTACTTTTAAATTAATAAATTTATTTTTACGCTTTAACAATATATTTAGTTGTTTTTTGATACCATTTTTACCAATTTGTTCTATTACTTCTGATGCGGTTTCAATATCTTTATTACCAATTTTAATTATAATATCATTTGTCTTGATTCCACTTTTTTCAGCTGGACTGTTCGGCACTACATATCCAACAATTACAACATTATTTTTTCTATCAGAAATACTTTCTTCTATTAGACTAATTCCAATCATAGGATGTATGACTTTCCCATTGGTTATAAGTTGATAGGCAATTTCCTTAGCTTTATTAATTGGGATTGCGAAACTCAAACCCGCTCCTGGACCTGATCTTATTAATGTATTAATACCAATTACTTCTCCATCGCTATTCAAAAGTGGACCTCCAGAATTGCCAGGATTAATAGCAGCGTCAGTTTGTATCAGTTCAAGTTTTTTATCATATATTCCTAATTGAGTTACGTTTCTATTTAGATTACTAATAATGCCCAGCGTAACTGTGTTTTCCAGTCCGAATGGATTTCCAACTGCTATAGCCCAATCACCAACTTTAATTTTTGCAGAATCGCCCAATTTTGCTTTTGGCCAAGGCCCTTTCCCTTCAATTTTTAGCACAGCTAAATCAGTAAAAGAGTCTTGGCCTATCAGCTTAGCGTTTATTTTTTTGCCATTAGTTAAACCAACAATTACCTTATCTGATCCATTCACTACATGAGCATTGGTCATTACAAGCCCATCTGCAAATATAAATCCACTGCCTTGATTTTGCTCTATCCTTGGTCGATTTTCGTTAGGCAAATCTAATCCAAAAAATTTTTCAAAATATGGGTCTAGAAATAGTTGAGAATTTCTTGGGAAATTTCTTTTTTTTACGTATCTTTGAGTATCAATTGTCACCACAGCTGCACCGGTTCTTTCTACAGCTTTAGTTATGAAAGATTTGTTTGAAAATAAACTAACTTCATTAAGTTTTGGTTTGCTTAATGTTTGGGGTATTACTTTTGCAGGATATGTAATGCCTATTGGAATTAATGAGACGATTAGTAATAGCTTTTGGATGTATCTTTTCAATTTTGATTTTCTTACGTTCCTCTAGAGATTAAATCCACTATGACAGTGTAATTTAAATATAACTAGTAATTTAATTAATTGAATGTAGAAAATAGTTTAGTTACTTAAAGTAGCTAAATTTCTTTTTTTCGGGCTATGATATTAAAAATATAACCAACAAATTTATAAGTCAATGACTATTTTATTTCCAATCATATATTCTGCGGCCTTAACTTATTTAGTGTGGAAAGCTTTTAAAGTTATGTCTAATGGCTGGGGTATATCTGATAATAAAAATCAACGATCAAGTACTTCTAGTTTTAAACAAAAAAAGTACACAATACATCCAGAACTTTTAGATAAATCAGGTAACATAACAGAAGAGGAGCTACTAACCGTAAGATTTTCAAATGATAATGACTCTACTTTAGAAGAAAAAGGTTCAACAACTGATTAATCAAAATATATCTAAGGAAAAAATTGGAATTAAGAACAAAAATTGTTTCAGCGGTAATAAGATCTCTTAAATTGCCACCAAGGTTTCGTTTGAAAATGGTTAAAGAAGATCCAGTGAGACTTGAACTAAGCCTTACTCCCTCTTACGGTAAAAATCCAGTTATTGTTGGTATAGTTGAATCTTTAGACTTAGTCGCTCGAAGAGATAGAGAAGGCAGACTCCCTAGAGATCTTCAAGGGACTTGGGACTGGACCGTAAGACATGGAAAAGTTAGCACTGGAGGTTGGAATCCTATGTTAAAAGAGGCATTGCAAACAATGTTCGATACAGGATTGCCAGCCATTGTATATGAGGAATTAACTGGTGATGAATATAGACCTGTTGATGGTGTAAGACATGTTAAATAAAAAAATTTATTATTTTTCATAAAATCTTCCTTAAAACGTTAATATAACTTGATAGACATTTTAGAAAATTATGAATAAAGACAATGAACCAAGATTTGGATTTGTAAATTTTGCAGAAACTTGGAATGGCCGTATGGCAATGATGGGCATTTTGATAGGACTTGGTACTGAATTAATTACTGGACAAAGTATTCTTCGACAAATTGGAATAGGTTAGTATTTACTTAATTTCTTCTGCTTTCACATCAATGATACTTTCACTAGGCTTTTTATCTAATTGATTTTTCTTATTTATATTCTTTAAATCTGCACCGCAATTTATGCAGGTTTCACTTAAACCTAATGATATTGCCCCACAATTACTGCATGTATTAATTTTAGATTTGTAAGAATTAAAACCCATAAACACTAAAACTAATAATAGAAGAGGAATTAAAAATAAAAGAAGTATAATATTTCCAACAAAGCTAATGAAAAAGTTAAATCCAAAAATTGGAATAACGATAAGTATGATTAACGAGTAGGTAAGAAGATTTTTATTGGCTTTAAGAAAATAATTCACCTTAATTTTCCTTATCTATAATTTCTTTTCTTATTTACTAAAGTCATACTAGCAATTACTACGCTCCAACATTGTCCAAAATATAAAATTACTCCTAATAGCCATACCCATAAAGTAAGTACTAGAAAACCTCCAATAAAACCGTATGCTTGAAATCTTACTCCAAGTGAGAGAATACTTTTACTCACTGCAAGGTTCAAAGTGGTTAGGCCTATTCCAATAAGAAAAGATCCAGGTAAGAGTGGTTTCAATGGAACTTTTCTACTGGGTAAAAGTGCTTGTAATAAAAGAGCCATTAAAGAAAAGCCAATTAATGGTATTGCAAACTGACCAACTTGTAATAACGGCAACTTTAATAACAAATCAGAAATAAGATTATTAGATTTTGAAAGATTTTCTAAAACGTTACTTGGGATCATCCTAAGATTTGCACTAATTTGATCTAATACCATTAAAAAACCAATAAAGAATACTATTAAAAAGGCTTCAACTCTATTTCGGAGAAACTTCGAAGCTTGCACTCTCCAAGCAGCATTGACTTTTTTAGAGGGAATTTCGTCCTCCCAAAGCCTATCCGAACCTCTTTGAAGTGATAGATATGCATTTCCTGCTGTAAAAAGCAAAAACATAGCCCCAAGAATTCCTGCTCCAAAACCTTGATCTATTAATTTAAATAATGTTGTCTCAACTAATTCAACTACTGAAGGAGGTAAAAGCTGAGCAGCAATAGCAATTATTTGTTGATCTAATCCTTCTTGTTTTCCTAAGAACCATGAAGCTATCGAAAGAGAAATTAGAAGGATAGGAAAAAATGATTGAAGTGTGTAGTATGCAAATGCAGCGCTTAAATCAACACAATCAGATTTGCTCCATCGCTCACAAGCTCCCCATAAACTTTTAAGTATCCATGTTGAACTTCTCTGCATACTAATTTTCTTCAAATATTTATTTATTTATTTATTTAATTTTTATTGTATCTGATTAAGAAATTTTTCAAGTAATTTTTTATTTATGATGCAATTATTTTGCTAATAATAAATTGCCCCATGGCTTTAGAATTTCAAATTTTTCAATAGATCTACAAGCAATTAATGGAAAATTAACATCGCTCAAGTCTTCTCCTGAAACTAAATTTAAAGGATCTGTGTCTAACCACTCTATAGAACAATTGAGTTCTTCTAATAGCAGCCAGGCTGCTGCAATATCCCATATCTTAGGTGTTGATTCTATCGCTCCGAAAGTTTGTCCCATCGCTACACTCGTAAGATTTAAACTCGATACACCTAAGAGTCTGATTTTGCCAGGAAATACTGAGTTTGGTTTTTTTTGTAAAATTTTTATTGATCTACTACATAAAGAAATGCATTCACTTTGACGATTATTTTGACTAGGATCAATTTTCTTGTTATTTAACCAAACCCCTTTACTTTTTATGGATACAAACTTTTTTTTCAATGTAGGAATTATTAAAAAAGAAGATTGTGGTTTACCATCAACGAACCTTGCTACAGATATAGACCAGTAAGGAATACCGGCAGCAAAATTTGTTGTCCCATCGAGTGGATCTACTACCCAGTAAGCTTTTGAATTTGGAATTAACTTTTGTCCTTCTTCACTTAGGACACCTTCACCTGGAGCTATTGAAGCTAAGCCATCTACGATGGTTTTGTCACTCCATAAATCACAACTTGTTAATAATGATCCATCTGCTTTATTGCTGGCGCTAATATTTCCAAAATCTTTTGTTTGACGTTGACTAACCAATTCAAATAAAGAATCTAATTCACGTAGTTGCTTATGAGTTAAATTTTGTTGAATCATATTTATATATTGCAAATAGAATCTTTATCGTTAATTTTAGTATTATTACTACCCAAACAATTTTTACTTTTATCAAGGAAAGTTAATCTTTCTAATTCATCTATATTCAAATTATAATTATATATTGCATTAATATTTTTTGATTTCGCATTACTTAATTCACTTTGCCTAACAAGAACATCTTTTAGAGTTGATATTCCGACATCATATCTAAGCCTAGAAAGCCTTACAGACTCTTTGCTAGATTCAATTTCTTTAAGAGAAGAGATTATTTTTTCTTCATTTAATTTAAGATTTAAATAGGCTTTACTAATTCTTGTGGTTAAAACATTTTTTAGATTTTCATAAGCATATTTTTCGGATTCTGCATCTGCTATTTTTGATTTGTAAGAGTTCTTATTTTGTCCGCCATCAAAAATATTCCATGCAAAATTTAGACTTATGGTATTTGTATAATTAGATCCAGATTTTTCAGAATCGATATTAGTTGCTAGAGAGTCACCCTTTGAAAATGTACTAGATAATGAATTACTTATATAGATGTTTGGCTTATTTTGAGCTAAGAAGCTCTTTGCTTGGCTCTTTTTGATTGATTTTTGAAGAATAAGGTTTTTTAAGGAAAGATTATTATCAAAACCCTCATTAATATTCTTATTCAATTTATGATTCCAAAATCCTATAAGATTTTGCTCTTTATTAGTTTCGAAATCTTCCTTAAGATTGAGAATCTCTTTAAGAGAAATTTTATTAATTTCATGTTCAATTTTCTTTTCGTTAAGTGATTGTTGATCTCGAGATAATTGAGCTTCTGCTTCAAGAACTTCAAATTTTGTACCAATTCCAGCATCTAGCTTCGCTTTAGCATTTTCTAAACTTGTAATTGATAAATCAAGTGTGAATTTTTTATTTTGAATATCTTTATATGACTTTTTGTATTTATGGTATCTGATTCTTGCTTCTTGAATTAAATCTCTTTTCTTAATTTCATAATTATTTTCTGCAATTTTGTAATTTGTTTTTGCAATTTTAATTTCAGATCCTCTTAAAGGGGCAATTACATCCCATTTAATATTAAGGGAGGGATTAGCCGTAAATTGAGATGTTTTTAAAGTAGGTGAATTGCTATTGTACTTTTTACCTGCGATATATTTTGGTAACCCATTTGCTTGAAAATCTAAGGATGGATATTTTTTGGCAATTTGACTGGAAAGATTAAAGCTTGCAGAGGCTACTAGGTTTTGTAATGATTTTAATTCTTGGTTATTTAATAAAAGTTTTTCTATTTCTTGATAATCAACAAAAGTAATATTTGATTTTTCTTCTAAAACATTATCAATGTAATTTTTTGTTTCGCTCGATAGAACATTAAAGGCATTCATACTTAGAGTAAGCGGCAATAATAAGAAAGGATTTATTACTTTTCTAAGCATGTTTTATAGTTTCGAAAATATTCGATTAACCAATCAAAGTATTAATAATATCATTTGAATCATCAAGAACGTGAATTTTAGTATTTATTTGATTCTCAACTTCTTGAATATTTTTATCATCTAAAAATAAATCAGTATTTATTTTTAACATAATAGATGGTATGTAAACAGCTTCTCCTAAGTCCTTATTTTTTAGCCCGTATATTAGATCTTCTCCAGTAAGAAGACCTGTAACTACTTGATCTTGACCCCAATAAATACTTGGCAAACCATATAAATTAATTGTTAATCCATTAATACAGTTTAATTTCTTAACTGTAGGAATTAAGGCTTCATAAACTAATTTACCAACAATCCAACTAACTTTTTTTGGCTTTTTTACTTTTTTGGGTAGGTTCTGAGTATTCTCTCTTAATGCTTCTAAAAAGTTTCTAATAGTCCCAACTCCATTAGATTCTTGTGGCATATTTTCGTAGGTTTTGTAACTAGGTAAATTTGTACCAGCAATTAAATACCATTCGTCTGCTAGCCAACAAAAACGAGTCCCAAGAGTAATTTGTAGAGAGTCTTGGATTTTCTCTACTTGTTCAATAGTATTTTTTGCGTATTCAGGGCTTATTGATTTCAATCCATCATTTTCAGGTCTAAATTTTGTAAGTCCTACAGGAACTATTGCGACTGAAAGTACTGTTTGAGAGGTTTTTTTGTAGAATTTAGCAAGTTCCAAAATTGATTTCTTAAGAATATCCCCATCATTTATTTCTGGACAAACAACAATTTGAGCATGTATTTGAATAGAGTTTTTTTCAAACCAAGAAATTTGATCAAGTATCACTCTTGCTTTTTTATTTTTTAATAATTTTTCTCTTGTCGCTGGATCAGTAGCATGAACTGAAATAAACAGTGGGGATAGTTTTTGCATAGCAATTCTTTCCCAGTCTTCTTTTTTTAAATTCGTAAGAGTTAAATAAGAGCCATATAGGAAACTTAATCTATAATCATCATCTTTTATATAAAGGCTTTTTCTTTTACCACTTGGCTGTTGATCAATAAAACAAAATGGACATCTATTATTGCATTGCTTGATTGAATCAAATAATGCATCTTTAAAATTTATACCTAAATTAACGTCTTGATCTTTTTCAATATTTATGGTGTGAATCTTATGATTTTTATCTAAAACTGATATGTCTAAAATTTCTTCACTAATTAGAATTTGATAATCAATTAAATCTCTTGGTTTTTTCCCATTTATACTAATAATTGAATCACCTGATTCAAATCCAATTTCTTCAGCAATAGAATCAGCTTCAATACTTTCAATTTCTGCAGGTTTTATTTTATAAGTAATATTAGGAACCAAAAGATCAATTGTATCTTCCGTGTAATTAATTTCTTGCCACACAATTTAAGGCCAAATACTCTCATTTATATTTATTCTAAACTTATATATGACTCAAAGTGTATTAAATACTTTTAAAAAAGTAAATATAATTATGAATTTATGGGCCTTTTATTTATTAAAATATGACATTCGCAGTTTTCTAAAACACGATTTAGATTAATTAAAATAAACTTTTTTCATTGAAAGAATTAATTACAAAAAACTTAGAAGTAAAAGATAAATTCAACTATGAATCCAACAAGACAGTTGATTCATACGAAAATAGTTTTTTATCAAATCCTATTTCTTTAAGATTGTGGTCTTCTTTTTTTGTAATTTTACCTATTTTTGTTCAAGCCCCTTGGGTTAGATTAGAACCAATAAGCGCTCTTTGTTTTACTTTTGTTATTGTCTTAGTGGCAATTGTTTTGAATCAAAAAGGATCAAATAAGTGGTTTATTGTCAGTTCATTATTACTTGGTATATCAGGTAGTTGGCTTGGTGGATGTTTGTTCTGGGGGTGGTTAAGTCCATTTCCTATTCTACACATACCTGTTGAAGCTGTAGTTCTCCCACTAGCTTTAATTGGATTGGGTACTAATTGGAAAATAGGTTCAAGTTTTTATATCTCTTCTTTATTTGGAACTGCAGTTACCGATATTACAATATTTTTTATCGGAATCATGGATCAATGGAGGCAGGTAATTACAGCAGATTCTGAAAATGCACCCATGATTCTTCAAAAAACTTCAGAAAGTCTTATTCAAATAAAATCATTATCTATTATCGTTTTTGTTGCTCTTATACTTTGGTTTATTTCAAAAGAAATTTTAGATTCTGGCACAATTAATACTACTAGTGGCAAAGCACTCTTAGTTTCTGCTTACGTTATTCAAACTACATTAATTGTTGATGGTATTTTCATTGTTTTAGCAATTCTGCAACCAACCTTTAGTGGATTGGTTTAATGTTAAGGCCTCCATTTTCGCAAGAACCGATACCAATAGATAATTGGGATGTAATCGTTGTAGGCGCAGGAGCTGCTGGCCTTATGACTTGTCTTGAATTACCCGCATATTTAAAAGTGCTTCTTTTAAATAGAAATACTAGTAAGGTATCTTCTAGTAGATGGGCTCAAGGCGGAATTGCATCTGTTGTTAGACAAGATGATTCATTTGATCTTCATGCTGAGGATACTTTAAAAGCAGGTGATGGACTATGTGATTTTCAAGCTGTAAAAATGTTAGTTAAAGAAGCTCCAGGTTGTGTAGAAAGGTTGCAGAATTTAGGGATGATTTTTGACCAAAGTTCTGATCAACTAGCTACTACCTTAGAAGCAGCCCATTCACGAAGAAGAGTCTTACATGTTAAAGATCGTACTGGACGAGCATTAGTTGAAGTTCTAGAAGATCATATTGAGAATCAAAAAAATATTCTTCACTGCAGGGGTGTAAGAGTAACTGAACTTCTCATTGAAAATAAAGAATGTAGAGGAGTTCAGGTTCTTGATGGAGCAAATTTATATTGGATTAAATCTAGAGCTGTTGTTTTGGCTACAGGTGGGGGTGGGCACTTATTTACAAATACAACAAATCCTGCTCAATCTTCTGGTGAAGGGATTGCTCTTGCATGGAAAGCAGGAGCTGCTATCGAAGATTTAGAGTTCGTGCAATTTCATCCAACAGCATTAAAATTTTATGGTGCACCTTGCTTCTTAATATCCGAGGCACTTAGAGGGGAAGGAGCGATTTTAGTTGATAAAAATGGTGAAAGTCCAGTTAAAAATCTTGAAAATCGTGATCTAGCTACTAGAGATCAGGTAAGTAGAGCAATTATGAAAAATATGTATGATAATAATGTAGATCATGTTGGCTTAGATCTTCGGTATATTGACCCAGAAAAAATTGTAGAGCGCTTCCCCACGATCTTAAGTAGATGTCAGGAATATGGTGTTAACCCTTTAAATGAGGTTATTCCCGTAGCTCCTGCAGCTCATTATTGGATGGGAGGTGTTAAAACTGATCTAAATGCATCTTCAACAAGAAAAGGATTATATGCCGTTGGAGAAGTTGCTTCTACAGGTGTGCATGGTGCTAATAGACTGGCAAGTAATTCACTGATGGAGTGTCTTGTTTTTGCAAGAAAAATGTCTTCAATTGTTTTGAATGACCTTTATAAATTTGAAAAATTTGATAGATCATTTCAAGAGTTTTATATTGAAGATCCTAAAGAAGATCAAATTTCTAGAATTGCTGAAAAAATTGATGAACTAAGAAAACTATGTTGGTTAAATTTAGGAGTATCTCGAAATAAGGTAAATATGAGTCAATTTTTAAATTACATCCAAAATGAAATAGATAAATTAAATAAAAATGATTTACTAAATAGTCTTGAAAAAATTAAATTTGATCAAAAAATAAAACTTAGTGAACGCAATAGAAGAGCATTAAATCTTTTACTTGATTTAAAGAATAGACAAATAACCACCATAACTTTATTAAAAGCTTGTCTATTTAGAGAAGAAAGTAGAGGAGGACATTATAGAGATGATTTCCCTAATAAAGATAAAAATTGGGAATGCCATACTAGACAACAGTTAGATCAAAAAATTCAAAAAAGATTTGTTAAAAATTAAGATCTCCCTGATAGTCGGTTTTTGTTGCTAATTCTTTTAAGTCACGCGTACCACTAATAATTTCTCCATTTATTTCCCAAGAGGGAAATCCACTGATTCGTTTTGTTTGGCATAGCTCATACTCATTATCTTTGCCATCTTTAGCACACTCAACTACTTTTAATTCTTTAACTGCTTCCTTACCAAATAATTGTTTCTGATCGTGGCAATGCGGGCACCAGTATGCACTATACATTACAATATTGTTTTCACTTAAAAATTTTGCAAACTTCACCTTCTGGGGAGAGCTTGAAGTGGTAATTATTGGCGATACATTTTCAGTGGGATTTACAACATCAATAGCATTAGAGGGGTCAACGTTTGTTGACCAAATTAGGCCCCCCAGCAGGACACTAATAGCTACGATGAAACCTCTAAAAATCATAGGTTCTCTACTTTCGAACTTTGCTCCAATAATAGAAATTATAAAGATAGAAAACGATAAAATTGCTGAAAGTATACAAAAAAAACAATATGCTTGAATCTTAAAAAACATTATATTTATCAATAAAAAGCTGAATGTTGATGACGCACAAGAAATTAGAAATACTAACCACCATAAAAACCTATTTAGTTTTTCTTTTGGGGAAATTAAATTAAGCGAAAGTATTATTGTTATTACTAATATTGATAAATACGTTATAAATCCAGCTAATGAGAGAGGCATATTTATTTGATTATTTTCAAATAAAGTACCCCAAGGGCTATTTAAAACTGTTTCACAACCATTTTGCATCCCTGGGCATGAAAGCGAACTAAATATTCCCCAGTTTTTTAAAGTAATCGAACCTGTGTCAACTATGCCTACAGTGCTAAGAATTGCGATTATGATTTTCGGCCATTTCAAATCTTTTTTATTTCTTCTTTTTAAAGTCTTAAGGGCCATAAAAATGAAAGTTTGTTATTTACATTATCTATCCTAATATTATCTTGGCATGAGAGTCACATACGAAATGCTGTTTAAATTTTTTAATTCTTATTTTTAAAGTTGTGAAGCAAAATAGTCTCAATGTAAAAGAAAAAAAACTTTCTAAGATTGCATTCAGTCATGTTGGTTGTGAGAAAAATCTTGTTGATACTGAACATATGCAAGGCTTATTAGATAAAGAGGGTTATGAAGTTGATAGCAATATAAATGATGCAAATGTTGTTGTTGTAAATACTTGCAGTTTTATTGAAACAGCTAGAGAAGAATCTATTAGAAAAATTCTAGAATATACAAATCAAGGAAAGGAAGTAATAGTTGCAGGCTGTATGGCTCAGCATTTTAAAGATGAACTTATAAGAGAAATCCCTGAAATAAAAGGTTT
Source organism: uncultured Prochlorococcus sp. (assembly GCF_902536725.1). Lineage (GTDB taxonomy): Bacteria > Cyanobacteriota > Cyanobacteriia > PCC-6307 > Cyanobiaceae > Prochlorococcus_A. The sequence goes on from NZ_CACAYO010000007.1 coordinate 70,543, forward strand.
GGTTGGAACAGGAGATTATCAAAAGATATCCAAGGTTTTAGAAAGAGTAGAAAAAGGGGAAATCGTTAATGAAGTTTCAAAAATACCTGAATTTATTGCAGATGAGAAAATACCTCGTTTTGTAGATAAAAACAAATTTGTTGCTTATGTTCGCATTGCTGAAGGCTGCAACTATAATTGCGCTTTTTGTATTATTCCTAAGTTGAGAGGTCCTCAAAGAAGTAGAACAATAGAATCTATAGTTTCAGAAGCCGAAAATCTTGCAAAACAGGGTATTCAAGAAATCATATTAATCAGTCAAATAACAACTAATTATGGTCAAGATATTTATGGAAAACCATCATTAGCCAAACTTTTGAATGAGCTTTCAAAAGTTCAAATTCCTTGGATAAGGATACATTATGCTTATCCAACGGGTTTAACTGATGAAGTTATTAGAGCTTTCAAAGATTCAAGGAATATAGTGCCTTACTTTGATTTACCACTTCAGCATAGTCATCCAGTTGTTTTGAAGGGTATGAATAGACCTTGGCAGGCTTATTTGAATGAATCAATTTTGGAAAAAATTAGAGAAGAAATTCCATCTGCTGTACTAAGAACTAGTCTCATTGTTGGTTTCCCAGGAGAAAAAAAAGAACATTTTGAACATCTTCTCGCATTTTTGGATAGGCATAAATTTGATCATGTGGGAGTGTTTATTTTTTCTCCTGAGGAAGGAACTGAAGCTTTTCATTTGCCAAATAAAGTATCCGCAGAGGTTGCAGAGGCAAGAAAAGATAACGTTATTTCAGTTCAACAAAATATTTCTAAATTAAAAAATCTTACATATGTTGGTTCAAAAATGAAGATTTTGGTAGAAAAAATATCGGATAATAACGAATTAATAGGTCGGTCATACAATTTCTCGCCTGAAATTGACGGAAATGTAATTTTATCTGTTAAAGATAAAATTAATTTGAAAAATTATATAGGTAAATTTGTTGAAGCAAATATTTCTTTTGCGGATGAATATGATTTGTATGGAGAGACTATTAAAATTTTGTAGTTTTTTTAAATTAATTTAACTGCTCTTAAGAGCTTATCTAATGTGAAAGCAGCTCCAAAACCAAAACCAATAAATGCAAAATAGAAAATGATGTTCATTAATTTTTTTTACTTTTATTTAATTTAACATCAGATGAAAAGATTAGATTTTTTCGTTTAATTTCTTAATCTTGGATATAGGGTAATTTTTTGTATAAACATTCTTCTGCTTTTTGCAGTTCTCGGCCTAAATATAGAGCATGATCGAATCTGGTTACTAAGTCATTTCTTTCTTCAGTGATCAATATTCCAAGTTGTTTAGCACTAATACCTTTAAAAACTTCATTACTAACTCTTTTATTTTGAGAGTCGCATTTAATTGGTTCATTTGTTTCTGGGTCAAGCGCATATCCGTCATCATTAATATTATTTAGAAAGTGCTCTAAAATTATTTTATTTTCTTCTAAATCTACCTTGATAATAAAATAACCGTTTGGATCTAAGTATATATATCGGTTGGATAGATTATTATCAATCTTTATTTTTTCATCTAAACTTTTACTAGAATTCATTCTTAGGAGTTAATAAAAAACTATATTACTAATATAAACATTAGTAAAGCCTAAAAATTTTTTTATTTAAAGGGTATAGATTTATTTTCAAAATCAATTTCCATCTTGGTTTGTTTATTCACCTCATTTAGCCAAGGAGTAATTATACTTTCCATATTTTTGTCAAACCACTTATGCATGCTAACTGTGCTTTTTGCAAAAAACCCTCTCCGTCTTTTATGTTTACCACCCGCTCCAGGATCAAACAAATGGATACTATTTTTTATTGCCCATTCAATTGGCTGGTAGTAGCATAATTCAAAATGTAAATTAGATATTTCTTCTTGACTGCCCCAATATCTACCCCATAAGTTGTTTTTATTTTTAACGCACATCGACATAGCAAAAATTTCATTTGAATCATGTTTTGATGCACTAAAAAGTAAAAGATTTTTTTTATTATCAACCAGTGTTTCGAAAAATGTAGATGTTAGATATTTACTTCCCCAAACTCCCCACCTCGAACAATGCTGTTCATAAAAATTATGCATTTTTTTGAGAATTTCTTGGTTGATATCATCTTCATTAAAAATTTCTAATTTAATATCTTGTTTAGTAATTGATTTCCTCTCTTTTTTTATATTTTTTCTCTGATTAGAGTTAAATCTAGAGAGAAAATCATCAAATGTTTTTTCTCCATTACTCCTCCATTCACTACTGGAATTTATCCATTCGAAGTATCCCAAAGATTTAAGATGGTTGCCCCAGCTTTCATCAATATATAAAAAATTACAACTTAGAATTTTGTTTGTAATCGCAAAGCTTTCGATATGGTTTATAAGTAAATTTGTAATTTCTTTCTTGTCTTTGTTTCTTTTATAAAGAAATTGATATCCATTTACAGGACTATAAGGACTCATTCCAATTAATTTAGGGTAATAATTTAAATTTAGCTCTTTAGCTAATCTTGCAAATGATTGGTCAAAAATGAATTCTCCATAGCTATGATTTTTTAAAAAAAGTGGGGCAATTCCTAATATTTCTTCATTTTTATAAGCAACAAAATAAAGAGGCTGCCAACCTGTTTCTCTTGAAACACTTTTAGACATCTCAAGGTTTTTAATCCAAGTCCATTCATAAAACGGATTATTAATTTCATTTCCTAATTCATTCCATATCTCCTTTGAGATTTCCTTAATTGACAATTTGACTTCAACTTTATGTATTTTTTGGTTCATTTATTATTGAAACTATTTCAAATCTTTTTGTAATGAACATGGATTTCATTATTCATTAAATTTTTAATTGATTTTATTTCCCATAACTTTTTGAGATTAAAAATCTCATTTGTTTGTTCTGGAGGGATCCATGTATATTTACCTCCAATAATTCGTGGAATTATTGTAATTTTTATATCTGTTATTAGATCCTCTTTTATGAATGAATTTATAAGTTTTGCACCTCCTAGCAGAGCTAAATCATTTATCCCTTGTTTTTTAAGTGAAATTAAAGTTTTTTTCCATGAATCTTCGAAAAAGAGTTCTTTCTCGAATTCATTATTCGAAGAATTATCAACTTTACTTGAGCTTATTAGCCATCTTTTAATTGGTTGACGAAAGTATTTCCAATTACTGTTAAATTTTTTGCTATTTGAAGCAACTATAGAAATTGGTTGGTTTTTTGATATATTTACTTCTTCATTATCAGTGAGATTTTTAACTAGGTAGGTTGATTGATGAGCTATTAAAGTACCTAAACCAAAAATGGTGGCGTCAACCATTGATAAGTTTTGATTTAATATTTTTTTATCTTCATAGCTTCCAAGATGCGATTCTCCACCCCCAGGAAATGCAATTCTCCCATCAAGACTTGATGCTATAACAATTATTACTCTTGGGATATTCAAATTTGCGTGACTAAACTATTTTCAAATTTCAACTTCAACGAGTTGGTTAACTTTTGATCAACATAAATTTCTGCAGCATTATTTGGACTCTCCTGGAGTCTTATTTTGTGTAATGTTGCCCCAAGATTATGTATTGGTTTTTTAAGAATATCAGAAATATATAAAGCTATATTTTCAGCAGTTGGAACACAATTATGGAAAAATTCGATGTCTTTATTAAGAAAAGTATGATCTAGTTGTTCAACCACTAAATCGTTAATTATCTCTTGGAGGGCAGATAAGTCGCAAACCATTCCTGTTCTTTTATCAATATCTCCTTTTACAGTTATATCGACAAGATAGTTATGACCATGTCCATTAACTCTGGCACATTTCCCATAGATTTTTTTATTTTCATCAAAGGATATCTCTTCTTTTGCAAGTCTATGAGCGGCTGCAAAATGAGTTTGTACTGTTAAAAATGCTTCCATGTTTTTTCCAAAATAATCTGCCCATAAATTAGGGTTTTCATAAAGTCTTAGACTTGTAAGAGGTAAATCATCCTTTAGACGACTCCAAATGACCTTTACTAATGCTTCAGTTGTGGGCAGTATACCTTCTTGATTATTAACATTAAATTCAGGCCAGACATCATTTAAAAAACGAAAATCTAATTGTCCAGTAACCTTATCTTTAATAGAGTGTTTTACATCAGAGAGATTAAGTACCATTCCATCAGAGTCTAGTTCTCCACCCATTGAAACAATAAGTTCATAATTATGGCCATGACCTGGTGCAATACTGCACTTTCCAAAAAGAGATAAATTTTCTTCTGGACTTTTTTCAGGAAGCCAATAACGGTGACTAGAACTAAAGCAGGCACGTCGAGTTATGACGCATTCACGTCCTTTTCCATGAGATGGTTTGGATTGTGTAGAAGTCATACCTGTCTGCGATAATACTATCTTAAGGTTTTAAATACGCTTTTGTCTTTATGGAACAGTCCATTATCGAAAAAACAGTTCAGGCTATTAAGGGCAGAAGCATATTTTTAATAGGAATGATGGGTTCTGGTAAGTCACAAACTGGTTTGAAGCTGGCTGAATTATTGAAGTATAAATACATTGATTTAGATTCATTAATAGAGAAGTTGGCAAAAAAATCTATCAATCAAATTTTTAATGATGAAGGGGAAGATAATTTCCGCGAATTAGAAGCAAACTGCCTTAAAGAAACTATCAAAATTCCTTCATTAGTAATCTCAACTGGGGGAGGAATAGTTACCAAATCGGAAAACTGGGGAATCTTAAGACAGGGAATAATTGCTTGGATAGATCTCGACAAAGATATAGCAATTGCAAGATTGAAAAATGAAATTGAAAATAGGCCACTTCTTCAGGGAAAGGATCTAAATGATCTATATATGAGCATTTTTCAATCTAGAGAAAATTTGTATTCTCAAGCAGATTTAAGAATTCAAGTAAAAAAAGAAAATATTGAAGAAGTTGCTATGAAAATAATTAATGCAATTCATAAAGAAATAATCAGTTAATCTGGTTCAATTCTTACTGCAAACCATTTGATAACGTATCCTAATTTTATTTCTAATTCATAAGTACTTTCCAATAATTCTACAAAAAAATCTTGATCAGGATCTTCTATATTTTGATATATTGTTTGTGTTTCTGTCTTACTAAGCCAATTCTGCAACCATAAAATTGCTTCTTGCTTTGATACAATTTTTTCCTTTGAATCTGGCTCTAATAATACATAATGATCTGATGCTCTTATTAGTGGATTTGACATAATGAAAATTCTTCTTGGATTAATTCTTTGCTTGATTTTTCAAGGTATTTTTTTAGAAAGTTCTTTTGCTCTAGTTGATTCTAACGTACTAGAGTTTTTGGAAAATCGTGTAAATCAATGGCCAGAATTATATTTGCCAAATTTTAAATTATCGGATACTTCTAAGGATTTAATTTATCCTAAATGGTTCGAAGGGAATTGGCTTGTTACTTCTCAAGATATAGTTAATGATTCAGAAGAGCCAGTTATTTATAAAGTTAATTTCTTTAAGAATGATTCAGATTTAATTGTTGGCAATCGTGCAAAAAATTCTGAATCTATTGGAAAAGCAATATTTGGTGAGAACTTAATCAAGGTTGTAAATGATCCTCAATCTATAAATAATCAAATTACTTATTTAAAAGATGATTTTTATATTGATTCAAGAATTACAGGGAGAAATCAGATCCAAGATAATGATATTTTTTTTGCAGATGAGCTAGTTATACAAACAGCACATAAGCCTGGTGCTTCAAGGATTAACCAGGTAGAGACCATTAGTAAATTTCAAAAATGTTCCGAAGAAATGTTGGAAGTTGATAATTCAATCAAACCATCAATTTGCGGAGTGCAATATGTTGCTTCTTATGGTTCAAAAGTTGGTGATCCTTCTATTCATGCTATAAAAACAAATAAATATAAATTGAAGTTTGAATTTATTGAGAGTTAGCACTAAAAAGATATTCTTCTAAGTTGTTCCTCCAAATGAAAAGATTTTCTAAATAAGGGTTGTTTATGTATTCTTGGCTTCCCTCTCCTGAAAGAATTGGTCCTGCAGACTTTGGAAATTTAAGAAGGGATAATTGAGCAGCAATTGAAATATCTGCAATTGATAAACGATCTCCAACTAAATATTTCTTATTGATCAAGGATTTTGATAAAGTTTCCAGTAATTTTTGGAGTTCTAAATTATCTTTAGAAGCCAAAACTACATTAGAAATTTTACTAAGATTTTCAAAAGGTAATTTATCAACAATACTTTTAACTGAAGAAGGTATTTCATCTGGAAGTAATGCAGTTCTTAGCTGTGGATTTTCTATTGCAGATATTATTAAAGCTTTTCTACAAGTTGTAGCCATTGTAGTATCTGCCCAGTCTTCAATAAGCTTGCATTGCGCAAATAATATTGGATCCTCCGGAAAAAGTGGATTGTTTTCATTTTTTTTATCTATATATTCGCAAATAGTTGAAGAATCATTTATAACTTGATCATTACTATCGACTATTACAGGTACTTGTTTTTGACCTGATAATTTAAAGATTTCAAATTGGCCTATTCCAGGTGTTACTTCTTCAACTCGATATTTTAGTTTTTTTGCATGAAGAGCCATTCTTGTTTTTAAACAAAAAGCACTATGCCTAAATTGATATAATGTAATCATGCTGTTTAATGTTTGTTAAAACTTAGCTAAAAAAGTAATCTATTTGTGGAGCTGATGGGCGAATTTTTCTCTAATGTTGCGAGATATCCAAAGTATTTGATATCTATCATTGTTGGGGGACTTGTCGCTTTACTTGAACCTTTATTCAAGAATAGGTCAAAGCCACTAACAATAGTAGGTTTGATATCTTCTGTCTTAAGTGCTTTCATAACTGTTTATTTTGTCTTGCAGGCGATGACAAACCCAATAAATTTACAACCATAATGCCAAATAATTACCGTGTTGCAAAAGTTTCTTCTCTTTTGAAGAAAGAAATAACTCTGATTTTGCAGAATGATTTAGAAAATGATCTTATTAGAGATCATTTCGTCAATATTTCTAAGATAGATTTATCAGGTGATTTGCAACACTGTAAAATTTACATAACTTCAACTGCTCAAGAGAAAGTGAGGGAAGAGATTGTTGAAAACTTGAATACTGCTAAAAGCTCTATAAGGCATAGTTTAGGAAAAAGAATTGAGATGAGAAGAGTTCCAGAGATAATTTTTAAAGATGATGTTGTTCTTGATAAAGGATTATCAGTCTTGAAACTTCTCGATGAATTAAAAAATAAAAATCAAAATCATATTGTTGAGGACAAGGATGCCAAAAGTTGATCTACCCCTTGATCAAAGAAATATAATTATTACTAGATCAAAAGAAGGGATATTGGATATAAAAAAGATATTCACAAGCAAGGGTGCTAATGTATTTGATTTACCCGCAATAAGTATTGCTGAGCCTGATGATTTGAATCCTCTTGACGAAGCATTAAATCAAATAAATGATTTTCATTGGATTATTTTTTCCAGTAGTAATGGGATTAAATTTGTGGATAAAAGACTCAGATACTTTAATAGTTCATTAAAAGAATGTTCTAAAAAAACAAAAATCGCCGTAGTCGGAGAAAAAACCTCAAAAACTCTTGATGATTTTGGGATTAAGGCTGATTTCATACCTCCAGAATTTGTTGCTGAAAGTTTAATTGATAATTTCCCAGTATCTGGTTATGGACTTCGAGTTTTTGTGCCAAGAGTTCAAACAGGTGGAAGGGATTTAATTGCAGATCAATTTAGAAAGGCTGGTTCTCGTGTATTTGAGGTTGCTGCATATGAAACTAGATGTCCTGAATCAATTCCGGAAGAAACAATTGATATTATTTCTAATCGAAAAGTCGATGCAATTATTTTCTCAAGCGGTAAAACCGTAGTAAATGCTGCTTTTTTACTAGAAAAAAAACTTGGTAAACAATGGTTAGAATATTTTGATCAAATTAAGTTATTAACTATTGGACCTCAGACAACAAAAATATGTAACAAGATTTTTGGAAGAGTTGATAGTCAGGCACAAAAATATACTTTTGAAGGACTACTAAATGTAGCAATAAATATTTTTAATTAGAAAAATTTTTTGTATTGTTCTTTTCAACTAAATCTCTAAACCTATCAATATTGGCCTGTAATTCGTTTGTAACCATTTTGCCTAAAATATTTTCTTCCATAAACCGAGCAATCATTTTTGGTAGTTCATAAGTTATGGCTAAATTAACCGTTGTGATTTGATCAGTTTTACTTTCGAAAACTACTGATCCCTCAGTTGGTAAACCTCCTATCGATTTCCATTTAAGTTTGCTTTTTTCAACCCTTTCTGTAATTTGAGCTTTCCATTTAAACCTAAAGCCATTTGCAGCTAAAGTCCATTCTGTTAAATCTGGTAACGTATTAGTTTCTTCGTCAACTGTTTTTACAGATTCAATCCAGCTCATCCAAAGTGACATTGAGTCTAAATCGCTCCATGTTTCCCATACATTTTCAATAGGCGCATTAACAACTGTTATTACGTCATGTTTTAGCCAAGTACCCATTAATTAACTTACTGCAAGATTTTTTGCTAATTCGGCTTTCTTCTCTAAAATTGCGGCGGCAGCTAAATGACCACTCATTGTAGCTCCCTCCATAGAGTCTATATAATCTTGTTTTGTATAACTACCAGCCATGAAGAAATTAGATATAGAAGTTTTTTGATCGGGTCTGAAAGGTTCCATACCGGGAGCTTCTCTATAGAGTGATTGTGGAATTTGTACCACGTTACTCCAAAGCAATTTAAGGTTTTTTGAGGATGGGAATAGACGGCGAACCTCTTTATCAATTTCTTTTGTAATTCTTTCTGTGGATCTTCCCATCCATCTATCGCCAGGAGTTAAAACACATTGGAGAAGCGATCCCATATCTTTTTTTCTATAGTCTGCTGGACTTGCTAGTGCTAAATCAGCAAAACAACTGAAAGAGGCATCAGCAGAATAAAGAAGGTTATCTAGTCCAATTGGTTCGTTTCCAGTATTATTTTTTTGTAATTCAGTAACCCACCCGTCATATCTTAATTGGATTGTGGCAACAGCTACAGCTCTAAGTTTTTTTAAACCTTCAAATTCTTTAAATTGATACCATTCTTTTGGAATTATTTTTTTTATTCCAGGAACATCACAGGCAGCTAGAAATTTATCTGCAAACACTGCCTTAATTCCTTCAGGAGAAGATATTTTTAATTGATTTACTGAATAAGAGGAAGATTCCTGTTCATAAATGATTTCTTCTACCTTATGTTTAAGATATATTTTTGCTCCTTTGTTTGTGATGTAGTCGACGATAGGTTGCGTTAACCACTTATGTGGGGAACCTTTTAAAAGATTAAGCTTTGAGGCTTCTGTTTTTGAAGCAAACATCATAAATATAGTTAGCATGCATCTTGCTGAAATATCTTTGCAATTAATAAAACCTAATGCATATGCGATAGGATCCCACATTCTTGCTAGACTTTTTTCACTGCCACCATGGTTTAAAAACCATTCTTTAAAACTAATTCTATCTAGATCTCTAATTATTTTCATTGCACCTTCATAGTCTATCAATCCTCTAACGATTGGACTTGTCCCTAAAGCTAAGGCATTTCTGAACTTATCTACCCAAGTAAGTTGTTCGGTGGTAAAAAAAGCTTTGAGTCCGTTAAATGGAGCACCTAAAGGGAATCTAAAGTCTAACGATTTTAAATTTCCACCATTATTGATAAATAGATGAGTATGATCTTTCGGGAGTAAATTGTCTAGAGCTCCCACTTTTTTCATTAATTTAAAAAGATTTGCATAATTGTAAAAAAATACATGTAAACCCATTTCTATGTGGTTGCCATCTTTATCTTCCCAACTTCCGACTTTACCTCCCCAAAATGACCTGCTCTCATAAATTTCTACTTCGTGGCCTTCATCAACTAAATTGACTGCTGCTGTAAGACCAGCTAATCCAGAACCAACTATTGCAATTTTCACTTTTTTCTTAGAATTATAACAAATCAAGCTTGGATAATGTTTGTTCTATGCATCCTATCGATTAAGTTTTTATATTATAAATAGTAGAAATCCCTTGTTTATGGAAAATGTAGAAGTTGAACAGGAAATTAAAAATTCTGATGATGGCAAAGGTATCTTAATTACGAATGATGCTATAGAACAAATTTCAAATTTATTGAAGGGCCAAAGTGATAAAAAAGCACTGAGGGTAGGAGTAAGATCTGGCGGTTGTAGTGGGATGAGTTATACGATGGATTTTATAGGAACTGATCAAATAAATCCCGATGATAAAGTTTATGATTATTCATTAAAAGCTGATAAAAGCTTTCAAGTTGTTTGTGATCCTAAAAGTCTCTTATATATTTACGGAATGCAGTTAGATTTTAGTAAGGAATTAATTGGAGGCGGCTTCAATTTTGTAAATCCCAATGCCTCTCAAACTTGCGGTTGTGGAAGCTCTTTTGCAGTTTAATAAATAATGAACAACGAAATTAATCCCATCGAAGAGGATTTTAATGCAGCGTTATCAAGATATAAAGCAAGGCAAGATTTAATTCCAATCGTTCAAGATTTTCAAAAAATTATACAGCAAATTCCAAACCATTTTGCTGCTTGGACTTGTTTATCATGGCTTCAATTACTTTTGAAAAATAATGAAGAAGCTTTGTCAGCTGCCAGACAAGCTGTTCGATTAAATCAGCAAGATCCACAAGCAAGAATGAATTTGTCTTTAGCTCTTTTGGCTACCAATAATAAAGGTGTTAGGGATCATATTGAGTTAATAAAAAAAATGTCTATGATGATGCCAAATGTGAAAAGTGAGTTGAAAGAATCTGTTGAAGACGGATTAAGTAGATATCCAGATTGGCCAGAGTTAACCAAAGTAAAAAAATGGTTGGAATTTTAAATTGTTTAAGATTTTAATTTTAAGTAATGGGCATGGAGAAGATCTATCTGGCAGTCTAATAGCTAAACAATTTGTGAAAAGTGGTTATTCTGTTCATGCTTTGCCAATTGTTGGTATTGGAAACCATTACGAAAAAGAAAAAATTAAGATTATCGGTAAAACTAAGGAATTTAGAACTGGAGGAATTGGTTATAATACCTTTAAGGGAAGACTTACTGAGATATTAGGAGGAGAAATATTTTATCTTCTAAAAAGATTATATTTAACTTTTAAAATAAGAAAAAAATATGATTATTTTTTTGTAGTTGGAGATATTGTTCCAGTTTTTTTTGCATGGGTTTGTAAGAAAGATTTTTTTACATATCTAGTTGCTTATTCCAGCCATTACGAAGGGAAGTTGAAATTACCATGGCCTTCTAAATTTTTCTTGCTCTCACAAAAAGCAAAAAAAATATATACGAGAGATTCCCTTACAGCTAATGATTTAACTTTGCAGTTAAAAAAGAAAGTATCTTTTTTAGGCAACCCATTTATGGATAAGTTTTTTCCTAGAAACAAAGTATTAAATAATGATGAATTTAGTATTGGATTATTTCCAGGAAGTAGATTCCCTGAGATTTTAGATAATTTTGTTTTGATTTTAGAGGTATTAGAGGCATTGTCAGATTTAAGATATTTTCAAAAAATTCAGTTTAATTTTGCAATAGTTAATGCTCTATCTTCATCAAAAATAAATGAGATATTTCAAAAAAGAGGATGGTTAAAAATAGAAAATATAAAAGATAATAATCTCTTGAAATTCCAATATAAATTTTTAGAAGTGAATATATATTGGAATAATTTTGACAAAATATTATTGAAAAGTAGATGCTGTATTAGCATGGCAGGAACAGCAGCAGAGCAAGCGATTGGATTAGGAAAACCAGTTATTCAGATTGAAGGTAAAGGTCCACAATTTACAAAAACTTTTGCAGAAGCGCAAAGACGTTTGCTTGGAAAATATGTTTTTTGTGCCAGCAATTTTAAAGATAAAAATGATCAAATCAACCAGACAATTAAATTGATCATAAAAATAATATACCTAATACAGCTAAATAAGCAGTTTATGATCTCATGTAATGAAAATGCAAAAAAAAGACTGGGTGATAACAAAGCTTGTCTTAAAATGGTTGATGATATGAATATTGTTATAAAAAATGAATAAGGAGAATAATCAAAATAAGTTAAAACAAATTATCGATAATTTGTTATTAATAAATTTATTTACAGTCATTTTTTTTGCAATATTTTTCATTTTTGCAATCATCATGCAATTTAATGGGATATTTATTTTTATTAATTTTATTCAGATAGTTTGGAATCCTCTTGTAGTGCCATTGATAACAATACTTATTATTGGTGCTTTAGTAAACGGTATTAATTCTTGGTGGAGGCGTAAATTGCTTTCTCAAGAAGAGGATATTTAAAATTATAATTTTTGATTTTACTGCTAATTACTTTTTGGCCTTCTAAAACAACTTTCGCTCCATCTCCTAATAATATTTTTAAAACCGCTCCAGGCACTGGAAGTAAATTAGGTCTATTCAAACATTTGCCTAAAGTCTGAGAAAATTCTCTCATTAATACTGGATTTGGTGCAACAGCATTAAATACTCCCGAATACTTTTTATCAACTAATGCTTGAATAATTAATGCACATAAATCAGTTCTATGAATCCAACTCATCCATTGCTTACCATCTCCAATTGGTCCACCTAATCCAACTTTAAATATAGGGAGCATTTTTCCTAATGCTCCTCCGTCTTTCTCTAAGACAATTCCAATTCTAAAAATAACTAACCTTGAGAAAAATGGTTTTTCAGCGGCGACCGCTTCCCATTTTTTGCAAAGATTCGATAAAAAGTCTTTTCCTTCCGGGCTATTTTCAGTGAATTCATTAGACAAACTTGTACCGTAATAACCTATAGCTGAACCATTTATAATGACTTTTGGGTTAATTTTTAAACTTTTAAGGGTCTTCATCATAAATTTCGTAGTGTTAATACGACTATTTTCAATCTCCTGTTTTTGTTCAGAAGTCCATTTTTTTTCTGCTATGGGTTCTCCCATCAAGTTAATAATTCCATCTGTCTCTTTTAAAATATTTACAAGATTTTCGTTATTCCAGTTTTTTTCTTTTGATAAATCTATTTGAAAAAATTTAAACTTATTGAAATCTAAATCAAGCTTTAATTTACTAATGGGTTTTCTACTTACAATGCATATTTCGTGATTTTCATTGAGTAGTGTTGGTACTAATTCTTTACCAACAAATCCAGTGCAGCCAAGTAGTAAAAGACGCATATCTTATAAATGTTTATCATTTAAGGCTATTAAATTTTTTAGAAGTTTGTAATTATTATTCTGGTATAAATTTTTTTCAATAGTTTTCAAATAAGTTTTTGTATAATGAATTTCAAATAACTTTCTTGAATTTAACATGACAGATTCTATTCCAAAGAAACTTCTCAAGAAAGGAAGCTTAGTTTTTGTCGATAGAGAAAATTATATAAAAAGTATCGAAGCGCTAGCCAGTGATGATGATCTACCTAATTATGTCTTTGAAGGTCCTGGAGAGATTCTTTCAGTCAAAGAAGAATATGCTCAGATTCGATGGCGAAGACCTGTTCCAGATGTTTGGTTGAAATTAGATCAACTTAAAGAATATACTCAATAAAATTTTTGTATCTAAAAGTTTTTATTCCTTTTCTCTATAGACATCTTTGATTGTATTCTTTTTGCTTCTTTGATCATTTCTTTACCATCAAATAAGTAATTATCTACGTATCCTTGTGTATATCTATCAAATTCTGATAGCGCATCTTTAACTTGTGAAAAACAATGATAAAGATCGAGGCCTAAAGCTGAAATAGACTTTGGAACTATTTTTTTGTTGTAAATTTTTTCAACTTTTTCTATTTTCTTTTGTGAAAGAATAATATAACTGCAAAAATTTTCCATTAGTTCGTCATCGTATGGATCTGCAGATAGTTCTTTTATTTCGTTATTCAAAGGTTTAATGATTTGACTAATTAACCTATTTATCGGACTATAAATTTCTTTAATCCATGTTTCAACTTCTTTGTCCTTAATTGAAGAATTATGTTTTTTTGAATTAAATTTCTCTTCCCAATTTTCATTTAATGAATCAAATGATGAGTTAGAAAAGGAAAAACTTCTATCGTATTGTTTCTTTTTGATAGGGTCATTTAGAGTTTCCCAGGCATTTTGTATTGCAAGAAATCGTTCTTTATTGCCGCCTGCATCCGGATGATGTTGCTTAACTAAAGAGCGATATGAAGATTTAATTTCACTTCTGGTTGCATTTTGTTTGAGACCTAATTCTTCATATAAATTTTTTTCCATTTTTATAAATTATGCATTAAAGATAACCATCTTTTCTGGCTTGAATTGAAGTATTGGATTCAAACATTGCTGTTGATAAATATCTTTCTCC
>NZ_CACAYO010000008.1 GCF_902536725.1 uncultured Prochlorococcus sp.
CTTTACCTCAAATTACTAAATTAACTAAAAGTCCATTAATTTTAGGTAGAGGGAATAAAACGAATAATTTGAGAAATATTATTTTTAATGATTTAAAAAATCAAAAACTTAATGTAAATTCTGCTAATTTGCAATTTGATTGTTGTTATGAAGATATTTCAAGAATTAAGAATATTATTTCAAATAATAATAATGATTGTGTTATTGCAGCTGGAGGTGGCAAAGTTCTAGATTCTGGAAAATTTATAGCCGAGTCTCTTAATATCCCTTGTATTACTATTCCTCTTAGCGCCTCTACATGTGCTGGTTGGACAGCCTTATCGAATATTTATACAAAGGATGGTCAGTTTATAAAAGATGTTGCATTAGGATCTTGTCCGAAAATACTAGTTTTTGATCATAAATTTATTAAAACAGCTCCATCAAGAACACTTGCAAGTGGCATAGCAGATGCCTTGGCAAAATGGTACGAATCCTCAATAACAAGTTCAAAAATAGATGACGGTCTTGTTCAACAAGCAATTCAGATATCAAGAGTTTTGAGAGATCAATTATTAATAGATGGAGCTAAAGCATTTAAGGGGCAATTTGAAAATAATCCATCTTGGCAAAATACTGTAGAAGCATGTGGACTTACAGCAGGATTAGTTGGCGGTATTGGTGGAGAAAAATGTAGGACTGCAGCAGCACATGCTATTCATAATGCAATTACTCAGGTAATCACCCCTAATAAATTCTTACATGGTGAGATTGTTGGGGTTGGATTATTATTGCAATTAAGACTAGAAGAAATGAAAAATAATAATAAATTAGCTGATCAATCAATTAAACAATTATTTTTACTCATGAAAGAATTGAATTTGCCAACTACTATCGGACAACTTGGAATTAATGTTTTTGAAAATAATAATTTAGAGAAAATTGCTGATTTTACTTGTCGAGATAAATCAGAGATTCACTTTTTGCCTTTTGAAATTAATAAATGGGAAATAATAGAGGTTATTTCAAATTTTGAACAACAAAAAATTAAAATATAAATATTTTTTGACTAAAAACAATTTTGAACAACTAAGTGATTTAAATGCAGAATTTTTTGAAAGTGCCAAATTGTCACTATTAGATCCTTCAGGTCTTTATTTGGCAAATGATGTTAAGTGGATAAAACTCAACCAAAAATGGAACTCCTTAAAATTCCCAGTAGTTATTGGAGGAAAAGGTCAACCCTTACTTCTTCTACATGGCTTTGATAGTAGTTTTTTAGAAT
The DNA here is from genome assembly GCF_902536725.1 of uncultured Prochlorococcus sp. GTDB lineage: Bacteria > Cyanobacteriota > Cyanobacteriia > PCC-6307 > Cyanobiaceae > Prochlorococcus_A. The sequence continues at coordinate 1,265 of NZ_CACAYO010000008.1, forward strand.
TCAGAAGAATATATAAATCATTAAAAAGAAATTTCCAAGTTATCGTTCCTGATCTGCTGGGTTTTGGTTTTAGTCCCAGGTGCGCAACAAATGAATACAATTCCTCGAAAATAATTTCGCATTTAATTGATCTCCTTAAGACCCTAAAAATAACAAAGAATCTAAAAATTATAGGTGCCTCTATGGGAGGCTCAACAGCTCTAAAACTTGCTTATGAAATTCCTGATTCTATTGATAAAATTATCCTTTTGTCCCCTGCCGGATTGTTTGGAGAACCTAAGAGTATCCCTTTTCCCCTTAACCAAATTGGCGCTTCATTTCTTGGATTACCTCAGGTCAGAAAAAGTCTTTGTAGGCAAGCATTTGCTTTTCCAGAAGAATGTGTTGGTAAGATGGAAGAGCAAATTGCTTCAATTCATTTAGGTTGTAAAGGATGGAGGAATTCACTTGCATCATTTGCAAAAAGTGGTGGGTTTGCAGGAACTCAAAAATATATCCAAAATATACCAATTAAAACATTATGTGGAAAAAATGATCGAATTCTTGGAAAAAAAGAGCTTAAAAAAATAGGAAATATTGAAAAATTAAATTTTGTAGGGTTACAAAATTGTGGTCATCTTCCGCATATAGATCTTCCATCATTATCTAGTAAAATTATCAAAGATTATTTTTTGGAATAAATTATTTCTTAATTAATTCAGATACCTTAAAATTACAAAAATATAAAACAAAACAGATGGAGTAAAGATGTAACTGTCAATTCTGTCAAGAATTCCTCCATGTCCCGGTAAAAAAGTTCCGGAATCTTTTATTTTTGCATCTCTCTTCATCATAGATTCAATTAAATCTCCAACTAATGCCATAAGAGAAATTGAAATTCCATAAATTATTCCTACAATTAATGGATTTTCCCAATTCATTAAAAATGCGAAAAATATTGCTAGTAAAATTGAACAGGATATTCCTCCAATTAAACCTTCTATAGTTTTGCTCGGAGATATTGGAGATAGAGATGTTTTCCCAAATGACTTCCCAATGAAATAAGAACCAATATCACTAGCTACAATTAAAAAACAAGAAGTTAAAGTTAAATGAAGACCTGTAGTATTTGACAAGTTTTCTAATGACAAAATACCCTGATTTGAACTTATTATCACTGAATCTAATCCCCTCAACTTAATCCAGTAACTAGGTAAAAAACCTAAATAGAATAATCCAAAAATAGATGCTGCAATATCTGAAATAGTCCCAGGTTTTGGTTGCAAAAGTAACCAAGTGCATATCCCAACAGAACAAATTGGCAAAATTGAATTTGAAATTTCTCCTTCAAGCACACCAATGGTCTCCAGATAAGTAGAAACTATAATAGTAAAGGACGAAAATAATGTAGTTTTTGTAGCTGGCCTTATTCCTTTAAATTCTGCCATTCTAAAAAATTCTAATAATGCTAAATATGTAAGTAACGCAGTTGCCAATGTAAAAAACCATCCCCCCAACAAAACAACAATTAAACCAAAAATTCCTATAAGTAATCCGCTTTTTAATCTCATATGAAATTGCTATGTTTCTAAGACCTTTATATTAAAATTTACCAGATCTTTGTTGGATAAACTTTGATTATTTATCCAATTAAACCTATCCAGGTCTACTTTTTCGCCAGGGACTAGTAGAGGTATCCCAGGAGGATAAGGGCAAATAATATCTCCTGATATTTTATTTAATGATTGTGAGAAAGGAATGGTCCGAGTCTTACTTCTCCAAGCAATTCCAATTTCGATTTCGGGTGCTTGAACTAATTTAAAGGGCGATTTGAGCACTTCTAAACTTTTTGATTTTTTGTAATTTGATAGTAACTTTTTCCATAACTTTTCAAATAAATTAAGAAAATCTTTTTGATTTCCAAATCCTAAGCAAAAAGTGAGAGTCATCATTTCTGGTAATTCAGCGATAAGGCCATTTCTATAAAAAAATTTATCAGCAGTAAAACCATCAATTCCAGCCTTAGAGGTATTTACAACAATTTTCAAGGGGTCTTGAGTTTCTATAAGAGGAATATTTTTTTGAATCAATTTTTTGTAAATACTTTTTGCCTCTAAAATTCTTTTTTGATATTTTGATAAACTTTTTTTATTAAGCCAGTCCCTTATAGACTCTTCACAAGAAGAAAGTAATAATGAACTTGGGCTAGTAGTTTGTAACAAATTAATACTTTTGATCAAATTACCTTCATTTATTAGATTCCCTTTGTACCAAAGTACCGCCGTTTGAGTTAATCCATTGAGCGACTTATGCAATGAATTAACCACCAAATCAGCGTTTGATGATAAGGCCGGTTTTGGCAAATTAAGGTTTTCACAAAAAAGGAAATATGAACCATGAGCTTCATCAACTAAAACAGGTAAATTTTTTTGATGACAACAATCTATTAAAGGTTCTAAATCTCCGGCATAACCCTGATAAGAGGGATTTACAAGAATGACCCCTGCAATTTTATTCTCATCAAAATTTAATTTTTGAAATACATTTTCCAACCAAATTTTTGTAATTGGTTTGTAATGCCCGGTACTCGTTGAGAATTCTAGGTCAAAAAATATTGGATTTATATTCTGCATCGCACAGATTTTTATAACACTTATGTGAACATTTCTAGGCATCAATATATTTTCGCCTGGATTTGCCATTGCAATTACTGCTGATTGTATTAATCCGGAAGCTCCATTAACTCCAAAAAAACATCCTTTAGCCCCAAATTTATCAGAAAATTCTCTTTGAGATTTAGCAATTAATCCGCTTTGGGATAGTGGTGAGCCTATTTCTGGCAGTTCGGGCAAGTCCCAATACCCAGGAGGATTTTTTAATAACTTCACTAATTTCTTTGGTAAAGCTGCCCCTCTGTTGTGAGCGGGAAAGAATAAAGACTTTAAAAACTTTTTAGTTAGAAAAGATGAAATGCTCATAAAGTATTATCTACATATATAGAATGAATAACGTAGTAATCTTTTTTGATATTTTTTAACTTTAATGAAAAAATCCTATTCGAAATATTCAGCAAAAGATGATTTACTTTGGTTGATTTTGAGACCATGGATTTTTATACCAAGAGTTTTATATATCCTTTTAACTTTTATTTTCCTTTTTTTGAGAATACTTTTTCAAGGTAACAGTAAAAATAAAAATGTACAAAAAAATCTCTCAAAATATCTTTTTGATGTAATAACCGACTTAGGCCCTTGTTTTATTAAATTGGGTCAAGCACTCTCAACTAGGCCAGATCTTGTTAGACAAGATTGGCTTACAGAACTTACAAACTTACAAGATAATCTCCCAGCATTTGATCACAAAATAGCTCTAAAAATTATTAAGGAGGAACTTGGATCACCTGCTAATGAATTATTTGAAGAGTTTCCAGATAGTCCTATTGCTTCTGCTAGTTTAGGTCAAGTTTATAAAGCAAAAATAAATAATTCTTATTTAGCTGTGAAAGTACAGCGACCAAATTTATATTTTCTGATAAGAAGGGATATCGTAATCTTAAGGTTTTTAGGAACTTTTTTATCCCCACTATTACCATTAAATATAGGTGTTGGAATTGGGGAAATAATAGATGAGTTTGGTAAGGCACTTTTTGATGAAATTGACTATCAAAAAGAGGCTGAAAATGCATTAAAGTTTGCAAATTTATTCAAAGAAAACCCAAATATTTTTATTCCTAAATTAGAAAAACAGTTTTCATCTAAAAGGATTATAACAACCTCTTGGATTGATGGAGTTAAGTTAAGAGATCGAGCTTTACTAAAGGAAAATAACTTAATACCTGCTTCTTTTATAAAAACATGTGTCATCAGTGGATTGCAGCAATTATTTGAATTTGGATATTTTCATGCAGATCCACATCCAGGGAATATGTTTGCTCTTAAAGGAGGAAATGCAGATTGTGGGAATTTAGCTTATGTTGATTTCGGAATGATGGATACTATTTCAAATTCAGATAGACTTACTCTAATTAAAGCAATTGTTCACATAATAAACGAAGAATATTTTCTTTTGGCGCAAGATTTCCAGAGATTAGGTTTCTTAACCAAAGAACAAGATCTTCAAAAACTTGTTGAACCATTAAAAGAAGTTCTTGGAGGATCCTTTGGAGCTGAGGTTGGTAATTTTAATCTTAAAAATGTAACTGATAAATTTTCAAAACTAATGTATTCCTATCCTTTCAGAGTTCCCAGTAGGTTTGCCTTAATAATAAGAGCTGTAGTTAGTCAAGAAGGTTTAGCACTAAGACTAGATCCTGAATTTAAAATTTTAAAAATAGCTTATCCATATATTGCTAAAAAACTACTTACCGATAATTCTGAAGAAATTTTAGACATTCTTTTAGAAGTAGTTTTTGATAAAAAAGGTCAAATTCAAATAGAAAAAGTTGAAAGTTTATTAAATATTTTATTTAAAGATTCAGAAAATATCAATTCAGATCTTATACCGGTAGCTAACGCTGGATTAAAATTATTTGTCAGTAAGAAAGGATCCGAAGTTCGAAAGAATCTTCTTTTAAGCCTCATAAAAGATGAAAAATTAGAATTTACTGATGCTAAAAAACTCATTGCTTTAATTAGAGATACTTTTAGCCCTCTAAATATTGCAAAAAGCGCAGTGCAAAATTTTATTTCTACAGTTTAGTTTTTATATTTATATCTAATGAATTTACTTATGATTTTAATTCGATTAGAATTGAAAAATATCTCGGGTTTAAAAAAATGAGTAGTAAAAGAATGTATTAGCTTGGGAATATTGAATGAATATTTTGAAAAATCTTTTTTTATCTAAAAAAAAATCTGAAAAAAATAAAGATATTAGTCCTGGATTAGTTGATAAATATATAGCAATCGCAAAGTTAGTCAAAGAAGCAAGAATCCAACAAAACCTTACAGTAAAGGAATTGTCATACATTTCAAAAATTCCTGAAAGAGTAATAATTTCTATTGAAAATAACAACAAAAATATTATGCCTGAGTATCCTTTTATAAGATCTATATTAATTAAATTAGAGGAATGCTTAGTATTAAAAAAAAATACCTTATTAAAATTAGCAGTTAGAGAAAGAAAAATTTTAAAGAAAGGAAGAAAAGATTTTCTGTTTAGAAAATTTGATCTTATAAATACATGGCAGGGAAGTATTTTGTATTTTTTTATATTAGTTTTAACTATATTTGTATTAAAGAGGTACTTTGTTCTTAATGTAAATGTTATAGAGATTCAGAATCTTGAAAATCAAATCATTGATAAATGATTTTTAAAAACTTTACTTTCGAGTTCTCCCAAAATTACTTCCTAGCTCACTAAAGATTTTGATATTATCTTCTATTTCATCTAAAGATCGATTTAACTTCCATTTCCAGTTATTTTTTGTAGTCCCGGGTTTATTTAATCTACTTGAATCGTCTAGAGATAAAAGATCTTGTATAGGAGCGATAAAGAGATAAGCATTTGTATTCATGCCAATTTCTATTAAGTCCCAAGAAGGATTTTCTGATAATTTATACTCATCTTTTATTCTTTTTTTTGATTCATAATCTAAATATTCCCACCATGAAACAGAAGTAGAATTGTCATGAGTACCTGTATATACAACCCAATTTTCGCCTTTTATATTCTTAGGTAAGTAAGGATTATCTTCATTACCATCAAAAGCGAATTGTAATATTTTCATGCCAGGCAGTTCAAAAATTTTCCTTAGTTTTACTACATCTGGAGTTATTACTCCCAGATCCTCAGCAATAATTGGCAGATAGTTAGACCCCAGATCCTTTTTTACTTTATTTAATAGTGTTTTACCTGGAGAATTTATCCATTTTCCAATAATTGATGTTTTAGAACTGCCATTAACTCTCCAGTAACCGGCTAAACCCCTGAAATGATCAAACCTCAATATGTCCACGAGTTCAAATTGCCTTTGAAATCTTTTTCTCCACCAATCGAAATTTGTCCTTTTATGTTTTGACCAAAAGTAAGTTGGGGTACCCCATAATTGTCCTGTTGATGAAAAATAATCAGGTGGAACACCACTTTGAAAGATTAAATCTCCATTTTTAAAAATTGAAAATAATGATCTATTACTCCATACATCAGAGCTGTCCCTAGAGACATAAAATGGTAAATCTCCTATTAGCTTAATATCTCTTGATTTTGCAAAGTTTTTAATAGCGCTCCATTGCTCATCAAGATGCCATTGTATTAATTTTTTAATAAGTATCTCATCACTTTTTTTCTTTATCCACGATTTTAAAAACTTGTTATTTTTTATTTTAAATTCTTTAGGCCATTCCCACCAAGGCAACATATTAAACTCCTCTTTAATTACAACAAATAATGCATAATCTTCAACCCAAGAATTTCGACTTATCCATTTATAAAAATTGAGTTTTGTTTCTTCAGACTGTGAGCTCCAACCTTGCAAGAGTAGGTAACCTAATTTTTTTGTTAAAGCATCCGCAACACTAAAATCAAAGTAATCTTTATTCTGATTTGTTGGTCCTAATTCTTCTTTATTTGAAATAAAGATAAACCCGTTTTCTATTAATTCGTCTATGTCTAAAAACCATGGGTTTAGAGCAAAACTAGATGGGGAACTATAGGGAGATCCCATAGAGTCAGTGGGTGTAAGAGGTAAAAATTGCCAGTATTCAATCCCATGCTTATGTAGTTTTTTTATCCAATCTTTAGCTCCTCTGCCAAAAGTTCCGCATACTCCTCCTCCTGGAATACATGAGGGATGCATAAGTATGCCTAATGATTTTTTTGAAAGAACTGATTCTTTAGGCATGTTATTAATTATATTTTGTTTATTTACTCTTAAAGTGTTTTTAATTCTCTAAATTCCACAATATACATATTTTTTTTGATTGACAAATATTATTACTTGTTTTAGAAAACTGAATCAATTTAAAAATCTTATTTTAATAAACGATATTTAACTTGATTGATGTAACTTTTGAAAAGATCTAGCCATTATTTTTTGCGAAATTCTCATAAACGATTACGATAAGAATATAGTTTTATGGTGCAAATTTCGTGACAAGTTTTATCACGGCAATGCAGAGTAAAGAGTCGAATTTTAATCTAACTAATAGTAGATTAAGGTTAGTAAGTGGGACAACAAATCCTAAATTAGCTGAAGAAATTGCATCATACTTAGGGATTGAAAATGTACCTTTAATATCCAAAAGATTTGCTGATGGAGAACTTTATGTCCAGATTCAGCAATCTATTAGAGGTTGTGATGTCTTCCTAATACAACCTACATGTGCTCCTGTAAACGATAGTTTGATGGAACTTATGATAATGGTTGACGCATGCAAGAGAGCGTCTGCAAGGCAAATAACGGCTGTAATTCCCTATTTTGGATATGCAAGGGCAGATAGAAAGACCTCGGGAAGAGAGTCTATAACGGCAAAACTAACTGCTAATTTGCTTGAAAAATCTGGAGTTGATAGGGTTCTTGCTATGGATTTACACTCAGCTCAAATTCAAGGGTATTTTGACATTCCATGCGATCATATCTACGGTTCACCTGTGTTAATTGATTATCTAGAAACGTTAGATTTAGAAGAAATAGTTGTGGTCTCTCCAGATGTAGGGGGAGTCGCTAGAGCAAGAGCGTTTGCAAAATTAATGAAAGATTCACCGTTGGCTATTATCGATAAAAGGAGATCTGCTCATAATATCGCTGAAAGTCTAACAGTTATTGGTGAAGTTAAAGGTAAGACAGCTATTCTTATAGACGACATGATAGATACTGGAGGCACAATTTGTTCAGGAGCTAATTTATTAAAACAAGAAGGAGCTAATAGAATTTTTGCATGTGCATCACATGCTGTATTTTCTCCCCCTTCTTATGAAAGATTAAGTGCTAAGAATCTATTTGAACAAGTTATTGTGACGAATAGCATACCTGTTTTACATAAAGATAATTTTCCGCAGTTAAAAGTTCTTTCTGTAGCAAATATGCTGGGGGAGGCTATTTGGAGAATTCACGAAGAAAGTTCCGTTAGTTCTATGTTTAGATAAAAGAAATTATTTCCCCTCCAACCCTCGTAATTTTTTGAGTCTCTCAGTTTCAATCTTGTATTGTTTTTCAATCTTTTCAGGAACATTATCCGGACACACTTGAAGAGCTGATTCAACTAATTGCAGAGATGCAATAAATTGTAATTTTTTCATGTCAACTGTTTGTTCTTTTTTCCTTTCCATTATTTTTCCTCCATGTTTTTGTGAAACTACTGATGCGAAAGTTGCTGAAGCAACGTTTAATGTTTTTGGGAAATCTAAATCAAATCCCTTTCTTGTCGCATTACACAGAAATGAAACCCCCATCCCATGATATAAATCTAAATCATTTTTATTTGCAGGCGAAATTTTAACATTTGCATTTAAGTTGTTAATACCAAACAAAAAAGATAAAGAAATTAGGGGGATTGTAAAAATTTTAGATATCTTAAAACCCATGTTTGATTTATTTTTAATTCATATATTAAAGATACCATTTTTACTTTTTAAACTAAATCTGAAAATAGAATTTATTTAATAGTTTTAATTTCGTGATGATTTTCTACTATTTTCAAAATATTTTTGTTCCATGAATATATAACCCTAAATCTATAATTATCAGAATCTAAAAGTCTGGTATGTTCAAGTATATACCAATCTTTGTAAGAAGATTCGAAAATCATTTCGTGTTCGTCGACTTGCTTAATATTTGAGATACCTTCATCATCACTTAAATAAAAATTTTCCCTCTTAAGTTGATGGCCTTTTAAAAATGCATGCATTTCTCCTCGTTCTTTATACTGAGGATTTTCGTCAAAGAAATTATATTTTTTTTCTGGGTACCAAGTGAACTTATAATGCGACTCCCATTCGGATTTAATCTCTAGAGCTTGAATAATTATATTCATACTTAAATTATAAGTTTTTTGTCCTTCATCAAGAAAATAAGTTCTATTAGATTTCCAACATCCAATATTCCTAGAAAACCACCTTTTTAAATTACTATTTAAGTTGATTTCAGGAGGGTTTTCACCAAAATGTAAATTTTTCTTCGGATTAATAGCAACCATTTATAAATAAGACCTATTTATTTAATAGCTTATCTGTAAAATAAAAAAAAATATCTTAAGGTGTTTATAAGGATTAACAGCTTTTCAACACTTCAGAGGAAATCATTTGAATGATAAAAAAGAGTTAAGATTAATACTTGTAGCAGCTAGAAATCAACTTTCTAGTAATGATATAAAGTCCCTAATAGCTTATTTAGAATCAGATGACTGTGAATTCGAGATATCTCTCCAGGTTTCTGAGCCCACAGAGCAACCAGAATTACTTGAATTACATAGATTAGTCGCTATTCCGGCTCTTATAAAAGTTTCTCCAGCTCCAAAACAAATATTTGCTGGAAGTAATATTTTTTCTCAGTTGCAAAAGTGGTTGCCAAGATGGAAACAGGAAGGCTTAACAAAAAATCTTGGTATTAATTTGCAGCCATCAAAAATTGATTCAATAAGGACTCAAAAAGAATTTCTATTGGAAGATGAACTTCTCGTTTTAAGACAAGAAAATGAGACTTTAACCAAAAGAATAGAGTCTCAGGAGAGATTATTAAGAATGGTCGCGCATGAATTAAGGACACCTTTAACGGCTGCTACTTTAGCTGTGCAAAGTCAAAAACTCGGACAAATAGATATTTCAAAATTACAAGAGGTAATTAAAAGACGTCTAGAAGAGATTGAACTTTTATCTCAGGATCTATTAGAGGTTGGAACAACAAAATGGGAAGCATTATTTAATCCTCAGAAAATTGATTTAGGTAATATTAGTGCTGAAGTAATACTCGAATTAGAAAAATTCTGGAGATTAAGGAATATTGAAATTGATACTGATATCCCATCTGATCTGCCAAATGTATTTGCAGATCAAAGAAGAATGAGGCAAGTATTTTTAAATTTAATTGAAAATGCTATTAAATTTTCTAAAGACTCTGGATCTATAAAAATCACCATGATTCACAAGACAAATCAATGGGTAGAAATAACAATTTGTGACAAAGGTGCAGGTATTCCTTTGAGTGAACAAAAAAGAATTTTTCTTGATAGGGTAAGACTTCCGCAGACTTCTGAAGGAACTTCAGGATTTGGCATAGGGTTATCAGTATGCAGGAGAATTGTACAAGTCCATGGAGGAAGAATATGGGTCGTATCTGAAATAGGTGTAGGTTCCTGCTTCCATTTCACAGTTCCTGTGTGGCAAGGACAAAACAAAGAGCAACAATACTTGACGAAAGGCTAGCCTTACTCTTAGTTTTTAATAAGCTGTTATGCTGATTTCCTGGCCCCATCGTCTAGAGGCCTAGGACACCTCCCTTTCACGGAGGCGACAGGGGTTCGAATCCCCTTGGGGCTATTATCTGAAATTTAAACTAATTTATTGATAATTTTGCTTGCCTATCAACGGCAATCAGATTTTCAGAAAGATCTTTTTTTAGTCTTTTCTCTATCATTCCTATTGGCATCCACTGACATCCTTGAACAGTTAGATCATAGACTAATGAATTTTTTGAAGTATTCTTAATGTTTTGTATTTTCCAACTACCTTCAAATTTCCTGAAATCACCTTTTATTAAATTAAATTTTAAGAGGCCAAGCTCCTTATCTTCAAATAAGTCTATAGTTACTTCAGCTGAAAATTTCATGCCAAGGAAATCTTGAGCCCCAACTTGTTTAAGGTGGACATTATTGTTTTTTTGATAGATTTTTTTGCTTGATAATAAATTTGGTATATAAAGATTTAATCGATCATAATCTGTTAAAACATTCCACAAAGAATCTAAGCTTGCAGAAGTTGTAAGTTGAGCTGCGAGTCTTCTTGTTCCGCCAGAAAGTTTTTCCATCGTTTGCTCAATTGTCCTGTAGTCATTTTTTTTTGAATGATCTACTGATTCTTGAGAATTAATCATAAATGAATTTTTTAAATAGATAAAAAATTTATTTCTGTGTAACTATACAGATAAAAACAATAAATACTGAAAAATAAAAATAATTTCTTTAATATATTCCGATCTCAAAACGTAACCATTTTTGTGAAATCACTACAAATTAAACTACAAATTGATAATCTCATATATAAATAAGTTTACAAAATGGTTTACTCTCAAGCAAAAGTTATCGCTGGCGGATTAGCTCATATCCCTATTGTGATCGGTATTTTTTACTTCATAATGACTTTCTTTAATAAAAGAGCTATAGAATACGCTGAGGCAAATAAACCAAAGAAGGTTGAAAAGAAAGTTGAAAAACCTCAAATAAAAGAGAAAACTGTTGCGCCAACAAAGGTTGAGGCAAAAACAGAGGTTCAAAAACCCACTTCAGATAGTCCCGAAATAAAAACAGAAACCCCAAAAAGTAAGGAAATTCCTAATATTGAGAAAAAACCTATGAAAAAGCATGCAGATGTTCCAGTTAATATTTATAGACCAAAGACGCCTTATGAAGGAACCGTATTAGAAAATTATAGTCTTCTTAAAGAGGGAGCAATTGGTAGAGTAAATCACATAACTTTCGATCTTAAAGATAGTGATCCATTTTTAAATTATGTAGAGGGTCAAAGTATTGGTATTATGCCCGCTGGCGAAGATGCTAATGGAAAACCTCATAAATTAAGACTTTACTCAATAGCTAGCACCAGACATGGAGATAACTTTAATGGAAATACAGTTTCTCTTTGTGTAAGACAGCTTCAGTATGAAAAAGATGGTGAAACCATTAATGGTGTCTGCTCAACTTACCTATGCGATATAAAGCCTGGAGATAAAGTAAAAATAACAGGCCCCGTAGGCAAAGAGATGCTTCTCCCTGACGAAGAGGACGCAAACATTGTTATGTTGGCCACAGGAACTGGAATAGCACCAATGAGAGCTTATTTAAGAAGAATGTTTGAACCAACTGAAAAAGAAAAAAATAATTGGAATTTCAAAGGTAAAGCTTGGTTATTTATGGGTGCTCCAAAATCAGCTAATTTGTTATATGAAGAAGATCTTCAAAGATACCTTACTGATAATCCAGAGAATTTTAAATATACAAAGGCTATTAGTCGAGAGCAGCAAAATACAAAGGGTGGAAGAATGTACATTCAAGACAGAGTTTTAGAATCAGCCAATGAACTTTTCAATATGATTGAAAATGAAAAGACACATATATATCTTTGTGGATTAAAGGGTATGGAGCCTGGAATTGATGAAGCAATGACTAAGGCAGCAGAAGAAAAGGGCTTAAACTGGTCTGAATTAAGACCACAATTAAAAAAAGCAGGAAGATGGCACGTAGAAACTTACTAAATCTTTGATATTTATATTTAAGTTTCACCTACTAAATACTTTTTGGTTTAGACACAATTTGTAGCTAATATCTTAAAAAAAGAGGATTTTAAATAAAGAATACTAAAAATATGCCTTCAACTTTAAGTAATCCTCTAAGATTAGGTTTACGGCAGGAAAGAGTTATATCTCCACAATGCTTAGTAATATTTGGTGCTAGTGGAGACCTTACTCATAGAAAATTAATACCAGCCTTATTTGAACTCTATTTGCAAAGAAGAATTCCTAGTGAATTTGGAATAGTTGGTTGTGCGAGAAGACCCTGGACTGACAATGAGTTTAGAGAAAAGATGAAAGTAAAGCTATCAAATCAAATATCTGGCAAAGAAAGGGAGTGGGAACAATTTTCTAATTATCTTTTCTATGAGCCAGTTGACTTACAACAAAGCGATCATGTTGTAAGGCTTTCTAAAAGATTAAATGAAATTGATAAAACGCAAGCTACTCATGGGAATAGAACATTTTATTTATCAGTATCTCCGAATTTCTATGCAAGTGGATGTAAAGCTCTTAACGCAGCTGGGCTTTTAGATGACCCTAAGAAAAGTCGTTTAGTGATTGAAAAACCCTTTGGAAGAGATTATTCAAGTGCAAAAAAATTGAATAAGATTGTTCAAAGTTGTGCTGAAGAAAGTCAGATATATAGGATTGATCATTATTTAGGTAAAGAAACAGTTCAAAATATTCTTGTTTTGAGGTTTGCTAACACTATCTTTGAACCAATCTGGAACAGAAATTATATATCCAGTGTTCAAATTACTTCATCTGAAACAGTGGGTGTTGAAGATAGAGCAGGTTATTACGAAAGTTCTGGCGCTTTAAGGGATATGCTTCAAAATCATATGACTCAAATGCTTGCTGTTACTGCTATGGAACCTCCTGGAAAGTTTGAACCGGAAGCAATAAGAAATGAAAAAGCTAAGGTTCTTCAAGCTTCAAAACTTGCTGACGAAAATGAACCGTGGAATTGTTGCATAAGAGGTCAATATGGAGAGGGAGGAAATATTTCAAATCGTCTCAAAGGATATCGGCAGGAAGATGGTGTTAATTGTAATAGCACAACAGAAACTTATATTGCTACAAAAGTTTTCGTTGATAATTGGCGTTGGCAAGGGGTTCCTTTTTATTTGAGAACAGGGAAGAGACTTCCTAAAAGACTTGGAGAAATAGTCTTAACTTTTAAAGACGTTCCTGTTCATTTATTTGAATCAACAATAATAAATCCTGCTCCAAATCAACTAATCCTTAGAATTCAGCCAAATGAAGGTGCTACTTTCAAATTTGAGGTAAAATCTCCTGGTTCTGGAATGAAATCGAGACCTGTTGAGATGGAGTTTTCTTATGATGAATCATTTGGAGAACCTTCAGATGAAGGCTACGTAAGATTATTAGCTGATGCAATGCTTTCTGATCCAACCTTATTTACTAGAAGTGATGAAGTAGAGGCAGCTTGGAAACTTTATACGCCATTAATAGAATTGATGGATAATTCTCCTTGGAAGTTACCTATTTATAATTATGAATCTATGACGTGGGGACCTCCTGAGTCTGATCAATTACTTTCAAAAGATAATATTTTTTGGCGTAGACCTTAGAAATGAAACCTCAACTAACACTCCAAACTCCATTAGAGCTGCCTTATCAGGAAATTTCTAATTACCTTAATAAATTATGGACTTCAGAAGATAAAGATAATACTGGTGCAAATACTTTTACATTAATGGTCTGGCAACCTGCTTGGCTAGAACAATGTTTGGTTCAAAATGGATTAGTAAGTGGACCAATTACTGGAAATTTAAGTCAAGAGATAATTGAAGTTGCTAAAAAATTTATATTAGATAAAGGACTTCCTCTTACTACTTCCCTCAATAGTCCAGAATTATTGAATTTGTTGAAGGGAAATTTATCTAATAAAGACTTTGAAGACTTTAGGGGTCAATTTTTTGAATCATCAATAAGTACATTAAATCCAAGAAGATTAATAACTCTAGCGCCAACATTAAATAAAAATTCAGATATCAAAACTTTTGTATCCGCATACTGTCCATTAAGTGATACCCCAGCTTTGCAACCTATATGTGGAGATTTAGTTGTTATTAGGGGAGACTCAGCTTCCATATCCCAGAAAGGACTAAAAATAATTGATGAATTATCTATTGGTGAATTGCCTTCTTGGCTGTGGTGGAATGGAAGCTTAGATGAATCGCCCGAAATTTTCGAATATTTTACTAATCATGGTCTAAGGTTAATAATTGATACTGCTCTTGGATCGCCTAACAGATGTTTAAAAGTTTTAGATCAATTGAATAATTCAAATAAAGCTATTAATGATTTGAATTGGGTTAGATTAAAAGATTGGAGGGAATCATTGGCAATGATTTTTGATCCTCCTTCGAGAAGACCAATTTTAGATCATATTACTGATATTGATATTGATATCGCAGGAGATCATATTATTCAAGCTTTGTTTTTAATCTCATGGATTAGCGATAAACTTAATTGGTCTTTTCTAAGAGTTGATAGGGATACAGAATCAATAAAAATTCAGTTTAAAAGAATTAATGGCGAAATAATTTCTGCATCAATTAATCCTTTATCTTTGGGAAATCCAAGTATTCATATAGGACAAGTTATTGGATTGAGGTTAATTTCAAAAATTAGTGAGGTTCAAAAAAATAACACTTGTGTAATACTTGGTTGTGAATCAGTGGAATGTATGAGACTTGAAGCAGGTGGAATGGCTAATATGGAATTAATAGAACAAGTTGTTCCAAATTCTTTTTCCTCATCAGCGTACGATGTTAGTAAATTATTGGGAAGTAGTAGAGGTAATACAAGTCCTCTTTTTGAAAATTCTATTAAAATAGCTCTTCAAATATTTAATGGTTTTAATGACTAATAAATGCCTTGTGTAATTTCTTCTCCTTCATCTGATAGTGGGAAAACTACATTATCTCTTTTGATATCTTGTTGGGCTTTCTCAAAAGGTATAAAGATACAAACTTTCAAGGTTGGCCCAGATTATCTCGATCAACAACAACTTAGTTCAATTGGGCAACCTATTTGTAGGAATTTAGATATTTTTTTAAGTGGTGAGGAATGGGTTCAAGAATGTTTTTTTAAACATTCATTAAAATATGAATTCTCATTAATTGAAGGAGCAATGGGTTTATTTGATGGATTAGGCTCGACAACCTATTCGAGCACAGCAAATATCTCTAAACTTCTAAATGTTCCAGTAATTTTTATTCTTGATGCTAAAGGTCAAGTAGCTTCCCTTTTGGCGACTGTTAGAGGTTTTAGAGATTTCGATAGTGAATTGTCCATATCAGGAATTATATTTAACAACGTTAATTCAGATAGACATAAAAAATTAATCGAAGAAGTATTTAAAAATGAAGCTATCGAAATTCTTGGTTTTTTACCATCCGATTCAAAAATAACTTTAAATAAAGCTAATTTAGGTTTGATATCTCCATTGGATAATGATAAAGAAATTGATGTTGAGTATTTTGCAAATTTTGCCGAAAGAAATCTTGATGTATTTTCTCTTATTAAATTTCTGAAATCTCCTCAAAAGAAAATATTGAATTCTGCATGTTTTGAAGATTTTGAAATAGATAAGTATAAACCTATCGCAATTGCAGAAGATAAAATCTTTCATTTTCAATACCCTGAAACTAGGGAGTTTTTGAGCGAAATAGGAATCCCATTGATTTCGTGGAGTATTTATGATGATGAAGAGATACCCAATGAGGCTTCTTCTTTAATTATTCCAGGGGGATTCCCTGAAAAATATGCTGATCATATAAGTAACTCTAAAAAAAGCTTAAATTCGTTAAAGAAATTCCGCAAAAATGGATTTATATATGCAGAGTGTGGAGGAATGATGATTTTAGGGGATTTTATAAAAGATGTAAATGGTAATAATCATAGAATGACTGGTATCCTGCCTTTTAGGTCTAAAAAAAGTAAACTTACAGTTGGTTATAGATACATTGAGGGTTTAAAAGATACGCCGATCATCAAACAAAATCAATTAATTAGAGGACATGAATTTCATTATTGGGAAATTGAAAATAATTTATCAGAATTGGATTTATTAAAAGCTGAATATCAGAAGAAAGTATCTTCCCCATGGAAAATTAGATCATGGGAAACTGAATACAAAAATGAAGGCTATTTTGATGAAAAATTACATGCAAGTTGGATTCACTTACATTTGCCAAGTTCTCCAGAAGTAGCAAAAAACTTTATAGACGTCACCCAAATTAGTTTTTCAAAGGATTCTTAATTTATTATCAAATCAAATATTTTGAGAGGAGATCCTAAAAAAAACATTCCGGGCAGAGTAATTAATGGTCCTAAAAAACTACCCACCATGACCTCAATTTTTGTATGGCCTAGGGTTTCTTTTAAAAATAATTCAGATTTAGGGTCTAGTTTTTTTGATAGTTTGTTGATTTCTGCAGCTTGTATTCCAGCTGATTTTCTAACACCACTAGCGTCATACATAACTATTAGTGCTACAGCAACTGATAATGCGAATATTGAGCTATCAAATCCCAATTCGTAACCTACACCAGATGCAGCACCTGTTATTAAGGCCGAATGGCTTGAAGGCATACCACCAGTCTCGAACATAATTCCAAACCTGATCTCTCCAGTTGAAAAGAAATTGAATACAATTTTAAAAAATTGAGCTAGTAAACAGGATAATAAGCTCCAGAAAAGAACTGAATTATTAAAAAAGGTAAAAAACTCAGACATGAACTAAAACTATTTATCTGTCTCTGTTTGTAATAAAGTCGGCTAATGATATTAAATGCTTTGCATCTGCCCCCCAAGGTTCAATTGCTTTTTTAGCTTTTTCAACTAAATCAAATGCTCTTTTCTTTGACTCCTCCATACCAAGTAATTTAGGGTAAGTAGTTTTGTCTGCTAAAAGATCTTTACCAGCAGTTTTACCAAGCTTTTCACTACTTGAAGTTAAATCAAGAATATCATCTATTATTTGGAAGGCCAAACCAATTCCCTCTGCATATGTTGTTAAAGCTTCTAAAAGTTTTTTGTTAGCGCCTGCGATCATCGCGCCTGTTCTCACACAAGCCTTTAATAAAGCCCCAGTTTTATGAAGATGAATATATTCAAGAGTATCAAGGTCGACTTCTTTCCCTTCGCATTCTAAATCAACAACTTGTCCCCCTACTAGGCCGGGTGCACCTGCGACTAATGATAATTCGCCAACTACATTTAATAATCTATTTGGATCTACTCCAGGGCTTCTTAAAGAGACCATTTCAAAGGCCCTAGTTAATAAAGCATCGCCTGCAAGAATAGCTATTGCATCTCCATATACTTTATGATTCGTTGGCCTACCTCTCCTCAAGTCATCATTATCCATCGCGGGAAGATCATCATGAATCAAGGACATTGTATGGATCATTTCTATCGCTACTGCAGTAGGAACAGCAAGAGAGGGTTCTCCTCCAGCCAGTGAGCAAGATGCTAAACATAAAATTGGACGTATTCTTTTCCCTCCAGCTAAAAGGGAATATCTCATTGATTCTCTTAAAATTTCTGGATTTTCAGGGCCCAAGGAAAAATCAAGTGCTTCCTCTACAACCTTTTTAGTGTGTTTAAGATATTTTTCAAAATCAGAAATGCTATTTATAACTTCAGTCATTTTATCCCTTTAGTAAAAAATTTTTCATCTTGGAGTTTATGGCAAAAGATCATTAAGATTTGATGATAAACCAAATTGTTTTTGCCAGCTAAAAATAGTATTCACAAGTAACATTGTTACTGTCATTGGTCCAACGCCTCCTGGTACAGGTGTGTATGCAAATACTTTAGAAATGACATCTTCTAATAATACATCGCCACATAATCTGGTTTGATTTTTATTGGAACTTTTTAATCTATGTATTCCAACATCAATAATTACTGCTCCTTCTTTTACAAAACTTGAATCTATTAGATTGGGTTTTCCTGCAGCCGCAATTAGAATGTCGGCTTCTCTACAGACTTTATTCAAATTTAATGTTTTTGAATGAGTCATTGTTACCGTGCCATTTAGATTCAACAACATAAGCGATAGGGGTTTCCCAACAAGCAAACTTCTCCCTATGACAACAATTTTCTTGCCTTCAATTTTAATATTTTGGGATCTTAATAAATTAATAATTCCTGCTGGTGTACATGATCTCATCCCAGGCTCATTTTTTACTAATTTCCCGATGTTTATCTCATTTAATCCATCTACATCTTTGATTGGATTAATATGGCTGATTAGTTTTTGCTCATCAAACTTCTTTGGGATGGGAAGTTGTAGCAACATTCCATCAATATTTTTGTCTGAGTTTAGTTTGTTTATTAATTGTTCAACTTCTTTTTGCTCTACATTATCTTTTAGATGAAAGATGAAACTTTTTATTCCGACCCTTGAACATGCTTTTTCCTTATTATTGACGTAAACACCACTTGCTGGGTCTTCACCTATTCTTATTACTGCTAAACCAGGAGCTCTTTTTGCAATTTCTTTATTACTAGAAATATATTCATTTAATCTCTCCTCAATTTCAAGAGATAATTTTTTACCGTCTAATTTTAATGACATTTATAAAAAGATCTCCTTTTTACTTCTAGGATGCCTATAATTTTAAATTATTCAAATAGATTTAATTATATTCTGTGCAAAACATTACATCTACCTTAAAAAAATTGTTTTATCTATGGAAGAGGAGTCAAGTTCCCATAAAACAACCAACTAAAATTTCAAAAATTGATAATCTAATAATTTTTTTAATATGCATTTTAATTTCAATAATTTCTTCTTATAAAGAACTTCTTATTTCCCCCTTAAATATCTCAGATATTTTTTCCTGGCTTTTGACCTTTACTGAAGCATTTGTTAGTTCCTGGATTTTGATCATAGTATCAAAAAAAGAAAATCCTACAATTTCCTCAAGACAAATTATCTTAATCGTAACTCTTCTTTTGGCAGTGCAAGCTTCTAAATTAGCTTTGGCTTCAACCATAAGTCCATTATCTTTAATCATTCCACCAGCGTTAATAATATCTCAAGGAATGGGAAGCATAACGGCATTAGTTTGGGTATCAATAGCAAGCATTAGTTGGCCTGAACCAGAAGTTGCTGTCAACAATAATTTATTTTTAATTTTATTAGTTTGCGCTTCAGTAGTATCTCTACTTGGAGGGAGAATAAGAAGTAGAGCTCAGTTACTTCAACTATCAATTTTTGTTCCTATTGGCGCTTTGTTTAGTCAATGGATATTTATAGGTAAATATAAAATTTCTTTTATTGAAAAACAAGAATTTGTTTTTGCTAACGATAATATATTTTCAGATTCTTTATTGTTAGCAATAGTAATGCTTTTTACCATTTTATTTATACCTATTTTTGAATCGATTTTTGGTTTGTTAACTAAAGCAAGATTACTCGAATTGGCTGATAAAGAGAAACCTCTCATTAGAAGATTATCTCTTGAAGCTCCAGGTACTTTTGAACATACCTTACTTATATGTGGTTTAGCAGAAGAAGCAACAAGAATAATTGGAGGTGATATTGATCTAATTAAAACTGGTGCACTATATCATGATGTTGGCAAATTGCATGCACCTGGTTGGTTTATTGAAAATCAAGATGGTTCAAAGAATCCTCACGATGAAATAGATGATCCTATTAAAAGCGCAGAAGTATTACAGGCACATGTTGATGAAGGATTGAAGTATGCAAGGAAAAATAGATTGCCAAAACTGATTGCCAATTTTATTCCAGAACATCAAGGTACTCTAAAAATGGGATATTTTTTTCAAAAAGCTAAAGAAAAAAATCTAGATATTAATGAAAATTATTTTAGATATAGAGGCCCTATTCCACAGTCAAAAGAAACGGCTATTTTAATGCTTGCAGATGGATGTGAAGCAGCACTAAGAGCTATGAATATTAATGCATCTGATAAAGAAGCTTTGGAAACAATATCTAAAATTATCTACTCACGTCAAAAAGATGGCCAATTAGACGATAGTAATTTATCGAAGGGAGAAATTTTTTTAATAAAAAGGTCGTTCTTGAATGTGTGGAAAAGAATTAGACATAGAAGAATTCAATATCCAACTAGCAAGAATAATACTTTTTCTTAATTTAAATTTAAAGCCTGATACCTCTACGATGTTTTGGATTACACCAATATAGAAGAGCTAACGTGCTTAACAATGTTGTTAAAAGAGTAAACCCACCAATTCCAAAAATGTCTTGAAGAGTTATGAGTCTTACAACTGAATAAGGACCCATACCAGAAATTACCATTGATAGAGAAACTAGAGTTAAAGTTACTCCCCATTTTCTCTCTGCTAAAAGAGCTGCTGAAGAAACTATTCCAACAATCGCAGCGGGCCATCCAAGACTTATGGCAAGAGTTATATTTGCAACTTTTAGTGGAGGCCCATAACTTATTATTAATGCGATTATTGGAAGTGCAATTATGTTGCCAATTAAGCCAACCCACGAAAGTACCCAATATCCAAGTAACCTTTCTCTCATTATTTACTGCTTTAACTATCAATTCAATCTACAGTATTAAGAGACTTTTTTTTAATCTACTTAATAATCCTAGGAAATAATTTAATTTGCAGGATTAGATATAAAAGCATTATTAGAACTTTCTAAATTATCAAATTGTGGATGAATTGAATTTTTTTTCTCAGAAAATACAAGTCTATTTAAGGCATTAACGTAAGCATTCGCTGCAGCAACTACAACATCCGTATCAGCAGAATGGCCAGAATATATTTTATTATCCCTTCTTATTCTTATTGTCACTTCGCCCAAAGCATCAATTCCCTCTGTTACTGATTTAACAGAAAATTCAATTAATTCATTGGGAACTTTAGCTAATTTATTTAAAGCCTCACAAACAGCATCAACGGGTCCAGTACCTATTGATACAGCAGTATCCTCAGTATTATCTTCTGTGTTTAAAAGAGAAATGGTGGCAGTAGGTTTAGATGCGTTTCCGCAACTTACTTGTACAAGACTTAATTGAAATTTAGCTTCTGGGAGTTGAACTTGTTCACTAACAATTGCTTCTAAGTCTCTATCAGTAATTTCTCTTTTCCTGTCAGCTAAATCCTTAAAGCGGGCAAAAGCATCATTTAAATCTTCTCGACTCAAATCATATCCCATTTCTTCTAATCTCGCTCTAACTGCACTTCTTCCACTAAGTTTCCCCAAAGATATTTTGTTGTCACTCAAACCAACAGTTTTTGCATCGATAATTTCGTAAGTTAGTCTATTTTTTAAAACACCATCTTGATGAATACCTGATTCATGTGCAAAAGCGTTGGCTCCCACAATTGCTTTATTAGGTTGTACAGTCATTCCAGTTAGGTTGGAAACAAGTCTAGAGGTTTTTGTTATTTCTTCTGTCCTGATAGCTGTAAGAGGAGTTGGTGAATCTGGATTTCTTTTGAAAAAACTATTAAAAAAACTTTTCCTAACATGTAGAGCCATGACTAATTCTTCTAAGGAGGCATTACCGGCTCTTTCACCAATTCCGTTGATAGTACATTCAAGTTGTCTTGCTCCATTTTTTACAGCCTCAAGAAAATTGGCTACTGCTAAACCCAAATCATTGTGACCATGAACCGAGATTACTGCTTCATCAATATTTGGAACATTATTATTTATATCGGTAATTAGTTTGCCAAATTCACTAGGAGTTGTAAATCCAACAGTATCGGGAATATTTATTGTTGTCGCTCCTGCAGAAATTGCTAGTTGAATCACTTCGTATAAAAAATCAGGATCACTCCTTGAGGCATCTTCACAAGAAAACTCAATATCATCAACCAATGATTTTGCATAATTAACCATTTCTGGAACTATTTGAAGAACATCTTTTCTGGATTTTTTAAGTTTATGTTTAAGATGAATATCACTTGTGGCAATAAAAGTATGTATTCGTTTCTTGGGAGCTGGACTTACTGCTTCGTAACATGCTTTTATATCTCCTTTAGACGCTCTAGCCAAACCGCATATTGTAGGTCCATGTTCTTTTCCAACGGTATTGGCAATTTTATTAACAGCTTTAAAATCTCCTTGACTTGCGAAAGGGAATCCAGCCTCAATAACATCTACTCCTAACCTTGCCAATTGATGGGCTATAGCAAGTTTTTCTTCAAGATTTAAACTTGCACCAGGAGATTGCTCTCCATCTCGAAGAGTTGTATCAAATATCAAAATTCTTCCAGGATCTTTTGACATAAGATGGAATAAACTAATCTTATATTAAGCTAATTAAAAAAAATTGACTAGATTTAATTCAAAAAAATATTGCTGCAAATTTATAACTTAAACAATATTGGTTAAAATTCTGAAGAAAAAAATGAAATACTTAAATTTTTAAAGTATTCTTTGAAGATCAAAGGTTCCTTTTGTATAAGGTTAATTTTGATTTTTCATAGAATTTCTGACATAAATTATAAAAAGTATGAATGGGCAATACCCCCAAAAAAATGTTTTAGGTCAGTTAGCGATAGTTTTACATGCTCATCTACCTTATGTAAGAAAAAATGAAATAAACTCCTTAGAGGAGGATTGGTTATTTCAGGCGATTTTGGAATGTTATATACCGCTACTTCAATCAATAGAATCATCCAAAAATGAAAATCCTGAAAATACAAAACTTACTATTAGTTTGTCTCCAACATTATTATCACTTCTAAATAATAAACAAATTCAAGAAACTTTCCCTGGCTGGATTAAAACAAGGAATGAATTCTTAAACGAACTTCCACTACAAGAAAAAAATGCCTCTGCATTTTTAATAAAAAATCTTAATGATAAATATCTATATTGGCAAAATTGTTCTGGAAATTTAATTGAGAAGTTTAGGGCATTAAATAACTCTGGAAATTTGGATATTCTTACTTGTGCTGCTACACATGGATATTTACCAATTCTAAGGGAGAATCCTGAAACTATTAAAGGACAAATTAATACAGCCATTAGGAACCATGAAAATATTTTTGAAACAAAGCCTTTTGGTATTTGGTTACCTGAATGTGCATATTATGAGGGCTTAGATGAAATACTATTTAATTCTGGAATTAGATATACAATATTAGATGGACACGGGATTCTAAACTCCACACCAAGACCTAGATATGGTGTGTATGCCCCAATATGCTCAAAAAAAGGAGTGGCATTTTTTGGGAGAGATAGTGAGTCAACTTTGCCCGTTTGGTCTGCTAAGGATGGATTTCCGGGCGATAAAGTTTATAGGGAATTTCATAAAGATTTGGGGTGGGAATTACCTCTCTCAAAGCTTCAAAGTAAAGGTATTTCAACAAAAAGACCTTTGGGTTTAAAGTTTCATAAGATTACGGATGAAAATATTTCTTTAGGGAAAAAAGAATTTTACCTTGAAAATGAAGCTAATAATAAGGCAGCAGAACATGCTGATACCTATCTTCTAGCGAGATCCAAACAACTAGAAAAATTGACTTTATCCTCTTCCTTTAAGCCTTTATTGGTAGCTCCATTTGATGCAGAGTTATTTGGTCATTGGTGGTATGAGGGGCCTTTTTTTATTGAAAATATACTAAAGAACTCTAGTAAATATTCAATTAAGCTTACAAATTTAAAAGAATTCTTAATGCTAAAACCAAATCTGCAGATTTGTGATCCATCGCCATCAAGCTGGGGGCAAGGGGGTTACCATAATTACTGGATTAATGATGCAAATGCATGGATCGTTCCAGAAATTACAAAAGCAGGCTCAACATTTGTAGGATTGTGTTTGGAAAATTTTAATAATGATTTATCTCCAAGACTCTTCAAGCAAGCTGCAAGAGAACTACTTCTTTCTGAATCTTCTGATTGGAGTTTTATTCTAAGAGCAGGAACCACAACTGAGCTCGCAAAAGAGAGAATAGAAAAACACTTATTCAGGTTCTGGAAATTGGTTGAAATGATTAAAAATCATTCTGATATTAATTTAAAATTTCTTGAAGATATTGAGGAAGAGGATAAAGTCTTCCCAAATATTAATATTGATGATTGGCGAAAATAAAAATACTAATTTAACTTGAGCATTCCAAGTTTTACTTTTAGAGGTGAATTTATAAACATCTTACTCATCACGTAAATTAGTTTTGGAAGTGGAAGTGTATTAGTAAGAAAACCTACCCATTCATTTGTTGATAATCTAAAGAAATTTGAGAAAAAGCTTCTTAATCTACCCTCGTCAAAACTCATCAATCTTCTTAGACCGTATTGGTAAAGTTTATGCCTTTGTGTTAACTCGTAAGGCCATAAGATTTCCCAACCTTTTGAAGCTAATTCTAGTGAACTAAGATGAGGTTCTTTTAAAAAGATTGCTAATTTTTGTGCAAGGAGTGGAGCCCTTCTTAATAAAGATCCAACCATGTATCCTGATGCAGGATGAACCATACTTGCAGACCCTCCGAAACCAAGTACAAATTGTTTTTTAAATGGGAGGGGTAAATTCATAGGGAAAAGGCAATTCTCTTCATGAAAAATTTCACTTACCTCAATACCTTTACTATTAAGTCTTTTATAAAGTCTTTTTTTAAGATTTTCTTGGGTTAATGCAGGGTAACTAGCTAATGAAGTTTCTTCAACAAAATAAGTCTCGTCGCCAAGATCCATTGCATAAAGGAAGGAAGGAGATGATAACTTTTCTTCATTGCTTAAATGATTTGGACGAAAATCCATTAGGACAAATTGTTCTTTATTCACAGGTGGTGATGTAAATTTACCTACAATTCCGTAAGCAGCTTGTTGAGCGATTTCATTTTGAACTGGTCTTTTTACAAAATTACTTTTATGACCACTTGCGTCAATAACTAATCTCGCCTTTATTTTGAGACCTGAAAAACAAATTACTTCAGATAGTTTATTTTTTTCTTTGATGTCTTTTGCTGTTTCATTCAACCAATCAATACCTTTACATTTTTTTAAAAGTTCATTTTGAAAGGCTTCTTGATTTATTAAACCATAATCGTAGTTGTGTTTAGTCGGATTATCCCCTTTTTTATTTTCCCCATCTCCAAAAAAACTAACTGTTTTACACCATCGGTGAGATAACAAGGACTCTAATCCTAATTCTTCTAATTCAGATGCCCAAATACCATATGTATTCTCCCATTTTTCATTTGGAGATTTTGTTGATATGCCCTTAATATTTAAATCTTGCTTGGCTAATTCTGAAGCTAAACATAATGCTGCAGGACCTGAACCTAAAATTAAAATATCAAGAATTTCCATATTATTTAGCTAACCATAAGGCTTTTAATTTTGTTCATCTGAGCTAGGTTGGTCTTTTTCCTCTATTTGTTCACGAGGTACCAATACCACTTCAGATAAATGATCACCGTCATCTAATCTTTGTAATTTTACTCCTGTAGCTGCCCTAGATTGCTGAGAGATTTTATCTGCATTTGTTCTTACTATTACCCCTTTTTCGCTCACAAGTAGTAATTCTTCTCCTTCGCCAAAGACCTTCAAACAAACTAACTGATCATCATTAATTCTAAATTTTATTGCTCTTAAACCCATGCCTGCTCTTTTTTGTAATCTAAACTGAGCTACTGGGACTCTCTTTCCTAGTCCAAACGCACTGGCTATTAATACCCATGGACCATCTGAAGAGTTTTCCTCAATATTATCATCAAGATCTTCTGTGAGATCTTCAATTTGAGCCAACTGATCAACCAAATTAGATGTTAAAACATCCATAGAAACTAAATTGTCGCCTTCTCTCAAGTTCATTGATTTAACCCCTCTTGCTGTTCTACCAAGTGGTCTTAATTCATTGATATCTAGTCTGAAATGAATCGCCATTCCTTTTTTTGATCCAATCAGAACACTATCACCTTCTTTTGATAATCTGACCCAGGTTAGGGCATCTCCATCCTCAAGATTAATCGCTATTAATCCATTTGAGCGAATTTTTGAGAAAGCGGAAAGTGCAGTTCTTTTTATAAAGCCAGCTTTGGTTAGCATTACTAAATAACGATCGTCAACAAAAGAATCCACAGCAACTAGTGAAGTTATTTTTTCTTCTCTTGGAATTGGGAGAAGTTGAACTGATGGAGTCCCTTTTGCTGTTCTGCTACTCATAGGAACTCTATATGCTGGGAGAGCATAAGCTACTCCTCTATCACTGAAAAGTAAAAGAGTATCATGATCGTTGCAGCTTATAAATAATTTCACGTCATCATCTTCTTTGGTTTTTGTGCCAGCTTTACCCCTTGAACCACGACTGGTAGATTCAAAATCATTAACAGGCATTCTTTTTAAATAACCTGCTTCAGTTAAAAGAACTACTGATCTGTCATTAGCTATTAGATCAATATCATCTAATCCGCCTCCTAAATCTAGTATTTCTGTTTTCCTAGGAGAAGAGAATTTTTCATCGATTTTATTAATTTCTTCAAGAATAATTTCAAAAATTCTTTCTTTGCTATTTAATATTTGCTGATATAGGTTTATTTTTCGGGTTAACTCATTATGTTCCCCTTTGATTTTATCTGCTTCAAGTGCTGTTAATCTTCTTAATTGCATTTGTAAAATTGCATCTGCCTGTATAGAAGATAATCTATGGTCGTTTTGTAATTTTTCTCGAGCTGATACTGAATCTTTCGCTGATCTTATTAGATTTATAATTTCATCCATAGCATCTAAGGCCAATAAAAGACCTTTTACAATATGATCTCTCTCTTCAGCCTTTTTTAATAAAAATACTGTTCTTCGCCTTATTGTCTCAACCCTAAAATCCAGAAAAACGTCTAACATTTTCCTGAGTGAAAGTGTTGTGGGCTCACCTTTTACTAAAGCAAGGATATTTGCACTAAAGTTATTTTGTAAAGGCGTTAACTTAAATAAATTATTTAAAACTACTTGTGGGTAGGCATCTCTTTTTAGTTCAATAACAATTCTCATCCCATCTCGATCACTTTCATCTCTAATATCAGAAATACCTTCTAATTTTTTTTCATTAACCAGATCAGCAATTCTTTCTATTAATGCCGCTTTATTAGTTTGAAATGGAAGCTCTGTAATTATTACTGCATCTTTCTCTGCTCTACCTATGGATTTAATTTGCTCAATATTTGCTACCCCTCTCATGGTTATTGACCCCCTTCCTGTTTTAAAAGTTTCTCTAATACCGTCTCTGCCTAAGATTTGACCACCTGTGGGGAAATCAGGACCCTTAATTATTTCAAAAAGTTCACTATCTTCAATTGAAGGGTTTTTGATTATTGATTTAAGACCATTAATTAATTCCCCTAAGTTATGAGGTGGAATATTAGTTGCCATTCCTACTGCTATTCCAGATGAACCATTTAAAAGTAATTGGGGGATCCTAGCAGGTAAAACTGTTGGCTCTTGCTGAGAACCGTCAAAATTATCGGCGAAATCTACAGTTTCAGATTCAATATCCTCTAATAAACTTTCATCCGTAAGAGACTGTAAACGAGATTCTGTATATCTCATTGCTGCTGGAGGGTCGTTATCAACAGAACCAAAGTTTCCATGGCCATCTATGAGGGGCATCCTCATAGAGAAATCCTGGGCCATCCTAACCAAAGCGTCATAAACAGCAGTATCGCCATGAGGGTGGTATTTACCAAGTACTTCTCCTACAACTCTTGCACATTTTCTGTATGGTCTACCGCTAGTCAAACCAAGTTCATACATTGCATAAAGAATTCTTCTGTGAACAGGTTTTAATCCATCTCTTGCATCTGGAAGAGCACGACCGACTATAACGCTCATTGCATACTCAAGGTATGAACGGGACATCTCATTTCTTAAGTCAGTCTGAATAATTCGGTCGTTATCTTCGCTTAATCCTGAGTTATCGGAATCTAAAATATCAGACATACAAAAATCCTTTCTTTAATAATAATCGCTGATTGTCATAATGAATTAAAAAAAAGATTTATTTAATTCCCAAATACTCACATTTACACACAAATCAAAATAAAACCTGTTGTTTTTGATTAAACCTTGGCTTATTACCCCTTTAGTTGTTAATTTAATCAGAATATAAAGAAAACTACCGTGAATATTGAACTTGGTTTAAATAAAAAAGTCAGAAGGGCCTATGGCATCGATGAAATAGCTTTAGTCCCTGGTAATAGAACACTTGATTACGATTTGACTGATCCTTCTTGGTCAATAGGTGATTTTAAAAGAGAAGTCCCAATCATTGCTAGTGCCATGGATAGTGTTGTCGATGTCAATACAGCTGTAGAGCTTACAAAATTAGGTTCCCTTGGGGTTATTAATATGGAGGGAATACAAACTCGATATGAAAACCCTGATGAAATATTGAACCAAATAGCATCAGTAGGGAAGAATGATTTTGTTCCATTAATGCAGAAAATATACAGTGAACCGGTCAAGGAGGGATTGATTGTACAAAGAATAAATGAGGTGAAAGAAAGAGGAGGTATAGCAGCTTTTAGTGGGACTCCTCAAGCTGCCATTAAGTTTAAAGAAACACTTAATAATTCCAAAATAGATTTGTTTTTTCTTCAAGGAACAGTTGTTTCCACTGAGCATCTTGGTATGGAAGGTAAAGAAACCTTAAATATTAAAAATCTCTGTCAATCTATGAATGTCCCAGTTGTAGCAGGGAATTGTGTTACTTACGAAGTTGCAAAACTTCTTATGGATGCTGGAGTTGCAGGATTGATGGTTGGAATAGGACCTGGAGCGGCATGTACATCAAGAGGAGTATTGGGAATTGGAATCCCCCAAGCAACTGCAATTGCTGATTGTAGCGCGGCAAGAAATGATTACTTTAAAGAAAGTGGTCGTTATATTCCTATTATTGGTGATGGAGGAATTGTTACTGGCGGAGATATCTGTAAATGTTTAGCATGTGGAGCAGATGCTGTAATGATTGGATCCCCAATAGCTAAATCCTCAAACGCTCCAGGTAAAGGATTTCACTGGGGTATGGCTACTCCAAGTCCAGTATTGCCAAGGGGTACAAGAATTGAAGTTGGTTCTACAGGATCCTTAGAAAGAATAATTAAAGGCCCTGCTTTACTTGATGATGGGACGCATAACTTATTAGGAGCCATTAGAACATCAATGAGTACTCTTGGTGCAAAAAACATTAAAGAAATGCAAGAAGTTGAAATAGTTATCGCACCATCGCTTCTTACAGAAGGCAAGGTTTATCAAAAAGCTCAGCAGCTTGGGATGGGTAAGTAGTTCACTTAGAGAAATATTATAAATTCTTGGTGAATTAAGTATTAATTTGAAAAATTTTCTAATTAGGAGTTATTATGAAATGATGGGGGAAACCCCATACTCCTCACACACTAAATCGCCCGTTTAATCGGGCTTTTTTTAAATATTTTGTTACTTATATTATTTAATCTGTAATGAAATCATCACTTAAAAGAATTGCCTGCTAAATTTTCAAAAAGGAATACTTAAATTATGTCATCAGCTCCAGCCGTAACTGATTCTTCATTTGACAAAGATGTACTGCAAAGTGATCTACCAGTATTGGTTGATTTTTGGGCCCCATGGTGCGGTCCATGTAGGATGGTTGCACCAGTTGTAGAAGAAATCTCAAAAGACTTTGAAGGTAAAATTAAAGTTTTTAAATTAAACACAGATGAGAATCCAAATGTTGCTAGTCAATATGGAATTAGAAGTATTCCAACATTAATGATCTTTAAAGGAGGTCAAAAAGTTGATACCGTTGTTGGAGCTGTACCAAAAGCAACTCTTTCAAGCACTTTAGCTAAGCATTTATAAATTTAAAACTTTTGCATAAAATTGGACTAATAGACTATGGGATGGGTAACATTCATTCTGTGACAAAATCTCTTGAAAGTCTCGGAGAAGAAATAATATTAATTAAAAACTTTAATGAGTCTAAGTCTTGTAAGGCGATTATACTTCCAGGGGTTGGAGCATTTGATCCAGCGATGAATAATCTCATAAATACAAATTTGATAACTGATTTAAAAAATTGGATTAAAAGTGGGAAATCCTTTCTTGGGATATGTTTAGGTCTACAACTTCTTTTCGAATCTAGTGATGAAGGAAAAGTTCAAGGGCTGGCAATTTTAAAAGGAAAAATACAAAAAATACCCAATATTGTGAACCAAAGAATCCCGCACATGGGTTGGTGCCAACTTTTACCTACAAAAAAAAATACTTTATTTGGGATTGAAGAATTAAATAATTGGGTCTATTTTGTACATTCCTATCATGCAATCCCAGATGACTCAAATATTATTGCAGCTCAGGTAGATTATGGCACTGAAAAATTAACTGCAATGATTGAGAATGATAATTTATTGGCCTGTCAATTTCATCCTGAAAAATCTGGGAAAACCGGAGAAAAACTTTTGAGAAGATGGCTGAGTAATATTCAATAACAGATTCTTAGAGATGAAGACTAACTTAAGATTAATAGGTGGAAAAAAACTCCAAAGTCCAAATAATTCTTATACAAGACCTACAACTTTGAGAGTGAGAGAGGCTATATTTAATATATTGAACAAAAGAGTTGAAAATAGTAACTGGTTAGATTTATTTAGTGGAACTGGGGCTATATCTTGTGAAGCCTATAATCACGGGGCAAGTAAAATAATTGCAATTGAAAAAAATAAAATCAATTCAAAAATTTGTATAGAAAATTTACTCTCGTTGGAGAATATAGAGAATAGGAAAAATGATATCGAAGTTATTTGTAAAGACGTTTTGAAATGGACAAAACCTAATTATGAGAGAAACTTATCATCTAGAAAAATGGATTTAAACAAATTAAAATTTGATTTTGTTTATTTAGATCCCCCGTACGGGGTGGATTTCCATGAATTAGTTTTAAATCAATTATTTAATTGTAATCTTTTAAAAAAAGATTCAACAGTTATTTGTGAACATTCTCCTAACCTTTTTATTAAAAAAAGTACTTTGTGGGAAACTATAGATGTAAGAAATTATGGGCAGTCAAGATTAACATTTTTAATCAATGTCCAGCATCCCTGAACCTCTTCTGTATTGATTCCATGCACTTACGAATAATCCAAGAAGAGTTATTGGAACTAAACCTAAAACAATTCCACATAGAAGAGGCTCGATCATTTTTTTGCCTTTTTTAAATTTCTTATTCACAATTGTTACATAGAGACTATTTTTTGTGTCAACATCTTCATCAACTGCAGCAGAAAGAGATTTAAAGAGAGATTTCTTAAAAATTGTTTTTGTGAATTTTGGAGTTTTATTGATTTGTTTTTCTATATTTTTCGTAAATCATCACGAAAATAACAAATATATTATTGAAACTCTTGCGCTTAATGGCTCTGCTGAGGAAGGAGATGCTCTCTTTAAGATAAATTGTGTTGGATGTCATGGAATTACAGCAAGAGGATTAGTGGGGCCAGACTTACACTCAATAACTAAACGTTTGAATGATAAAGAAATTATTAAACAAGTTACTGGTGGACTAACGCCTCCTATGCCAAGTTTTGAAATTGACCCCGTAAATATGTCCAATTTATTAAAATATCTCCATAGCCTTGAATGATTTTGGGAAAAAATTTTTCTAATTTAAAGGTAATTTTAGTTGAACCAATTGGCCCTTTAAATGTAGGAAGCGTTGCTAGATTATGCAGTAATTTTGAAGTTGATGAATTAAGAATTGTTTCTCCTAAATGCGACATATTTTCTTTAGAAGCAAAAAAAATGGCTCTCAAAGGACAAAAATTTCTTGAACATTGTAGGGTTTTTGACGATCTTTACGAAGCAATTTTTGATTGTGATTTGGTTCTAGCATCTTGTGGAAGGATTGATGTAAATAAAGATTCATTTTTTGTATCTTCTGAAGATATATTTGATTGGACTTTATCCTTTAAGAAGATAAATAATTTAGCAATTATATTTGGAAGAGAAGATAGAGGGTTAACTAATAGTGAAATGCTTCTAGCAAATAAAACTTTTAATATTCCAACTTCTCAAAATAATCCTTCATTAAATCTCTCTCAGGCTGTTGCAATAGTTTTGTATGAATTAAATAAGTCTTCTAAAAAGAATTTAAATAATGAATTAAAAGTTTTTAACTTGGCATCATCGAAAGAAGTACATGATACATTTGTGGAGATAGAGGAAATGCTTTTGCGAGTTGGATATCTCTTAAAACATACCTCCAAGGCAAAAATCAGTAAATTTAAGAATTTTATTTTGAGGTCAAATACATCAATGCACGAAATAAATGTTTTAAGAGGAATTGTCCATCAAATAAAATGGTTTTTGAACAATTCAAAAAAAAATTAGCAAGTATAAACTTTATTAGTTATAAATCACTTCTTGTTTTAATTTAATAGGGATATTTACTAAAAACATTTTCTGAAGTAGCATCTATTGATTATTTGAATATTTAAGAAAACTAAAACTGTGCCTACAACAAAGAAAAGAAGAGTTTTTCCTTTTACAGCAGTAATTGGTCAAGAAGAAATGAAATTGGCTCTTTTGTTAAATGTTATTGATCCAAGAATTGGAGGAGTGATGATAATGGGTGATAGAGGGACTGGAAAGTCTACTACAATTAGAGCCTTAGCTGATTTGTTACCAGCAATCGATGTTGTTAAAGACGATCCATATAATAGTTCATTAGTAGATCCTGATTTACAAAGTAAAGAAGTTTTAGAAAAAATTACCCAAGGAGAAAATCTAGAGAGTATTCAAAAACAAGTACCTATGGTTGACTTGCCTTTAGGGGCTACTGAAGACAGGCTTTGTGGAACTATTGATATAGAGAAGGCTTTGAGCGAAGGTGTTAAGGCCTTTGAACCAGGGTTATTAGCAAAAGCTAATAGGGGTTTATTATATGTTGATGAAGTGAATTTACTTGATGATCATTTAGTCGATGTACTATTAGATTCGGCGGCTTCAGGATGGAATACAGTTGAAAGGGAGGGAGTGTCAGTTAGACACCCTGCTAGATTTGTCCTTATTGGTTCAGGCAATCCAGAAGAAGGTGAATTAAGGCCTCAACTATTAGATAGGTTTGGAATGAGTGTTGAGGTTAAGACAGTTAGAGATGCTGAATTAAGAGTTCAAGTAGTAGACCAAAGAACTTCTTTTGACGATAATCCTGATGAGTTTTCTTTGAGTGTTGAGAAGCAACAGGATGAACTTCAACAAAAGGTTATTAAAGCACAAGAAATATTAAATTCTGTTCAAATGGACGATGACCTAAGATTAAATATCTCTGCAATATGCGGAGAGTTAGATGTCGATGGTTTACGTGGAGATATTGTTACAAATAGATCGGCAAGGGCAATTGCAGCTTTTGAGGGCAGAACTGAGGTGCAAGAAGATGACATAGCAAGGGTTATTTCTTGTTCTTTAAGACATCGACTAAGAAAAGATCCTCTAGAACAAGTTGATTCTGGTGAAAGAGTCATTCAAGCTTTTTGTAAAGTATTTGATTTAGATGAAAAAGAAAATCTTTCAAAATTCCAATTGTCTGCAGAAGCTTAAAAAACAGTGAGAATAATTGGGATTGACCCTGGATTAGCTAGAGTTGGTTATGGAATTATTGAAATAGAAAATGAAAGAAAGACATTATTAGATTGTGGCGTTATTGAAACAGGTAAAGATAAAAAAGAAGAAGATAGACTTTATGAGATATTCCAAGATCTTAATGAATTAATAAATCATTGGAGGCCTACTGAAGCGGCGGTAGAGAAATTTTTCTTTTACAGATCAAGTACTACTATTAGTGTGGTACAAGCTAGAGGCGTGATTATGATGGTTTTGGCCTCTAAAAAAATTCATGTTAGTGAGTATTCACCTGCTCAAATAAAATTAACAATTGCTGGGTCTGGAAAAGCATCTAAGAAAGATATTCTTGATGCTGTTATGTATAACTTAGATCTAAACAGACCTCCAAAACCTGATGATTCAGCAGATGCATTGGCCATAGCACTCACAAAACTAAATGAGGATGGCTTTAACTGAAAATTTAATATGACGATCTTTGAAAATAAGAAATTGGAGAGGGATACGTTTAGAAAATTAAGAGATGGGATTTCTCTTAATCAAAGAGAAAATGTAGAAAAGAATGTAAGATTATATATTAATTCATTTGTTAAGGAATATAAAAATATTGGTTATATAGCCATATATTGGCCTCTAAAAAATGAAGTTGATATAAGAAGTCTCAAGAAAAAATTTACTTTAGCTTTGCCAAGATGTGTAGATAAAAAAAAGTTGTTATTTTATCCATGGGACGAAAAACCTCTTACCAAAGATTCTGAGGGGATACTAAGTCCAAATAGCTCTTCCCCATTAAGTCATTTGCAGGTAAGCATGATATTTGTACCATGTCTTTCAGTTGATAAAAATTTAACAAGATTAGGATATGGAGGAGGTTATTTTGATAAATTAAGGAGAGATAATGATTGGAGAAATGTTCCATGCATTGGAGTATTAACTTCTAATTGTGTAAGTACGATTCCATTAGCTAGAGCTGAGTGGGATATTCCTTTATCAGGGTTCATCACAGAAAAAGAAATATTTGTATAATAGAAGATTAATAAAGAGATTAATTTATAGTTTGAAAAATGGGAAATAAGGAAAAATACAATAATTTATCAAAATTAGTAGAAAAGTTGAAGAAATCAGAAGATCCAAAAAGAAAATATGAATATATTTTGTGGTTAGGGAAAAAATTGAAAGAACCAGATAATAAAATCCTTGTTGAAGAAAATAAAGTTAAGGGATGCGTTTCAGAAGTTTTTGTTAAGGCTAATATTAAAGGCGGTAAATTATTTTGGGAAGGATATTCTGATGCTCTAATAACGAAGGGTTTGTTGGCCTTTCTAATAAGTGGATTAAATGAATTAACACCAAATGAAGTTGTTGAAATAGATAAGAAACTTATAGAAGATACTGGTTTGAAAGCAAGCTTAACCCCTTCACGATCAAATGGTTTTCTAAATATTTTATTGAAAATGCAGTCTCAAGCAAATGAATTTTTGTAGGCCTAATAATATAAAATTAAACTCAAAGTTAAAAGAAATAAAAAATGAGAAAATGCAAAATTGGGATTGTAGGTTTTGGAACTGTTGGTTCAGGGATTTATAAAATATTAAGTTCTGAAGTTGATTCACATCCAATTCTTAAAGATATAGAAATTGCAAAAATAGCAGTTAAAGATCTTAATAAAAAGAGGGATATTGAGCTAGATAATAATTTATTAACTGATGATCCATTTAAATTAATTAATGACCCCTCTGTAGATGTAGTCGTTGAAGTAATGGGTGGGGTTGATTTAGCAAAAGATATTATTCTGCAATCATTAAAATTAGGTAAATCTGTTGTTACAGCAAATAAAGCAGTCATTGCAAGATATGGAGAAGAAATATATAAAACTGCATCTAAAGAAAGAGTTTATATATTGTCAGAGGCGGCAGTTTGCGGGGGGATTCCTATAATTGAACCTTTAAAAAGATCATTAAAAAGTAACAGTATAAAAAAAATGGTTGGGATAATAAATGGTACGACAAATTTTATTCTTTCAAAGATGACAAATGAAAAAGCTGATTACAAAGAGACCTTAAAATTGGCCCAAAGCCTTGGGTATGCAGAATTTGATCCAACTGCAGATGTTGAGGGCCATGATGCTGCTGATAAGATTTCAATTCTTAGTGAACTTGCATTTGGAGGGAAAATCAAAAGAGAGGAGATTCATTGTGAGGGCATTAGTAAAATTAATCTAAAGGATATCGAATATGCCAATAAATTAGGGTTTGAAATAAAACTTTTAGCTCTTTCAGAAAGGGGAAAAATTAATAGTAATGATTCACTCGCTTTGAATATTTGGGTAGGACCTTCTTTGATTCCAAAATCTCATCCATTGGCAACAGTTAAGGGAGTTAATAATGCCTTATTGATAGAGGCAGATCCTCTTGGGGAGATAATGTTATATGGTCCAGGTGCAGGGAGTGGCCCAACTGCTGCATCAGTAGTATCAGATATATTAAATCTACATGCCGCATCAGTAAAAAATAATAATTCAATCGATCCATTATTATCTTTTTATTTCTGGAGAAACTGTCATATCATCGAATCTTCACAAATAAATAAAAAAAATTATCTTAGAATAATTTGTCTTGATAGTCCAGGTGTTATAGGAAAGATTGGAGATATTTTTGGAAAGAATAATGTATCAATTGAATCAATTGTTCAACTTGATGCTAGTGAAGACAAAGCTGAAATTGTCGTAATTACTCATGAGGTGAATAATGGAGATTTTGAGAGATCGAAAGATGAAATAAATTCGCTCAATGAAGTTAAAATTATTGCAAGTCAATTAAGTTGTATTTAATAAAATAGTTTGCAAATTTCTTTATAGCTTGGTAAACCGAAGAAAGTAAGTGTTTGGTTTTAGCACCTATATGATTCATTCAAAACTATTAGATGATAATAAGAAAAATAATAATTTAATTTTTTCTGAAAACCTTTATAAAGGTGCTTGTGTAAAAATTAAAAATAGCAATAAGACTTTTCAAGTAATTGGTCTAAATATAGGTAAAGAAATTTGTTGGGTGAGAGAGTGGCCTTTTGCCTGTAATTCTAAAAAAACATTTGCTCTTGAAATAAGTCAAATAACCTTGCAAATTTTTTGCTCAAATAATTCTTCAGAAAAATCAAGTAATTATGAAATATGAAAAAAAACATTGTTTTATCAATATTTATTATCTTAATTTCTTTTTTACAGAATGCTTGCGGCTCAAAAAGAATATCTAAAAAAATCATAGTAGCAAGTTCTGGAAAAATTGAATCTTTAGATCCAGCCAGAGCAAATACTCTTAAGGCAATTCAATTAATCAGTTCTTTAGGAGACACATTATATGAATTAAATTCTGATGGAGAATTGATCCCTGAATTGGCCTTAGGGATGCCAATTATTTCAAAGGACAGACTTCAAATAACTATCAATTTAAGAAAGAATGTTTTTTTTCACGATGGAACTGCATTTAACTCAAATGCTATAAAGTTTACCTTTGATAGATTCAAAAGAATTGGAACGATGAATTATATTTTAGGAAATAAGATTAAATCAATTGTAACGCCAAGTGAATATTCAGTCATAATAAATTTGAATAAACCATCAAGTTCTTTAAATGGTTTACTTACATCGGTAAATTTAACTCCAATATCTCCTGCCTTTTACAAAAAATATTCTGATAAGTTTCTAAATGAAAAATTTGTTGGTACAGGAAAGTATGTGCTGACCAGTTTTTCTAATGAAGTTCAATCGATTGATCCATATTTGAATTATTGGGGTGAAAAGCCCTTAAATAATGGTGTTAATTTTGTGGGATATTCAAATTCATCATCTCTTTTTGGGGCCTTAAAAAGTAAACAAATTGACGTGCTTTTATCAAATTCAATTGATGATAGTCAGAGAAAAAGTTTAAATAATTTAAGTAAAAATAAACAGTTTAATGAAGGTAATAGCCCTTTCACTGAATTAAGTTTTATAAGCCTTAAAACTAGTTCTTATCCATTAAGTAATCTTAATTTAAGACTGGCTTTGGCAAAAAGTCTTAATAGAAAATTGATTAGTGAGAAAGTAAGTTATGGATTAAGGAAGCCATCTAGATCAATTATTCCTCCGATATTAAAAAAAGATAATAAAGAACTCTGGCCTAAGTATGATTATTTAGAAGCACGAAGGTTATTGCAAAAAGAAAACTATTGCAATGGAAATATTCTAAAAATACCGCTTACTTATAGATCGAATGTTCCAGCTGACAAGCTTATCGCTCTGACATGGCAGGAAGAAATAAAAAATTATTTGAAAGATTGTATTGATATCGAACTTAATGGGGTTGAATCTACAACAATTTATAAGAATCTTAGTTTGGGAATTTATACAGCAGTTATTCTCGATTGGACTGGAGCTTATTCAGATCCAGAGGCATATCTCACCCCTCTTTTAAGTTGTAATGACATAGTTGAAGGCATATGTAAAAAAGGAGAATCAGTTTACAGTGGTAGTTTTTGGGGATCCAACAAAGTGGAAAGTTTATTTCTTGAGAGTGAAAAAATAAGTGGAATTAAAAGATTAGAAAAACTTGTTGAAATTGAAAAAATAGCAGCAAATTCAGTACCTTATATTCCTATTTGGATATCCTCTCAAAAAGCATGGTCTCAAAATAAAATATCAAAACCTATTTTTAATGGTGCAGGAATAATTTCATTGAGTGATCTAGAGTTTATTGATGAGTAGAAATTTAAATAAACTGCTAAATTATTCCTTATTAAAAATTTCGTTAATACCGATAATGCTATGGATAATTTCTTCATTAGTATTTATTTTATTGAGAGTTGCCCCTGGCGATCCTGTCGATGCCATACTTGGATCTGGTGCAGATGAGGTTTCAAGGGAATTTCTAAGAAATAAATTGGGACTAAATGAACCTTTAATAAGTCAATATTTTTCATATATTAAAAATATATTGCACTTAGATTTTGGCCAATCTCTTAGTACCCAAGAGCCAGTCCTAAATATTATTATTAAGTCATTGCCTGCAAGTCTAGAGCTTGGATTCTTTTCAATATTAAGTGCTACATTAATTGGATTCCCATTAGGATTAATCGGCTTAAGAAATAGAGGGAAAAAAACTGATTATATTGCAAGAATATTAGGAATTGCTACATATGCGATCCCTCCTTTTTGGGGTGCAATGTTAGCGCAATTATTATTTTCTGTATTTTTTAATATTTCCCCAATTGGAGGTAGATTTCCAATATTTCAGCAACAACCTCAAATTACAGGTTTTCTAGTTTTAGACAGTATTCTTTCAAATAATTTTATTGCTTTGAAAGATAGTCTTTATCATCTCGCACTTCCTTCTATTACCCTTGGCTTTTTATTAAGTGGTATATTCAGCCGATCATTAAGAGTAAATTTGGATAAGACATTAAAAAGTGATTATGTAAATGCTGCTATATGCAGGGGAATATCAAGGAAAAAAATATTTTTAAACCATGCATTGCCTAATGCTCTATTGCCAATTGTCACTATTTCTGGCTTGACTATGGCCTCATTAGCAGGAGGTGCTCTATTGTTCGAGGTAACTTTTTCATGGCCAGGTATAGCTTTAAGATTACATGAAGCTATTTCTCAAAGAGACTATACCTTGGTTCAAGGAATTGTAATTTTTACCTCTATGATCATAGTCTCTTTAAATCTCTGTGTGGATATTTTAATCGCGTATTTAGATCCACGAATAGAGTATTAATTTTGTGAAACTTCTTTTATTGTTTCAAGATCTAAAAGATGAAAATCAAGTCCCAAATTTCTTTGGTTTTTAATTACTGAAGGGATCTTTTGGTCTTTAATATTTTTTAAAAATTCAACTATAAATTTCGTTGATAAATCTTGTACTAATATTGGCTCTGAACCAATAAAAGATTCACTTATTTTGAAGACGTTATTATTTTCTTCATGGCTTTTATTAATTCTTATTGGAGAGAAATGACTTGCCCCCTCAATAATTAGAAATCTATTTGATGGATTATTTAAAGCAGAAAAAACTCTAAATTGTTCATTGATTAATGGTGTAATGAGGTCATACGTACCACCTATTAGTAGAGTTGGTGTTTTAATGCCTGTACTATTTTCTTTTGGCCATACCAAACTGCCAAATGAATTAAAACCTATTATCGCACTGGCCTTATTAGTGTTATTTTTCTTAGAAAATGGTATTTCGCTCAACTGACATTGAAGTAATTTAGATAAATTTGTTATCGCAAAGTCTTTTAATGCCGAATCACATTTGTCCTCTAATTGATCAGTAGGTTTATTGCCTTCATGTAAAAGTGCTATTAAAGCGCCAAGTGAATGCCCCATTAAAATATAAGAATCATTAGGTAAACCAAATTCTCCATTTTCATGTGCTTTTAATACTGCATCCAAATCTTTAATTCTATATAAGAAAAAGTCTGCACTTCCTGGGATTGTTTCCTTACCTTCGAGTACTTCTATGAATGATTCTAAATTACTCCCTCTATGATCTATGAATAATATGGGCCAACCTCTTTTAGCCAATTCGTTGCCTATCCATTTGAAATTATTAATTTCGCCTCCAAGTCCTGGCATGAAAATTATCAGTTCTTTATCATCATTTGTTTTATTGCTTTTCAATATTTCAATTTCAAAAGGTTTCACTCGATGAGGAACATAAATTTTTTTATTAATTTTTATTAGATCTTGAGTTGATTTTTTTTCAGTATTTTTGAAGACATTTTGGTTAGTTCTTTCAAGTTTATTTAATTTGGACAAAAGTTCTTGTTGCATTGATAATTCATTTTTCCAAGATGAAATTATTAAAATTAAATTATCAACATCGAGTGAAATTTCTTCTGATGGTAATGCCTTTATGATGTCCAAAGTTGAAACTTCTTTTTTTTGATCTAATAAATTTTCTATAGTGTTATATGTTTCTGTTCCATTATTATCATTTGGAACTTTAATGCTTTTGCTTAATTCTGTAAGAATTTTACGCCCTATCCAACTTCTTAATATTTCCCTATTTAATCCCTCTTCTTTGAAAACTGGAAATTCTAAAAATTTTGATAATTCAAAAACTCTGCTAAATCCATTTTTTTTTAACCAATCTATTAATTCTGTTGAATCATCTTTGTATTTTTCTAATTTTGATAATTGTTCTATAGTAAGAGGGATTTCCATCTCTTCAAACTTAATATTTATCTTTTCAGCAGCCTTTAAACCATTATTAAAAAATAAGCCACAAAAACTAAAAAAAATTATAAAAATGTATTTCACTAGTGATTAGTCCAAATAGTTTACAAATTAGCAAAAATTGGTGGATTCAATTTCCATATCATTTGAGGTTAATAACCAAGATAAGATTTTTCGCTGCATTTGGAGCAGGAGGTGTTATTTATTTAACATCACTTATTTTTAATAACCTAGGGTTATCGGCAACAGATATTGGCTTGGGGTTTACCATTTCAGCAATAATTGGAACCGTAACGAGACTCTTTACAGGTAATTATCTTACTAAAAAAGGGAAAA
Source organism: uncultured Prochlorococcus sp. (assembly GCF_902536725.1). GTDB lineage: Bacteria > Cyanobacteriota > Cyanobacteriia > PCC-6307 > Cyanobiaceae > Prochlorococcus_A. The sequence continues at coordinate 42,833 of NZ_CACAYO010000008.1, forward strand.
TACAATTTCCAATAATTTCTTCTTCAATACTAAGTATTGCCGCTAGCTTATGTCTCATTTTTTCAAGAGATACTTTTTTGTACATAATTGGTCAATCACTTGTTGGGGCTGCTGCAGGAATATATTGGCCTGCTGTCGAGTTTGGGGTGCCCTATTTTTGCCATCCTATCGAAACACGCAAAGCTTATGCTCTTGTTAGAAGTTCGGAGGCTTTAGGAATATTTCTAGGGGTATTCTTAGGGGGTTATATGACGAATTTTTTGTATTCTAAGTCAATTTTTATTAATGATATATTTTGCATGATAGTTATCACATATTTAATATCTAGAAATAGTTCTTCTATTAAAAGAAACTTAGAAAATTTCCAAAAAAAATTAGTAGATCCAATTAATCAGGTGCAATTGAAATGGAATAAAAATTCATCAATAATAATTTTATCTATTTTATTGATAACTACCTCTTTAGCTCTGATTCAAGTAACTTTGCCTCTAGATCTTGTTAAAGGTGGAGTTTATCGCAATGCGTTAAGCAAAGAAATTATTAGCTTTGTAATTTCTATTCAGTTAATTTTATTATTGTTTTTACAATGGCCTATTGGATCTTGGATATCAAAAAAAGGGAGATTATTCGGATTGAAATTTAGTTTGATAAATTTCTCTTTCGCTTCATTTTTATTATTTATCTCTAGTTATTTAAATATTCCAGCTTTTTATTTGATTTCTTTTTCATTGATATTAATAAGTTTAGGGACTGCTTCATTTCTTCCAACATCAACAGATATCGTTTTCAGAATAGCTCCTTCAAATAAAAAAGGTTTTGCACTTGCTCTACTATCACAATGTTTCGCTATGGGTTATTTTTTTGGACCATTTATTTCAGGACGCATATTAGATCTATTTGGTTATGCTTCAATAATCTGGCTTTCAATTTCTTGTTGTTGCTTTATTGTATTTACAATTCTTTTTAAGAGATTATTTTAATTAATCTTTTCTAATTCAATAATTCTTCTCTCTCTTAGAAATAAGAAAAAAGGTGCAGAGAATGCGAAGGCGATAAGAAAAGTTCCAATGTATACAACCCACATATTCTTCATGTTTAGTTTTTTTGATTCATTTACTATCCATATAAAAATAGCGCTTGCACCTATTAATAAGTCTCTAGAAATTGACTGAGCTGCAGGGTTTGCATTCGCTAAAGAAATGAAGTTATTTATATCAAAGCTGTTTCCATATTCCTTAGCAAATTCGAAATTTGCCAACATTGGCAGGACAGCCCCCAAAATTGATAGAAAAAGGTAAAGAAAAGATAGTATCTGTTTATTATCTTTTAAAATGTTAAATGAATTCACTTGTCAAAAATATTTCTTTTAATAATAGTATTTAAAAGCTTATGGTTGTTGAAAAGAATAATAAAGTTGAAGACTATAAATTTAAAAAAGGAAATTTAAATTTTGCCGTTGTTGGTCATGTTGAGTGGATAAATTTTTTAAAGGTCGATCAATTACCAAAACCCGGAGTCATTTCTCATTCTGAAAAGTCCCTTGAGTATCCAGCTGGTGCTGGATCTATTATCGCGAAAAAACTTTCTGATTTAACTTTAAACCAAATTCATTTTTTTACGTCATTAGGAAATGATGATTATGGAGATAAGTGTTTCAAGATTCTCTCAAATATGGGAATTAAGTTACATGTAGCTTGGCGTAATAAACCAACTAGAAGAGGATTTAGTTTAATTGACTCTCAAGGTGAAAGAGCAATAACAGTTATTGGAGAAAGGTTAGCTCCAACTCATAAAGACAATTTAGATTGGAACATTTTAAAAAAAATGGACGGAATTTTTATTACTGCATCTGATTCAGAGATTTTTAAAATGGCTAGATCAGCTTCAATACTGTGTACAACACCAAGGGTAGGAATAAATACAATTAATAATTCAAATGTTCTTTTAGATGGATTAATAGGCAGTAATCTTGATCCTGGAGAAGTTTTTACTTTTTCTGAATTATCGTTAAAACCCAAATATACTATTAAAACCGAGGGAGAGAAGGGTGGCATAATATTTCCTGGAGGAAGATATAAGGCTCTTAAAAACAAAAAATTAAAGGTTGATTCTTATGGATGTGGCGATTCTTTTGCGGCTGGGATTCTTTATGGCTTGGCATCTAAATGGGATATAGATAAAAGTTTAAATCTTGCTAAAGTAATGGGAAGAAACGCCAGTGAATTTTTCGGCCCATATGCAAAAAGTGAAAAAAATAATTGAATTAAGACTTATATGAGCAATCTAGATAATAAAAATCTACTTGTAGAAAACATTATTGTTTTCTTTCTATTTACTGTTTTTTTAGTTTTTAATTCTTTAAAAACTTTATCTAAAATTTTTACCTATGGAATCATAAAAAAAGAAATATTAACTACTAAAAGTAACTTAGGCGTAGATATAAAAATAAAAATTAAGTAAATAAATGAATATATTTTTAGTTTTTCTAATTTTAGTATTTATCTTTTTAGGCTACAAAAAAATTAATTCTAAAAAAACAAAGAACTTAAAATTAGATAAATTTAAAAATAAACTACAGAGCACGCAAACAAATATTGATAGGATTTTTTTAAGAGAGGAAGAAAAAACCTTTTCAAATCCTAATATAAATATTTATATTGGGATTTATGATAACGAAGAAAATATAAATAGAAAATCCAATATACACAGAGCAAGACTTTCAAAATTTAAGAAATCCAAATTAAATGGTGAAATGATATTTCTAGATGATGAACAAAGGATTTATAAATTTAATAATGGTAATAAAGTTTATTTATAGTAAGAAAGTTTATTTATAGTAAGAAAGTTTATTTATAGTAAGTTTACTTATGGTTTTTGTTCTAACTACACTCAAGACTTTCTCTAGTTGAAACGCCTGTTGTTGGATTGATTCCATCAGCAATTTCACAAAGATTTCTTTGATCTTCGCTGTCAAGAATGGCGTAAGAAAAATCTGCTCCTTCTATTTGAGCTCCTGCAAAACTGCTACCTGATGCGATCATATTTATTAAAACAGCATTTCTAAGATCTGTTTTTTGGAAATTAACTCGATCAGAAAGAGTATCGGTCAGGTCGATTCCATTTAAATTAGAACCTTTTAAATCAGATAGGGTTAAGGTTGTCCCATGTAAATCAACGTCACTAAAATCTGCATCTCTCGCAACTGCTCCAGCTATAGATGACAAATGAAGATCCTCTCCATGGAAATCAAATCCAGTAATATTAGATCTTACATAACTTGGAACTTCATCTCCCTCGCCCTTAACAGCTACATTTGCCCCAGCAAAAACTGGAGAGGATAAAACTAAGAAAGAAAAAGTTATGCATAAAAAATATCTTAAAAATCTGAAAAATTTCATACTAGAGAATTCGAATAATATTATTTTATAACAATTAGATAATTTTTAAAATTGATGACTAAATTTGGAACTCCTTTTTAAAATTATTTAACACTATAAATTTTGAATTTAGGCTCTAAATTGGTTATACAATCTAGAAGTTTTTTGTTATCTCTGCTATTCGTAACCTTGAATTCAGATTCAACTGTACCTTCTTTATCTCTTATAGCTTGATTTAAAACTATGGAACCGTTTTCGTCAGATACTGATCTATGAAAAGTTCCTCTAGGTATTCTTAAAATGTATCCGCAAGATTCTAATCTAACTTTATAAAAAGGATAATCCCAGCCAAAATTGACAAGAAAAAATGTTCTTCCCCCAGAGATAGCCAGTAGATTATCTTCTTGATTGTGATGTATGTAAAATTGCCAATTCTTAAATTCTTCATCATTTGGAGGACTAACTGCAGGCCCACTGTGAATAACTAGATCTCTATAGTTTGATTCATTAACACTAATATCAAAAAATCTTACATCTTTTGTATCGCGAAATTTTTCATAACTTATCAATTCAAACATTTTCGATTTGTTTGATTTGATAACTGGAATTTCTAAACTTGAGTTCAATTTTCTTTAAAGATTACACAAATGAAAACAGATATATATATCCAATAACGTATCAATTAACACTAAAAGAGAAACATATTATTATTTATGTTTTTTGGTTATATTAAAAGATTAAAAATTTAGTGTTTATTTAATTTCAAGAGGTTTGATTTCCCAGGATAAAGTATTTTCTAAATTATTTTTTCCTATAAAGTTTCCTGTAATTACAGAGGTTAAATTAGATTTTGAAGAGGATACCAATGTTAAATATCTTTCATCTATTAATCCTTTTCCGCTTGGATCAAAACCTCTCCAACCAGCACCTGGAATATATAATTCAGCCCAAGCGTGTAAATCCAACTCAGAGGGTAAGGGATCTTCAAAATGATAACCACTTACAAACCTACTTGGGATACCTATAGACCTGCAAGCTTCAACCATTAGCATTGCTAAATCTCTGCATGAACCTAATCGTTCTCTAAGCGTTCTGCTAGCAGGCCATGCTGGACCAGTATGTCTTTTGGTATATTTAACCCGATCTTGAATAATTTCTATTAGTTGGTATGTAAATGATAATGCGTTATTAATGCTTCCTGCTAAGGCTTCTTGGGCAAGTTCTACTGCAGAAGGATCGTGTTGTCCATTTGGCATCCATCCCTCTAATGCTCCCTGTAAATCTCTGTTAATAATGCTTCTACAAAAAGGTAATGTTAAATCTCTATTTTTAACTCCATCAATAATGTTTGGATGTTTAATAGTTTCAACTTCGCTGATTGATTCAATAATTAAATTATCTGTTAATCCATTGAATCTGATTCTATTAATCTCTTCTCCGCTGGCAGCAAGTAATGGATAAATAATTTCTGGTTCTGGAGTTATTTTTAATTCAAAATTCTTTAGCTTTTGGAATCCATTTGACCTTGGCTTTATACATAATCTATGCTCGCCTAATTGAACAGGGTCTTCGTATTTATATTCAAGTTTGTGAATGTATTTAATTCTCATTAATAAACTTATTAATTAATAAAATATTTTTCTTGAATGAGATCATTTAATTTATTTAAATCCATTTGCAATGAATCGATTGCCTCATGTAAACCATCATTGATTATATCTTCAATTCTGATATAACTCCACTTAGCTTTAAGCAAGCCTCTCATACATTCTAATTCTGAAGGATTTTCAGTAGATGGTAAGGTATCTATCGTTTTAAGTGTATTGCTTATCCCATCAAGACAGTATCTTACTGATCTAGGGAAAATTGGATCAAGTAAAAGAAATCTCGCAACTGAATTAGGCTTTATAGAATTTTGCACTGCTTTCCTAAACATTTGATAAGCTCCAGCTGAACGTAAAAGTGCTATCCATTGCAGCTCATCAAGAACTCCTCCAAGTTCATCTAAGCTGGGTAGGAGTAAATAATATTTAACATCTAAAATTCTTGATGTTTTGTCAGCTCTTTCGATTAATCTTCCAAGAATGCTAAATCTCCAGGCAAGATCTTTGCTTAGAGTCGCATCTGTAATTCCATAAAAAAGCTGACATTCCCTCCTTATTTCACTTAATTGTTCTTGTCTTGGCTTATTCCATATTGCCTCTCCTTCTTGCATATTCCAATATAAAATATTAATTTGTTCCCACATTTCTGTGGTCATGACATCTCTGATTTGTCTTGCATTTTCTCTCGCCATTTGAATGCAAGAAATTATACTATTCGGGTTTAAACGATCTCTTATTAAAAAATTAATAACGTCATCTGGTTTTTTCTCTGGGAATCTCTTATCAAAAGATTCTCTGTCACTCGAAGCATCAATTAAAGGGAGCCAAGGTTCGGCACTTCCTGGTGGACAATCTAATGACATAGCTTCGCTTACTTCCACGAAACGAGATATGTTTTCAGCTCGTTCTAAATAACGATTGATCCAATAAAGAGATTCTGCTACACGACTCAAAAGCATATTATTTACCTACAACCCATGTATCTTTGCATCCTCCACCTTGAGAAGAATTAACAACTAATGATCCTTTTTTTAATGCTACCCTCGTAAGCCCGCCTGGGCTAACCCATGAATCTTTTCCTCTTAAGATATATGGTCTTAAATCAACATGACATGGATATAGTTCTCCATCACATAACGATGGCACAGTAGATAATTCTAATGTTGGTTGTGCTATGAAATTTCTAGGATTATTTTTAATTTTATTAGCGAATTCTTCTATCTCATTCGTTGTTGAGTGAGGGCCAATTAACATTCCATAACCACCAGCTTCTGCGACAGACTTAACAACAAGTTTTGATAAATTTTCTAAAACATATTCTCGATCCTTTTGATAATGACAAATATAAGTTTCTACATTTTTAATAATAATTTCTTCATCAAGATAATATTTAATCATTTTTGGAACAAAAGAATAAATCATTTTGTCATCTGCTATTCCAGTCCCAGGTGCATTTGCTAAAGCAACATGACCTGCCTTAAAAACATCAAGTAATCCGCTAACACCAAGGCAGGAATCTTTTCTGAAATTAAGAGGATCTAAGAAATCATCATCAATTCGTCTGTAAATAACATCTACTCTTTTTAATCCAGAGGTAGTTTTTAAATATACATAATCATCATTACAAACTAAGTCATGACCCTGAACTAGTTGTATGCCCATTTCTTGAGCTAAATAACTATGTTCAAAATAAGCACTATTAAAAATTCCTGGAGTTAGTAGAACTATCTTGGGAGTATCAGTCCAAACAGCTAGTTCTTGAAGAGTTTTTAAAAGATATGAGGGATATTCATCAATTGGTTTAACTATTCTTCCTGAGAAAAGATTAGGGAAAATATTCTTCATGACTAATCTATTTTCTAAAAAATAAGCAACACCAGAAGGGCACCTTAAATTATCTTCTAAAACATGCCAATCTCCTTTTCTATCTCTTATTAAATCAAGTCCTGAAATTTGACACCATTTATTTAGTGGAGGTTTGAAACCTATCATCTGAGGTCTCCAACCTTCTGAACTCTCTATTAATTCTCTTGGAATTATTCCATCATTAATTATTTTTTGAGAATTATAAATATCATCTAGGAATAAATCAATTGCCTCAAGCCTTTGTTTTAGTCCTTTTTCTAAAGTTACCCAATCATCTTTACTAATTATTCTAGGAAGTGGATCAAAAGGTAATATTCTCTCAGTACCTTTTAAACCAGTATCGTTTAATCTAAAAGTTGCACCATGTCTTAGTAATAATTTTTTTGCGGCAGAATGATTCCTGTTTAATTCCTCAAGTCCCATATTATCTAAGGATGAAAGAAGTGGAATCAATATTTCTCTAGCAGAGTTAACATTATCCTTAAAGTATTCATCAAAACTATTTTTAGGCTGATAACTTGAAAACATATATTTCATCGTTTAGTAACTTTTACTTTAGCTTTATATCTTTATTCGTATTTATGGCTACCAAAAATAATATCTCTTGACTCGATCTGTATCATAATTTTGATCATTGAAGTATATTTTTTAAAAATCTAAAGAGCATGAATTCTAGTAATTGGCAATTTGTTTTTTTTAGATATTTTGCAAGCTTTCTTTTTATCCTCTCTCACAGTTTGCTGGTTCTTGATCATCTACCAGTAGGGGCAGCACTTCATGGACTTGGAGAAGTTTTTATTGCGCCTTGGGCTTTTAGGGAAAGAGCATGGGATCTTGTTGTAATTGCAGTTTTATTTTTCTTCTTCGATATCTGGGGACTGATAAACACACCTTGGAATTAACTGATATTATTTATTTAATAATTTTGGGAAAATCATAATAAAAATGAAGTCTTATTTTTATCAAATTTATAAAATAATATTTCTTATATTACTTTCGAATATTTCAAATTTATATGCACATAACTTATTTAATGGTGGTTGCAAAGAACATTGTGGGCAGAAAGTTAAAGTAACAAGTAATAATAACAAATTAAAAAATATTGATGATCAAATAAATATTGAGAGCAAAAATTCTTGTTTAAATAAATCACTATGTAGAGGTTGACCTCTCGAGATTTTTTAAATTGTTTTATGAAAGTGTTTCTTTGGTAATTATGATTAAAGTACTATTTGCTTGATAATTTTTATTAGGAGGATTTATTTGATTTTTAATTAAAAAAATAAAAGTATATATCAACGGTAGAAGTAATGATGACGCTGCAACTAAAGCAATTATCTGGTTCAACCTAATAAATGGTTTTTTTACAAGATCCTCTCCGCACAAGCCACAAATCAAATTACCTTTTGAGGATTGTTTTTGAAATTGATATTTAGGATTGCAATATGGGCAATAATATCGAACCATTTTAAAATTTTATTGCTTTAATCATTATCTATAAAACTAGAATAAAGTCATCTTATAAAAAAAAGAGGGCTTAAATAAGCCCTCTTTTATCTCTTACTTATATTTTTTACTGAAGTTAATAACGCACCTAAATCATGGATCCTTGTTGCTAACTTCTATTAAGCTAATGCTCACCAAAATTAACTAATTGTCTTTAACTGGGGCAAAAACTCTAGAATTAAGCTTGTTTCTTAAAGGGCACCTAAACGATGCAGAAGAAGGAAGCTTAGACATTAATAAAAAATAATTGGAGCAGTTAATTAAATTAGTTCGGTTTATTCCGAAATTTCAGGCAGGCTATCGATCATTTTGAAAGACCTCCTATAACTCAACAATATAAAATTAGGAAAATATTTCTCTAAAGACAATCCGTTTTTATACGCATTGCTTTTTAATTAAAAATGTCCGAGAGTAGTAATCAATCGTGCTAATTTTTTTGAGATATTTTTAGTAAGTTTTGCTTATTTCCTTTGATATTTAATTCGTCTATCTTAATTTTAAATAATTGAGGAAATCTTTTATGAATCATTCGAATGAAGTTAGTAAAAATGATAAATCAAACCCCATAGACGAATATTTTCAATGTCTCTCATATTGCGATATTCACCCAAAAGGTATAGATAATGACTGTGAGGTCATTTGTATGGAAAGACATTTAAAAGCTAACTATTGGTAATTAATAAATTTCTACTTTTTACTTAAATCCCTTTGAAAAAAGGTTAGTACGAACTTTAAATTTCCATACATTTACAACACCTTTTGCATTGACTGCTGCAAGTGCACAATCATCAGGTCTCCATGATATTGCTCCTACTAAATCTCCTGCGAATGCAGCCCCAACGGGATCTCCATTGCCATCATTTTTTAGGAAACTTGCGACAACAGAACCATCCCTAGATCCTGAGGCTACAAGCATACCTTTATTTGAAAAGGCTAAGCTCGAAATAGGTTCTGTATGGTGACATAGTTCTCCAGGCATAGTGCCCTCCGGACCATTGCCTATAAAGCTCCATACTGTAATTCTTTCACTGCCGCTAGTTGCTAATAATTTTCCGCTGTCATCAAAAGAAAGGTGACTTGGTTTTCCAGGGTATCCAGTCATTTCGGCATCCATTCCTGTTGATCTTCTCCAAAAATGAACTGAATTGTCTTGACTCCCACAGGCGACTATATCTCCATCAGGGCTTAATTCCATAGAGACCAATGATCCTTGCCACTCGAGCTTTTGATTCGTTTTATTATTAACAATGTCAAAGAATGTCACTCTGCCGTAGCATGCAGTTGCGAGCTCATTTTTATTTGACCATGTTATTGCACTTACTGTACTTGGATGGTCTTCTGAGATCCATTTCTCTTCTCCAATTTCATTAAAAACATAAACTTTTTTTGAGGAAGCTATCGCTAGAAATAAACCGTCATTAGACCACTTGAGGTGTTCTACCCAACCTTTGCCAAGATCAAGTGTTTTAATAACTTTACCTTCATGGCAATTACAAATTTGAACATTTCCATCTTGACCTGATGTTGCAAAAATTTCACCCTCTGGATGAATTGCCATTTCTAGTAGACCACCAGAGTGAGTATTTTCTTTTTTCCAAATAATTTTTCCAGTATCTCCATCGAATGCAAAAATACCACCCGCAACGTCGCCAACAATAAATTGTTTCCCTTTAAGAGCCCAGCCACATGCTATGGCATAATCGCTAACTTCAGCAGTCCATCCTTCATGGAACATGCCTCTTGGGCTAAATGGTTCTATATCAGGCATTTATCAAAGCCTTCTTGCATCTCTTTCTCATTTAAATTTCTACCGATAAAAACAAGTTGATTTCTACGAGGTTCGTTACCCCATTCTTTATCAGGTTGTGCAGTAAATAACATGTGAACTCCCTGAAAAACTATTCTCCTTGGGTTGCCTGAGTAACTTATGAAACCTTTTGTTCTGAATATATCCACTCCTTTTTCTGATAGAAGTCTTCCCATCCAAGTATTTAGTTTTTCTGGGTCAACATCTCCAAAACGCTCTATAGCAATTGAGCCAACTTCATCATCATGTTCATGCTCTGCTTGCCAGAACCTTTCAGTATTAAATGGAATCTCTTTATTTTCGACACTTTTAATGACTTTCATATTGAATTCTTCAGCAGTGTGCTGAGTAAACAAACCTATTTTTGTTGGTTTTTCTATGTTCAGGATGAAGGATTTACTTCCTTTATCCTCCAATTTGAGATTTATATGTTCTCCATATGGAATAGTATTTCCAGGCTCTAAAGTATTAGCTTTTTCTGCATAAAGTCTTACGGAGGATTCAGCTCCATCTTTAAGTTCCTCCTCATTCTCTCCTTGGTTAATGAGGGCTACTAGGGACATTTCTGGATCGGGTCCTTCTTCTAGCATTAATTCATATTTACCGGCATCAAGATCGTAAACACCTGTCCATTCAAAAGGATATTCTGGTTCAAGAAATGTTGGTCTGCGTTTAAGGATCTGATCAAGATCAAATGCACTTAGATTTAAGACTGTTTCAATGGGTACTTTGGCATTCTCGGCTCGAATAATTCGAGTCATTCGGTTCATATCTCTCAATCTCGATTCAAGAGTATCTAATGCATCATCAGAGACTAAATCAGTTTTATTAAGGACGAGAACATCTGCAAATGCCACTTGTTCTGAACTTTCGTCACTCCTGCCTAGCTGTTGATCAATATGTGCAGCATCAACTAAAGTCACAATTCCATCAAGAGTAAATTCAGAACTAATCTCTTCATCCATGAAAAAAGTCTGAGCAACTGGGCCTGGATCTGCTAATCCTGTTGTTTCTACTAAAACATAGTCAAACTTATCTCTTCTTTTCATAAGGTTGCCAAGGACTCTTATTAAATCACCGCGAACAGTACAACAAATGCACCCGTTTGACATCTCAAATACTTCTTCATCGGCATTAATTACGAGACCTTGATCTATACCTACTTCACCGTATTCATTCTCAATTACGGCTATTCTTTTCCCGTGCTCTTCACTTAAAATTCTATTAAGCAAAGTAGTCTTCCCTGAACCTAAGAATCCAGTGAGGATGGTTACGGGAACTTTATCTTTAATGCTCATTTACTGATTTTTACTAAATAAACAATAGTTTAATAATAGTAATAATAAGAAATGAAAACCGTTTTTATTAGAAAAATTTAATCTGAAAGTTTGTACCATTCAGACTCAAGATTGGAGCCAGATTCTTTATCACAGCTTCCACCTAATGAATCAACAATTGTACAAGTATTGTGAACAGCTACTGAAACCGTATTACCATCCATCATCAATCCATCAACGAATATTTGATTAGAAGCTAAAGGAACTGAACTTTGTCTACTTAAGTTCCTTAATAACTTAGATGCTGGAATTTGTTCAGGAAATATTGCCTGAACTTTCTCTTCATCTAACATTTTTAAAGTGGAACTTATGTTGTCTGGCCTTAAGCTTGAGGAGTCTCCAAGAAAGTCAAGTAAACTAATGGTTTCAAAACCAAATGCATCCCCGTAGTATTCCATTGCTTTGTGTTTAGAGACAATTACTCTGTTTTCCTCAGGAATAGAACTTACTTGTTCAACGATCCAACTATCTAAGCCTTCTAAGAGAGAATCAGCTTTTTCGAATCTTTCATTAATTAGTTTTCTGTCACCTCTATTAAAAACTGAAATATCCTTCTTTAAACTTTTGCTTATAAGATCTCCCATTTTTATGATGTTATGCGGATCATGCCATACATGTGGATCTAGACCTCCATGGTCATGATGATGATGCCCCTCACCTTCGTCTGGAACTTGTGCTATTGGTTCTACATCACTATTTGAAACATCTTTAAAAAAGTGTTGAGTTGCTTCAAACTCAAAAGGCATGTGTTCAGTAAAAAATATATATTGACCATCTTCTTTGATATCTACGTTAAAAACAGTACTTTCTTTTCTTTGATCAAAGTTAAGAACAAAAGCTTTATTACTTGCTATCAAAGTACCATCATTTTTTCTGCTTATTGAGTCTTTAGATCCTAATAATTCTTTAGCTAAATCTTCAGACCCTTCTATGTCATTAGATTTGAGAATTACCATCTTCATTGCAGGATCTGCATATTCGCCATCGACTTTTTCAAATGACCATTTGTAAGAACCCTTAGAAAGTTGAAATTTGCCTGCCCATTCGAAAGCACCTTCAGCATGATCACCATGTCCTCCATGGTCTGAATGATCATCATGACCTCCATGATCAGAATGATCATCTATTTTAGCTGAATGTTCAGAATGATCGTCATGTCCATCATGGTCTGAGTGATCATCATGACCTCCATGATCAGAATGATCATCTACGTCTATTGCACTAACACCTACAACAACAGTATTCTTTTTATTTTCCCAATTTCTCATACTTGGAGTCATTTCTTTACCAAGAGTAAATACTTTATCTGCGCTATTTAGTAATTGAGCTTGCCTTGGATTGATCTTTAAGTCATGAACATCTTGTTTTCTATCTACTAAGCATGTAACTTCGTCAGATGGTAATGCAATTGATTTAACTAAATCACAAACTAGTGGTTCTACTGCTACATATGACTTTTCTTTAGCCATAACATCCTGCCCAAAACCAGAAAATATAATTGTTCCTGCGATTGCGGAATTTTTAATAATTGATTTACTCGAACCTTTTTTATTTGTTAAAAGTCTTTTAAAAATTGACATGAAAATAATTAAATACTAAAAAATGATAATCATTTTCATTATCTCTGACAAGTGAAAGTATCAAATGTTATGAAAATAATACGCAACTTGTATTATTGGTAAGCTTGTAAAGTGACTTTTTTAAAAGATTAATTAATGGCTACTTTAGTCGCTGAAAATTTAACCTTTGCATACGCAAAAAAAAGTAAGCCAGTTTTGAATAAGGTATCTGTTGAGATTAAACCTGGAACTCTAACAGCGTTAGTTGGCCCAAATGGCGCAGGTAAATCAACTCTTTTGAGAATTTTGCAAGGACAAAATACTCCAGATAAAGGCGAAATAAAAATTGATGGTGAAAATTTATATAGATCTAGAGCTCTTGTGGCACTAATGCCTCAAAGAAGTTCTATGAATTGGAAGTTCCCCATCACAGTTGAAAAATTGGTATCTCTTGGTCAAATAAAGTATTCAAAATCAAGAAGTAATAACCCATTTCAAATTAAGACTCTTCTAGCATATCCTAATTCTTGGATTAATAAATGTTGTGAACTAGAGGCGACAATGCAGAGAGTAGGCATTGCAAGTTTGGCGAATAGAAGACTCGATTCTCTTTCAGGAGGACAGCAGCAAAGAGCTCTATTAGCAAAAACTCTTATGTCCCCAGCAAAAATATTTCTTTTAGATGAACCTTGCGCAGCTTTGGACCCACCTGCAAAGGAGGATTTTCTTAAAATTGTTCGTCAACTTGCCGATGCCGGACTTTCTTTGCTCGTAAGTAGCCATGATTGGGGCGATTCTTTAAATAACTATGATCAAGTAATCGTTCTTGATAAAAGTGTTTTGGCAGTTGGTAGTCCTGAACAAATACAAGATAAATTAGAGGCAATAAACATTAGCTCTATAAACGAAAATAATTTCTGTGATTAGAAAATGTTCCTTTTTAATTCTGAGCTTGATAACAGTTTTGGCAAAGCCCGAAATATTCGAGGGTATGAAACAATAATTGGAATTTCTTTGGATTTGTTTTGGGTGTATGAATATCTTTTACCGGGCATCCTTCCATTTTTGATGTCTCACCACATTGAACACAGGTCAAATGATGAATATCTCTATCTACGGGAGTGTACAGAACCTCTCCAGTTGGGAGATGTCTAGAACGTATTAAGCCATGCTTTATCAGAACTTGAAGATTCCTATAAACAGTCGTCAGTCCCATAGCCTTTCCTCTTTCTATCAATTGTCTATGCAACTCTTGACCAGTCAATTCATCCTCGCATTTATTAAGTTCTTCAAGAAGTTGTTCTTGTCTTTTGGTAATGTCAGACTTAGTTACCATTGTTTCCGAAATCTTTTTTTGTCTCGTATTTTTGATCATACCGAATCATTCGAATAATGTCTTTTATTAATAACAATTGGTGGCTGGTCCCATTAATAATAACTATATTCTCTGGGATTTTATGCCCAGCTATGGGAACTGTATTAATCACTCATAAGAGATTATTACAAGTTAATTTAATCTCTCATTGTGTGTTGCCTGGACTTGCTCTTGCATTAGCGCTTGGAATTCACCCCTCAATTGGAGGTGTTATAAGTGGTCTTTTGGGCTCAGTAATTGCGGAAAGTTTAACTAATAGAAAAAGTGAAAATTATGAAGCAGTTATGAATACTATTCTCGCTGGAATGCTTGGATTTGGGGTCCTTATAATCCCTTTACTCGGAATAAGGATTGATTTGGAGGCAGTATTATTTGGCGATTTATTGACAGCAAATTTTGGAGATTTACTTAGAACAATAATTGCTTTTTTAGTATTTATACTTTTAATGACTTTTGGATATGAAAAGGTTGTTTATGTGGGATTGGATCCAGAAGGTGCATCTGCGAGCGGTATAAACGTTTCTTTATTAAATCTTGCTTTGAGTTTTACGACGGCATTAGTAATTGTTAGTTCAATGTCAGCGGTGGGAGTAATTCTTGTTATTGCTCTTCTTTCGACGCCGACTTTGTTAGGGCTAAATAAGGCTCATAGTTTAAGAATTGCAATGATGAGGTCTTCATTTTTTGGATTATGCATCTCACTTCTTGGATTTATTCTCTCTATAGTCTTTAATCTTTCGCCTGGGCCTGCAATTAGTGTTATTTGTGTCGCATCTCTTTTGATTCCTAAGCTTCGCAAATAATTAAATCTTAAATGTCCAATCAGAATTTAATGCTTGAGCTTCTGGATTGTTTTTTAAAGCTACTTCCATAGCTTCTTTTTTATTATTAGCTATAACAACTTCATCAAATTCCTTTCCATTTTTTTTGAGACTTACTTTGAAACGCATAAAAATTATTTAATTAATCAAAAGTTAACCACTAAGCAAATAGATTTAAATACTTTTAAAAGTTAATTGATGAAATAGAAACTTTAGTTATTCTGAAGTTTTTCTACTACAGATTCTTTCTCAATCTTAGCTACATCCTGTAATCCATTAGCATCAAACCAAGGAGCGTTTACCCAATTAAATCCTTCCCCAAAAGTATTATCGGGAGCAGCTACGTACCAGTGACATGACGAATCGGGAACATCTACAGCACATTTTGACCAGTCAGCTTCCCATTGTGGAACTTGTACCCACATTACAGATGCTAATAAAAAAGAAAAAATAATATTCATAATTATCGGTTAGCAAAATTTTGAAAGATTTTTTTCACATTCTTTCTTTCTTTTCTTCCAATAATTTTCAAGTATTTGATATTTATGCTTATTTTTAAATTGACTTAAATGAATATTCTTCTGATTAAGAACTGAAGTGTTTTTGATTTTCATGACTCAAGCTGTCAATGTAGATCATATTTAAGACACTTTATAGATTTTTTGAAGTGAATTTATACTTAATTTTTGTCCTGCTTTTGTGTAGGTAAGTATTTTTCGGGATTATTTTCAATATAAGTAAGCGAATATTTGACAACACAGACTATTACTGAAAAAAGAGCAATTGCCGAAATAATAAAAATGATTTTTTTGTAAATGATTTTCATGAAATTTTTATGTTTTTGATTATTTTTTTCATCAACGTCCAATTTTTCTGAAAGATTTAAATAATTAGTAATTTATACTGTAGCCTTTTAAATTACCTACGGAGTAGAATTAAATTCATCAGAAACTCCTCACACACTTTTTTCTGATAACTTTAAAAGTACTCGGCCGCAAAGTTTGAGTACTTTTTGTGTTTTTGAGATGTGACAGTTAAAATAGAGGTCTATTAAGCATTACATATTTTTAATTTAAGTGTGATATTGATTGTGTGTGTAGGAGGAATTGATTTATTTCAGTGGAAACAAGGAAACACTTGATATAAATCAATTTTAAAAGATCTCTCTTTGAGGGGTCTTTTTTTTTTGGGATTATTAGAAATAAATATTAAATTCTGAATATAAAAACAAAAATGCTTTCTTCCAAAATAATTAGGTCGTCATTACAAATTAATAATTTAATTCGTTAGATTATAAGCTGTTAAATTCTTCTGTTAATGCAAATACTTTTTTTAACAATTTTAATTTGTTCAAGCTTTTTATTCCCTTCTTCATCATTTGCCTCACATATAGAACTAAAACCTTGTGTAGAGATTGCTCATTGTGTACGAGAAGAATGGGAGGTTAATAATATTGAGAAACCTTTTGAAGAGATTAAAACATTTATCGAAAACACTCCAAGAACTGAGATTGTAGAAATAGATGGCGATTATCTTCATGCTGAGGCAACCAGTAAATGGATGAAGTATGTAGACGACTTAGAAGTATCCTTTCTACCTGAATCAAACATCTTATCAATAAGATCAGAATCAAGAGTTGGAGAAAGTGATTTGGGAGTGAATCAAAAAAGAGTTGATTTACTAAAATCGAAAATGTTTTAAGTTAAAAAGTAAAAAAAATAATGTATTTTTATTTTTTTTTGTATAACTTTTCCATTTTTAAAAAAAATTAGCAGATAAAAAAGTGATAATTGTCATCATGCCTTGATAATGGCAAATTTATTAGATTTTCTCTAAAAAGATGATCATAAATTTTATATATTTATTGTTATCTAGTTTTGTTTTTTTCTGGATTTATATAAACATTAAAAAAAATGGATTTAAATGGATAATCAAAGGTCTTTTTCAAATTGGAATATTGGTATTATTTATAGGAGTGTTTTTCAAAATATTTTTCACATTACCCCCTAATTTATTTATAAAAATATTATTTCTTTTTATTTATACATGGTGCACTGTTGGAATAAATGTAAATTTCATGATCCCTTTGATTAGTTTGATTGACCAAAAAATAGTGAAAAAATAAAACTTAAATAAGCCTTAATTGTCAGTACAAAATAAATCTATTTCCTAAATCTGCAATATTGAAATTTATAAGAATTATTTTTTCCTTTTGAAAGTCTTTTTCTTGTATACCTAGTCTTTAATGCCAAATCTGTAATCATATATATTCCAAATAAAAGAATGACTATTCCAATAAAATATTTCATTATTTTTTATGTAATTACTATGTTTGAGATTTATTCATGATGCCAACTAATTTTAATATCAATTTCTTGAGATAAATTTCTTGTAACTGGACATTCTTTGGCAGCTTTTTTCAAAAAATCAGTAGTTTCATTAGAAGTGCTCTCTGGTATAAAAATATCTATTATTAGTTGTTTTATCTTCCTCTCACTATTTCGTGTCATTACTTTTTCAATATTTAAATATATACCTTTCAAATCAAATCCTTTCGATTTAGCTTTGATTGCCATAATGGTTAGCAGGCAAGTACCTAGAGATGTTGCTAATAAATCAGTTGGGGAAAAACTTTCACCTTTACCGCAGTGATCTAAAGGTGCATCAGTTCTAATAAGACTTCCAGATTGTAGATGAATAGCCTCACAGTTTAAATTTCCTAAATAAGAACATTTAACTTTAGTCATTTGAAAAATTAAATCAGGAAAATATTATTTATAAAAAATTATGGAACATAACAAGATTATTGATGTGAAATTTTTATTTGCATATTAGTGGAGTATTAAGGAAATTCATCATTCAAGTTTTGAAATCAGTTTTTATATCCATATTCCTCTAAGCAATACTCAATTAATTCAATTGATTTATTAAGAGTTCTTTTATTTTTATTTTCTAGATCGAAACATTCATTTAAAACACGTATAGTTTCATTTAAAAATGATTCTTCTTTATTTTTTATATCTTTAACTTGATTTATATAAATTAATTTTTTAATCCCAATTAGGGAAAATATGATAATTGATATTGTAAAAATTGCTATTTTGATTTTATTCATACAATTAATTATTACAAATATTTTAATTTATTTAATATCTAAAAACTTTACATAGCTTGTAGAACTAAGTAATTACATATGTAGCTGCTGTTATTACTATGGCAGTAATTGAAATGAAGATGTATGGAACAACCTTTAAAGGTATATATAGATTATTTTTAGACATAATTAGAAACTTTATACAAATAATTACATTCCCTTTAAACTTTATAAGTCTTCAAATATACAAATTAATTTTCTTTGCATAAATTCAATCCTTTTAAAGATTAACAAATTTATATTCATTGAATTTTCATTAAATAAAGTATCTCTAAATCTTGTCTTGAGTCCGATATTTTTCTTTTTAAAAAGATTAATTCTTCTTGGCTCATTTTTGATTCTTTTATCATCAATTCTGCTTGTTCAATAGCATGTTCTATATTTCTAATTTTAATTTCTCTTATTGAGGGATCATCTTTACATGCTTTTTTAGTATTCGTATCTAACATGTGTACGAAAAAAATCACCTTGAATATAATATTAATTAAAACTTCATTATGCTACAACCGCAAATTTAATTAAAATAAATTATTATAAGGATAGGAACTTTAACCTTAGCTAACCCTCTCTTCAATTGATCGAGTGGGTTTTTTTTATGGTGTAATATACTCCTAGCATTTACTATTAATTTGGAAGATTCAAAACTTAATCCTGAGGAAAATAATTCAATCGAATCGTCCCCCAATTTGAATGAAGACAATACAGATCTTAATGAGGGGAATAAAAAAGAAGAAAATGTTAAGGCATTTACAGAATTTCTAGAAAAAGCAAGTGATCAAGATTCTTCAGAAGAAAAAGTAAAACTTGATTCTGAGCAACAAAAACAAAAAATTGACAAATCACTTTTTAAAAGATTCCTTAATAATGGATTTGATGGCATTTCAACTAATCCAAACTATAAAATGTTGGCATTATTAATAGTCCTTTTAATTAATCTGTCTCTATTTTTTGTAATTGGCAATATGGGTAAAGCGTTTTTAAGAAATGCAGGAATTATGGGTTAAAAATTATTTATTTCTTTTTGGATATTCATCTTTACAATTTTGATTCTTCAAATGAAACTGTGATATTTTCTTGTCAAATTAATATTAAATAAAATTTGGATAATAAAGAGCCAGAAAATCCAGTAGTTTACCTTTCTAAGTTAGTCAAGAAATTAGATGTAAAAAACAGAAATGGTTTAGTGGCCTTAGCAATAGTAAACCTTTTAGTGATTCTTTTATTTAAATTTTATTTGAAAGGATCTGGATTATTATCTTGAATTTAACTGCTGTTAGTATTATTCAGTGTTTTAATTAATCATTAGAGATTGAATTTGAATTCAACAAGGAAATTGAAGGCCTTATATAAATAAAAATAGACCCGTACATATCCTGCATAATTCTCATTTCATTGTCTAAATATACAATTGAGACCTGGCAATTTGGCGATTCTTTATTCCAAGGTAACTTGTTCCATACCTCTTTAACTGGATACCATCTATCCATAAATAATTCACTAAATAATGGAATCTTATTAAGTCCATCAACTTTGGAAACTTTGGTCTTTTGTAAGTTCATATCAAGTAAATTATTTCTTAAAACTAAATCACTTGCTAGTGTTATTACTCTTCCACCAAAAGTAGGCAATAGTTTGAACCAACCTAAGATAGGAATAGTTGTAAGCCCAAATATTGTAGTGTCAAAAGTAGATATAAATTCTTTTTTTTCAAAATCAATCTTTTGAGCAATTCTCCCAATAGTTGATATGCCAAAGGATCCTACTTGCAATTGATGTAATTTAAAAAAAAGATTACTTTTAAATTCATCATTTAATGCCTTTTCAATAGCAAGGAAGAAAGGAGAACTTCGAAATAATTCAACATTAGAAAAAATTAATTCCCACTCTCCAGACAATAATTTTTCTGATATTTCAAAACTAAAGTCTTTAAGAGCATCAATCAATTCATCCATTTCATTAGCTTTTTCTGCATACATTGGAGAAATTAATTTATTTAATCTTTGCCCTCTATCTGTAACAGCAGCTATTTTATATATATTTGACTTTATCTCTCCAATTTCTTTCATAACTCCAATACAAGAAATACTAATCAATTTTAGGAATTTAATTTGAAGTTGATGGCCATTTTAATAATGCTGGTAATAAAATCAATTAATATTCTCCCCACCTTTTACCAATATCAAAACCCCATTCAGTGGTTAATCTAATTACTTCATCATGATTCTTGCATTTTGAAAGGGATAACTTTTTACTAGAATTATTTTTTATTAGCTCAGCAATTTGATTAAGTTGCTCTATTTTTTTTAGAAAATTAATGAGATCTTTATCTGACATTTATCTAGGAAGTAAATTTTTGATCATAAGTAAATATGTAATAAAGAACCCAGGCAACACCAATAATCAGAATTGCAATCATTATATTTACTGACCAAACTACTTCTACCATGTAATTTTTTGTATATTTTTAATATATCCAAAATTTAAACTAAATTAACCGTTAATAATTTAAATCTAGAGCGATACATTATTAATGGTAGGTATATAGAATAATCATAAATGGTTTAAAATTTATGGGAGAAGCTAAAAGAAGGGAAGAGTTAGGCTTACCACCTAGAGAAAGGAAAAAGGAAAAACAAACATCGAAAAACCAACTAAACAAAATTTTAAATAAATATCCTTATTTACCTTTCATTTTAGGTTTTTCATTACTAGCAATATTAATTATCGATTTAGTTAATTACTACAAATAGATATATAAAGAGGGGATACTTTTAGCAGAAGAGAAGATTATCTTCGCAATTGCGAAATTATTTTTCCATAATAAAAATAAAACTCATGAAACCTATTAACACCTCATGCGCCTTAATTTTAGGGGCACTAACTATGTTTTCAATATCTAATGCAAATGCAGGTGGTTGCAGTTCTCATACTGAGAAGAAGGTAGAAATTGAATGCTTGTCTGATGATAAAAAATGCATAGAAGCGAAAGAAAAAGAATCACTATACAAAGTTGAGGCCTAAATGTTCGATAATATTGGAACTGCGCTAGTACAGGCATTAGGCTTCTTTGCTGTTTTTGGTTTTTTTGTATATCAAACTTTATTCGCAGATAGAAAACCCAAAAATTCAAAATCAAATCCTAAAAAAACAAAGATTTCCAACACAAAAGAATCAATTAAAAAAGAACCCAAAAAAGGCTTATTTAACAGAAAATCTAAACCTGTTGAAGAGAATTTACCAGTACAAAAAAAGGGATTATTTGGGAGAAAAAAAGAAGTTATTAAAGAAGAGATTAAACCAAAGAAAAAAGGTTGGTTCAAGTAGGTAAAGGTACTTAAACTCTATTTTGGTATCTTTTATACAAAAAATATTTTTAGTAACTTTATGATTTACTATATATAGAATCCAAAATGAACCATAGAGAAATCACAAAAAAATATAGCGAGTTACTTAACAAAGCTGAGTTTGCTACTGGTCGTAAGGAAGTTGTCGGTCTTCTAAAAAAAGCTGCCAAATTGAAATCGCAGATTGAAATCAATTATTAGATTTTAAAATTAGTTTAATTCTAAATGTAAAAAATTTTTTTAAATAAGTTTTTACATGAGATAATCTGCTTAGATTATTTTTCTTATGAATAAAAAAGGTTATACGACCGAAAGTGGTGGTAGACAAAATGGTTTTGCAATTGAACCAGAAATTAACCCCATATCGGAAGGCGAATCAAAGAAATCCTTATTTTTATTTATTGGAATATTATTACCTTTTCTAATAGGCGGTTTTTATTATTTAAGGACTCTGAATATATTTTGATATTTTATAAGCCATTTTTAGCAATATATTCTTCTGAACTAACTATATCTTGCATTAAGCTCTCTGATGAAGGATTAAACCCATTTTGCTCTAAAAAAGATTTAACCTTTTCAAATTTTTGCTGAATTTTTTTTGTATATGGAGTTGTCATCAAATAATCTTCCTTTTCTGTTGAATAATTCATTTGATTAACGGATAACTTTTACAATTAAATTTTGCAAAATATGCTAAAGCTAGTGAAGTTATAAATATTACATAAATAATTTAATAGTAATAAATACTTATATATTGTTAGTGTGAGATCGCTATTGGTTGATTTTTTTAAAGTGTACTTATAGTAACTAGTTCCATTAAATCTCTCGACTGCAGATATTTTTGAAATACTTCAGAATAAAATGCTTTTTTAGCAGCAAATTTTGATTCGAATTCTATTACTAATCCAAGCTGGCCTCCATCCCATTCATTTGAGGTTGATTCTTGTATCAAATCTTTTTTTACTATTACTCCTCCCACAGATTTTATCCAAGGTAACACTGTCCTTAAATATTCCAGGAATAAATCAGCATTTGGAATAGAAATTTTCTTTAGCCAATAGCTCTTTGTCATCAAATCAACATATTCTGGGTAGAATATAGCACAAAGAGGTAAGTATTTATCCTTAATTATATATTCAGCGGTTTTCAGATGTATTCCGAAGATGATTTATTAAATTTACTTCTTAAATCTCCAAATTCAGAGAGTATAAGTACTGTTGTCGAACAACTTGAAATTGGTCATAATTTTTCCTTTAGCAAAGACAGAAATGATTTACATGGTGTTTGGGAGCTCAGGTGGAGTAGTTCTAATAGTCCTTTCTTAAAATATTCTCCTTTTATTGATAACCTTCAATTTCTTGATCCCTGTAATTTAAATGGTCTTAATCTACTTAAACCGAGAGGAATAAGATCAATTATTGGTACTGGTATTTTAATAAGTCTTTATTATATAAATGAAAAAAAAATTGGGGTAAAATTTACACATGCTGGTGTAATAGGGCCTAAATTTGGAAGAAAAAATATAAAAGCTATGAAAGAAATAAATAATGAACAATTAGGGTGGTTAGAGATAACTTATATAAGTAGTAATCTTAGAATTTGCAGAGGTGATAAAGGAACTTTATTTGTTTTAAGAAAAATAAATTCTCCGACTTTATTCAATAATTTTAAAGAATTTATCAAAATCTATTAAAAATATAAATTAATTCTTTATCCAAATAGATTTTAATACGAAATAAATTGGAAAATATTTAAAAGATTCTTTAGGTATTTCATAACTTAAGAATTTCAGTGCTTCTTCTAACCAGTAACCAATATCAAATCCTAAAAGAATTTTTTCTACAACAAACCAAAATTCTTTATCAAATAAAATTCTGAAGTTTAAGTAAATATATTCCCAATGAAAGGTATTCCAATATTGGGTTAAAAATGAGGATAAAATAAGCCAAAGTGATATAAATAGAAAACTTTTAATAAACTTATAAAATTTTTTCATATACCGACAACTGTCTTATTGAATTTCAATATCCCTCATTATTATTTAGATCAAATTTTAATTCCATCAAATATATTCAAAAAGATATAAAAATATTGAGAAAATAGAAAATTTTTGTGGCGTTAATTATCTATTCTTCTTTTTTTAGATCCTGAGCCTTTAAATTTTTATCCTTAAGAAAAAATCCTAGAAACAGAAAAGCAAAATATATTAGTAAACTTATGACAAAAATTAAAAATACCTTTGAAATATCCATAAATGATTTTTTTAATATAAATTACAGTATTTTTTGCAAAGTTTAACCTATGGTAATGATTTTTCATTTATCACGATAAAGAGCTTCAATTATTAAGCTAATAATATTATTTAAATTATATGCAAGTAGCTTTTGCCTGGAGCCTATGTCTATCAGTTGGAATTGTTTTATTATCAATTATTCCATTAACTATAGGGAGAGTTAAAGCAGGATATTCTGTTGAAAATATGTCTGCTCCAAGGGCTTTATTCGATGAATTACCCTCATTTGGAAAAAGAGCAGTTTGGTGTCATCAAAATTGTTGGGAAAGTATTTCCCTTCATGCACCCGCATGTCTTCTTTGTTTGATTACTTTAACTGACTCTAATATTGCAATAATTGCAGCATTGATTCATCCTATATTTCGTTTTTTATATATTGGTGCATATGTATTTAATATCCCAACAGCTAGAGGTTTAATGTGGGCCTCTGGAGTTTTTACAACACTTTTACTTTACAAAGAGGGCTTAACACAATTGATATAAACTAATTAAATAATAAACTTTTCTAAATCTTTTAATTGAGATTCATTTATTAATTCTACTTTATTTGATTTTGCTAGTTGATGAGCAGACTTTGTAAAGCCTGATTTTGAGACTATTATTGCATGTGTACCTTTCCAAAATAATTTACCAGCTGAAATTTCCTGAACCGCTTTATTCCCAATAGCTTTTTCATGATCTTTGCATTGAATACATATTCTCAAATCATTTATTGAAGCAATTAAGTCAACCCCTTGATCTCCTGTATTAGGGGTTTCTTTTACTTCCCAGCCATTTTGTTTGAGAATTTCCATACAATGATTTTCAAATCTAATACCTTTTTTGTAGTTTTCCTTGTTTTTACTTGAGTAGTTTTTTTCTATTAGGTTTAAACATGATTTCTCTATTTGACTTGCTATGAATACAAACCAATCTTCAGTCTCGAGCTTTCTAATAGATCCAATTATCTCATCATCAATAGTAGGATTTTCATTACAATATGATCTCCACTTTTCGAAAAATAATTCCATACTGCCAAACTTTTTTAAAATTACTTTTTCCCAGAAGTATGGTATACCCTCTTTAAATCGCTTGGATCCATTAATTATATTTTTTTCAATGGCTTTTTCTTCAAGAGGTGGATTGCCAATCCATTTTTTATAATCTTCGTTACCGTAAGCATCTATTTCCCTTAATCTGATCCTCTCCTCTAACAAATTGTATTTGTTTTCTTCTATTAAATTATTAATTGTTTGCATAAAGAAATTGGAATTTAAAGCATTATTTAATTTAAACTTTTTCTTTTTTATTTGGTAATTTCTTACAATTACAAAAATTAAAAAAATAATTAAAATAATTAAAATAAAAAAAATTTTCATTAAAGATTTTTATTTTCGATCTAAAAAGTTTTTGTTTTTCTAATAACAAAATTATTTTTTGTTATTACTGAAGATTCTTTTACTTCAAATCCATTAATTGCTGATATTTCTCCTTTTATGCCTTCTAATGTTAATTGCTCGATAATTCCATTTATTACTTCATCCTCGACCAATTTTCTATCAATTCTTTCAGGCGTAATATCTGTAAGCCATTTTGAAGTCTTTTTTTTTACAACCTCTGTAGGGTTAGTTATTTTTAAGTAGATAGCCATTTTTTAATTCATTCAGTTGAATTATAAGCATTAAATCTTCTTAACTTTTATTATTGTCATTACTTTCCCACTCAAGAAATTGAAAAACAAAAATTGCAAAGATAGAGAAAAATACTATAAACAACCCTAACCATCCTATAAATTTGTGCTCTGTAAAAAGATTTGTAAGCATTGATTTTTCTTGATATCTTGATTCCATTTCATATTGGTAAGAGTCAATTACTTGAAATATATTCATAATTAATAATTTAATAAATCGTTCAATAAGCGGATAATAATTTCAACCGTTTAATTTACTAAAAGCTTCCGATAGGAAGTCTGGCCTTTTTTTTATTATAGAAAAATTCATTTTATTTATTAAGACTAAATTGACTTCGGCAATCGTTAAGATTTCATTTTCCTTATTAAGAAAATTTGAAATTACATTAATCCTAGGACTTTTATCAATATTGAATTCGCTCTCGATTATAATTTTTTCACCAAGAAATAATGGAGATTTATATTTTATTGAAGTATTGATTAAAGGTAAATCTAAGCCATTTTTAGTTAGTTCGAAATAACTTATACCTACTTCTGAAAGTGCATTTATTCTGCTTTCTTCAAGCCAATTAAAATATTTACCGTGCCACATTACGCCTGCATGATCTGCATGTTGAGGTAAAACAATTTTTTCTATTTTCCAAACTGGTTTTGAGTTCATCTTTTATTTAAAAAATATTTTTATTCGATTAAAAAAGCTTATTTTGATATTGTAGATTAGTTTTGTTTATTAACATAAGAATCATCAAAACTATATTTATAAAGTTATGTTTAATAGTAAAAATAGTAATAGGAAAATGAAGAAGATTTTTCAATGGGAAGAATATTTAAATTGGAAAAATTTGTCAAAGGAACAGAAATTAAATTTCAAGAGGGCGTGCTTATTCCCTTTTCTCGTCTACATAGTTTATGTTTTACTTAATAAGTATGCCTTGGCAATTCTTTTGTTATTAGGTCTTTATTTTTTAATTAGATTTAAAAATAGAAATAAGTTGGGAAGATGAATATTTTTTTATTTTGATTTATTTAGATTTGTATTAATATTATCTAGTTTTTCTAAATAACTTTATTGGCATATGACAATAGTATAAGATAAATTTTTTTTATGAAAAGAATTATTTTGTTTTTATGTGTACTAGTTTTTTCAATATTTTCTAATACGAATAATTTATTAGCAAAAGAAATTGAAAATAACATTAATGAGAATATTTCTAATGAAATTAAAGAAATTAAGCCTGATAATAAAAAAACTAATATCTCTAATTCTTCAGCAGAAGATATTTTTGGTGATGAACAAACTTTCCCATTCGTTGCGGGTTTAGGAAAAAATGCAGCCCATTGATTTCAAGGTTCTAGATAATTTAGAAAAAGATTTTTTCAATACTTATGAAAGGTCTTAGAGTTCTTGAGATTTCTGAAGCACTTAATATTGATAGCTCTGACTTATTAGCTGTTTGTGCAATTCTAAAAATAAAAGCCACATCTAGATTAAGCATGCTTTCATTTGAAGAATGTAAAAAGATAACTGATTACTATGAAAATAAAAATTAGATTTTTTTTTACTTAAATATATTTATTATTTAATCTCTTTAATCATTGATACTAAAGTTGAATGAATTTCTTCTTCAGATATTTCATTTTTAAAATTGATAATTGCTGACTGGCCATCGTAATTGATTTTTATATAACTATTATTAATTTCTTCCATATAAGCATTCTCAAATCTTGATATCTTTCCATAATGAATAAGATATTTGTGAACAGAATCAATGTGGTCATTGTTCATATGATCACAAACTCTTTTACTTGTTTCTTTACTAATAATTTTCATTTTAAAAATAAATTTATTTTAAGCTAATATATTTTTTTCATTATTCAAAGTTTTAATCATTTTAATTATTAAATTTTTAACTTCATTTTTATCAACAGCTCTAACTAAGTTATTTCTTAAATTTGATGCTCCTTTAAAGTCTTTACATGTCCATGAGATATGTTTCCTTGCAATTAGCAAGCCGTGATCTCCTTTTTCTTTTATTAATTCATCAAGATGCTCAATAATTAAATGTAGTTTTTCTTCTGTGTTTGGTTCTTTAAAATTTTTATTTTTTCTAATGGCAAAATCTATCTCTCCTATTTTCCATGGGGATCCTAAAATTCCACGTCCAATCATTACACCATCAGCATTTGTTTTTTTTAAACAATTAAGAGCGTCATCTGGATTTTTGATATCTCCATTAGCAATTACTGGAATTTCCAACAACTTTTTAAGTCTCCCGATCATTTCCCAATCTGACTTGCCTGAAAAACCCTGTTTTCTGGTTCTTCCATGAAGTGTGATCATGGTTGCTCCCGCATCTTGAAGTCTAAATAAGAAATCCTCTATATTTTCTTCTTTACTATCCCATCCGAGTCGCGTTTTTACTGTTACTGGAACCCTTACAGCCTTTACAACATTTTTAACTAATTCTATAGCAAGTTTTCGGTCTTTAATTAAAGCACTGCCTCCACCTTTCTTTGCAATTTTTTTTACTGGACATCCCATATTTATATCAATTAAGAAGGCTCCAGAGTCCTCAGCTTGTTTCGCGGCTTCAGAAACCGCATTTGGCCTATTATCAAATATTTGCACTCCAATTGGACCTTCTTCTAAATCTATTTGATTGATTTTTTGTGTACCAAATCCTTTTTTAAGACTTGTTGCATTTACCATTTCTGTAAAAAGTAAAGAGTTTGGAGCCCATTTACGTACAATTCGTCTGAAAATGTTATCTGTAACTCCTGCTAATGGGGATAGCATGACCTTACTCGTAATTATCCTCTTAACTCCCCTTCCTTTTAGCTTTATATTTGAAGACATATAATTTTAAATTTATTTAATCTTTTTTTATTATAAATTCAGATCTGGAGCTGATTTTATTTTTTCTATTTATTTCTTAATTTATAATAAGTGCTTTTACTTAAATAGGCCTAATTGATTAATTTTTTTGCTAGTTTAGGTTGAGTAAAAATTTAAAAAAAGGAAAATTTTTTGTTTATATTAGTATCTATTTTTCTCCCAATAATTATTTTTATTGCACCAATAAATGTAAAAGCTATTCAAGGTAATTTAGATTTATCGAGTGCTCAAACTTCTGTGGGCAAAAGATTTGCCAAAGTTTTTTGTGATGCTAAGAGGGAAGGATTAGATTCTGATTTTGCTAGTGAATATGCTTTGAACAATACATACTTAAAATTTGTAGCATTTCCAGACGATGACGAATATTTGGATAATTTATGGAATTTCACCCACAATACTATATTAGATAATTGTGGTGAATTTGTAGATATAAATGATCTAAAAGACCTAGAGATTTTTTTTAAAGAAGAAGGTTTAATTGCTTCAAATAGAGAACTCTATTTACCAGCCTTTGAGAATAATTAGATTAAATTTTTTGAATGTACTAAAGTATAGATAGAATATAAAATTTTATGAAACTATTAGGTTTAAATTCACCTGAAATATTCATAATTTTAGTAATTTTGCTTTCAATTTTAGGTCCAAAAAGAATTGAAAAAGGTTTCTTATTATTTAAAAAACTATTAAAATTCCTTTTAAGTAAAGATGAAGATCAAAGCTTAGTAAATTCAAAAGTAAAATCAGAGGAAGCAGAAGAAAGTGAAGTTAAGGAAGAAAAAGTAGAGCCAGAAGTAAAGGCGGAGGAAGCAGAAGAAAGTGAAGTTAAGGAAGAAAAAGTAGAGTCAGAAGCAAAGGCGGAGGAAGCAGAAGAAAGTGAAGTTAAGGAAGAAAAAGTAGAGTCAGAGGTAAAATCAATTAAACCAAAAAAAAGAACTGTTAAAGAAGAAATTATAGACTTAGAAGTAAATTCTGATAATTAATAAGATTTTAAATTAAATTAAATATTACTAATGAGGATTAAATACTAGAAAGGTTATATTTAAGAATAATGTTGTTATTTTTTTAAATATAAAGGAGAATCTTTTTTTTAATATTTTAATTTGATTTATAATAAGGTTGTTATGAATCTAAAGCTACTTCGATAGCTGCTATTAAGTTTTCGTCAAACGGTTTAACACCTGGCTTGAATCTTGCAATTACTTTACTATCTTTCCCTATAAGAAACTTCTCGAAATTCCATTCTACATCTCCTTCAGGTTCAACTTTGTTAAGGGTTGTGTATGGTTCTGTGGTGTTGCCTTTTGCATGAACTTTCTCATAGATTTCAAACTTAACTCCATAATTTGTTGTACAGAAATCTTTTATTTCTGAAAGAGAGTCGGGTTCTTGTTTCCCGAAATCATTACAGGGGAAAGCAAGTATTCTTAGGCCTTTGCTTGAATATAAATCATGTAGCTTTTGAAGATCCTCATACTGTGCAGTATTTCCGCAATAACTAGCTACATTAACAACTAAAATTACTTCCCCTGAATATTCACCTAGTTTTATGGATGATCCGTCTGCGGAAAAAACAGTAGTATTTTGTACGTCAACTTGCATGTCTAAAAAAAATCACCCTTTGAAGATAGCATTGTATAGACTTTATTGTGTTTAATTTATATGGTGGTTTTGGTTATTTCTTTTATAAGTTTTAATTTTTCATTTATTTAACCCTTTATAATAAATATTATTAATCAGTTTAAATTTGGATCCTTTAGACCCACTTACCGAAATTATTAATTCCGGTCAAGGTTTTTCACCTTCAATTGCTTTAGAAAGAATTATTTGGGCAATGATTGGAATATTTTTTTTAGGAGCAATTTCAAGATCAATAATTGATAGTATGCGAAGTCAAAATTGGTTTGGTAGAAATTTTTTATTTAGTTTTTCTAAAGAAAAAAAAATTGCAGATGATACATCTTCACAACCTTCTGGTGATGACAAATAAGTTTTTTATATATGAAAGAATCAATTTTTTCTAAAAAGAGAATTTTATTGCTTGGTAGTGGCGAGCTTGGAAAAGAATTAGTAATAGAATCCAAAAGATTAGGATTAGAGGTTATTGCAATTGATCGATATGAAAAAGCACCTGCAATGCAAGTTGCTGATTATTCAAGAGTAATTGATATGGGAGACAAAACTATTTTAAAAAATGTGATAAAAGAATTTAAGCCTGACTATGTTGTCCCAGAGATAGAGGCACTTTCAATTGAAGCACTAAAAGAGCTCGAGGATGAAGGATTCAATATTGTTCCCAACGCCAGAACTGTAGAAATTACAATGAATAGAGATAAAATTAGAGACTTAGCTTCTAAAGAATTAAAAGTTAAAACTGCAAAGTTTGATTATATTTTTGAATTTGATGATTTAGAAAATAAAGCAGATGAAATTGGATTTCCACTTTTACTTAAGCCTTTAATGAGCTCTTCAGGAAAAGGACAGAGTTTGGTTGAAACAAAAAATGATTTACAAAATGCTTGGAAACAGGCAGAAGTAAATTCAAGAGGAAAGGTTAAAGGTGTAATTATTGAAGAATTTATTAATTTTGATTTTGAGTTTACTCTTCTAACTGTAAGAAAAGAAAATGGTGAAAATATTTTCTGTTTACCAATTGGACATATTCAATCTAATGGAGACTATCAATCTAGTTGGCAACCTTTAGAGATTAAGGAGTCCTTAATTATTGAAGCTAAGAAAATGACAAGTAGAATATTAAATAACCTTAATGGAGCTGGATTATACGGTGTAGAGTTTTTTATAAGAGGAAATGAGGTTATATTTTCAGAATTATCTCCAAGACCTCACGACACTGGTATGGTTACATTAGTAAGTCAAAATATTAATGAATTTGAATTACATTTAAGGGCTTTTTTAAATTTACCAATACCGCATATAGATCTAATAGAACCATCCGCAACCAGAGTTATACTCTCTAACCAAGAGTATTTAAATCCTATTTATAAGGGTCTTAATGAAGCATTAGAATTTGAAAAGACTAAAGTGCTCATATTTGGCAAACCAGTTTCCAGAAAAGGCCGAAGAATGGGTGTTGTTCTCTCATCAAATTCTGACATTAATTTGGCAAGAAAAAATGCAGATGAAGCTGCTCGTAAAATAAAAGTCAGTACAACATAAATATTAAAAAAAAATAACGAAAAAAATACTTATTTCCTTTGTTTTTGTTCTATGTCTCTCTGAGTATTATTTGAGTATGTTCTTAATTTCATAATGATAGAAAATTATAAAGGTTGGGATATAACTTTAAATTGGGATAATAAAGATTATCTCGAGAGGGATACTACTAAAAGTAATATTTTTAATCAAAAGGAAAAATGGATTGGTGTTCACTTAAGTGGTGAAAAAATCTATGGTTCTTCTCTTAAAGAAATTAGGCATATTATTGATTATCCTAGTTTGCATGCAAAGTAGGTTAAAAGATTTTTTTAATTATCCTGATTATTTTCATTATCTTCAATAAGTTCATTAGCAAGTTTTCTTAAATCTCCCTTAATCGAGACCCATGTAAAAGCGATTATAAAAATTGAAGCAGATATCGCAACAGTGATTTTTTCGACAGGGGACATTCCAAGTGCAATAGCAAACATTTCAAACCAAAACTAATCTTTCATTATATTTAATTTTTTTAAATAGTTAGGATCAAATTTTTTTTTGCAATGATATTTAATTATTCAAAATATATAAATAAAATTTAAATTACTTATTTTATTTATTGTTTCTGATATCAATTTTATTCAGTAAAATTAAATTATGGAAAAAAAAAAGTGCCCCCAATGCAAAAATTTAATTTTAAAAACTTCCCCAACATGTTTATATTGTGGGAGACCTAATAAATTTATAACTAAAGAATACGTAAATAAAAAGTGGAATAAAGATAATAATAAAAATGTATTTGATTATATTTTTATTTATAAGTATCTTTTATTTATTTTATTTTTAATATTTATAATTGTTATTATTATATTTAGTTAAAAAACATCAATTAATCAATCTATTATATCATCTAATACTTCTTTAGTATTTGTCGAAAGTTTATTTTTTTTAATGCGCTTTATTGTTTCTATCATATTACTTTTGTAAGGTTCTGAATAATAATTGTATCTACTAAATACTTTCACAAAACGGGAAATAACGATTGGATTTAATTTATCAAAGTCAATTATCTTTTTTGCAATATATTTATAACCAGAACCATCCTTTGAATGAAAATTACTATTTCTTGTTACGAAAGTATTTAATATAGCTCTTAAAGTGTTTGGTGATTTTGAATCAAAAAACTTATTTTCAAATAATTTTTCAATGCTGTTTGTTTTTTCATCAATTTCTATAGATGCGTTGAATGAGAACCAACTATCCAAAACGACACTATTATTTTTCCATTTATTGAAGAATATATTTGAAATAATTTTTCTTTCAGGACAATTAATCCTACTGAAAGAATTCAATGCAGCTTTTGCTAGGGTCATCGAATTACTATCGACATAATTAATTATTTTGCATTTAATTTCTTCATCATTACTGTGCAAGAGTAGTTTCCAAATTGTTTCGATTAATTTTCTCTCATTTTTACCTTCTGGCCAAACTTTATCAATATTTTTCTCTATTTCTTGGAGCTTAAAATATAATTCTTCTTTTAATTTGGTACCGAATAAATGATTTAATTCGTCAATAGTTTTATATATCTTTAAAGGGTCTATATTTTCCATCTCTGATTCAATTTCAGCAAATGTAGGAATACATAGTAATTCTGATAAAAGAGACAAATTTATGTCTTTATTCTTTATAAATGAAATTAAAGTGCTTATTAATTTATTTTCAACTTTGTAATCAGGCTTTTCATCTAATCTGCATAAAATGATTTTTTTAAATAATTTTTTTACAGTATTTGATAGTGTAAAAAAATCTTTTTCATATTTTAAGATTAAAAAATTTTCATCCAAGGTTGTGTCAGATTCCCACTCAACTGGTGAAGAGAATTCACGAAAATAAGTTACAAAAGGGATTCGGAGGTTAGATCTAACATTCCTAAAAATAAATTCTTGTTTTTTTGTACTTAAAATTACTGTTTTTTTTATTGTTTTATTATCCCCGAAAAATATAGCCAGATTTATAGGAATTATTAGAGGTAAATTATTATACGGGTTCTTCTTTATTGGATTACTTTGAGAGGCTTGAATTGTGAGTTTTTCGTCTATTTGATCCCAAATTCTTTTGAATTTAACCTTTGGTGTGCCATTTTGCTTGTACCAGACTTTAAATTCTTCAGGATCAATTTCCTTATTATGTTCTAAAATTTTATCGACAAATTGGTCAATTGTTGCTGCCTTCCCATCATATGTTGAGATGTAATTACTAAATCCTTTATAGAAATTTTCATCTTTTACAAGCTTGTTAAGCATTCTAATTATTTCTGATCCTTTTTCGTATATCGTGGTCGTGTAGAAATTGTCTATTTCTTGGTATCTTTCTGGCATTACAGGATGCGATGTTGGACCAGAATCCTCTCTAAATTGATTTCTTCTAAGAAATTTTGCATCTTCAAGTCTCTTGATTTCATGATTATGAAGGTCTGCTGTGAACTGTTGATCTCTGAATACTGTTAAACCCTCTTTAAGAGATAATTGAAACCAATCCCTACAAGTCACTCTATTACCCGTCCAATTATGGAAGTATTCATGGGCGATTACACTCTCTATTCTCTCAAATTCCTCATCAGTTGTTGTTTCAGAATTAGCGAGTATTAGTTTTGAGTTAAAAATATTGAGACTTTTATTTTCCATTGCTCCCATATTAAAGTGCCTGATTGCAACTATATTGAACAATGTC
>NZ_CACAYO010000009.1 GCF_902536725.1 uncultured Prochlorococcus sp.
AAGATAATTATCCTTCACAACCTTGGGAACTTTTAAGTGAAGAGAATAAGGTTAATCCTACAATTTGTAGCGATTGGGTATGGATAATTGACCCTCTGGATGGAACTAAGGACCTAATACAAAATACTGGAGAATACGCTGTTCATATTGCTTTGACCTACAGGAAAAAAGTAGTAATAAGTATCGTTTTAATTCCATCTAGGGATGAAATATGGTTTTACCAAGAAGGTAAAGGGACTTGGTGTGAGTCATTAGATGGTCAAAATAGATCATTGGTTAATACGAACTCTAAAAGTATTGAAGAAATTACTATTGTCACAAGCAGAAATCACTTTCATCCAGAACTTGCTGAAGGTTTAAAAAAAATATCGCCTTCTAAAGTATTGGGTATGGGGAGTATCGGTTATAAAATTACAGCTATTTTGCGAGGAGAAGCGGATCTTTATATTAGCTACTCCGGTCCAGAAGACTCAAGTCCGAAGGACTGGGATTTTGCTGCTCCATTTGCACTTTTGAAAGGTAATGGAGGTAAAATTACTGATCTCAATTGTAGCGAAATAAGTTTCTTAAAGTGTAAAAACTACGAGCAAAAGGGATTTATCATCGCTTCTATTAACAATAACCATAAAGACATTTGCAAAAAATTAACAAATGCCTTTAAAACTTCATTTTAACTTTAATTTAGGGGAGCAACAGGAGTTGGAGTTGGCTCTGGATAGGACATGCCTCCATTTTGTGCAACTCCTCTTAAAGTGAGGTTGATTCTCCCTCTGCTATCAATTTCTCTAACTCTTACAGTTACTTCATCGCCTTGTCTTACAACATCCTCAACTCTCTCAACTCTGGCTTCAGAGAGTTGTGAAATATGAACCATACCTTCTTTCCCTGGAAGTATCTCAACAAAAGCGCCTATGGGGATTATTCTCGTAACTACACCTGAGAAAATTTCACCTTCGTGAACCTTTCTTGTTAGACCTTCTATGATTTTTTGTGCTTCTTCAGCAGCAGCACCATCATGCGATGCGATAGTGACAATTCCTCCGTCCTCAATATCTATTTTTGTATTGGTTCTTTCAGTTATTCCTTTTATAGTTCTTCCTCCTGGGCCAATGACAGTCCCAATTAGTTCTGGATCAATCCTGAAGCTTAAAAGTCTTGGTGCATGAGGAGATAAAGATTCCTGAGGTTTATCAATTGCTTCTTGCATTTTCTCAAGGATATGTAATCTTGCTGGTCGAGCTTTTTTTATAGCATCTGAAATTACTGCGACTGGTAATCCAGTGATTTTCATATCCATCTGTAATGCAGTAATTCCTTTTTCAGTTCCGGCTACTTTAAAATCCATATCTCCAAGAAAGTCTTCAATTCCTTGAATGTCTGTAAGTATTCGGATATTGTCACCTTCTTTGATTAAACCCATTGCAGTTCCACTCACTGGGGCTTTTAGAGGGACACCAGCATCTAATAATGAGAGTGTGCTCCCACAAACTGATCCCATTGAAGTTGATCCATTTGAACTTAGGACCTCACTTACGACCCTTAATACATATGGAAATGTCTCCTTGCCAGGAAGAACAGGTATTATAGCTCTCTCTGCTAATGCTCCATGACCAATTTCTCTTCTGCCAGGAGTTCTCATTGGTCTAGTCTCTCCTACTGAATATGGTGGGAAGTTGTAGTGATGTAAATAAGTTTTCTCAGTACTTGGGTTAAGGTCATCCATTTCTTGAGCATCGCTTGGCGTGCCTAAGGTAGTGGTAGATAAAACTTGGGTTAATCCTCTTTGAAATAATGCAGAACCATGTACTCTTTTTGGGAGAATTCCGGCAGAAGCTGAAATTTTCCTTACTTCGTCTAGATCTCTACCATCAACTCTTTTCCCATCATTAATGATTTGTGATCTCATTAATTTCTTTGTGAGTTTTTTAAAGTCGGAACTTAATAACTTATCATTCTCTGATAAAAGTACTTTCAATTCGTTGTCTTCTTTTAGAGATTCAATTTTACTTTGAGTCTCAACTTTTATTTTTTCGAGTTCAAGATCTCTCTCATCTTTTGATTGATCAAATTTCTTCAAAATCAACTCTATCCCTTTTGTGCAATTTTTCTCTAAATAAGAAGGCAATGTTTTATCTTCTTCAGGTTTTGAGGGTTTAATCTGTTTTATGCCTAAATCTTTTAGTAAATCTTCTTGAGATTTAATTAGTTCGGTTACTGCCTCATATCCAAAATCAATAGCTTCTATAGTATCTTGCTCTGATAATTGGTTGGCGCCGGCCTCAATCATTACAATGCCTTCAGGTGATCCTGCAACAACGATGTCCAAATCTCCTTTCTCTATTTCTCTATAGCTTGGATTTAAGATGAAATCATCTCCTATAAGACCAACTCTAACGGCAGCCATAGGTCCATAAAATGGAATCTCGCCAAGCAAGGTCGCTATTGAAGCCCCAGTAACAGCTAAAACATCAGCTGGAACCCTTTCATCTAAAGAAAGGCAAGAAGCAACTATTTGTATTTCGTCTCGCATCCATGCGGGGAAAAGCGGTCTCATGGGCCTATCAATCAACCTCGCAATTAAAGTCGCTCTTTCTGGAGGGCGACCTTCTCTTCTCATGAAACCACCTGGAATTCTTCCCGCAGCATATAATTTTTCCTCGTAATCACATATTAGAGGTAGAAAGTCACCAACTTCCTTTTTAGCAGTTTTTGTCGCTGTAACTAATAAAGATGTGTCTCCACATTCAATCATTACTGATCCATTTGCTTGAGGAGCATATAGTCCTGTAGTTAGTCGTATCTCTCGTCCGTCAAACGTGATCGACTTATTTTGTCCTTCCACTTTTTTAAATTATAAATCTATACATAATTCATTCTTACATTTTAAAGGGACATATTGAGTCAATTATTTAAATAAGCTGTAAAATTTTTAAAATTGCTCTATAAATGAACTTTATTCAAAAAAAACTAAATCTAAATTAATTATCACTTTTGCAGAGAAAAATAATATTTAAAACAGAAAAACTTTTACTACCAACTTGATTTAACTACTCCAGGGAGTTCTCCATTATGAGCTCTTTGTCTCAACTGATTCCTGCAAAGACCAAAATCTCTATAAACACCTCTTGGTTTTCCAGTAGCCCAACATCTATTCCTAACTCTATTAGGTGCTGAGTTTCTTGGAAGACCTTGAATCTTTCTATGTATTTCTAATCTTTCCATTGGATCTTTTGCAGCATTAAATTCATCTAATAATGATTTCCTCTTAGCAGCATATTTCTTCACAAGCTTCTTGCGTTTAACCTCTCTCGCAATCATCGACTTTTTAGCCATCTATGAAAATTTAAAAAACTATCATATATCCTAACAGCTTGCCTAACAATTTTTGAAATTAATTTATTGGTTTAACAATCTTTGTACGATTAGAAGTTGACTTGTATCCCTAATAATAAGAAGAACACTTAATCCAACTAAAAGAAAAAAACTTGATTGAGTAACTGCCATTTGTACTTTAACTGGGACAGGTTTCCCTCTAAATCCTTCAATTAAGGTGAAAACAAGTTGACCCCCATCTAGTAGTGGTAAAGGTAATGAATTAAGAACTGCTAGATTAATAGAGATTAAAGCCGCAAACAATAATATCCCTGTTCCTCCTTGT
Source organism: uncultured Prochlorococcus sp. (assembly GCF_902536725.1). GTDB lineage: Bacteria > Cyanobacteriota > Cyanobacteriia > PCC-6307 > Cyanobiaceae > Prochlorococcus_A. The sequence continues at coordinate 3,659 of NZ_CACAYO010000009.1, forward strand.
TCTGAAAGTTGAGCACCAATTTCAACGATTTTTACTGGTCCACTTAATTGTTGTGCTGTTGAGGAGAAATTTGTTATTAAACCTTTATAGCCTTGAATTGTTTTTACTAAAAGTGATGAAAACTCATTATTAGTGTATTTAAAAAGTTCGTAAATGTTTTTTGTCTTTTTAGTTTCTTTCCTTATATTCGGTTGTAATTGAGCACCTATTGTTCCTTTCCCGTCAATATTTTTTGGTATCAAAGTTAAATCTTTGAAACTCCCATCTCTTTCGATTTTTATTGAAATTGGTTCGTCTGATGAATTTTGAATTTCTTTTACTAAAGTGGTAACGGCTTGATCCCCAACTCCTAAAGTATTAGTTTCGATTTCTAATATTTTATCCCCTGGTTCTAAACCAGCAAGAGAGGCAGCCTTCTCAGGTTGAGTAGCCAAAACTAAAATGCCTGGTTCTGGATCAAATGGAATACCAACAGTAGTTACATTTATAATCAAGATTGAGTAAGCAAGTATTAAGTTGGCAAATACTCCAGCGGAAATTACAACAACTCTTTGAATTATTGGTCTATTTTTTAAAAGATTTGGATCTTTAGGGTCAATATTATTTAGTTCTTCATCAGGGAAGGATACAAAGCCTCCAAGAGGAAAGGCTCTGAATGAATAAGTAATATCTCTAAATTTTTTTTGAATAATTGAGGGCCCAAAGCCAATTGAAAATCCATCAACATAAATACCTTGTAAAATAGCCGCGAGAAAATGTCCCATCTCATGAAAAAATATGAGGAATCCAAGTACTGTTATTGAGGTTAAAACATTCATTTTTTTATATTAAGCAGTTTTTAAAAAATTTGATCCAAAATATGGAACCAGAGCATCTGGAATCTTAACGCTACCATCTGTTTGTTGGCCATTCTCAAGAATCGCGGCCATTGTTCTTCCAATAGCAAGACCACTGCCATTTAAGGTATGTATATATGTATTTTTTTTATCAATTTTTGATCTTATTGATGATCTGCGTGCTTGAAAGTCGAGGCAATTACTGCAACTTGAAATTTCTCTATAACATTTACTACTGGGAAGCCAAACTTCAAGATCAAAAGTTCTACTAGAAGAAAAACCTAAATCTCCAGTACAAATATCTACTAATCTATAGGGTAAGTTGAGCTTTTTTAAAATGCTTTCAGCATCAGAAGTAATCTTTTTATGAGCTTCTAAAGATTTACTTGGATCACAAAACCAATAGAGTTCAACCTTATTAAATTGATGAAGTCTTATTAAACCTTTAGTATCCCTTCCATAACTTCCAGCTTCTCTCCTAAAACATGGACTATATGCAACGTACTTAATAGGTAACAGCTTGGGATCAATAAGCTCGTTTCTATGAAAAGCAGTTAGTGGAACTTCAGCTGTTGGAGAAAGCCATAAATCGTCATTGGAACACTTAAAACTTTCATTTGAAAATTTAGGTAATTGACCTGATCCGGTAAGACTTTCTGAATTAACCAAAGCTGGCGGCATTAACTCCAAGTAACCATTTTTAGTATGCATATCGAGCATAAAATTAATTAATGCCCTCTCTAATCTGGCACCATTGCCTGTAAGAGTGATAAAACGACTTTTTGAAATTTTTGTTGATTTTACAGAGTCAAAAATATTAAGACTTTCTCCTATTTCCCAGTGTGATTTAATATTCTCTTTTATTAGAGGATCCCCCCAAGTTTTTATTTGTAAATTATCACTTTCATCTTTCCCAATAGGCGCGTCTTTGCTAGGAAAATTTGGCAAATTATATATCTCATCATCTACTTCTTTGTCTAATATTCTTTGTTTCTCTTCGAGTTCAGAAATTTTAATTCTGTATTCGTTTCCCTTTTTCTTTAAATCGTTTAATTCCTGTGAATGATTATTTTGGGATTTTCCAATAACTTGACCGATTGATTTGCTTAATTTTTTACTCTCAGATTGGAGACTGGATATTTCTATATCAATTTCTCTTTTCTTAATAGTTAATTCGTGTATGTGAGATATCTTGTAAACTTTTCCTCTTAAGGATAAATTATCTTCAACAAGTGTTGGGTTTTCTCTTATTAATTTTTGATCTAACACTCTTTTTTTTTATTACATTAATAAAGATAGTTAATCACGATTCATTATTTGGGTTTTTTGATTAAAAATTAACTAAATTAATGATTCCTGACTTATGGAATATTTTAAAAATTAAATTTTTTCACGATGCAGAGCGGGCCCGTCCTGTGGAGGACCATTTTTTTAGTAAATCAATTTGCTCTTTAGCAGTTCTTGATAAAGGAACTAATTCAGAAATTGCCTTTATTAAATCTTTCTCCATAAGTTCTCTATTTTCAGAGAATGAAATGTGCATCCCCTCTATTACTGCTTGTTCAAGTTCTGCACCTGAGAATCCATCTGTTCTATCGATGATAGTAGATAGAGGAAAACTGTAACCTGGTCTTCTTTTTTTTAAATGCAAATCAAGAATACTTTGTCTTTCTTCAGAATTAGGTAAATCAAGAAAAAATATCTCATCAAACCTGCCTTTCCTTAATAATTCAGCAGGAAGCTTATCTATAGCATTAGCTGTTGCAATGACAAATACAGCTGATTCTTTTTCAGCCATCCAAGTTAGCAAACTTGCCAAGACCCTCTGACTTGTTCCTCCATCACTTCTAGCATCGCCACCAAAGCCCTTATCAATTTCATCGATCCAGAGGATACAAGGAGACATTGCCTCAGCTCTTAAAATTGTTTCTCTAGTTCTTGCCTCGCTTGAACCAACAAGGCTAGAAAATAGTCTTCCAACATCTAACCTAAGTAGAGGCATCGACCAACTCTTAGAAATTGATTTTGCGGTGAGAGATTTCCCTGTCCCTTGAGCCCCCACAAGTAACACTCCTTTTGGGATAGGTAATCCGTAATCTCTAGCTTCTTTAGAAAAAGCCCTATATCTTTGATTAAGCCATACTTTTAAAACATCTAAACCTCCAATATCATCTTGACTTGATTTGGCTTCGAAAAATTCTAAAATTTCACTTCTAGCAATAACCTGTTTTTTCTCTTCAAGAATATCTTTAATATCTTCTTTACTAATTTTTCCTCTTTGAGCAAGGGCCTTTGCAGTGACTTGCTTTACTTTTATTTCGGTTAATCCACTTGAAGCTATAGAAAGTTCGTTTAAGTCCTTTTCCTCAAGATTTGAATTTGTATTAATAGCAATTTTTTTTATTAGATTTTTCAATTCTTTTTGATCAGGCAAAGGTAGGGTTACAATTGTCATTAATTCATCAAGATCTTCTGATGAGGGAAATAGATGGGAACTAATAATTAAATTATGGCTGGTTTCCGTAAGCGCTGAAGATAGTTCTTTAATAGTCCTATTAATAGATGGATCATCATAAAACTTATGAAAATCTTTTACTAATAAAACAGTTGAAACTTCAGAGCTTTGTTCCTTAAGCCAATTAAGGACTCCAAGTGGATTGTTAGAAAATTTACCTTGTTCATTTATTAATCCTTTAATGCCACTCACACAATCCCAGCAAACGAATCTTTTTATATTTAATCTTTCACAAGAAAAGTTAACTAGTTTTTCTAATCTTTCCTCTTCTTTAGTCCTGATCCAAATTAATGAAGTTCTTGATTTTATAAGTAATTCTAAATTTCTACACCAAGAATTCATTATTTAAGAATTTGACTATTTTTTGCTGTTAGGTTCAAAAGGTAATCTTTTATCTGAAATAGTTGAAGCAGAAGTTGCTATTACTGTATCTTTGGCCAATAATTGTTGATCCAAAATTTTCTGTAGATTCTCAGGAAGAGCTTCTTTATTAAGCAGAAAAGTCTGAAATGCTTGGAATATATTAGCAACAACCATATATAGTAAAACTCCTGCTGGTAGTGGGAAAAACAGGAACATTCCAGTAATCATGATTGGTGTAATTTTATTTGCTGTCGATTGCTGTGGATTCGCAGGCATCCCTTGACTAGATAGAACTTGAGAAAGAAGTAGGGTTAATCCAAAGGCACCAACTAGTGTTGCAATATCCCAATTAATTGCCCCATCAACGTAAAACCCAACTTGACCAAGAGCTTTAATAAAAAGGAAACCACTTTTTGCTGCTAAACCAGGTATTTTCGCCTCAATTGTTGCATCCCCTGGTTTAATTGCTGTAACTGTACCGTCTTGAGAAACCTTAAGATTTTCGGATCCTTTAGAAACGGTCCAAGTGGGGAGAAATTTTGATCCATTGTCATATTTAGATAAAACTTCCGAGTAGCTATTGCCGTTTGTTGTTTGTAAATTTATTTTTACGGATTCTTCTGTTCCTAATTTTGTTCCACTGGGGATTGAAGCTACTACAGGAAAATGAGATTTTTCTGTAATGAATATAGAGTGTCTTGGAGATTTGTAGGGTTTTGGATCAATAGCTGCTACTTGATCCTGTGGAACTACCTTGAGATTTATGTTGTATGGGACATCAGCGAATGGTGATCCTCTTAAAGTTGCAAATAATGCGAACAAAACGGGCATTTGTACAATTAAAGGGAGGCAACCTGCTAGGGGACTACCAAACTCATTCATTAATTTTCCAAGTTCTTCTTGCTGTTTCTTTGGATCACCTGAAAACTTAGATTTTATTTCTGCTTGTCTTTTTTGCATTACTGGTTGGGCAATCTTCATCCTCCTTGCGCTTCTAATGGAGCCAGCGCTTAGAGGGAAAAGTGCAATTCTAATTACGACTGTTAATGCAACAATCGCTAATCCGTAACTAGGAACTAAACCGTAGAAAAAATCTAGAATCGGGATAAGTAATTTTTCAGAAATGAACCCTATCACGATATTAAAAAGAGTGTAATTTTATTAGACATTTTATTTTACAGGAAAATAAGGTTTTTGTAATTAATTTATTTAGGACTTAGTAGCAAATCCCTCAACCTCGTTGAGATTTGGAATTTGTGATCTTTTATTTATATTTTCTTCAATAAATTTTTGTTTTTCTCTGAATAAAGGTAATGATTTCATTTCAACCTTTGATCCGTCATTAAGGATAAGAACCATATCACCGTATGATCCGAATCCTCTTGGAATTGATCTAATTTCTTCGATGTTACTTAATGAAACTTGTGTTTTGTTTTTACCAAACCAACCTCCATCTATTGAAATTATTTTGTTTGTAATTTTATATCTCAACCACAATGCTCTAACTATTGCAGCAAAAGTGAATGGTAATCCAAGAATAGTTATACCTGCAAGAAGATTTATAATTAAATCACCTTTTGCGGGCCCACCTTCATAAATAATTTCTTCATTCATGTTAATCATTTGATTAGACGAGATTTGAACATTAAGTTTTGAAATTCCTCCAAAAGTCTACTTTTATCATTGCAGAAATCTCCAAATTTAAGGTTAACAAGTAACCAATATGGTTTGTGGTTATTAATTTTTTGAATATTTGTTAATAACCACTCTTGCAGGATTCTTCTTAATTTATTTCTTTCTACAGCTTTTTTTGAAACTTTCTTACTAATAGCAATGGCAACCCTCAATTTATTTGAGGTATTTTTGAGTTTATGGGTTAAAAGAATATTTGGATTCGATATCGCAACTTTAAAAGTCATTAATTTTCCATGATATGTTATGGAATTTTTATGAATGTAATTAAAGGTCCTATGTCCTTTTAAACGCATATCCTTAGGTAAGGCCATTTAAAATTAAAGTTATACAGCTACTCTCTCTCTACCTTTTTGTCTTCTGCTTTTAATAACTCTTCTGCCTGTATGAGAACGCATTCTTACTCTAAAACCAGATACACGTTTTCTTTTCCTTGAAGTTCCGCCAAAAGTTCTTTTAGTCATTTGTTTAATTATCCTTATTTAATTTATCATTTAATCGATCACTATAGTCCAGCTTCCTAAATAACTTGAAAATGATTTCCCTTTAGGTTGCCCGAATGAATTAAATTGATACAAGCCTGATTTTTTTGGATTAAAGATTTTAAAGACAATTGCATAACTTTCCTTGTTAGAAAGAATTGGGCTGTAGGGGTAAATATCTAAAGAACGTAAGCCTGATTCTTCAGTCTTGATTTCGAAATCAGCTGGAATTTCTTCTAGACATTTAGTTCTGCTATCAAAACCACCTATTTTTACTTTGCAAAAGCTAATTTTTTCATTATTTAGAGTTGATTTAAAGGTCTTAGGAATTGCTAAATTAATTTTTAAGAGATCAGTTCTTCTATCAGATGGCCTTAAGAAAAAATAAATTGTATTTCTAAATCTCCTTTTATTTTCTTTTTGAAACCACTTTAATCTTCTAAAACTATCGTCTTGATCCCACTGGAATTCTAATCCTGCTCTAACATCTTGAATATTGTAAAAGGGAGTTAAAACAAAAAATGTAGAGATTATTATAAATCTTAAAATTTTAAGATTTAGAGTAAGCTTCTTTGTGATTTTTAACATTAAGGGAATGGAATTTAGAGGTTTAGTTCGTGCTATTCAAATTTAAAGCAGAAAAAATAATTTTCATTAAGGTTAACATCTATCTGTCCTTAATTTTGCAGCGCCTTTTAAATAAGGGTGCTTTATTGCATAATTTGGTGGCAATAAAACTTGAGCCATTATTCTTATACAAAAATCAACATCATTGGATACGTGCATTTGTTGACAGTCTAAAAAGGCAACTGAATCAAGTCCATTAAATTTCCTTGCAATTGAAGCGGGAAAACATGCATTTAAATCTTTTGTCGCCGTGAATGTAATGGATAATATGTTCGTCCTAATCAAATCGTTGCGTGAAATTAATTCATCAATTAATTCCACTACAGCAACTTCTATTTCCTTAACAGAATTCCCAGATGCTGTAGTGGCACCACGTATAAATGTAATTTTATAATTATCTTTCATTTTTTCAGACATATCGATTTAAGGCTTGTATAACCAAAGTACTTTATTAGATGAGTCAAACTCAAAAAAGATATTATTGATAATTTTCTCAATCATTTTACTTCCAGGGATTAGTCCAAGTATTTTTTTCTTTTTCTTACCAAATGTTAGGGGTTGAATTTTTGGGTCAATATTAACCATTTCTGCAGCTAGCTCCCTTGCAACAAATTCATCTCCAACCTCATCAACTAGTCCTAATTCTTTCGCTTGAGTGCCAGTAAAAATTCTCCCATCGGCAAATTTCCTTACTTCTTCAACAGGTAAATTTCTTCCATCAGCAACTGCTTCAGTAAATTGTTTGTAGCTTTCATCAATAAGGCCTTGAAGCAATCTCCTCCCTTCTTCGCTTAAAGGCTTATCAGGAGAAAGTATATCTTTAAATACACCGCTTTTAACGGTTTCAAATTTAATACCAACTTTATCTAATAATTCAGATAAATTATTTCCTCTTATAATCACACCAATAGATCCTGTAATTGTTCCAGGATTCGCAACTATTTTGTCAGATGCAACACCAATATAAACACCTCCAGATGCTGAGACATTACCAAAGCTAGCAATGACTTTACATCCTTTATCTTTTAGTCTTTTAATAGCAGAATATATTTCTTGGCTATCTCCGACAGTACCGCCTGGCGAATCAATTCTCACGATTAAAGCAGGAAATTCTCTATCCTCAATTTGTTTAAGAGCTTTAAGGACAGAAACTCTCGTTGAACTTGTAATAGGCTCATCTATTACTATACGAGCCATTCTTTTTTTTGACTTTCGTCTAAAAGGCCAAATCATTCTTTTAAGGTAAAAACATAAAACTACTTTAAAAAGATTATCAGCAGAACTAATGAATTCAATCCTAAATTGGTTTTTAATGATTCTCCCTTTTGCACTTTGGGGTACTTCAATGGCGGCTATGACTCCCTTAGTATCTAATGCTGGCCCGGAGTTTGTGGCTTCTTTAAGATTAATTCCTGCAGGGATTCTTGTTCTAATTACAACATATTTGTTAAAAAGAGATTTAAAAATTTATAAGTGTGATTTGAAGTGGTTTTTTGTCTTTACAATTGTCGATGCTACTTTTTTTCAGTTGTTCTTAACCTATGGTATCGAAAAGACTGGAGCAGGTTTAGGTTCTGTCTTAATTGATTCTCAGCCGCTTTTGGTAGCTATTTTAGCGAGGGCAATTTTTGGAAATTTAATTAATCCAATAGGTTGGTTAGGACTACTTTTCGGATTAGGAGGAATAGTATTTTTAGGAGTTCCACAAGAATTTTTAGGTAATTGGTGGTTGATGTCTAACAAGTCTATAAATGATGTTGCTTTTAACTTTGGAGAACTCTGGATGCTTGCAGCTTCTTTAGCTATGGCATTAGGAACAATTTTAATTAGATTCACTTGTACTAAAAGTGATCCAGTTGCAGTTACAGGTTGGCATATGGTTTTAGGAGGGTTGCCCTTAATTATTAAGCACTGCTTACAATCAAGTTTCAAAATAATTCCAGATTGGTCGCTTTATGATTGGGGACTTATGTCATTTGCAAGTATTTTTGGCGGAGCAATAGCGTATGGATTATTTTTCTATTTTGCTAATAATAAAGAAATAACAGGATTTAGTACTCTTGCATTTTTAACTCCTGTATTTGCTCTTCTTAGTGGGGGTGTTTGGTTAGATGAAAGGCTCACTATTGTTCAGTGGATTGGAGTAGTATTTGTGCTAATCTCGGTATTTTTTGTTAGCCAGCGAAAGAGTTTATGGGAAAATAAGTTTTCTGACACTACTATTTAATTAGTGTCTTTTTGTAAAAAGTCTAATAATGCGAATAGTTTTGATCAGTACTCCAATAGGATTCTTGGGTAGTGGTAAAGGTGGTGGAGTTGAATTAACTTTAAATTCTTTAGTTTCAGGTTTAATTTCTTTAGGTCATTCTGTTGAGGTTGTAGCTCCAAAAAATTCAAAGTTACATGAAAGTAATGTAAATGCGAAATTACATTTTGTGGAGGGTGAAGATCAAATTAGTTGGCAACATCAAGATTTCAATTCTCACGTGAGTATTCCAGACAATTCACTATTGGCCGGAATGCTTGAAAAGGGTATAGATATAGCTAAACAGGCAGATGTATTGTTGAACTTGTCCTATGATTGGTTGCCTATTTGGATGACGCTAAATTTAGAGATACCCATTGCTCATATTATTAGTATGGGTTCTGAAAGTTTAGTAATTAGTAATTTAATCTCTAAGGTATATGCTAAATATCCAAATAATTTTGCTTTTCATTCGAAAATGCAAGCTAATGATTATCCATTCATAAAAAAACCAACAATTATTGGGAATGGGTTTAATTTAGACAATTATATTTTTCAAGATTCAGTTAAGGGACCCTTGGCATGGGTTGGGAGAGTGGCTCCGGAGAAAGGTTTGGAGGATGCAGTTTATGTGGCAGATCAACTTGGGGAAAAATTAAAAGTTTGGGGATTTGTAGAAGATGAGATGTATGCCTCAAAGATAGAAAAATCATTCCCTCAAGGAACTATAGATTGGATGGGGTTTTTATCAACCGATGAATTACAAAAAGAACTTGGTAAATGCAGAGGTTTGCTAAACACTCCGAAGTGGAATGAGGCATATGGGAATGTTATTGTTGAAGCTTTAGCCTGTGGGGTGCCTGTTGTAGCTTATAAAAGGGGAGGACCTAGTGAAATTATTCAGCATGGCCAAACAGGTTATCTTGCTGATCCTGACGATAAAAAAAATATGCTTTCTTATGTTGAGATTATTGAAAAAATAAAGCGTCAGAAATGTAGAGAATGGGTAGAAAAAAATGCCTCCACAGATATATTTGCTAACAAGGTTATTAACTGGCTTAATAAGGTAATGCATGCATATAAATGATATTAAATGATTCTCCTTAACTCAAAAAAAAGGCTTATAACCTTACTGATAGTTTTTGTTTGTGGGATCATTATATTTTTTTTAGGTTTAGGTACTACAGGACTGGTGGATGAGACGCCCCCTTTATTTGCCGCTGCGGCAAGGGCGATGAGTGAATCTGGTGACTGGATAACTCCAAAGGTCAATGGAATGTTTCGTTTTGATAAGCCTCCATTAATATATTGGCTAATGGGTTTTTTTTACTCATTGCCGAAAAACGAGATCTGGGATAGTTACGGGACACTCTCAGCAAGACTTCCTTCAGCTTTGGGATCATTATTTTTAATGTTGATGATTGGAGATACTTTGTTTTGTTGGCCACATAAGAGTAATAGGCAATTCCTCACTCCAATAGTTGCATCATTAAGCTTTGCTTTGTCTCCACTAATAATTATCTGGAGTAGAACCGCTGTGAGTGATGCCCTTTTAACTGGAACCTTGGGGATAAGCCTACTTCTGTTTTGGAGAAGAATGGCAAGTGAAAATAATGGCCAATGTATTGCAGCGTGGGTATTTTTAGGTTTTGCAATTTTAACTAAAGGACCTGTTGCATTTGTTTTGGCATTATTGACTATTACATCTTTCTTGTTTAGTCAGAAGAATTGGGAAACGTTGCTCTGTAAGATAAACCCTAAGAAAGGGTTTTTAATAACAATACTCATAAGTTTTCCATGGTACATATTAGAACTCATAAAAGAGGGAAAGCCTTTTTGGGATAATTTTTTTGGTTACCATAATTTTCAAAGATATACCTCAGTTGTAAATAATCATGCCGAACCATTCTGGTTTTTTCTTTACATAATGATATTGGCTTCATTACCATTCACTCCTTTTTTGTATCACGGGATATTCAAAGCCTTTAATGATTTCTTGAAAAGTTCAAAACAAAGTTGCAATGTCACAGAGACCCTTTATACCTATTCACTATGTTGGTTAATATCAGTTTTAATTTTCTTTAGCCTTTCTGCTACAAAACTACCAAGCTATTGGTTGCCAGCAACTCCAGCAGCAGCAATCTTAATTAGTAATAGCTTTATAAACTTAAAAAATTCAAGTAAAAGTTATCTATGTTTATGGATTTTTAATATTTTAATTTTGTTCGGTGTTTCGATGGCATTCTTTTTCTCAAATAATTGGTTAAGTACAATAAATGATCCCGAAATGCCTAATCTTGCATCTGAACTAATAAGCTCTGGAATAATTTTTAAAGCCAAATTATTCTTTTCTTCATTTACATTGCTTGCAATAATTTTATTTTCTTTAAAATCCAGAAATATCCTTCTTTATCTTCAAATTTTACTTTTAATTGGACAATCCTTTTTGATGTCGCCAATTAGAAAATTAGCAGATACTTCTAGGCAATTACCTTTGAGAAATATCTCAAAATTAATTTCAGATATTCGCGAGGGGGGGGAAACTTTAGCAATGATTGGTATTAGAAAGCCTTCATTACATTTTTATTCTAGGCAAATAGTTTTTTATGAACCAAGCACTGAAGAGGGATTAATTAATCTGTCAGACAGGCTAAATACTGATAGGCGAGAAAATTATGAGGATCAACCCGATTATGAATACAAATCTATATTGGTCGTGATAGATAAATACTCTTCACGCCGACAGCAATGGTCAAAAATTAATCATCAAAAATTGGGTGAATTTGGGATTTATAAATTATGGCGAATTCAAAAAAGTGATTTAAATAATTATTCGAAATTTTTAGTGAATAGTGGTTATAAATCTGACTGGAAAAATAGAAAAGTTGAAAAATTTTAACAAAGTCTTTTTTTAAGAAGAGCTTTTTTTAGATCATCAAGGCTGCACTTGCTGGGAATATCTATATTATTCAAATCTTCCATTAATTCAAGGTCAATAACAGAATCTTCTGCTAAAAAACTAAAAACTTCATTAATGCTTATTCCCATATCTTGAGCCATTTCAGAGATAAGCCTTAAAGTATCCCTCCTTACAGAAATCCTAAGATTTAAAGGGATATATTCATTTTCAGGGTTTGCTGACTTCATAACATAAATCTTAAGACATTATGTAGTTATCAGGATATTATCTTTACATTATTCATTATACATGCATCAAAAAGATGTTTTCGTTGGAGCTATTTTAAATAAATAAACTCATAAATATTTTTAATAGAGGAATTGTAATTATTGAAATTAAGGTTGTAGTAAAAAGAATTTTTGAAGCAATTTGTTGTTTTATACCATAAGCCTCTGCCATTAAAATTGTAGATATTGCTGTAGGGGTTGCTGCCTGAAGTATTACCGCAGATGATTGATAAAAGTTAAAATTTATGAATTTGCATATTACAAAAACAATAAAGGGAAAAATAAATAACTTTAATAGAATTGAAAATTTTATTTCTTTATTAAGATCCAAAATCCTCTTGTTTTGATTTGTTATTATCCCAAGTCTTGTCCCTACAACTATTATTGCCAAAGCAATAACTAATCTTGCAGGAATCCATAGATAATTGCCTAAAATTTCATCTATCTGGAAAAGATATGCAAGAAATACACCAATGATCCCTCTTGATGCAGGGCTATTTATCAATGCATTAAATAGTCCTTTGATGTTTGGGATATTATTGCTGTTGGATTTTTCTTGAAGAAAAAAAGGTCCAAATATCCAAGCGAAAAGTGTTGTTCCCAAATCAAATCCAATAGTGAAATTAATAGTTGTTGAAGGTAGAAGAGCTAGCGCAATTGGTATTCCAAGAAATGATGTATTACCTATTAGGCCTGCTAGCTGCAATGTGTAATTTGCAAGCCTCTTCTTAAATATTGGGATTATATTTATTAAAGTTATTAAAAATCCAATTACAGAAAATGCTAAAAATGCACTTTTAATTAGGTTTATATCTATACCCTCCTTTAATAAAAGACCCATTACACTTAATGGAATACCGAATCTTATTAGAGGTCTTGCTATATATTTTGAAATCTTTGGATTCTTTTCCCCCAGGAGAAAACCAAATATTAAAAAAGGAATAATATTTATAAAAAGAGAGTAGATGGTATTAATTAGATATCTATTAAAGCAATATTAACTTGCCGCAGTGCAGTCAAAAAGTTTTTTATTGTTAATTGCAAATTTAAATTATTTTCCAGATTGCTTTGTCAGGAATTGAAGGTGACTCATATAAATTTTCTGGTTCTTTGGTCAAAACCCTCCATGTAGGAACCCGACAAGTTACGTAAGCAGGACTTTCTATTAATACTCCGGGGTTCTCATCAAAAGTACATGAAAAACCCTCTTTCCAATATCCACCACTGTTGAGGCTTCCTTTAAACCAAACCCAGCATTTTGAAGTTTTCAAGATAAGTAATTTTTTATTTTTATTTTAGTAAAGATTCAAGTAATAAATATAAAGTTAATTACTTTTAAAAAATTTACTCATATTAGTTTTTTGAAAAATATATTTTAGAAATTAATATCAGTAAATTTAAGATCAGGGTAATTAAATTTGCTATCAATATTGGTGTAGAAGAAATTTTATAACCGTAAATAATCCAAGACAAAACACCGATAATAAACATAATTAGTGTTGTCAAAGAAACATCATCTGCCTTTTTTGTTTTTAAAGTTTTTATCAATTGAGGAAGAAATGCTGCTGTTGTTAAAATCGCTGCAAAATATCCGAATATATCTTCTTTCATAAAAATATTTTTTAAAAACTATTCTTTAATTAAATCAGATAAAAATCCTACAGGATCTCTCATATTTGATGAATATCCAAGAACATCACTTGAAAAAAATTTATAAACAACTTGATTTTGATCATTTAATAAGAAGGAAGCTCCTCTTTGAGGAAGGTATTCTTCATCAAGAATATAATCACTCCAATTTTGGATTATTTCATTCATATTGTTTAATCTAAATGTTGCCAATTCAAATGGTCTCAAATAACCTTCCCCGAATACCTTTTTAAAAGAATTACCTGAAAATTTTAGAAATTTTAAGATATCAATTTTGTCAAATTCTGAATAGATTTGCTTTGCTTTTTTGTCGCCAGTGTAACCTCTAATAACTTCTTTAATTGTTTTAAAAGAATTTATCCCTGATAGCATCAAAAGCATATTAATCCAACCTCCTAAACCAATGTCTAATCCTCTTGAGACTTTTAGATTATTGTGGATTTGATTATCAGAAACAACTATTAAACTTTCTTCGAGAAAGCCAGTAAATTTACAGAATTTATTTTTCCCATTTTGGTTGCCAATAGCAATGGCAAATATATCTAAATTTTTCTCTTTGTGATTGTCTATAAAATTTTTTAAATTTATTGCATATTCAAAGCTATCAAAATCTCCCAATAAACCAAACAACACTATTAATTTGAATTTTTTCTGACCAATAAAGTTAAATTCTTCAACGAGATGATTGATATCATTTTGAAATTTGTCGCTCACGATATTTTAAATGTTTTGAAAAATTTATTCTCAAAAAAATTTCTTACTTTAATTAGTATAAAATTTTACTTGAAAAGGTTTTTTAAGAAATTAATTTAACGTTTTTAGATTTTATTATTTTAATGTAAACATTTTGAAGTTATGACTGTAGGTATTTATTACGCAACTACAACTGGAAAAACTGAAGACGTAGCTGATCGTCTTCACAACTTTATCTCATCAGCAGAAGCACCTAAAGATGTATCTGATGTGGATGATCTTTCAGAATTTGAAGGCCTTGATGGAATTATCTGTGGAATTCCTACTTGGAATACTGGTGCCGATGAAGAAAGATCGGGAACTGCATGGGATTCAATATTGGAGGATATTGGTGAACTAAGTTTATCGGGTAAAAAGGTAGCAATTTTTGGTTTAGGAGATTCTTCTACCTACACAGAAAACTATTGTGATGCCATGGAAGAACTTCATAGCTACTTCACTAAAGCAGGCGCCGAAATGGTCGGTTATGTAGATAAATCTACTTACACTTTTGAAGAGTCTAAAAGTGTTATTGGAGAAAGCTTTTGTGGATTACCTCTTGATGAGGATAGTGAGTCAGACTTAACTGATTCTCGTCTTGAAACTTGGGCTTCTCAGCTAAAGGGTGAAATCCCCACATTGGCATAAGCTTTCAAAGATATTACTACCCTAATTTGTAACATTTGTTCTTTCTTAATATGTTTTTTTTACATAAGTAATTAAATCTGTAAAGAACATGTAAAAACAATACTGAATAGCAATATGCTCAATTTGCTGTTTACTTAAATCAAGTGTTACAAACTTACGGAAAATCTGATGTCAGCTATGACTGGTACGCAGGAAATTCTGGTGTTGTAGGTCGTTCAGGTAAATTCATTGCTGCCCATGCTGCTCATGCAGGATTAATGATGTTCTGGGCAGGAGCTTTTGGATTGTTTGAACTAGCTCGTTACGACGCCAGCATTCCAATGGGTGCCCAAAAAGCAATTGTTCTTCCTCACCTTGCAGGTATTGGAATAGGTGGAATTGAAAATGGAGTTATTACAGAGCCATATGGAATTGTTGTAATTTGCACATTACATCTAATTTTCTCAGCAGTACTGGGGGCTGGGGGATTATTACACTCCAACAAATTTGCTGGTGATCTTGGTGATTATCCAGAGGGTAGTAAACCAAAAAGTTTTGATTTTGAATGGGACGATCCTGATAAATTAACTTTTATTCTTGGACACCATCTAATTTTTCTTGGCCTAGGAGCAATAATGTTCGTGGAATGGGCTAGGATTCATGGAATTTATGACCCAGCAATAGGATCTACAAGACAAGTTATTTATAATTTGGATATTGCTGCTATATGGAATCATCAATTTGACTTTTTAAAAATAGATAGTCTCGAAGACATTATGGGAGGCCATGCTTTTGTGGCATTCCTAACCATCATTGGTGGAGTTTTCCATATTTGTACTAAACAATTTGGAGAATATACAGAATTCAAAGGGAAAGGGTTACTTGGTGCTGAGGCAATTTTGTCATACTCAGTGGTAGGTGTTTCCTATATGGCTTTTGTAGCTGCCTTTTGGTGTGCTTCAAATACAACGATATATCCAGTTGATCTATATGGAGAGCCCCTAAAGCTCCAATTTGAATTCGCACCTTATTTTACTGATACGGTTGATTTAGGTTCAGGAGCATATAGCTCAAGAGCTTGGCTCGCAAATACTCATTTCTATTTGGGTTTCTTTTTCTTACAAGGTCATCTTTGGCACGCACTAAGAGCAATGGGATTTGACTTTAAGAAAATTGGTCAAGCTTTTGACAATATTGAAAATACAAAAATTACTCAAAACTAATTTGATCTAATAAAAAAACCTCTCCTCTATATGGGAGGTTTTTTTTTGTAGAATTATTTTACGTATTTTAAAGAATTAATGGATGATCTAAAAGAAATTAATTGTAAGGAGATTTTCAGAGAGGCTTATGAAAATAGGTACACTTGGAAGAATGATTTTAATGGTTACCAAGGTAAATGTATTTTTATGGCTAATAATATTAGTCACAAAGGTGACTTCATATTAGGTAAAGACTTTAAACCAAATATTCAAAAAATAGAAGATGAGAAAATTGTTAAAAGTATTGCTTCTCAGTTATTTGAAGTTTGTATTCATAGGGTAAAGAGAGAATTCGTATCTGTTCATTCAGAAAATAATTTTAATTTACTTAAAAATTCTGAAAATGGGATTGAAATGAGTGTTTCCGGTAAAAATCAAGGAGATAAATATAGAGTTAAAAATAATTGTATTAATATGGTCTACAGAAAAATTCATGGAACTATAATTGAAATTTTTGTTGAAGAATTCTTAGATACAGGAATCGGCTTCCTTAGTAAAAAATACAGTAGTCAACAAATTGATCCTGATACACTTGAGGTAAATTCTCAAAAACTGGAATACGAGGATGAATTTGTAAATATAGGTAAAGAAGATTATTGGATATTGAATTCCAGGACAATAAAATACTTAAACCAACATCAGGAAGAAGAAACTCAAAAGTTTGTTTTTGAGGAACTATGCTTGTTAAATTAGGTTTTTATTCAACCAGCCTAAAGCCTTTATCAAGTAGTTTTTGATAAAGGAGTCTTGCCCTAAAAGCAAGAATTTGCTCTTCATTTTCATTACTAATTACATGAAAATAATTATTATCTAATTTATTTTTGCTAAAGCATACATTTGCTTCCCCTAATCTTAAAGTCCAGTTTTCTTCTTTGGCTAAATGTTGATTAGGGCCAAGATCCCATGGACATTTTTCAGGATATTTTTCTCTTTTAGAACCCATATTTTTAATTTTAACTATCCAATATTAGTAAAAATCTAAAAGTATGGCTATGAAAATTGCTTATAACTTTTTCATAGAATTTTTGTTTAATGTAATGCAAATATAAAAATTACTCTTTGGTTGCGATTAAACAATAAAATGGATCTTTATTTAAAAAATTAAAGATATTAGTTGCTGGTTCAGTAAACTTTTTGACAATTTTTGGCTCATTAAATCCGTTTGTGATTAATACTTTTCTTACATATTTAACCCTTTCTTCTTCAGTTGATGAAGTCCATATGTTTGGAGCTTTATGCCAAAAAGCTCTGTTTGAAAAAGCAATAATAATCTTGCCGTCTCTACTCAATATTCTTGCAATTTCCTTGGTTAAATTTTCTGGATATTGTAAATATTGCCATGCGGCAACCATCAAACAATAATCAACGCTTTCGTTATCTAGTGGAATTTGTTGACTTGAATTAAAGTTTTGTATCCAATAAGAATCAAAAATTTTGTTTTTTTCCAATTCTTGCTTGTTTAAGCCATGTCCAATAACTTTTTTATATTTTTTGCCTTTAGGTAAATAACTATCCCAACTGGACATTAAATCAAGAACAGTTGAATAATTATCAATTTCTCTTTCATATAAAGAGGATAAATTTTGCCTGAAGTTTGCATCTAAATGATAAACAAATTTTGGATCAGCATAAAATTCTTTATCATCACTCTCATCAAGTTTTTTTCTTTGATAATTATTTAAAACTTCCAAAACAAATAATTTAGAATCTACCTACCAAATTTAGTAAAAAGAAATTCTAATTGTGTAATAGGAATTTTTTTAATTTCATTAATTATAAAATTTCAAAAAAACTAGACAACTATTCAAAAAAAGTTAAATTATTAATTAAGTGTTTATTAATGATGATTGAGTTCAAAATGAGCAAAAAAAACAGGTCTAAAAATGCTCTTTTCAATCCTTATAAAAACGGAATAAGTTCATATGATATGGCATATCTTTCATCAAAAAGAAATTTAAAAAATAAAACTGTTTATTTAAAAAATGATTCTAATAAAGATTATCTTGCTGCATAGAGATGCCTTATATTAATGTTTCGACTTCAGCAAAAGTAAATAATAAAGATAAATTACTCGAAGAAATTTCAATTCTTATTTCATCTTTAACTAAAAAATCAAGAAGATTTGTTATGGCAAAAATAGATGATAATTGCCAAATGTATTTTAATGATGATAAACCTTCTTGCTTTTTAGAAATCAAATCAATAGGTTCTATAAGTCCTTCAGAAATGGCAAAGCCAATATCAGATTTTATATATCAGAAAATGGGAATCCCAGCAGATAGGATTTACATTTCTTTTGAGGATGTTCCAGCTTCTTTGTGGGCTTGGAATGGAAGAACATTTGGTTAGTAATTTTTAAGATATAAAGCTAATGGAAATAAATAAATTAGTCGATTTAAATAACCTTAGAACTGCACCTCAATTAAGCGATAGTCAAGTAAAAAAACTTTTAGAGGAACTAGAAGCAAATATTTCTGATGCCAACTGGATAACAATAGGCATAATGGCACCGACTGATAATAAAGCTATTGAGGCATTGCAATCAATTTCTAAGAAATATTCCTCAATAAAATTTGGCAATTTAGATTCGCTTCATGCTGATGGAAGTGTTTTTTTAAAAGGTAACCAAAAAACTAGTAATGTTTTTGTGAGATCTGAAAATGGTCTTGGAGAGGGAATTTTAATAACCTGTCAATATGATCAAGATACTGAAGAATCTAATACTTTTGGACCATTGCCATTAGATTTTTTTAAATAATTAATTCCTCATTTTTTTTATTAAAGATAATTTTAATAAAGGCTTTTTATCGGATGATTCTTTTGAGAACTTGGAGTTAAAAATATTTTTTACTTTTAAGCTTTGTTATTATGTCTAGTGGTATTGATTTAAATTTTTCCACTATTTTAATTAAATGTTTTTTCAGGATATAATTAAAAATTTGAATAATTTTTGGTCAGAAGAAGGTTGTTTGATTATGCAGCCATATGATACCGAAAAAGGTGCTGGAACAATGAATCCTCATACTTTTTTAAGGGCTATTGGGCCAGAGCCTTGGAGTGTGGCATATGCGGAGCCATGTAGAAGACCTACAGATGGACGTTTTGGCGATAATCCCAATAGGGCTCAACATTACTTTCAATATCAAGTGATAATTAAACCTTCACCAGAAGGAATACAGGAAAAATATTTGACATCTTTAGAATCTCTTGGAATTAACCCTAGAAATCATGATATAAGATTTGTTGAAGATAACTGGGAGTCACCAACACTTGGAGCATGGGGTGTAGGTTGGGAAGTTTGGCTGGACGGAATGGAAGTTACTCAATTTACTTACTTCCAGCAATGCGGGGGTGTAGATTGTAATCCAATCCCAATTGAAATCACTTATGGGCTAGAGAGGATTGCAATGTTTTTGCAGGATAAGGAAAGTATCTGGGACTTAAATTGGAACAAAAATTTGAAATATAGCGATATCTGGCTTGAATTTGAAAAAAGTCAATGCTCTTATAATTTTACTGAATCTAATGCTGACAATCTCAGGAAATTATTTATAATTTACCAAGCCGAGGCAAATAATTTGATCGAAAAGAAATTAACTTTTCCTGCCCTTGATTTCGTTCTGAAATGTAGTCATACATTTAATCTTCTTGATGCTAGAGGTGTAATTTCAGTAACAGATCGTGCACAATATATTGAAAAAATTCGAAAATTAGCAAGAGAAGTTGCATCTTCTTGGATGGATGAGAGAAATGCTTTGAATTATCCTTTATTAAAAAAAATGAAAAAATCTTGAAATTAATATTTTAAATCGAACTTTGTAAAATTTGTTACATCTAAATGAATCTAATATGCCTACCCAAAAAAGTTACTCAAGATACAATTTGTATACCTATCTATTAGGTTTTTTCGTGTGAGGTAAAATGAAACTCTTCCAACAATTGTTGGTAGCGGGTGCATCATTGGGCTTAATAACTCCAATTGCTGCTCAAGCTTCCGATGTTGTCAATCTAGAGGAAATGAGCAGCTACTCTCGTAGCACAAAAAAACGTTCTTCAAGATTCGACAGTAAAACATTCATTAATACTGTTAATGAAGATATAGCTGGACTCAATGGCCGTGTTGATGGTCTTGAGACTAAGCAAAATTATTTAGAAGCAGGTGCTTTCTCAAGCACTACTTCAATGGATGGTAAAGCCATTTTCTGGGCTGGTGGTATTGACGGCGCTGCTGAAATCAATGATGGTTCTACAGATACCGAAGCTGTCCAATCAGGTTATACATTTACAATGAACTTAAATACAAGTTTCACTGGAGATGATAATCTTTATGTTCGTCTTAAAGGAGGAGATGTTGGTGGAAGTCCTGACACTGCAAGTGTTTGGGATAGTAAACCTACCTACCATATAGACACAAAAGATACTAATGATCAATTTAAAGTTGATAAAATTTGGTATAGCTTCCCCATAGGAGAAGATATCACTGCTTTCGTGGGGCCAAGGATTGAAAACTATTACATGTACATAACCCCTTCGATTTATAAGCCAGGTGCTTTGAAATCAATGAAACTGGGTGGTAATTCTAACTTTGGTGCTAGTACAGACATTGGTTATGGCTTTAAATATGAAAATGATGCCGGTTTCGGTTTCGCCAGTAACATAGTCTCCAAGGGAGCGGATGGTACTGCAGGACATCTAGGTAAGCTTGATGAAAGCAAATGGGATACCCAAGTTGCTTACACCACTGATAACTGGCATGTTTCAGCCACTTTATCTAACCAGCAACAATGGAATGGACAAGCTTATAACGCTACTAAATTGGCAGATGCAATATCTGATGGTGCTGGTGAAGATGCGACTGGTTATGCTCTTAGAGCTTATTGGAAACCAGATGAAACTGGTACTGCTACTCCAGAAATAAGTGTTGGTTATGACATTAGATCAGCAGATCAGGCTGTTGGAACTGGTCTTCCTAAAGAATCTGACAGTTACTTTGTCGGATTAACTTGGAAAGATATGTTCCAGGCAGATGATAGAATAGGTATTGCCTTTACTCAGCCACTTAAAGTTACTGAGTGTAACGGAACTTGTTCTTCTACTGAAGTTGATCCATTGATTTGGGAAGCTTATTACGCTTTCAGACCTAACGATTCAATTGAAGTAAGACCTGCTATTTTCGGAGGTAGAGATATTTACGAAGATACAAAAGATGATATATTTGGATCAGTCTTAACAACAGTGTTCAAATTCTAAATCTAGATTTAGATAATAAAAAAGGCCTCAAAAAATGAGGCCTTTTTTTATTCAATTAAAAATTTACCAACAATTCTCACCCTCTCCAATAGGAATACAAGTACTTGATTTTGCAGCCTCATCAGCTATCTTTTGGGCATTTTCATCTAATTTAAAATCTGCATCTAAAGCCATATCTGTATTCCATTCTTTAAGCCCCCCTAAGTCATTTTCGCCTGATTTAACGGAATTGGTATTTGCTGTGGAAATAGCAAGTGCGCTTGTAGCTGCAATGAAAATTGAAATCGAACTTTTTTTCGGCATTAGTGAATTCTTTTTTTATATAATAATCAAATTTAGACTCAGATTCTTTTTGTTGTATAAAATGATTCTCTTTCAATCACCCAAAACTCTTAAAAGATTTGAATAGGATTTGAAAATAATATCGAGTTCGTCAGACCTACCATGTTTGGCGAGTAGACCTCTAGCACCAGCGTCTAAATCAAATAGATATTCTCTTTCTTCAATACTTTTTATATAACTTTCGATCCATCCAACGCATACTATTCTCTCTCCATTGAGAACTTCTTGAACTGAATGTAAATAGGTGCTTGGGTAAATTAAAATTTCTCCACAATTAAGTTTAAATTTGTTTTCTAAAGTAAGATTTTCAATTAATAATTCACCCCCTTCGTATTGACTCTTTTCGGAAAGAAAAATTGTGAAGGATAAGTCAGCTCTACCTGATGACATAAATGCATTATCGATATGTCGTCCATACTTCATTCCTTTGGAGGATTTGGTAAACATGATTCCATGAATATTTTTTGGTAAAGTAAAGCTTTTTATTAAGTCATCATTTAAAATTTTTTGTTTAACTAGCGATGATAATTTTTTCGAAATATCTGATGTTCTTTTTAGTTGCAAATTATTTTTTACGATGGAGGCGTGACTGCCAGCAGTTTTTTTTCCATCTTCCCAACCTTGATTTTCATGTTCTAATTCTTTTCCTATAAAATTTATTTCTTCAGCATTTAATAACTGACGAGTTAAATAATTCATATGGCATATAAAAAATGATACATTTCAATGTATCGAAGATCGGTTTTGGAGTTTGAACTCTTTTAATGGGTATAAAGTAACCATAGATACTAATTTTAAAAAGTGCAAAATCTCAAAAAACTTTTTTATTCAGCACTAACATGTACATTTTTGCTAAACGTTAATATACCCGCTAATTCAACAGAAAAAGAAGTCAAAGTTTATTCGGGTAGACATTACAATACAGATAGAATTATTTATAAAAAGTTTGCAGAAGAAACAGGTATTAAAGTCAGGCTTATAGAGGCAGCAGGGATTTCTTTAATTGAAAGATTGAAACGAGAAGGAAAGAATTCCCAAGCAGATTTAATATTGTTAGTAGATGCAGCAAGAATTACTAATGCAGCTAAAGCTGGATTATTGCAACCAATAGAATCTTCTAATTTAGAAAATGATGTTCCTGTTGGATTAAAAGATCCAAATAAAGAATGGTATGCATTAACCAGAAGAGTTAGGGTTATGATAGCCAATCCAAAAGTGGTAGATATCAGCAAGATTAATGATTACACTGATTTGGCTGATCCTTCTTTAAAAGGTAAGGTATGTTTAAGAAATAGAAAAAGTCCATATAATCAATCTTTAGTTGCCAATCAAATAATTCAAAAAGGTGAATCAAAAACTAAAGCTTGGCTAAGCGGAATGATTTCAAACGTTTCCCAACCGTTTTTCCCAGGCGATATTGCAATAATTAGAGCAGTTTCTAAGAAAAAATGCGGAGTAGGAATTGTTAATCATTATTACGTCGCAAGAATGTTAGGGGGTATTAATGGAAGAAGAGATGCTTTGTATGCGAAAAAAACAAAGGTCCTTACTCCTAATCCCGCACACGTAAATATAAGTGCCGGTGGTGTTGCAAAATATGCAACAAATAAAAATGAAGCTATTCAGTTGCTTGAATTTTTAGCATCTCCCGAAGGAAGTAAAGGTTTAGCTGCCCCTACTTTTGAACATCCTTTGAAGGAAATTAATCAAAATGAAATAGTAAAGAACTTTGGAAAGTTTACGCCAGATAATGTAACGGTAGAAGACCTTGGAGAAAAAAATTCTTTAGCTATTAAATTTATGAAAGATGCGGGTTGGAATTAAAAATTAAGATAATTACATAGTTCATAATTTTCTGTTTATTACATGCATACTTATAAAGAGAAGGAGAGGTGGCTGAGTGGTCGAAAGCGAACGACTCGAAATCGTTTAATAGGAAACTATTCGTGGGTTCGAATCCCACCCTCTCCGTACGATTTCAAATATTTATCTATTTTGGAAAAGAATTAGTAATTAATACAGTAGAAATTTGATACCTTTTCCTAGTAAGTTAAACAATTTTAAAAACTCTTCACACGTCAATCTCTCATAATTCCCCCTTCTCTGCATTTGGTTTTTCTTTATTGTTTATGTTCACAAATGAAAAATTGGCACATGTGACAATTAAGTAACATTCCATTCAGTCTCTCCACGAAAAAGAGTTTAATGACATAATCTGTAAAAGTGTGAAGGAGAGGTTTTACTAAAAAAGTGGAAACAAGGAAACACTTTATTTGGTAAAGCCATAAGAGACCCCATTGTTAGGGGTCTTTTTTTTATGCAAATTCTTTACTTCTATTCACTTTCCTGCGTCTTCATAAGTATTCCCTATAAATGCTAAAAATTTGATTATGTACAAAATGAGAGACTGTCTAAATATTTCCTGTTTGGTTCCATAATTGCTCAAGTAGGATAATATGTGATTCTACCCTTTCTGATTTTGATAACCATTTGTAATCTTAATCTCATATGAATAGAAAAGGTTTTAATTTTAGATCAGCAATTTTTAAAATATTTTTTACCTATTTAGGGGTTTATTTTCTTGCTTTGATATTCAAGTATACCTATGATCTTGATTCCCTATTTAATAATATTCAATACAAATATTTGATTGCTTTGAATATAGTTTCTATATTTTTAGGACTCCCTATAACAATTATATTTGACTTTATCCTATTAAAAATTTTTGGGTTGAATTATGTTTTATTTTTTTCTCCTGCTTTAACCCTTTTAAGTGTAATTCAAGTTCTTATTCTTAGGAAAATTAAATTTAAATTTTCTAGAAATATATTATTTTTAAACAAACCAAAAAAAAATAATCTTTATAAATTTTTTGACAATATTACTTTTAGATCTTTTTATATTTTAATTATTAGATCTTTCCCAATATTACCACATGTTTTGGGCAGCTATATTATTGCCTCCTCAAAAATAAAAAAGGAGGTTATTCTAATAAATACATTTTTCGGATCATCTTTTTACTATGTTTTTCTTTATCTAATAATAGGTAATGTTTAGTGAAATTCATTTTTCCCAAAAGGGGTCTGTAATTAAAGAAACCCGTAACGTACCTTTTTTATTATTTTTAATTTCACTTATACAAGCCCTCACTGTAACACCGTTTACATCAATTTCACAGGCGCCACAACTTCCTGTGAGGCAGCCAGTAGGGATTTCTAAACCTGCTTTTTCAGCAGAAGAAAACCAGTCATCACCATCTGAAACAAATGTTTCTTTATTGTTTGGCCATATTACTTTTATATTTTTTGTGTCTTTCAACTTAAAAATGATTTGAGATTTAAATGTTTGTGGAATTCATTTGCAAGATTATCAATAATGAATTGTCTCTTCTTTTTATAAGATATTGATTTTTTAT
The DNA here is from genome assembly GCF_902536725.1 of uncultured Prochlorococcus sp. Lineage (GTDB taxonomy): Bacteria > Cyanobacteriota > Cyanobacteriia > PCC-6307 > Cyanobiaceae > Prochlorococcus_A. The sequence goes on from NZ_CACAYO010000009.1 coordinate 28,883, forward strand.
TTACTATTGGTAGATTTTTACTCTTCCTTATTAAATTAATATAATGCTCTCTCCAACTATCATTTTCAAAGATCCCATGAATGTATGTTCCTGCAATAGTTCCTCCTTTATTATTTTCTTTATACCAACCAAGATCTGAATCTTCAAAAATAGGATTAATCTTTAATGAACTTTGGATGTCATCTAATACAGTTTGACCATTATGAATTTCAAATCCATTTATTTCTGATTGACACGGCCATATAGATTTAGAGTTGATTTGACGTGTTAATTTTTTTTTAAAGAAAGTCGTTTTTAATGGTAGTAATCCAATCCCTTTAATTTTTTGTTCAGAATAATTTTTGGAACCCTCTTTAAAATACGGATCTTCAAGTGTAGTCCCTAACATTTGTAGACCTCCACATATTCCAATAATATTTCCTTCTTTCTTTGAATAGTCTCTTATATCCTTAGTTAAGCCAGAATTTTCAAGAAATATTTGATCTTTAATCGTTTGTTTGCTGCCCGGCAGAATAATGAAGTCATACTTACTTAGATTTTGTGATTTTCTAATCCATTCAATAAATATTGTTTCTTCATTTTCTAGTGGATCAAAATCCGAGAAGTTACTAATAGATGGTAATTTTATAATTCCAACTTTGATTTCAGGATTTTTAGAAAGTGATTTTTTTTCTATTAAATCTAAAGAATCCTCTGGAGGAAATGAATCATTTAACCATGGAATAATTCCAATAACAGGGATTTGAGTCTTATTCTCTATCCATTTCTTCCCATCTTCAAATAATGAAAGGTCTCCTCTGAATCTATTTATAATAATTCCCTTTATAAGCTTCTTTTCTTCAGGCTTCATTAATTCAAGAGTACCAATTATTTGTGCAAATACGCCTCCCCTTTCAATATCAGTTACCAAAATGCAGTTTGCATTTAAATATTTAGCAACTCTTAAATTAGTCAGATCTCTATGAATTAAATTCATCTCTACCGGACTTCCAGCCCCTTCTATAATTAAACGGCAATTCGGATTCCCTTCGTAAATAGACTTTAAACTTTTTTTAATTACTTCCCAGCCTGGAATAAACCAATCCTTATAGTAATTTTGTGCGGTTGTGGTCCCTATGCTTTTGCCAAGGTGAATCACCTCGCTTATTGAGTTTCCTTGTGGTTTTAATAAAATGGGATTCATCTTTGCAGAGGGATTAATACCACAAGCAAAAGCTTGAAGTGCTTGTGAATATGCCATCTCTCCTCCTTCCCAATCAACCCAAGCGTTGTTGCTCATATTCTGTCCTTTAAAAGGTATTGGTTCTTCTCCTAAATTTTTAATAATCCTGCAAATAGCAGTAACCGTTAAAGATTTCCCTGCTCCACTGGAAGTGCCTAGGACCATTATTGGCTGCTTTATTTCATTTAATTTTGCTTCTAACTCCATTAGTAATTTATATTAATTTTAAAATTTATTAATTATTAAATTGAATTATAATTTGGTAAAAAATTTGTGTTAATTCTAGCCTCTGCTTCTCAATCTAGAAAGAAATTACTAGAAAATTGTCAAATTGAATTTATCCAAATATCAAGCGACTTTGATGAAACTACTATCCAAGAAAAGAATATATTTAATTTAGCTTTGGAATTATCTTTTCAAAAGGCTAATAGTTTATCTGAAAATATTCAGAATATATCATTGCCCGAAGAATTTAATTATGGTCCTTTGGAAATACTTGGGTGCGATTCAATTTTTGAATTTAAAGGAGAAGCTTATGGAAAACCATCTAATAAAGAGGAAGCATTTATTAGATGGAAAAAAATGTCTGGAGAATTTGGATTTTTACATACTGGTCATACTCTAATAATTGGAAATTTTGATTCAACTTCCAAAATTTTTAAAATCACTGAAATAATAAAAAAAACAGTAAGTTCAAGAGTTTATTTTTCTAATTTGGAAGATTGGGAAATCAAGAGTTATGTAGATACAAATGAACCTTTATATTGCGCTGGAGGATTTGCCTTAGAAGGCATAGGAGGTAAATATATAGAAAAAATAGAGGGTTGTTTCAGTAATGTAATGGGTTTAAGTTTGCCATGGCTCAGAGAAAATTTATATAGATAATAAAATTGAGCAAAAAAAAACCCTATCTTTAAATAGGGTTTTTGTAGTTGAGATAGAAATTAATCTAAATCAGGCATTTCTAGAGCTGGTTCACTCTTTCTGTCGATTCCTTTTTCGAAACCAGCAGCGGCTGCTCTAGCACGTCCAGCATGCCAAAGATGACCAATGAATGTAAACCATCCTAGGAAGAATTGAGCTGCAGCTAACCATTGTCTTAAGTTAACGAAGTTAACAGCATTCGGCTCTGTAATGATTCCACCAACAGAGTTGATAGAAGCGTTTGGAGCATGAGTCATATATTCAGCAGCTCTTCTTACCTGCCAAGGCTGAATATCATTTTGGATTTTCTCAAGGCTCAATCCGTTAGGACCTCTTAAAGGCTCTAACCATGGACCTCTGAAATCCCAAAATCTCATTGTTTCACCACCAAATATAATTTCACCAGTAGGAGATCTCATGAGATACTTACCTAGACCTGTTGGTCCCATTGTTGAACCTACATTAGCTCCAATTCTTTGATCTCTTACGAGGAAGGTAAAGCTTTGGGCTTGTGAAGCTTCAGCATTTGTTGGACCGTAGAACTCTGAAGGGTAAGCAGTATTATTGAACCAGATGAATGTTGAAGCAATAAAACTTGCTACACAAATTCCACCGAGAGCATAACTTAGTAGTCCTTCACCATTCCAAATGAATGCTCTTCTTGCCCATCCAAAAGGTTTTGTGAAAATGTGAAATAAACCACCAATAATGGCAGTAATACCAACATAAACATGTCCACCAACAATATCTTCAATAGAGTTAACACCTATTATAGAACCAGCTCCTCCCCATGGAGATCTGAATAGATATCCAAGGATAACTCTAGGATCTAATGTTGGGCTGACTAGTCTAACTTCTCCACCGCCTGGTGCCCATGTGTCATAAGCGCCACCTACAAACATCCAGTTAAAAACGAAGAAAAGAGCACCGACTCCTAAAACAATTAGGTGATAACCTAATATATTAGTCATCTGATTCTTATCTCTCCAATCTGTAGAAAAGAAAGGGAAGTCTTCTTCAAGTTTTTCAGGACCGGCTAATGAGTGATAAACACCACCAAATCCTAAAACTGCTGAAGAGACTAAATGCATAACACCTGCAACAAAGAAGGGATAAACATCAGTAATTTCGCCACCAGGGCCAACTCCAAAACCAAACATTGCTACGTGAGGCATACAAATTAAGCCTTGTTCCCACATTGGTTTATCAAATGTGAAATGACTCACTTCGAATAGCATCATTGCACCGGCCCAAAAAACTATGAGGCCAGTGTGAGCAATATGAGCTCCGAGTAAACGGCCAGATAAATTAATTAATCTGGCGTTACCTACGTACCAAGCGTAACCAGTTTCTTCAATACTCTGGTTAGGAGCTCTAAGTAAACTATTAAAGGGCGTTTCCACGTGGTAGAACCTCCTCAGGGAATACAAAGTTTTCGTGTGGTTGATCCACAGAAGACATCCATGCTCGCATACCTTCGTTCAAAAGTATATTTTTTGTATAGAAAGTTTCAAATTCTGGATCTTCTGCTGCACGTATTTCTTGGCTTACGAAATCATAAGCTCTTAAGTTTAGTGCTAAGCCGACAATACCGATTGAAGATGTCCACATACCCATAACAGGTACGAATAGCATCAAGAAATGTAAGAAACGCTTGTTTGAGAAAGCAATACCGAAAATTTGACTCCAGAATCTATTCGCTGTGATCATTGAATAAGTTTCTTCTTCTTGAGTTGGATCAAAAGCTCTAAATGTTGAACTTTGAACCTTACCATCTGTATAAATACTTGTATCTTCATACAAAGTATTTTGTACTGTAGCTCCATGAATAGCGCAAAGTAAGGCACCACCAAGAATTCCAGCAACTCCCATCATGTGGAATGGATTTAAAGTTATATTGTGAAAACCTTGAATGAACAGAATGTAACGGAAGATTGCTGCAACACCGAATGAAGGTGCGAAGAACCAACTATGCTGTCCTAAAGGATAAATAAGGAAAATACTTGTAAATACTGCAATTACCGCTGAGAAAGCTAATGCGTTGTATGGTCTAATTCCAACAAGGCCAGCAATTTCAAACTGACGAAGCATAAAACCAATAAGGCCAAATACTCCATGTAATGCAACGAAGTTCCAAAGACCACCAAGTTGTAGCCATCTTACGAAACTACCTTGGGCTTCAGGACCCCATAAAAATAGAAGACTGTGTCCCATGGCATCACCAGGGGTACTTACAGCTGCTGTTAAAAAGTTACAACCTTCAAGGTATGAGCTTGCAACTCCGTGTGTGTACCAAGAGGTAACAAATGTTGTTCCGACGAACCAACCACCTATAGCAAGATAAGCACAAGGAAGTAAAAGTAGTCCGGACCAACCAATAAATACAAAGCGGTCGCGCTTCAACCAATCATCGAGGACATCAAACCATCCTCTTTGTGGGGCGCTACCAACTGCGATCGTCATGAGAAATCGTTTTTAGCTTCGGGATACGCAGTGACTGTAACAAAGATTTAGAGTAATGTGGGGAAATATTTGTATATCTGAAACGCCTTGTAAAGCTTTCCTGACTTTTTTATTAAAAAATAGGTAAGAATACTCCCTAAGTTTGTTAAATTATCTGAATTAGGTTCAAAAAAGATAAAAAATGAATTCAGATCTCAGGTCTTTCGATAAAATCGAACAAAAAATTGGTGGATCAAGAAAAATTTCAAATTATATTATTGGAGGAATGTTGACTATAGGTGGTATTGGTTTTCTTTTGGCCTCTATATCTAGCTACACAGGAAGGGATTTATTACCTTTAGGAAATCCTTCAACTTTATTATTTATCCCTCAGGGAATAATAATGGGAGCATATGGAGTAATAGCTAATTTATTAAATTTTTACTTGTGGTATTTGGTTTTCATAAACTTTGGTTCAGGAAGTAATTATTTTGATAAATCATCAAAATCTGTGGAAATAAAAAGAAAAGGATTATTCAAAGATATTGAAGTTAAATTAAATTTCGATGAAATTAAATCGGTTAAGTTGGATATAAGTGAGGGATTTAATCCTAGAAGAAGAATTGCCCTCGTATTAAAAGGTAGAAAAAAACCCCTTCCTTTAAGCGGAGCAGGTGAACTTAAACCACTGCTTCAAGTCGAAGAAGAAGGAGCTCGCCTAGCTAAATTTTTGGATGTTAATTTGGAGGGCTTAAAATAAAAAAAAAATATTTTTTAAAAACATTATCTTTTATACAGGTTTTGTTTTTGGTACAAGCTTGTAGTTATAAAAATAAGATTGATTCAAATTATTACTGCCAAAAACTTAAATTTAGTTGTATTCAGACTAATAAAGTGGTTTATTTTAAAACTACAAAAGGAGATATTGAGGTTAAATTATTTGGTGAAGATAACCCAGTAACGGTATCTAACTTTCTGGAAAACATAGACAAAAAAATTTATGTAAATCAAAAATTTTATAAAATATTAAATTTTAGCCAAATAAGGTTTATTCATGGTGGTATTAATCCAGAAAATGAACTTTATATTGAACGAAATCAAAACTTAAATAAGACAAGTCCATCAATACCTTTAGAGATAAAATTTAAAGAAGAAATTAAACCAAGATATAACTACCAAATAAGAAATCCCAATGAAATTAAAAATTTAGTTAATACTTTTGAGAGTGGTTCAATCGCTATGGTTAAGAGCAGTAAGAATAAGTCTTCATCTACTGAATTTTTTTTTGTAACTACAAAGATCCCAGAACTAGATGGAAGATATTCGATTTTTGGAAAGATTATTAAAGGATTAGATGTACTCAAAAAAATAGATAAAGAAGACTATATCAAGGCAGTCCAGATATCTAATTAAATTTCTAAGGAATATTTGTTTATTTTCAACATTTCTGTATTGACTCCTGAAGAGCGTTTAAGAGCTACCTTACCAGTCCTAGCTATTTCAAGGATGCCGTATGGCTCGAGTAATTTCTCAAGAGCAACTAACTTCCCAGGATCCCCAACTACCTCGAGAGTTAATGCCATATCTGATACATCAACAACTTTTGCACGGAAAATCTGCACTATATCAAGAATATTACTTCTGGTATCTTCTTTCGATGAAACTTTTAGTAACATCAATTCCCTTTCAACAGCTGCGAGATTAGTAAAATCTACAACTCCTAGAACATTAAATAACTTATTAAGTTGCTTAGTCATTTGTTGAAGAGTTTCATCATCACCCTCCACAACCATTGTTAACCTTGAAATTCCTTTAGATTCTGCAGGTCCTACTGCAAGGCTATCTATGTTGAATCCCCTTCTGGCAAAGAGTCCTGAGATTCTACTCAAGGCTCCAGATTCGTCTTCTACAAGAACTGATAATGTATGTTTCATATTTTAAAAGGTTTTTAAATCCCTAATCCATTCATAGGAGATTTTATTGAATATCGAAGGATCTTCATCATGGATACAATGCCCTGAATTGGATACTATTTTTAATTTTACCCATCTATGGAAATTTGCAATCTTTTTACCAACAAACAAAGGAATGAAATTATCTTTTTCTCCCCAAATCAATAGAAAGGGAACTTTTTTTGAGTCGCTAAGTTTTCTCAAAAGGTATGAAGCTTGAAATTTTTCACTTCTTAAGGACATTCCAATACACATTGCTCTTAATGATCTAGCTGAAGTTCTTCTTAAAACTGGTTTTGTCACCAAATCTATAAGTTCGCGATCAATATTCCCTTTTTTGAAATAGGCAGAATTTAGTCCCAGTTTTATAACCCCTAATTTGGTTATTAAAAATAAAATAATCTCCAAAGGAAAAAAAATAAAAAATATTCTTATCAGCCTATTTTGAAATTTCTTAAATAATGATTTTTTTGTTATGGATTTTTTATTTTCTTGAATTTGATCTGGTAGAGGTGATGCAATAACTGTTGCAATCTGATTCTCTAATGAAACAGCACACGTTAAAGCGACTAATGATCCTAGGGAATTGCCAATAAGAATTACTTTCCCAGAATTTTTTGGTCTTATCACCTGTGCAATAAAGTCTTTCACTTGATTACACCAAATTTCATTATTTAATTTTCCAATTTGTCTTATACCAGGTTGATCTGAATCTCCAAATCCTACTAAATCTAAAGAATATGAGGCGCAATTCCTTTTGGCAAAATATTCTAAATTATTCCTCCAATGTTTTCGACTGGCGCCAAATCCATGAAGAAAGATAATTGGAATTTTATTTTCTTCTCCTGAAACACTCCAACAAACTTTAATACCGTTCCAATCCCAATAATTAGGAAAATTAATTTTTTTTTCTTTAAAGTTATTATTCATATATTCAAAATTTTCAAGATATTTGCATTATCTACTTTTTTAACAAATAAATGTATATTGATTGTAAATTATAATAATCATTCAATTTTACTATGGCTAAAGAAATTTTTAGTATTGCGGCAGTTTTTTGGATACTTATTCCAATAGGATTGATTGGTGGTGCATTATTATTAAAGTTTCAGGGAGATTGATTCTCACGAACACATCACAAATTAGGTTATTGTCTACAGGTTAAGCAAATCTTAAAATATGAAGATTCTTTTAGTAGGAGCGACAGGGACACTTGGGAGACAAATAGCTAAGCAAGCTATAGAGGATGGACATGAAGTTAGATGTTTTGTAAGAAACCCAAGAAAAGCTTCTTTTCTACAAGAGTGGGGTTGTGAATTGACAAAGGGTAACTTGTTGAATTCTTCTGATATTGAATATGCATTACAAGATATTGAAGCTGTTATTGATGCTGCTACCAGTAAACCAGATGATCCAAAAAGTATTTATGAAATAGATTGGGATGGAAAACTGAACTTATTTAATGCTTGCGAATCATTTAATGTAAAAAGAGTCATATTTCTTTCAATCCTTCTAACAGAGAAATTTAGAAATGTTCCATTAATGGATATTAAATATTGTACTGAAAAACTTCTAGAGAAATCTGGTCTAGATTATACAATCTTCAAATGTGCAGCTTTTATGCAAGGAGTTATAGGTCAATTCGCTATTCCAATTTTAGATAGTCAAGCAGTATGGATGAGTGGAACTCCAACTAAAATCGCATATATGAATACTCAAGACATGGCAAAAATTATTGTCGCAGCAGTTAATAATCCAAAAACTCATAGAACATCATTGCCATTGGTTGGCCCCAAAGCATGGGATTCAAACGAAGTCATATCACTATGTGAAAAATTTAGCGAAAAGAAGGCTAAGATTTTTAGAGTATCTCCCTTTCTAATTAGTGTTACTCAAAAAGTAGTTTCCTTTTTCCAAGATTCTTTAAATGTTGCTGAAAGATTGGCTTTTGCTGAAGTAACTAGTAGTGGTGAATCATTAGATGCTGATATGAGCAAAACTTACGAAATACTGGAACTTAAAAAAGAAGATATGACGTCTTTGGAGAGTTATATCAAAGAGTACTACCAACAAATTCTTAAGAGATTAAGGGAAATGGAAGCAGATCTAAATATTGAAGAAAAAAAGAGATTACCTTTTTAACATTGCAATTTTAGGCGTATATAGTATATTTGTACTATACTATTATTATTTAACTATGTCTGTTTCAAAATCTAAAAATCTTGAACGAAAACTAGATAATTTTGCAAAAGAAGCAAAAAATGAATTGAATAATGTTTGCGGATCTTCATTATGGGAAAGTCTTGGATTTGTTTTTTTTGACCAATTAGAAGATTCTGAAAAAATTGCGAAAGCAAATTTTTACTATGGTCAACTTCAAATTATTAATGAAATCAAATTTTCTATTTGAATTGAATTTCATATTTTGAGGTATGTAATTTTTTCTTAAATCAATTTTGTCTAATCTTTTTCTGATAATATGAACTTAGTAAAAAATTAATTAATGATTGAAACTTCAGGCGTAATAGAAAAAGAGCAGGGAAATGGATTTTATTTGGTTACCTTGGAACAACCTGAAGGACATCAATGTTTATGTAGAGCTGCAGGTAAATTGACTAAATTCAGAATTAAATTATTAGCTGGAGACAAAGTGTTAGTTGAGATAAGTCCCTATGATCTTTCCAGAGGGAGGATAACTTATAGAGAAAGAAATGCAGGTGGTGCTAGACCTACTACTAATAAAAATAATCCCAAGAGGAATAATAAGTAAAAAGTTACTTTAGATAATATTTTTAATGGCTTCTTTAAACTCACTTCTTTGTTTAACACCTTGCCATTGTTTTTTTAATAATTTTTCTTTAAAGAGCTGAACGGTTGGTGTACCATTAATACCAGCTTGTTTTGCAATATCTTGATCTTTATCAATATCTATTTCAACGCCAAGAACAGCACCATCAAGTTCTTTAATTACTCTTTTTAACTGAGGTTTCAAAACATGACATGGTCCGCAGCTTGGGGAACTAAAAATTACTAAGATAGGTTTTTTACTCTCGTGATAAAGTTTCCTCAATGCATAACTGCCTTTTTGCCATTCAGAATTTGAATCGAAAGTATCTTCATTTACTTCTTCTTCATTAAAATCTGATGAATTAAGTTTTTTTTCTGGTTCTGGATTTTCTCTGACTATAGTTTTTGCTAAGTTTTTCTCTGCTAACCATCTTTCAGTAGCTAATGCTGCCATGCATCCAGTTCCTGCAGCGGTAACTCCTTGTCTCCACTCAGAATCGACAACATCACCTGCTGCAAATATGCCTTCAATAGATGTTTCTGGCCTTCCTGATTTGCAAGCAATATACCCTTTATTATCTAAATCAATTTTGTTACCTAAGAACTTCGTATTAGGTGTGTGCCCTATCGCGTAAAAAAGACCTTTTATATTTATTTCCCCTTTACCTTCTTGAGAGTGAATAGTTTCTATTCTCTCAAGCCATTCAGAACCATCCGCTTTATCAACTTTTGTATTCCAATGAATTTCTATCTTTGGATTAGCTTTTACTCTATCAACCATTGCTGCGCTAGCCCTTAATTTTTCTGATCGAACAATCAAATGCACTTTGCTTCCGTACTTTGTGAGATATGCTGCTTCTTCACATGCAGAGTCTCCTCCTCCAATAACAGCTAATTCTTCATTTCTAAATTGAGGGGTGGCCCCATCACATATTGCACAAGCACTTATTCCTTTACTCCAGAATTTATCTTCATTTATCACGCCTAATCTATTTGCACTTGCTCCAGTTGCAATAATAATTGAGTATGCTTTTATACTTCCTTCTAAAGTTTTTAATACAAATGGGTATGAATCGGTATTAATTGAGACCACATCACTTTCGTATAAATTAGTGCCCCACCTTTCTGCTTGAGCCTTCATTAGATCCATCAATTCAGGACCTAGTACTCCATCTGGGAAACCTGGATAATTTTCAACAAATGTTGTAGTCATTAATTGCCCACCCGGAATACCACCAGAATTAAATCCTGTTACAAGTAATGGTTGAAGATTTGCTCGTGCGGCATATATTGCAGCAGTGTAACCTGCTGGTCCTGAACCAATAATTACAACATTTTCTACGTTTGAAATCTTCTCTTTATTTTCCATTTATATGCTAATTTCACTATTAATGATAATAAACTAACCCAAATAATGTAGGGCGGATTTCACTCGATAGATTTGTTATTTAATCGTTGACTTTTTGATCTAATAACTTTTTCAGCTCCTTTGGGAAGTTTAAAACAGAATCTTTTAAATTTTCGTTCTTTTCTCCAATATGTAATATCCACTCTCTAAATTCTTCTGCGATTGCATAACTGTCTTCATACCTTTCTAAAGTGTCCATTGCAGAAATTCTATTGGTAGCCCAACAGGTCGCTATGTCGATCCTTTTTCTAATGAAATTTTCCATTGGAAGATTTAAGTTGTATATAGATAAACACATTACAGAACCTATGTATTGTCTAATAAGTTACAACTTTGTACTTCCAAACAATAATTTAATCTTTAATTTATATTTGAGCCATTTTTTGAATGAATTATAAAGAATATATAAAGAAATAGAGTTAGACAGCCTCGCTGTGATTTGCAAGTAGCCTTTCAACTTCCTCAAAACCCTCTTTAGCTGAATTTATTGCAAGTTCCTCGCTAACTTTTTCTTCTGATATTAATTTTGCGGAAATTTTCTTTAAAAGAGTTTCTTTCTTTTCTCTTAGTGAACTAACAATTTCTTCTTCAATTATAGATTTTATTGCTTTAGAAATTATTTTTTTGTCATTTGCTTCCTCGAATGTGCCCTGAACTAATTCTTGAATAAATAATCGATGAACCTCACTACTCCTTAGAAAGCTTTCGGTGGCATTAATAATTCCTTCAACAAGAGCTTCATCAGGTTCAGAATCATTTTCTGACAGTTTAAATTCCCAATCTAAATGTCTTCTTTGCCAACCTGCCGAGTGGAGACTGGGCATGACTGTCTGTGAATAAGTATCAACTGACATTTCATAAATTCTCTCTGCTAATTTCTCGCACCAGTCTTTACCATGCTTTTCTAGATTTTTCTGCATAGCTTGCCTTGGAACAGCATGACCACCATGATGACTGTGGCACACTCCATCAGGACATTCGATTGCTTTTATACTCATTAGATTATTTAGTACTTATATATTCTAGATAGCTATTTTTTATAGAAATGAAAATATATTTTTAACAAAAATCCAAGACTTTTGACTTTCTTCAATTTATATTTATTATGTTTAAAAAATAAATAAATTGACAAAGATACTTATTCCTTCCGAAACAAGCTCTGGTGAAAGGAGAGTTTCGGCTACACCAGAAGCTGTAAAGAAATTAAAAAGCCTTGGATGTGATGTTTATATTGAAAGTTCAGCAGGAAAATTATCAGGATTTAGTGACTTATCATATAAAGCATCGGGCGGAACAATAATAAATCACTTAGATCAAAAAATTTGGGGTGAGGCGGATTTGATATTTTGTGTTCAAACTCCATCAGAGAATAATTTAACTAAATTAAAGAAAGGTGCAGTTCTTCTTGGTCTTCTTAACCCATATGGTAATAAGGAGCTTCTCAAGATTATAAATAGTAATAAGATTTCAGCTTTATCACTAGAATTGCTTCCGAGGATTAGTAGAGCGCAATCCTCTGATGTTCTTTCTTCACAGGCCAATATCGCTGGATATAAAGCAGTTCTTTTAGCTGCAAGTGAGTTAGATAGATATTTCCCAATGCTTATGACTGCAGCAGGCACAGTTCAACCCGCCAAAGTAGTGGTTCTTGGTGGTGGCGTTGCAGGATTGCAGGCAGTTGCGACAGCAAAAAGACTCGGCGCAATAGTATTTGTATCTGATATTAGACCTGCTGTTAAAGAACAAGTTGAGTCCCTCGGAGCAAGATTTATAGAACTTCCTGAAGTGGATGAAAAACCTGGAGAAGCTGGAGGTTATGCAAAAGCTGTAACACCCGAATTCCTTTCAAAACAGAAGGCTACTTTAACTAAATATTTATCTGAAGCTGATGTTGCTATATGTACTGCGCAAGTTTTAGGTAAAAAGGCCCCTGTTTTAATAGACGCTCCCATGATTGAAAAAATGAGACCTGGTGCAGTAATTATTGATTTAGCAGTTTCTCAGGGAGGTAACTGCGCAGGAACAAAATCAAACGAAACTATTATCAAAGATGGGGTAAAACTGATAGGAGCGGGCGAATTACCCTCTTCAGTTCCTTATGATGCAAGTTCACTTTATGCTAAGAACTTAACATCTTTGATTACACCATTTATAAAAGATGGTGTAATTAAATTAGATAAAGAGGATGAACTCATTTCTGGATGTTTATTAAGCGATGAAGGAGTTGTTCTTCAAAATAAAGTTTTTGAAAATTGAGGTTTTAAAATTATGTCTTTTATAAGTCTTCTTTGGGTTCTTTTACTTGGAAGTTTATTAGGCCTCGAGTTAATTGGAAAAGTTCCTCCTACTCTTCACACACCTCTAATGAGTGGAGCAAATGCAATTTCGGGAATAACAATGCTTGCAGCCTTGACTTTAATTGTAAAAGCAGAAGGTAACTTACCACTTTTAATCATTGGTTCAGTTTCTCTTGGATTTGCTCTTTTCAACGTTGTAGGCGGTTTCTTTGTAACTGATCGAATGCTCGCAATGTTTAGTCGTAAACCATCAAATAAGAAGTAATTTTTAAAATGAATCTACCAGTAATCATTAAATTTGTTATTGACCTTCTAGCAGTACTTTTACTGGCTTTAGGAATAAAAGGATTGTCAAAAGTAAAATCAGCAAGGGATGCCAATAGATTAGCTGCATTTGCAATGTCGCTATCAGTAGTAGGATTACTTTCTTATTATTTAGGCACTTCTGGAATTGCTATTCAGTCTTGGATTTGGATAATAATTGGATCAATCATAGGTAGTTTATTCGGAGCAATTCTTGCAAAAAAAGTACCTATGACTTCCATGCCTGAAACAGTGGCATTGTTCAATGGTTGTGGAGGAATGTCATCACTTTTGGTTGCCTTAGGAGTAGCTATTTTCCCTATTTCTAGTAGTGTAGAAAATTTTGATTTTTTTAAGTCACTGATTAACGAAGTTTCAATATCTGTTTCTATATTTGTTGGTGCCATAACTTTCACAGGTTCAATTGTGGCGATGGCAAAGTTACAGGGTTGGTTGTCAACTCCAGGATGGACTCAAAGCAAAGTTAGACATTTTGTAAATATTGTTTTTGCAGTTGCTTCCTTGATAGCCTTTTTTGATTTGATAAACGGCAGTACAAGTTCTATTTGGCTTTTAGTTATAGTTTCTTCTTTATTAGGTATTGGAGTTACTTTGCCAATTGGTGGAGCTGATATGCCAGTCGTTATATCTTTATTAAATAGCTATTCAGGGATTGCAGCAGCAGCAGCAGGTTTCGTTGTAGATAGTCAGCTTTTGATAGTAGCTGGTGCAATGGTTGGAGCGGCAGGTCTAATACTTACTCAAGTAATGTGCAAGGGTATGAATAGATCGTTGGTCTCAGTTCTTTTTGGAGGATCTTTATCGGCACAAAGTACAGCCTCTTCTGGTTCAGGAGAATATACAAATATAACTTCTTGCAGTGTTGAAGAATGCGCATTGACTTTAGAGGCAGCGAACAAGGTAATTATTGTTCCTGGTTATGGTCTGGCAGTAGCTCAAGCTCAACATACTTTAAGGGAAGTGACAAAGAAACTAGAGCAAAATGGTATTGAAGTTGTTTACGCAATTCATCCTGTAGCTGGGAGGATGCCTGGACATATGAATGTACTTTTAGCAGAAGCAGATGTTCCTTACGAGCAACTTAAAGAGATGGACGTTGTAAATCCTGATTTTCCAGCAACGGATGTTGTTTTAGTTTTAGGAGCAAATGATGTGGTTAATCCTCAAGCTAAAAATGATAGCTCTTCTCCTTTATATGGCATGCCAGTTCTTGATGTTCAGGAAGCAAGAACTGTATTTGTAATTAAACGTGGTATGAGTGCAGGTTACTCAGGTATAAAAAATGATTTATTTGATCTGCCAAATACCTCAATGGTCTTTGGTGATGCAAAAAAGGTACTGAATGATTTGATTGGAGAATTAAAGGATCTTGGAGTTGGGGAGAAATAATAGTATATCTTTTGGTTTTTCAGATTATTTAAAAAATAAGCCATTTCGAGAAGTCTTACCTTGGATAGGTGGCGACTTACAAACTTTGAGAGATACTTTTGTTATTGATTTTGGAAAATCAAAAAAAAATAAAAAAATATTCTTTCCAATTAATAAAATTCTTTCTAAAAAATTTGAATGTGATTATCTTTTAGGCTTTTTAGAATTACCTGAAAACTTAAACTCACTTAGGGGTTTTGTAATCGTTACCCATGGTTTAGGGGGCTCAACTAAAAGGTTTGGTTTAAGAAGAATATCTAGGAAATTAGCAAATAATGGTTTTGGAGTTCTTAAATTAAATCTAAGAGGATCTGGATCAGCGAGATATTTAGCTAAAGGAAATTATTGTGCTAGATGCTCCAGTGATGTTATTTCAGCAATTAATTATTTTAAAAAATTGATTAATTTAGAGTTCAAAGATCTTATGAAAAGGAATAATAATCTTCCAATTTACGGCGTTGGATTATCTTTAGGCGGAACAATTCTTTTAAATGCTTGCCTGGATTGCGATGAAAACAAAGGAGAAAAACTTTTAGATGGCCTTGCCTGCGTGAGTACCCCTTTAGATTTATCTTCATGTAGTCTCTGTATTGAGAAACCTAGAAATTCTATCTACCAAAAATGGTTACTTCACCGCTTAAAAAATCAGTTATGGGAGGGATTTAATGATGAAGGCAAACTTCTTGATAACGAGAAATTAAGAATAAAAATTAGAAATTTAAAAAGTATAAGAGAATTTGATCAGAAATTTACAGCTCCTAGTTGGGGATTTAATTCTTTAGAGGATTATTATATTAAAGCTTCTCCAATATTTAGAATCCAAAACTCAATAAAAAAATTACCTCCAATGCTTTTTATTCATGCCAAGGATGATCCCTGGGTTCCATATAAGGATACTTTGAATTTAAGAAAAAAATCTATTGATAAATTCACTATTTTTATAACTGAAAAAGGAGGTCATAATGGTTTTCATTCGATTAATGGCTGCTGGTCAGACGAAGTCGTAAAGAACTGGTTTATAAGTATCTAGGACTATTTAAAAATGGTGTTTTTTTGAAAATCCATTTTTCTATTGGCTTACCGTTAATAATATGTGAGGTAAAAATTTCAGAAATTTTTTCTGGAGAAACCTTCTCATACCAAATACCATCAGGCCAAATAAGAAGAATTGGACCGTTCTTACATACCCTTAAACAGTCAGCTTTTGATCTTAATATATGAACGTTTTTTGTAGAGGGATCATTCTCAAATTTTTTTAAAGTCTTTTTCAGACATTCCCATGTTTTTTGTCCTTCATTGCCTTTAAAGCATTTCTGTTTTGTGGGTGTTGCGCATAGTAGAAGATGTTTTTTTATATTCACTTTTAACCAATACTTACATATTTTTTCCCTTTTTTAATTTCTTGCTTAACAAAAAGTCTGGCCCAATTGTCTACTTCAAGAATATCCTCCAATTCGGGACTCAAATTCAAATTCTCCATATGTGATTCACAAGCTTTACTTATAAATATTGGAATTTCTTGAAATGAAATTTTTTCTTTGAGGAATTGTTCAACAGCCATTTCATTAGCAGCATTTAAGACTGCAGGCATAGTCCCAGAAGATTTTCCTGCAGCATAGGCAAGTCCCATGCATGGATATTTAAACTCGTCTGGCTCTTTAAAAGTTAATTTTCCAATTTCACTTAGGTTTAATCTTTTCCAATTTGTTTTAAATCTTTCAGGCCAACTCATCGCATATAAAATGGGTAGTTTCATATCTGGCCAACCTAATTGAGCTAATACTGAAGAATCTTCCATCTCAATCATTGAATGAATAATACTTTGAGGGTGGATAACTATTTCGATATTTTCGTAAGAGGTCCCAAATAAATAATGAGCTTCTATAACTTCTAATCCTTTATTCATAAGAGTCGCAGAATCTACAGTTATTTTTTTGCCCATATCCCAATTAGGATGTGAAGTCGCATCTTCCACTGTGACATGCTTTAAATCCTTAACGGCCCAATCTCTGAAAGCACCACCAGAAGCTGTTAAGTGTATGGCTTTTAAACCTTTAGGCATCTCTCCTGTTGAAAAATCTGCATTTTCATAATTAGGTAATCCTTGTAAACATTGAAAGATAGCAGAGTGCTCTGAATCAGCAGGTAAAAGCCTACTATTATTTTTCTTTAATGCAGGAATAACAATTGGTCCTGCTGCAATTAAAGTTTCTTTGTTAGCAAGTGCAATATTTTTCCCCGCATTAATTGCTGACATTGTTGGAATTAAGCCTGCACAGCCTACTATCCCTGTTACCACAGTATCTGCCTTATCCCATGCTGCAACTGCGTTAATCCCCTGCTTTCCACTTAAAACCAAGGGAGTATCATCCAAATCTAAGTTATTAATATTATCTTTTAAATCTTCTATAAGACTTTCATCCTCAATTGCAACTACCTCTGGTTTATGTGTTTTAACTTGTTCAGTTAATAAATTAATATTTCTTCCTGCAGAAAGAGCTACGGCTTTAAACTTATCAGGCTGCTCACTAGCTATTTCGAGAGTTTGAGTCCCTATTGAACCAGTAGAACCGAGCACAGTAATGTATTTCAATTTTCTCTGATATTTCTAATATCTTCCCATTTAAAGGTGTATTTAAAAAACAAAAATTTCAAATTGGTTTTTTTCTTAAAATTTAGACCCTTATCCATGTTGTTATTTCCTTTGATTGATCAATAAGTTCAATACCTTTTTCTTTTAACAAATTTCTTATTTCATCGGCTTTCGCATAATTCTTTTCCATTTTTGCTTTCAATCTTTCATTAATAAGCGATGAAATATCTTTTTCTGTTATTTTACTTTCTTTTATTAAAACCTCTTTTTTAAGACCAAGTACCTCAGTTAACTTTGCAAGAGTTTTAAAATTTTCAAGTAGAAAGAATTTTTGATTTAGGTCTATTTTAAAACCTTCAACCCTTTGAAATTGGTTTAAAAAGTTTTTTAATGGTTTCGCTAAATCGTAAATAATTGCGATAGCACCTGCTGTATTGAGGTCATTTCCAAGAGCTTCAGAAAATTTAAGCTTTTTTTGAGATAATTCAAAACATATTTTCTCTTTATATTCCTCTTCGATAGATTCATCTTTATCAATAGATTTAAAAACACCTTCTGTAAGATCCATAAAAGAAAGGCCTACATTAATATTTTTCCAAGCTTCTGAAGCACTCCTTAAAGCTTCTTCAGTAAAATCAAGTGGTTTTCTATAATTCACAGTCATAACAAAATATCGCAAAGTCATAGGGCTTATACCTGACTTAATTAGCTCTCTGATAGTTTTAAAATTTTTTAGGGATTTACTCATCTTTTGTCCATTAACATTGACCATACCATTGTGTAACCAATAGTTCGCTAGCTTTTTGCCATTGGCTGCTTCTGATTGGGCGATTTCGTTCTCATGATGTGGAAAAATTAAATCAGAACCGCCTAAATGGATATCGATAGTATCTCCTAATTCATCTTTAACCATCGCCGAACATTCGATATGCCATCCTGGCCTACCTTTACCCCATGGCGAATCAAAAAATGGTTCATCATCTTTGGCTTTTTTCCATAGCGCAAAATCTTGCGGATTAAGTTTTTTACTATTTTCCTCATTAACCATTCTTCCTTGCTGATTGATATTTTGTTCTTGTAAATTTTGATTACTTAGCTTTCCATAATTTTTATTTTTGAAAACAGAATAATAAACGTCTCCATCCCTAGAGTATGCATAACCTTTGTCCTCAAGGATTGTTATGAAGGAGCAGATATTGCATATATGATTCGTTGCTCTTGGCATGCTATCCGGACGCATTATCCCTAAAGAATCCATATCTTTATGAAATTCAATGATATTCTTTTCAGATACTTCCTTCATTGAACTGCTTTCTTCTTTTGCTCTTTTTAAGATCTTGTCATCAATATCTGTAAAATTTTGAACATACTTCACTTTGAAATCACTGTAAATTAAAAATCTTCTCAATACATCCCAAGCGATATAACTTCTGGCATGACCAAGATGACATAAATCATAAACAGTTACCCCACAACAATAAATTTTTACTACATCATCAATAGGCTTAAAAACCTCAACTTTTTTGCTTAAAGTATTAAAAAGTTTGATCATCTTAAAATAAGTATTTCATAAGGTTTATTTTGTCTCCATCCAATTGTCTCCAATTCCAATATCAACTAAAAGAGGCACATTTAATTTTACACAATCTTCCATAGTCTTCTTAACTAATTTCGTCGTAATTTCCAAAGAATCTGGTTCAACTTCAAATAATAATTCATCATGTACTTGTAAAAGCATTTTTGCTGGAACATTCATTTCTATGAATTTTTTATTTAGTTGAACCATTGCAATTTTAATAATGTCTGCACTTGAACCCTGAATTGGCGCATTAGCCGCTGCTCTTAATGACTGTGCTTCCATGCCAGCCCTTCTTGCAGATTGCAGGTCAATTTCATAAGGATCTTTCCCTATTAATCTTCCAAGTCCATTTTTATCAAACTTAAATACTCTTTTTCGACCAAAAATTGTTTTTACATAACCTTTTGATAAGGCAAGCCTTTCTTGGAGTTCAAGAAATTTGAAAATTTTTGAATATCTTTCTTTGTATTTAATTAGGAATTCTTTTGCCTCTAGGGTGCTGACTCCCGTTGAACGAGCAAACTTTTTTATACCCATACCATAGATAACTCCAAAATTTATTGTTTTCCCAACTCTCCTTTCGTCGGATGATATTTCTTCTTTCTCAAAAATTAATCTTGCAGTCAAAGAATGAATGTCATCATTTTTATGAAACGCATTTATTAGTATTTCTTCATCCGCTAAGTGAGCGAGTATTCTTAATTCGATCTGAGAATAATCAGCTGATAAAAGTTTCCAATTTTTTTCAGGCAAGAAGGCTTTTCTGATTCTCCTACTAAATTCAGTCCTAACCGGGATATTTTGAAGATTAGGATTGCTACTACTTAGTCTCCCAGTCGCTGTAGCGGCTTGATTAAAGTTTGTATGAACTCTTCCTGTCTTTTCGTTAATAAGATTTGGAAGGGCATCAATATAGGTGCTAAGTAATTTGCTAAGAGTTCTGTGTTTTATTAAATAGTGGATTATTTCATGTTCGTCGACTAATCTTTCAAGAACTACTGCATCTGTACTCCATCCTGTTTTTGTTTTCCGTGATTTTTTCTTATCCAAATTTAATTTTTCAAACAAGATCTCACCAAGTTGTTTTGGTGAAGATAGATTAAAAGTCTCCTCTGCTAATTCATAAACTTTACTTTCAATATCTTCTAAGGTACTTTTTAGTTCTTTTGAGAGTTTTTCCAAATAAGGGATGTCGATGGTTATGCCATTCATTTCCATTTGGGACAATACCGGCTCTAAGGGCAGCTCGATTTCTTTGAACAAATTGATTAATTCATCTTTTTCCTTTGAAAATCTTTCTTTAAAAATTTTTACAATCTTAAAAGTTAGAAAAACATCATAACCGCAGTAAATACTTGCTTCATCAATATCAACAAATGAAAAGTCTTTATTCTTCCCAACTGTTTCCTTAAATGAAGGGGGCTTAAATCCAAATAATCTAAAACTAATTTCACTTAATCCGTGCTTCTCCTGATTATTAAGAAGGTAGTCTGCTAACAAGGTGTCAAAGGTTACGCCTTTAAGATCAAGTCCATGATTAAAAAATATTTGCCTATCAAATTTAGAATTTTGTAGAGCCTTTTCTTTGTTTGGATCTTCTATCCAATTTCTTAGCTTTGAGAAAACATCTTCAATTGATAATTGATTGGAGGTCTCTTTTTTTGTTTGATGACCAAGAGGTATATAAAATAAATCATCATTTTCTTCTCCAAGACATAACCCTATCCCAATAAGTTCTGCATCGATTGGATTCAAACTATTGGTCTCTGTATCTAAAGAAACTATTTGATTGGTCTTGTCTAATCTATGAATTAATTTATCAAGTAATTCGAAATCATTTACAACAATTACGTTGATTTTAGGGATTTTATTTTCACTATTTTCTAATTCATTATTACTTGAGACTTTTTGTGCCTTCTCGTCTTCTTTAGCTACATTATTTTTGTCAAAACCACCTTTGCTGAAAGTTGAATTGAAAATATCAATTTGTCTTAGTAGTGTTGATAATTCAAGTTTTTGCAGTGACTCTGAAAGTAATTCTTGATTTATATTTTTTAATTCATAACCGTTACTTAAAATTAAAGGCACCTCAGTATTTATTTTTGCTAAATCCCTAGAAAGAAAAGCATTATGTTTATCGTTTCTGAGCTTTTCTATAACTGAACCTTTGATGAATCCTTTATATTTCTTATCGTTGCTCTGCTGAATCTTGTCCAAAGCCTGATAGATTCCATCAAGAGTGTCGTTCTCTTTTAGTAGATTAATTGCAGTTTTTGGACCTACCCCTTTAATACCTGGAATATTATCAGAACTATCACCAGTTAGGGCTTTAAGATCAACTACTCTTTCTGGCGCAACACCTAATTTTTCTTTTACTCCATTTTCATTCATAAGAGTCGGATTTCCACTTTTCGCATATGGACCACCACCCATATAAAGTACATAAATATCTTTTTGATCATCTACTAATTGAAATAAGTCCCTATCTCCAGAAAGAATATTCACGCACCATCCTTTAGAAGAAGCATCATTTGCAATTGTGCCTAAGAGATCATCTGCTTCGTATCCTGGAGATTTAAAAATTGGTAAATTAAGGCTTTCTTCTAAAATGATTTCTAGTTGTTCAATATCCTGAAAAAAAACATCTGGTGCTACATCTCTATTGGCCTTATAATTTGGATCTAATTCATGTCTGAAAGTTGGTTTTTCGGTATCAAACGTAATACAGACACCCTCAGGACTAATATTTTTGCAATTATCCAGAAGACTTTTTAGAAATCCATAAGTGACACTTGTTGGAAATCCCTCTTTGGTGGTTAAACCTCCATCAATCCCTTTGCTAAATGCATAGAAGCTTCTAAAAGCAAGTGAGTGGCCATCGACTAAAAGTAAAATTGGTTTTTTAGAGTTTTTAGATTTTAAACTCATTTTCTCTTCTTAGCCCAAGGTGGAATATCAATAAAGATTTGCTCTCCAGGTTTTAATCCATTAATTACTGAAGTTTTATTTCCACTACTAATACCAATTTCGATTTTTTCAAATTTGGGAGAATTGTTTTTATCAACTTTCAAAATTCCTTTTTCACCTTTTTCTGTGACAATAGAAACTGTTGGCACTAGGATTTTTTCTTCATTACCTTCGACTCTAAATTCAAGATCTGCAGTCATGCCAATTTTTATTTCTTCAGAAATATCTTTAAAATTTAAAGTCACTTCGAATGAGGTTACATTATTATCTTTTACAGCTCTTGTAGCTATTTTTTTAACTATGGCACTATATTTTTTTGAGGGATAAGCCTCAATTCTTACTGAGGCTTCTTGACCTATTTTTATTCTTCCAATATCACTCTCAGGAACTTTAGCAACAATTTCTAGGCCCTCTGATAGTTCAAAAATAAAGTTTTTGGTTTTAGGGTCTGAACTTAAGTTTGTACTTGGTGTGACATAAGATCCTATCTCAGCATATTTTGCAGTTATCTTCCCTCCATAAGGAGCTTTAATTAGGTAGAAACTTTTTTCAGCTTTTGCATCATTAAGTTTTGCACTACTAATGTTGTAGTTATTTTCATAACTTTCATAGTCTTCTTTACTTACCGCACCTTCTTGATATAAATATTCCCTTCTTAAAAATTCAGATTTTTGTTTTTCTACATTTAATTCAAGTTCTTCAATTTTATAAATAAAGTCTTCATCATCAAGAGAAGCTAAAACCTGATCTTTTTTTACAAGATCGCCCTCATCTACTTTGATTTCTTTTATTATGCCTTGCTTCCGAGGCCCAATATTGCTTGTTCTTTTTGCTTTTACTTCACCACTTGTATTAATTGAATCTGAGAGGATTCCTTTTTCAACTAGAACTACAAAATCAGAAATATCTTTTGACTTATTTTTCTTGAAGGAATTGGTTATAAAAACGAAAAATATAGCTAGAGAAAGCAATATAATTCCACTTCTTAGATTTATATTTTTTTTTATTAAATCAAACATTTCTTTTTAAAAGCAGAAGTAGAGAATATTTAGGAACTAAATAAATAATCAAGACGATTATAATTAACTTATCCAAGATTGGTTAAGTAAATACTATATTACTAGAAGATGTTTTCTTGATAATTTTTCCATAATTTTTTTCAAATGTTAAAAGCAGGTATTATTGGATTACCAAATGTTGGAAAATCAACTCTATTTAATGCACTTGTAGAAAATGCTAAGGCCCAAGCGGCAAATTTTCCCTTTTGTACTATAGAACCTAATAAAGGCATTGTTTCAGTCCCAGATCAAAGGTTGCAGGAGTTAGGTGATCTTAGTTCTAGCCAAAATATTATCCCAACAAAAATTGAATTTGTAGATATCGCAGGACTAGTAAAAGGAGCTAGCAAAGGTGAAGGTTTGGGAAATAAATTTTTATCAAATATTAGGGAGGTTGATGCAATAGTTCATGTTGTAAGGTGTTTTGAAGATAGTAATGTAATTCATGTTTCTGGAAAGGTAGATCCCTTAGATGACATTGAGATAATTAATTTGGAATTGAATTTAGCTGATTTATCTCAACTCCAAAAAAGAAGAGAAAGAATTAAAAAACAGGTTAGAACTAGTAAAGAGGCAGAAAGAGAAGATACTTTACTAGAAAAAATTGAAGAAGAGCTAGAGAAAGGCCTTTCAGTTAGATCAATATCTTTGAGTGAAGAAGAAAATTTAATAATTAAGCAATTAGGCTTCCTTACTGCGAAACCAATTATTTACGCAACAAATTTGAATGAAAATGATTTAGCTGAAGGTAATGATTTTTCATCAAAAGTTCAGAGTTTTGCAAGCAATGAAAATACAGAATGTATAAAAATATCAGCACAAGTCGAATCTGAATTAATAGAGTTAGAACCAGAAGATAAAAAAGACTACCTTATTGGCTTGGGAGTAGAAGAAGGGGGATTAAGTTCTTTAATTAGATCAACATATAAATTATTGGGATTAAAAACTTATTTCACTACGGGAGAAAAGGAGACAAAAGCTTGGACAATAAAAGATGGGATGACTGCGCCACAGGCAGCGGGAGTAATTCATACTGATTTTGAAAAAGGATTTATTAGAGCTCAAACTATTTCTTATCAAAATTTAATTGATTCTGGTTCAATTGCAAATGCAAAAAACAAAGGTTTATTAAGAAGTGAAGGTAAAGAATATATTGTAAATGAAGGAGATGTTATGGAGTTTTTATTCAATGTTTAGTAAGTCTTTTATGGCTTACTATTTTGCTTTTTGAATTTAAATTCAAAAAATGAAATTAATAAAATTAAGATACATCCTAAACAACTCCCTAATAACCCAAAAAAAATGGTTGTAAAGCCATCGTCATAGCCATATTGCAATTGTGGTAAGTGAGGGGGAATTGGCATTATTTTTCAACAGAATTTTCAATATCTTCCAGTAAATGTTTAGTTGATCTACTAAAACCATTAGTTTTTAAATAGTTTTGAGCCTCTCTAAATTTTTCGGCTACTCTTTTAGCATAAGGAGTATTCATTGAATTTTGAGTCATGTTGAAAATGCGACTCACTTTATAATCTGATTTAGGTAAACCCTTGATAAGTATTCAAAAATACAAGAATATAAAAATAGGATTTTTTACTTACTAAGAAATTTATTGTGAAAAGTTCTTGATTCTCCAAAATAAAGTTTTTCAAATAAAAAAAATTGACGATGACTAATATATCATTAATTCTTTTTTTCATACTTTTATTTTTATTATTTTTTTATTCAAAAAGAAATAAAAGTTCAGCTCAAAAAACAACAATTATTCCAACTTATGTACCTTTCTTAAAAAAACAAGAATTTAATCCCGACATAAGTACTGATAATTGGGATTTACACAAAATTAGATTAGATAAATTTAAAAGATCACAATATAAGGGATTAACTTTCTTTGTAAGTTCAGAAAATAGAATTTACTATCTTTCTGAAGAAGGGGATAAAGTTTATTGCTAACGGGCGTAATTAATTTTATAAATAGGAAAAGCCGATAGAAATTAATAATATTGATGAAGTATTTTTTTTTATTATCAGAAAAGTTCTATAGGTTTATCGAATGGGAATGGAATACCTTAAAAAATCTAAGAAGAACAAAAAGAAAGAATTTTTTTCTAAGAGGATCATTTGCTTTATTTAGTTTATTCTCTATTCTTTTTTTAATATTTTGTCCTCCTATTGCTTTTGGACTGTTATTTGGAGAGGGTTTAAAATTTAGTATTTTTTTCATTTGGATATGGATTTTAAATCTGAAGTTTTTTTGACAATGTATGAATAATCCTACGAGATTATTTAAAATTAAAATAACAAATAAGTTACCTTATGCCAAAAATATTCAAACAAAATAAGTTTGCTTTGTTGGGAGCAAATATATTAATAATTTTACTATGGGTTACTATATCTTCTTTTTTGCTAAATTTATTTCAAAGTGAAAATGCCCCATTTTATATATATAGAATTTCTTTTTTAATCAGATTTCTCCCTCCTATTTGGGTTACATGGTTTCTATGGATAAAAAGAGGTGGTTTAAAAAGATAAGTAACAAAAGCATCTTTGCGTATTTACTATAAAAAAAACACTTAAGATCTGTAAGCTTACTTGAAATTTTCATGTAAGAATTAGGTAATTGAGAGATTGTTTTTAGCTAAGAAACAATCTCTTTTTTTACAAATATTTTTCTCATAAAAAAGTGCTTGTCAGTATCCCTATTGACAAGCACTCATGACGATCAATTTTTTAAGTTAAACAGGCAATCTATTATCAATTTCAACTACCCCAGAATCCATAAGACGTCCGATTTTGATAACTAATGACATATCTAACCTTGAAAATTCAGATTGATGGTTAGTTATCCAATCAAGTTCAGAGAGAGTTATAACTCCTAAAGTATTTACTTTAAGAAAAAGTAAGCCTAAATTCATTTTAAAAAATTCCTGGGATTATCCAGCCGAATAAGCCATAATTTACAATTAATGCAAGTAAGCCCATCATTGCCATTCTTCCATTAGTTCTTTCGGCGTTTTGCCAATAAGTTGGTTTTGAATTTTCCATTTTTTCTGCGTTGTAGGTTATTAAATAGTTAGTTTTAAACGAAACCAGGAATTATTTGACCTGTTGTTAGATATGCACCAACAGCAGCAATTAATCCAAGCATTGCAAATCTTCCGTTAAGAGTCTCTGCAACAACTTTTTCTTTTTCGATTTTTTTGACTTTTGTGTTTGTGTTGTTCATTTGATTAAAGGATGAATAGTTTAAATTTTCGTTTTGAAATTGCTTGGTTAGATAAGCAACGAGGATGATTGTAAAGAATACAATTACGGCTAAGAAACCTGAAAGTGGACTCATTAAAAAATGCCAGGAATAATTTGTCCAGTTGAAACATAAGCACCAACTAATGCAACAAGGCCAATCATTGCCCAACGACCATTAACTTTTTCTGCATTTTGTGGGTAGCTGTCGTATGACACAGACTCATCTATATAAGGACGTGTTTCGGTAGGAAACATATTTTGTCTGCCGCCTGACTCAGTAGTGACGTTTGAATTAGCCATTGAAGTGATGTAATTGTTAATTAATGTAACACTACTATTAACAAATGTAAAGTAATAGGCCAAAAATAAGTTATTTTCAAGATATATTCTACATATATGTAACAATATCGTTACGTCAAAGACAAATTAGCTGATTTTTTGGGTATTTTCTTGACGGGGAATACTCATCCGTAATGGAAATAGACCTCCGTCCATCCTTTTTGGTGAAGTTCATGCCACTTTTCCCAAGCTGTATTTATGCTTAGTTTTTCTGAATATTTGTACCCTCCAGGTTCTCCAAGATGATTTGCATAAAAAAAATGGGTATGAATTTTTACATTAAGTTTAGGGGAATTTCCGCATTCTTCGAAAAAGATCATTCTGCTGCCCTCGGGATTTAGTAGGCATCCGTTTGGTTTGCTAGCGCTACATCCAAATGAGTACTTAGGCTCCATGCTTTACCCTTAAATGACTAAATGATTTTTAATACATTTGTACTATAAATTATATTCTGCTTGCTTAACTGTCAATCCTTTTAAGGTTAAGTACTTATTTACTAGTAATGATTTTGTTTTTTAATAAAAAAAGGTAATTTCTTTAAGCTTATGAATTACAGGGAAGATTTAGAAATCAAACTACAAAAAGTAACACTTGCAATGCAGGAAGTTGTAGAGGATATCTATAAAACTGATCAAGAGAAGCAAAGAATAATTTCCAAACTTATTGAAATTAAAGAAGCAATCATTTCAAGGGGTATTGAACTTAATATTGAATTAGAAGCAGCCTAAAAATAGCGAATATCTCATGGATGTTTAATAACTTTTAGAATAATATTATTTACAACAAGGGTTTATTAATCAAATGCAGCCTGGTACTTTTGAATTATTAATTCTAGTATTTATCTTTTTAGGTCTTCAAGCTTGGTGGATTATCCCGATAATAATTAAAAATAATCAATTTAATGAGAGAGGTAAGGCTTTAAGAGAGGAAATAAATCAATTAGAAAAGTTATATAAAAAATAAACAAGTTTATGATTTTTAAACTATCTATTATAAATGAAAACGAATATCTAATTAAATTAAAAAAAATTATCCCAATCTGCTTACTCCTTTTTGGAACTTTATGTCTGCCTCAACTCTCTACCGCAGAAGAAAAAATTGAAGTTATACCTATTATCCAAAGTTCAAAAGGACTAAGTGGCAAAAATTTTAATTATCTCAAGGGTAAACCTGAATTAAGACTATTAAAAGTCAAGATTCCTGTTGGCTTGAAAACTCCAATTCATACGCATCCTTCCCCAATATTGATTTATGTCACCAGAGGAAGATTAAAGCATGTGAGGGGAGAAGAAACTTATTTTTTTAAAGCGGGTGATGCATTTATAGAGAGTAATAATGGGGACCCTCACTATGTGAAAAATGTTGGGAAGAAGCCGGCCATACTTCATGTGGGAGTCGTATCAGTAGTTGGAGTGCCTACGGTAATAAATAAATAAGATTTTTCTCAAAGTTGTTTAATCTTCATGAGGATTGAACTTTTATGAAGAACAGCTGTAGTGAGATACGCCTCCATAGTTAAAATACTGGCTTGGCTTTAGTCGATTATATTTTTGATCTATATCTAAGGATTGTTTTATATATGGATTGCTAAAGACATCCTGTAACTCTTTTATTTTTTTGTAATTTCCTTTTTCAGCGTCTTCATATGCGGGAACGACCATCCATTCACGCCATGTATAGATTGGATTAAGGGATTTCATTGATGTCGATTTTGCTTTAATATCTCCCTCTTTCTTCAAGACTGATTGCCAGTTCTCAAGCCATAATTCCCACCTATTATTGAGCTCATTATTAACTGGTAAATAGAAACTGTCTTTTAAAGAATCT
Organism: uncultured Prochlorococcus sp.; assembly: GCF_902536725.1. Taxonomy (GTDB): domain Bacteria; phylum Cyanobacteriota; class Cyanobacteriia; order PCC-6307; family Cyanobiaceae; genus Prochlorococcus_A. Next base: position 57,276 of record NZ_CACAYO010000009.1, read on the forward strand.
AAGTTATCAGGTATTTCAGAGAGTTTACGGAACAAAATAGTATAGTCTGCTTTTGAAATGACCATAAGATTAAAAAATTCATTTATTAGGGTTTCGTTGTAATGTTCTAAACCCAGCTTGTTCGCCCACATTTTCATCAATTCTTTATTCATTAATTCAGAAAAGTCTTTTTCGATTTGCTCTAGTTTTTCAAAATCATGTTTGTTTTCTGAGAGTAACGGACTAAGAGAGGAACAAAATGTTTTAAAGTTGATTTCAGCAGCAGAAGGTTGGTTAAAAAATGAAAAATGCTCACCTCCACCTGTCCATGGTTGAAATCTTGGGTCAAATAATTCACAGAATCCAAAGGGGCCATAATCCAAGGTATAACCTCCAGCAGCACAATTATCACTATTGAAATTACCCTGGCAATAACCAACTCTCATCCAGTTGGCTATAAGCGATATTAGTCTTGATCTGTATAAAGAAGCCAGTTTTATTACTTTACTTTCAATTGAAATATCATATTCAATTTCATCTTTATAATTTCTATCAATTAGATGTTGAACTATCATCTTTAGCTCATTGAGGGCCTCATCATGCGCATTATTACGAACTCGTCTTGCAAAAAGTTCAATCTGGCCTACACGTAAAAAAGATGGAGCGACTCTCGTAGTAATTGCCGCTTGATTATCAATCATGATATCAGGTTCAAAATATCTGGACCCTTTGGAATACCACGGTCTTCTAACTATTTCTGAACGTGAGACATAAAGTGTTAAAGATCTTGAGGTAGGGATTCGCAAGGCATTCATTAATTCCTGTGCGAGAAATTCTCGTACGCTAGACCTTAAGACAGCTCTACCATCTGCTCCACGACAATAGGGAGTTGGACCTCCTCCTTTAAGTTGCATTTCCATTCTTTTCCCATTGAATAAACCTTCAAAAACAGATATTGCTCTGCCATCGCCATAACCATTGCCAGTTCCAAAAGGACATTGCTGGGTATATTCAGTCCCGTAAATTGATAATGCATAACCTGTTGCCCATCCAACAGGACTCATTGGATATTTAGCAACAGAAATATCACCTGAGAAAAAACGACAAAAATTTTGGTCTTTAGTAAGATCTGAGCTTAGCCTTAGTTCTTTAAAAAGTTTGTTGCTATGGGAAATATATTCTGGATCTGGAATTGCAGTTGGAACAACCGGTACGTAATGACCTGAATATACTGAACGCGGCTTATGATCATTTCCATCTTTTGTTGATTTAGGATCTGCTTTAAGAGAATTCATAAAAGAATAGTCAGATAGTAGAGAAAATTCATGAAAATTTTCTGTAAGCTTTCCTTTTAATGAATCAGATTTGGTTGACATCAAATTTGCTATCTATTCTTGTAGGCGTTCTAATTTCTTTAAATAAAACATCTAAATGTATTTTATATAGTTTCTATTAGGGATGGTTTTTGCCGATACGTTCGAGATTAAATATAAGTTAAATTTTAATTCTTCATTAAAAAAAGGTTCCGCAGTAAAACATTTTCTTGAGAAAATATTTAGATTTTAGTAATAAAACAAAGCACTTATCCTTCATATCAATTTTTAAATTAATAACCATTGCAAATACTTAATTATTGACTAGTTTTTTTGAGTTTGATCAAAAATAATGCGAAAAAGTTAAACTACTTTATCTTTTTTTTTACTTGCACCCCTCCCCCTATTTCCGAACTATATCGCGGAAAATTTATTCAATTTTATACATTATAATTTTTATTTATTTTTAACTTACCCAGCCTTTAAGCAAATCAAACACACTAATAAATAGTCCAAAACCAATAATTGGGGGCGCAACCCATCTTGTCATGAATTTCAAATAACGTGTCGTTTTGATTCCAACTTTTGAATCACTAAGTTCTTCATTAAACTTTCCAGGTACTACCCATCCCATAAAGAAAGTAACCAAGAATCCACCAAAGATAAGTAATACACCTCCAAAAATCGAATCAATAGTTCCAAGAATGTTTAAGTTTAATGCAGAAGGAATGCCTGCTAAGAATAAGAAAAGAGTTATAAGCCAAACAGATTTTTCTCTTTTAAAACCAAATTTATCCATTAAAGAAGAAACTGGAACTTCCAATAATGAAACAGAGGAAGTTATTGCGGCAATATAAGCTAGTGCGAAAAATGCAACAGCTACAATTCTTCCAACAGCTCCATATGAACCAAGGCCCGTAGGAATTGATATAAATAATGCACCAACTGTTGATTCAGAAATAGCATCATTTAAACCAAACGTTAAAACAATCGGAAAAGTAATAAGTCCTGCCATAAGACCCACCAAAGTATCCAATGATGCAACTCCAACACTTAGTTTTGGAAGATTACTCTTTTTATTTAGATAGGAAGCGTAAGTCACCATTACTCCAATTCCTAAACTTAAAGAAAAGAAAGCTTGAGTAAAAGCATTTCTTATGGTTTGAGGGTTCCTTAATTCATCAAAGTCGAATTTAAACAAAAATGTTTTATATCCTTCCCATGCGCCTGAAAGTGAAGTTGCCCATATTGCAAGAGATAGAAGAATTATAAAAAGTATAGGCATAAAGAATCTTGTTACCTTTTCGATTCCTTTTTTTATCCCTGATGAAACTATTATGGCAGTAAGAATAAGACTTAATAGGTGTCCCAATAAAACACTGCTACCACTACTAATTGAGCCAAAGAAAGTTTCTGCTTCACTTAAATTTTTTGGTAATCCAAAAAATAATGAATGGAACAAGGTATCTGCGGTCCACCCCATTATGACTGAATAATATGATGCTATTCCCAAGGGAGCTATAAAGAAAAGAATTCCTAATGGATACCAATTTTTTCCAGCTAACTTTACTGGTGCAAGCAATGTGCTCGCGGTAGCGTTTCTTCCTAAAGCCATTTCAGCAACAAATACCGGAAGGCATACAATTAAAACGATTAGTACGTATAAAAGTACAAAAGCAGCACCTCCACCTTGAGAGGCTCTGTAGGCGAAACCCCAAAGGTTACCAAGACCTACTGCGCTACCAGCAGCTGCAAGAATGAATCCCAACTTACTAGTCCATTGTTCTCTTGGAGAAATTTTTGAGTCCAAAATTAAAATCTGTTTTTTATAGTTGATTTATAACTCATAAGTAAAAATTAGTTAATACCTTGCTTAATAAAAACTAATCTTTATTCAATTATTTTTTTGCAAAAAGATTTAAAATCTAAAAAACATCTTATAACTACCATGACCATTGAGACGACTATTCTAGATTTTCAACTAAGTAATACGTTTGAACATTATGAATCTCATATGACTGCTGAGGAACAGCAATCGATGTTTAAAGAAATGGGTGTAAAAACATTTTATATTGGTAAATCAATAGATGATCCTAAAAGGGCAACTGTAATTTTTCAAGGACCAGAAAATGTTCTAAACGATATTTTTATGAATCCTGAATCAAAACCTATTGTTGAAGCTTCAGGGCATATTTATATTTATGATGGTACAAAAATAACTCGATGGATTTCTTGAAAAAATAAATCTTTTATGAATTATCAACTTTTAATTGAATCATTTTCTTTTGGGACATCCCTTTCTGAGCAAGAAATAGAACTTTTAAGTCTGGAACTTGAAACTCAAATCATGCACATTAATATATCAACAGACTTTGGCTGTTTTAAAGCGGCCCCTACTCATATTTGTGAAGGTCTAAATTTAAAAAAAGATACTTATTGGATTATGTGCCTTGCTGAAATATTAGACTTACATAAACCCCCCCAATTTGGGAAAACGAAAAGTGTGGAGGTTTTCGATTTACTTCTTGAAAAAGGACTCGTTATTGGTTAATTATTTTATTATTTGAGTATTAAAAAATAAGTTGTTTTTTCTTTATTCTGATAGCATTAACCTAGGCTCAGATAAATAAATGAAAGATTCTAATGAATTGATATTGGGAAATATTATTAAGCTAACTAGATCAAGTGAGAAGAAATTTAAACAAGGAAATTTTAAAGGGGCAATATATGACAAAATGAAGGCTGTTGCAATTTTGAAATCCAAATCTTGTGATGAAAAAATTATTGAAAAATATAGAGAAGAATTATCTAGATTGTATTCCTCAAAATTTGATCTTATTTTCGATCATAAGTTGAAAATTGATGAAATAAAGAGAAATCAAATAGTAAAAATGCTGGAACAAAAAAGTAAGGAAAAATTAAAAAGTCGTGACTATAAAGGAGCAGTAAAAGCCTTTAGGAGGGCTGAAAAATATTTTTCAAATTAAAATCAATCTAAATTTCAGAGATTTTATAAGCTAAATTAAATTTATAAGTTTGAGAAAAAAAAATGATGAAAGGGTTGATTTTTTTTTCAGAATTCGTTTCTTTAAAGATATATCATTTTGGTACTACTCATGGTTATGCCCCAATCTACCTTGGAAAGCTTATTATTTTTTTTGATACTTTCTCTTCTTGCAACGTACATAGTTAATTTAAAGTATTCTTCGAAATTAAAAATACAGAAGTAGTTTTTGTATTTATCTTTTTTCTTTATTAGATTTATTTCCTTGGATCACTCCAAGTCTCTTTGTATAACCAGCTCAAAAAGGTAAGAGTAAGTATATTCCCAAATGCATAAGTTATTCCTAATAAAGGGTCGTAAATATTGGCAATAATCGTCGACATTATAAAGATTATTAACCCTGAAACAACCAAATCCTGAATAGGCAAATGGTTAAAATTCACCGAATTTATCATTTGATAATTGTTTTTAATAGATTAAATTAATTATAAAACCAAAAAGTACCTTATTTTTTTATAAGGCAATATCATTTAAGGTATGAATAATTTTAGGATTGCTAAAATAATTATAGTTTTTTCATCATTATCGTATTTGAGTATTTCTTTTTTAAGAAATTATAATTCTCCAGAAAATATAGAAAAAAGGTGTATTCTTAAATTTGAAAAAGATTTTAAAAATAATTTGGAAACATCTGACGAAGAATGGAATCAAATTTTAGATTTAGCTGATAACAATTATTTAAAATGTATGGGAATACCTTAGTATTAATTATGGGAGAGGCAAAGAGAAGAAAAAATTTAGGTATTCCGCCTAGAGAAAAAACTGAAGATATAAAGTTGCCTCAACTTGATAAAAAAGCAATACAACAAAAAGTAAGGTCTATATTGTATAAATATCCAATTATCCCTTTTCTTTTTTATGGAGCTGCAATATTGATCCTAATCGGAGGTTTATTTTATGTTTTCAAATCCTTCAATATAGTTTAATTAAAAGGATTATAAATTTTATATTTATGTGTTTTTGGCATCATCAATTAAAAAAACTTGAAGGATAATAAATTAGCAATTTTTATTGTGCAAAAATAATCAAAAAAAATATATGAGAATTATTTACAGTTGACACCATCATATGGTGTTGTAATTTTAGATTAAATTAAAACTATTTATGAAGAAAATAAATAAAAAATATTATGAAATAATGCGTCAAGCTGATAATGCAGTTGGAAGAAAAGAAGTAGTAAGTTTATTAAAAAAAGCTGCAATAATTATGTCTAAATCTGAGGAAAACTTAGCTGCTTAAATTAAAAAACTATTTTATTAGGATAAATAAAACACCATAAAGAATGATTGATGAGGATGCAGCCATAATGATAAATGGTAGTATCATGCCTGAGTTTAACCATCTTAAAAGTCTAATTTTTTTGTTAATTAATCTTGGCATCTCTTCTGATTCCCTTAATTGCAACTTAACAAGTAAATAAATGGTGTAAATGATTAATTAATCTTTTTAAATATCATTCTTTAGCTATTTTGGAATTAAATTTTCTAAAGAAAATTATTTTAGTTGCATCTGGATTTTTTATCTTAAGAGAAATTTTTAGGTAATTAATACATTGTATTCTTCAAATTTCTTATGCAAGATTTAGAAACATTAGATTTCTAAATAATGATTAAAAATTTAAAAGAGGGCCCTGAGGAATTTAAAGATTATGATTCAGAACTGTTACTTAAGATTCTAAATAAGATATCACTGGAGAATGAAAAAGGCGATGATAAAGAACTATTTGTAGATGAAAATTGGAAAATTAATTCAAAAAATATGAGTAATATAATTCATTCAGATAATTCAAATTTGAAAAGAATATTATCAGATATTTTCCCTAATAAAAAAATAGAGATTCAGGATAATAATGATGGGTCGCAAACAATTTTCTTATCCTAATTTAGGAAATATTAAAACCTTGTTTATACTATCTATTCAATATTTATTTTTTTAAGAAAAATTTAGTAAAAATTACTCTCGCAGAATTTTTTTAAAGATGTTATTCTTCATTTACGTTCATCCAAGTTTATATCTCTGGACGCATGAAATGGGAGTAGGGAACGGGATTCTCATTAACTGCAAAAGACCATGAATAACCTCTTACAAATAAGAGAAAAAATCAAAAGAGCCAATAGGCTATGTGAAGCTCAACTTTTGGCTACTAAAAGTGGAGAAGTCACTCCATACAAAAGATCCGTCTTTGAAGAAAGAATCAGGAAAACACAAAAAGAAATGAAATTGAAAGACTCAAAAAATTAAATTCTTTTTTGAAACTGATCAATTAAGAGGGGGTTTTATCCCTCTCTTTTTTTATTTTTATAAAAACGATGTAATTATTAATTTATTTTTTCGATTATCGATTATTAAAAAAAACATAATTTTGATGCTTTTACTATTGTTTTAAATTATATAAATGGCAAATTTAATTCAGTAATTAAGAGGTAAATAAATATGTTTAACAAGAAAAATAAAAAAATTAAAACCGCACCCAATAAATCAAATTTAGAACAAGTTTTATGGTTTATAGAAAATTATTTGCCCCAAAAGAAAGATCGAGTTGTTCAGAAAAAATTGAATATGGATAATCTAGAAGTAGAGACTATTAAGATATTTTCTAAATTAGCCTCTACACGTTCTAAAACATTATTTCCAACTACAAAAAATACGACAATTTCTTTTACCTTTGGTAATTGGGCCTTGCCTTATTTGAAATTGCTCAAGAAAATAGGAATAGCTAGGTAAGAAAATTGTGATCGGCTAGAACTAGATTTATCCCGCAAATAAAAATAAATAAAGATTAAAAAGTCTCTGAAAGTTCTTTTCTAAATTTAAGGATGAATACTTACTTTACATAAAAAATACAATTGCTAAGTTTAAGATAAGAGATCTATTCATTAATGTTTCTAAATTATCTGCCTAGTGAAATGGTTGAAGTTGTTGGTTTGACAATGATTTTTTCATTTCTAGTTGGTACTATCTTAATTTTGTTATTTACATCAGATCAGGCAAATACAAAGAATCTATATTTAAAGAAGGCTAAATAAATTTTAAATAATTTGTTTATCTACAAAGGACCTCTGTTTTTAATAAAGTTAACTCGCAGGTGTAGAACATAATTTTTAATATTGATAAATATACAAATTTAAGATTATGGGCGAAGCTAAAAGAAGAGAAGAATTAGGATTGCCACCTAGACAAAAAAATGAAATAAATAAATCTGATAGATACCTTCTATGGCTTCCAATTACTAAATCAAGAATTAAGAAATACCCTTATATGGGCGTAGCAACAATGGCACTAGGAGCGATAATTTTCTTAGTAAGTGGGGGCGCAAATAGTATTAATTAGTTAGATTTTGGCTAGGCTTAGGATATATCTAAGATTTTTTTTGTAATAGTTTAACGCCAGATATTATTGAGATTATTGAAGCTATACCAAGAAATATCGAGTAAAAAGGTTGCAAATTAATAATGCTAAAATTACCCGTATGCCATTTTATTAGCCAAAAAGCATCTACTCCTAATGGTTGAAGAATACTATAAATAGTCCCAGATACAATAGTAATTAGTAATGGGATTGCTGAAATTGCGGTTATTTTTCTGTGAATTTTTCTTTGATTTGGTTTTAATTTTTCCATCTATTTCCTCAAATAGATATGTAATTCTTTTTCGTTTTTGCATGGCATCCATTTGTCTTGATTCTTATGTATTCCTTCGCAACCAAGTTCTAAAGCCCTTTTTTCAGCTTCCTCCTCAGAAAGAAATGTACCCCTCATATGTGCAAGAGAATAATTATTGAAATTTAGAGATAAGAAAAATAAAAAAATAAAAAATTTAAAATTTCTAAGAATAATACGCATTTTTAACTTTTGAGGATAGTGTCACAAATACTAGATGGGTTTGCTTGTTTAACTATTTTTAGTCTTTTGATAAGTTTGTCTCGATCTATTTGATGTTTTAAATATTTAATACATAAATTTTTTTCCTTATATACCTTCGCTATTGGAGTAATCTTTAAAGCAATTGCAAAAGTACCAACAACTAAAAGAATATTTGTAGCAAGTCGAATGTTTGGTCGAAAATTAGATCTCATTCGTATTCTTTATTTCTGTCAATAACTTCCCTTAAATATATATCTTTTAGCTCGTCATTGTATCCATTTTCTTTTGCAAATTTCTCTAATTCCTTCAACTCTTTTTCTGTCATTAAGCAGATTTGGATATATTTTTTTTCATATCTTCAATTTGGTTGATTAATTCATCTAACCATTCTGTATTATTTTCAGATCTTTTCTGAAGGTATGTAATTTTAGGTTGATTTATTTCTAGTGTCTCGTAATCTCCACTCATAAATTACCCCTAAATTTATACTCTGCATAATTTATCTAGAGAGATAAGGCACATCAATAGGTTCTATTACTTATTAGACATTTACTATGAGTAAAAAGTCATTTTTTAATAGTATAAATATGAATGCATTTATCTTTATAAAATATGGCAACTAATGAAGAACTAGAAAAAAGAATTGAGACTTTAGAAAAAGAAGTACAACATCTAAAAGCTGTTCTGCAATATCAAATGAGAAATAAGAAAAAGTGATTCTTATTGCATAGCAATGACTTTTGGTCAGATAAGCATTTTCTCTTGGTTGTTTTAGGTACCTAATGAAAAAGCTAAATATTAAAAATTAGTCCATAATTAACCACTTTTAGAAAAAATAAATTTAGTCATTGATATTTAGAACATATTTGTTTTTATATATATAAAACTACTTGATATGATTAACTCAATAGCTATTACATTGTTATTATTAGGCTCTTTAATCGCTTACAAAAGACTCAAAAGAAAGAAACGGCAATTTCAAGCGCCACCTACAAATCAGCTTCCTAGTTGAAGATTAAATTCCGTCTTCGTCTTCTCCAAAAGGATTGTATCTAATATCCCATATGAGAACTACTGCTATAGATAAAAGCAATAGCCCAAAAATAACTTGAGGAGGTGGGAATAACATTAATGAAACATAACAATTATCAATAAGCTTTGCTTATGAAAAATTTAAAGGGTAATCGATATTGTTTGGTTCTAAATGTTTTACATAACATGCTGTAGTGCAATCTACTCCCTCACTATTGATGCTACAAGAAGTTATACATTCAAAAAAACTTTCCAAAGCATCTGAATCTTTAATATTTGAATAAATGTCTTTTTTCATGATCAATCTGCCATTCTGAAGCTTATCTAGCAATTAATTTTTAATAATGTCAAATTTTAGGTAAAGTACCTACTCACCATTTTTTTAAAAAAAACTGTTGAATCGATAAGTTTTTTTCCATCCTTCCTCTAATAGTTTTTTATATTCTTTTCTCGCTTCTTCGATAGATTCAACCTTTGAGCCTTTCATAACTGGCTTACTTGAACGCTTAAACACACAACCATAAGAGATTAAAATTGCATTAATGATAGAAGGATTCCTAGAACTATCAAAAGGTTCAAATACTTTAATCCTAGATCTTGCTTTATTAATCAAAGTAAATTTTTCCATAAAAAAAGGGCGTTAGCTTCGCCCAAATCAAAAAGCGGGATAATCCCCATCACCCAGCCTTTTTAAAATCTTAGCACTACATATGGTGTTTGTAAGTATTTAAAATTACCTATTGATGGGGTTGTTTGTTTCTGTTTAATTTGTCATTATAAGAGTCCCCATCACCTAGGCTCGTAAGAGTCTTTTTTTTTGCTATTTTTCCTTTTAGGCTTAAGCCTTTTTAATTAAATTAGTGTTTAAAGACTTTTTATTTAATTTTTAAATTCGATAATTAATAATTAAAAAAATAATTTTATTTATGCAAACTTACATAGTTCACTGGCAATTTCCAGATCAAGAAAGTCATATGCAAGGAGCCGAAGCTTTTGCCGGTTTTGTTGAAGGAGGATGCGAAGGTGATGAATTTGATGGGTTTAAAGTTCTTAATCGAGTAGTAAATCCTGAGGGAGCTAATGGTTGGGCAATAGTTGAATCTTCAAATCATCAGAATATTTGGAAATGGAGTAGTATCTGGGTCGATAATTTTGGAGTAGAAATAGAGGTCACACCGGTACTAACTGATAAAGAATTTCTTTCCGTCCATAAAGAAATTGCAGCAGCCTCTAACTAATAGTAAATTTTTTGTAAGTTTGACTGCTGACCTAATATAAAACGGTAGTATATATTTTCTTATGGGAAAATTTTCTTCTGAAGAAATTGAAAGTCAATACAAACTAATAAAAATGCTTTTGGCTGAACCTGAAAAGTATAGAGATGCCATTAATGCAATAAAAAAAAGATATTGCATATATGCCCATAGAGCTTAAAAAAAAACTTGAGAAAGAAAAAATTATCTTATGAATTAATCGCAGATCGCATAAATCATAATCGTTAATTTTTAAAAGTTAGTAAATAGCAATTCTCGTAAACTAACCGAGAGAGTCTAAATCTCTACGATGATGAACTGAATTTGCGTAATCTTGTGGAACTTTCTGTTCTCTCATTAAATCTGCAATTGTTGGATAATCTTTTGCATTGTCAAGATCTCTTGCGTTTTTATCTTGAATTGCGAATGGTGATCTTTTTAAATTCATAATTAATTTCCTCAAAATTTTTGTTGGATTCTGATTACAGATCCTGGATTGTCATGTACGTAAGTGTTGAATTCTCTCGCAAGCATTAGGCAATCGTATGCATCGCGCGCGTAGAAACCAACTTCATGTGTCTTGTTTGTTGAATCTTTATAACTCAACAAATATTTATTACAAGATTTTATTGGTGTTGAAGGCATTTAATTTATCTCTATTACTACTAAGTTCTAACTAGGCATGCTTATTATTCGACTAATAAAAATGTACGGTTTAAGGCACAAATATATACGGATAGAGGACCAACAACCTAATTTAAAAATACATATAATAGGCAATTATATTTTGAAAAGAAAGTCAATATTTCCGTTACTACCCTAAAACTTTTTTCAGTGGCAACCTGTTTTGAAATAAACTTTTTGTAGATAATGTTTTTATAAACAAATCAACTATCTTACTAAATAAGTTCCTTCGAGATTATAAATATATTTTTCTCCATCATCATCACCATCGTCATCATCATGGAAGGAAGAGATTAATACATAAACTCCTCCAAGTCCCAACAACATAGATAAATAAAGAATAGGATCTGTCATAACTAAAGTTTGAAACATTCAAATTAAATTTGAGGGAACTTTTCAATATCTATATTTTCTTTTAATTATTTGGATAAAACTTTCTGCGATCAAAAATTGTTTTTTATTTGAGAAAAATGAAAGAAGATCTAAAATAAGGTAAATTTAATGTTTTTTAAGTGAGTTTTAAAAATTTTTTAAAAATCAATGTGCGGAAGATTTGAGCTGAAAACTAAATTTGAGAAGTTGCCAAAGGTTTTGAAACAAGACCATCCAATTGGACTTGATTCTAAATATGAGACTCAAAGTCTAATAAGACCAAATGATCCTGTTCTTGTAATTAAAAACGAAGGAAGAATTAAAACTACTTTTATGAAATGGGGCTTTATTTCTCCTTGGGCCAGAGATCCATTTGATAAAGAAAGACCAAGACCATTTAATGCAAGATCAGAAACTGTAGAAGAAAAAAAATTATTTAGTGGAAGTTGGAAACATAAAAGGTGCCTAATACCTGCGAGCGGTTTTTTTGAAAAAAAATATCGTGTTCGAAAATCGAATTATAAGACTTTTTGGTTGGGCGGAATTTGGAGTAAGTGGACTTCACCTGATGGAGCAGAACTTGAAAGTTGCTGCGTTTTAACAACTGAACCAAATGATTTAATTAAACCTTTACATAACCGCATGCCTGTGATCGTTCCTAATGGATATGAGGAACAATGGACAGAGCAAGTTAAAGATGCAGATGAATTAAGAGGATTATTTGCAATCATGACGAGTTGGTCCCCTGATGGTTGGCTAGTAGAGGATGTAAAAAAAGAAACTGATCAAATGAGTTTGTTTTAAATGGAACACTTATTAATTCCAAGGTTAGATTAATGGCTAAATCTTTTTGGTTGATTAATTCAAATAGGTCAGAAGTTAAGAGATTTATAAAAAACGATAAGAGTATTGATGGAGTTTTTGAATATATGTTTATAGATACTGGAAAAATAGTGGGAGGATTAGGAAACAAACCACCAGTAATGACAAATACAGTTTCTGTTGAAATAGATTTAGCTAGAGAAATTTATGAAAGATTACTTTCTAAGGGATGGAGGAAATTTGAAAAAAATTGGAATTAAAAAGAGAGTTAGATCTGTGCGTTATAAATTTCTGATGAAAATAATCTGAGATTCAATAATGAGAATATTAACTAAAATTGACATCCGATCTAAAATATTAGGAGATTAGTAAATTATTTTTTAATGCATATAAGGGTGAAACATATAAAAATGGCTACCAGAATAAATAAATATTTAAGTGAAGTCGGTTATTGTTCTAGAAGAGAAGCAGATAAATTAATCCTAGAAGGAAAGGTAACCATTAATGGCAAAATTCCTGAAATTGGCACTAAAGTAGAAGATAGTGACCAAGTTGAAGTTAAAGGTCAAAGAATAGAAAAATCAAAGAGACAAAAAAACATATACTTAGCCTTTAATAAACCTGTAGGAATTGTTTGCACAACAGATAGAAAAGTAGAACCCAATAATGTCATAGATTTCATTAAATATCCTAAAAGAATTTTCCCCATCGGAAGATTAGATAAGCTCAGTGAGGGATTGATTTTCTTAACTAATGATGGAGATATTGTAAATAAAATACTCAGAGCAAGAAATAATCATGAAAAAGAATATGTTGTAAAAGTTAATCGTCCTATTAATAGCGACTTTATTCAAAGTATGAGTAATGGAGTTGAAATATTAGACACAATAACTAAAAATTGTTTCGTAAAACAATTGGGTCCAAGAAATTTTAAAATAATACTCACACAGGGACTTAACCGTCAGATTAGAAGAATGTGTGAGTCCTTAGGATATAGAGTACGATCATTAAAGCGTGTAAGAATTATGAATATTAAGTTAGACGTGCCAACAGGAAAATATAGAGAACTTACTAAAGAAGAACTTTTGGAATTAAATAGATTACTCGAAAACTCCTCAAAAATATATGAATAATTAAAAGGCAATAAAAGTAATTGGAAGTTTAAGTTGATTGGCTAGTAAAAATGCAAGATTTGTACTTCTAGAGTTTGGTAGAAATAATTTAAATAGTATGAAACGCTTACTAATTTCACCGACATTAGTTTGTAATTTAGAATTATTTGACCACCTATTAAGGATTAACAGCCCTAGCTCTCTTTTTTGTCAAATTTTCTGTTATGGTCCAACCCTGAACAACTAAATTTTTAAATTCTTCTTTAGCTGCATATTTCTTTAATTTTTCTCTGGCTTTTATTACAGGTGGTTTTTTGACCATGTACGTATTAATAACTTTCCCAGAATCAATAAAAATATATTTTAAAATTGATCTTTGTTATTTGTATTTTCAATAACTTTATACCTTAGACCTATTTGAATTAACCAACCAGTAAGACCTACTAGTAATTACTTTTTTAAGGATAAAAATCTACTTTCCAACGCATCAGGCAATAACTTAATGGGTTATATCCATTACAATTCCAGAACTTTAATATTTTTAAAGAGAATTGATGAAAATTGGCATCATTGAAAAATGCCCAGCCAAAATAAATAGCAAATGCAGTTACAACAAACGCAGCATATTGAAGCCAGTGTGTTCCAGACTTATCTAAACCATTTTTATCAAAATTAGAATTACTCATTTAAAGGATTGGATAAGCTATCCATCCAAATAATGTGTAATTAATAATGACAGCCATGAAGCCTATCATTGCAAGTCTTCCATTTGTTCTCTCAGCAATAAACCAATAAGTATTTGGCCATTCAAAATTTCCCTCTTTATTGGATTTTCGATCTTCTGAAATTGGCTCCTCTTCAGGATTATTATCTTGGTCAAGATAATAATTACTATCAGGGTAAAAGCTTTCGCTTGAAAAGTTATCTTTAAATTTACTCATTTTATTGAAATTTAAATTTCTCTTATCTTAAAAAATAAAAATACTTAATAGGTTAAAAAAGTTATTTCATCAAATAAATTTTTTTTATCTTTTTCAGGCCATTGGATAAGAACAAATCCACTAAGTTCTGTTAAAGTACTTAACAGGGTAAGACCAGCAAAAGTTACACAACCTAATTCTTTTTTTTAGTTCTGCGAGGTTTTTCGTGAATTTTGCGTGGAGATTTAATTTAAAAGTCGATATAACATTAATGAATATACCTTTCTTTTTAAATGTCTATTAATACATTCCTCTTAGTATTATTAGTTATTTCAGCGTATACAAATTTATTTTTAACTATAAATAACAGGAGAAAATGAAACGTTAACTACTCCCATTACTTGAAGCAGTCGCTTTATCTAATGCTGTTAAGGCGGATAATGCTTTTATTTCTTTAGTCGACAAATAAAATAATACTGATTTTTAAGGAGCGCATTCATAGCAATCTTTTTTATGGAATTAAAAAGCGTTTCATCAACAATATAAAGCCACTGTTTGGTCTAAATCTGCACAAGGTTCAATAGTAAATTCCAATAATTCTCTCCAAGGACTCCATTGTTTCCATATAGTTTCTAAAGAATCAGCATCTACTACAGAGTAGCCATTGCCATGTTGAGGTAAGAAAATCCAAGATTTAACGTCATAACCCTCTGGTCTGTTTTGTGGCCCTCCTTTTTCGTACCATTCCTTTAGCATTTTTGCTCCCTTGTCTTGGGCATTTGCATCAGTAAATTTATAAGAAATTAGAAACAACATAAATTAATAAACTAGGTGCAACCTATTTTAGAGCGACTTATTTAAAAGCGGTATAAGTAGAAAGCTTAAATTTATGCAACAAGTTCAATCGAATATACAGTATCCTTACAATTATTTTTTTTATCCCATTCCTTCGCGAAAGGAGATTCCATCTCTGCACCTAATTTTTCTAAGTCAGTACAGTTCATTAATAAATGAGATTTGTTTTCATTGACTTTTACGAACTCATAATCAGTTACAAACTCCTTGCACATTTCTTCAAGAAACAAAGTCGTTACATCATTTTTAAATTCTTCAAATGTACAGCTAAAAGTTGAGATAATAAGAGTGTTCATTAAAAAAGAAATAATTTCCTTATTATTTTAGCTCGACTGTAAATTATTAAAAATACCTTCTTTGAGATCTTCTAAAAAATTGGCAGTTTTAATGAATTTTGCTTTTATGAGTGCAGAGTTATTTTTAATATACAAAACTCATTTTTTGCAAAAGTAGTTTTGTTTTTAACTCTTTATTGTTTTTCTGGTTTATCAATTAAAACTTTATTTTGTGAAAAGTAAATAATGGACCTAATAAATCTAATAAAATTTAAACTTTACAATCAATGGAGTTTTTAACTAATTTTTGGAATAATCAACCCACTACAGTTATGGGAATAGGTGTAGCAATATTTGTATTATTAGGAATCTATATATCTTTACTAAAGACATATCAATAAATTAGTTAATAATTTTTTTAATTTTTTCTAGATTCCATTTATCAAATATTAATTTCATTTCTCTTTCGTAGTATCTTACTTTCTTTGCAAAAGGTAGTTGTTGAATAATTATCCCAAAGGGAAATTTCAAAAGAGAAGAGACATAAACAACATAAAACTCGACAAATGAAGGTTTTGGTGGGAGAGGTAAATTTTTTATATATGCCCAATCAATACAAGGTTTTAGTTGCTTATCACTAGCGATAATATTTTTTTTACATCTCCACAAAGAGAATAGATAAATGCAAATAAAAATCAGTAACGGAAGAAGTCTCAACATTTATTAAAAAGATATTTCTTCAAGAGTTATTGATTCAGGATAACCAAGCCTTAATTTACCTGCGATGCGAGTAGTAATCGTCCCATTTATTCCCAAGTTTTCATATCAGTAGTTCCTTGCGATCTTTGCATCCAGGCATATTTCCATGTACCGTTTTCATTTTTAAAAATGCAAGTGTAAGTTGAAATATCTTTATTTTGATTTCCTTTATAATTAAAGATTTCATTCAAAGTGAAAACCGCGTATGCCATCTCACCGTAAATTTCAATTTTGTGGGTTTTGATTAGTTCTGAGGATTCTGCAACTAAATCTTTACTATCAAACATTCCCACTAATCCCTGCGCAGAAATTGGATTTCCACTTGGCCTTATAGCCAAAAAATTTTCAGTTGTATTCGGTATTAGAAAAGAAGAATCTTCACTAGTTGCATAACCATTAATTAAATTTTCTATAGCTTGAGTACTTGACATTAAAATAAGGAAATTATTGTCCTTTATTGTAGATCGACTTTCAAAAAAAATAAATTTTGGAGAACTGAAATTGCAAGAAAATCTCAAATTGACATCAAGAGATTGATGTCAATTTTTTCATTAAAAAGCGAGTTTGGGTAAATCATTAGTACAACTTGCTTCTGAAGGTTAGGGGTGACAGACAGGATTTGAACATGCGATCTAGTGCTACCAAAGTACATAACAGCCATATTTCAGCAGTAGGTTTTCAATCTATGACAATTTTCTTACTAGGTTCTGCGTACCTTGTCTTGTTAAATAAAGCAATATTTGAGCGTAATTTGACTTCAAAACATTAATTAATAAAATTTTAACTAGCATTTGATACTAGATATTGATTTATTTAAATCAATAAAAATTTGAAAGCTGGGATATAGTTTTAAGAAATTATGAACAAAAATTTTGGAATCCTTTGATTACTATGAATACCTAAATTCAATATCATTTCATCCACCTGTAATGATAATAACTACATTAATATTCTTTTATATAAGAAGAAAAATTTTATTAGCTGGCAAAAAAAATTAGCAATCTATTTAATATTTATATTTTTGAATGAGTCAAAAATAAAATAAATAAAGCAAATAATAAAAACAATTATATAAATAGATTCCATTTATCCTGCCGTTGTTATTGAACTGCTTAATCCATAAGTGAGAAAAATAAAACTTGCAAAAGTCACTCCAATCATTACTGTCGTATAGAGTTTATTTAGCTTGAAATTATTACTTGCAGATGAGAAGTCTGCAATAACTA
>NZ_CACAYO010000010.1 GCF_902536725.1 uncultured Prochlorococcus sp.
TAGATTCTTCATACAAATAAATCCTATCTAGATGAGCAAGAACACAAGATAAATAGTTTTGTTGCTTGTCATTATTACCTACCAATAAAAAAGTTAATTCAGTTATTGCTTGCGCGGCTGCAAGACATTCAATATTTTTTCCTAAACCTGAATAGCTTTTTAATATTTTAATTTGACGTACAGACTTAAGATTTCTTTTCCCAAAAATTTGCAGATTTAAATATGTTAATGGAGAAGCTGCGGCAAGACTACTTTTAGGACGTCTAGCACCTGGTACCGCTAATCGAACAATCCCTTGCTCATCAGTAAGAATAGTTATTAATCTATCATTCTCGCCTAATGGAGAAGCTTTAATACAGAGACCTTCTAGTCTGCACTCACCAGAACCAGACATTTAAATAACCATTACTTCTTCAAAAATCTCACAAAAATTAGAAGTTCCAACGCAACTAATACCACTATCAAACAAATCAATAACTTGCGTCAGTTTTTTTATACCACCTACAACTTTGATTTGATTTTGAGAGCCTGTTATTTTTAGTATTTCGGGGACATCATTTGATGTAAGAGGTGATCCAAACCCGTCCCCGAATTGAAAATTTTTTATTCCTAATTCCAAACATATTTCTATCGCATTAATAAAAACTTCTTGTTGTAGTTTTGATTTATTTATGATTATTGAAACTGGTAATCCAGATAATTTAACTTGCTCAATTTCAGCAGCGAAAGTTTCTAAATTTCTTTTGGATAAATTGATAAAGTTTGGAATATATTCAATTCCTTTTGCACCCTTATCTTTTGCAAAACAAACTAATTCTTCAATAATTGAAACTGGTAAATCTGCTAAAGGGTAAGAAATAAGTGCGTTTATATCCGCACTGTAATTACCCAAACAGTTTTTAAGATCAGTTAAATAATTTAGTGAAGTAGAAATATTTTTGATATTGTATTTTCTTATTAAATCGCAATTCACACAGAAATCTTCCCATGATAGATAAGGGTTAATAATAATCGCATGAATTTTCTCGTTTAATTCATATTCAATATTGGGCATTTAAAACTTATTTAGATTGAATCAGTCCATAACCTCCATGATTCCTTTTATATATGACTTGAAGTTCATTATTTTTCTTGTTTCGAAAAACATAAAAATCATGATCAATTAGATCTAATTGTTTCCTTGCTTCCTCTAATGAAATTGGAGTCATTTCAAAGTATTTATTTTTTATAGATGGCTCAGGCAGACTTGCTTCAGTTCCTTCTTTAAATAAAGCTTTATCTAAAAAATTTGATTCCATACTTTCAATTGGTAAAGAATCTTTATTTTTAAATTGTTTATTATGTATTGTCTTATTGTTTCTTTCTTTGTATTTGCGTAATTTTCTACAAAGTTTATTTGAAACTAAATCAATGCTTGAGTATAGATTCTCAGTTTTTTCTTCAGCTCTAATTACGGTACCATTTGCAAAAATAGTAACTTCTGCAGTTTGGAACGAGACTCTTGGATTCTTTTCAATTGAAAGGTGTATGTCAGCTTCTTTAACGATATCCTTATAGTGATGTGTTGCTTTTTCTATCTTTGCCTCAGTATATTCTTTTAGTGCTCCAGTGAGCTCAAGATTCTTTCCATGGATTAAAATTTTCATAACAAATCTAAAAATATTTACTTACTTTCTAAATCTACTTAAATATGGATAATAGAACAGCAATAATTAAACAACCTGATAATATTTCTTCTTTTAATGATGTTTATAAATTACAAAAAGAATATCAGGAGGCATTGATTTTAGATAATTCTAACCCTGATTTTATTTGGATAGGTGAGCATCAACTCTGTTATACATTGGGGAGAGGATCTAATTACGATAATTTATTATTTTCTTTGAATGATGATAAATATGATGTTTTTAAGATTGATAGAGGTGGTGAGGTAACTTGTCATATGCCAGGACAATTAGTAACGTATTTGGTTTTAGATTTGAAAAATTTTAATAAAGATTTAAATTGGTACTTAAGAAAAATTGAAGAAATTATTATAAAAATCCTTGGAGCTTTTAATATAGATTGTCACTCTAGAAAAGGGTTTACTGGTGTTTGGATAGGAAATAAGAAAATCGCATCAATTGGAATTGGGTGTAAAAGATGGATTACGATAAATGGATTTTCAATCAATATTGACTGCGAATTAGAAAACTTTAATAAGATTGTTCCTTGCGGAATAGAAAATTGTCTTATGGCAAATATGATTGATTACAACAAAAATTTAAATATTCAAGAAGTCAAGAGAATTGTTAAAAAAACCATCGAGGAAGAATTTAATTTTGATTTTATATCAAAATAGAAATTAAAATTTCAAAATCAATTTAATATGGGTGATTTAGCGTATTGGTCTGCAGCCAAACCTCTTTCTAAAAAAAATAAATTTGCCAAAAAAAGAGATTTTATTAAGAACCTCAATCATATAGATCAAATTTGGGAAAAATTAAAATTTAAATGTGGTGATGCTTTAGCTGTTTGTGATTTAAGAGGGAAATATAAAGAAAAATTTTCTTATTCTGAGCTGGCTGATTTAATAACAAAAGTCTCTTTTTCTTTTGAAAATTATGGTTTAAAAAAGGGGGATGTAGTTACTGTAATAGCTGAAAATTCTCCAAGATGGTTAGCAGTAGATCAAGGCTTAATGCGTTTAGGAGCTATAAATGCAGTGAGAGGTATTAATTCTCCTTCAGTAGAATTAGACTATATTATTAGGCACTCTAATTCAGTAGGACTAATAGTTCAATCTAAGGAAATTTGGCTTAAGTTAAACAACAAAGAAGAATTAAAAAAAAGACTGAAATTTATAATCAATTTAGAAGATGAACAATTTGAAAGTTTAATAAGTTGGAGTACATTCATAAGTTCAGTAGAAAAAGAAAATTCACAAAATAATAATCTTGAAAAATTTAATCCAGAAATTGATGATGTCGCCACTATTCTTTACACTTCTGGGACAACCGGAAAACCTAAAGGTGTGCCTTTGACTCATGCAAATTTTTTACATCAAATAATCAATTTAGCCTATATCGCTGATCCAGAACCAGGGACCTCTGTACTAAGCGTTTTGCCTATCTGGCATTCTTATGAGAGAAGTGCTGAATACTTCTTTTTTTCATGCGGTTGTTCTCAATACTATACAATTCCAAAATTTCTTAAAGATGATATTACACAAATAAAACCTGTTGTCATGGCCACTGTACCGAGACTATGGGAAGCAATACATGATGGTTTTTTTCAGGCTTTGAAAAAAATGCCTTCCAAAAAGCGAAAACTTATTAAGTTTTTGATAAGTAATAGTTCGGTTTTCAAAAGAAGTCTTAGAAAGATAAGAAATATAGATATAAATCAAATAACTTTTAAATCAAAAATCCCCTTACTAGGTTCTGTTATTAGTCGATATCCTTTACATAAATTGTCTACTATTTTTTTATGGCCGAATATTCTTAGACAACTATGCGGAGAAAAACTGAAATTTCCCATTAACGGTGGAGGTGCATTGCCAGAACATGTAGATCTTTTTTTTGAATCTTTAGGTGTAGATGTTTTGGTGGGATATGGACTCACAGAAACTAGTCCAGTATTAACTTGTAGGAGAAGAGAATTAAATGTTAGAGGATCATCTGGTCAGCCTCTAGCATTTACAGAAATCAAAATCGTGAATGATGATAAAAAAAAGATTCTGAAGTTCAAAGAAGTCGGAAAAATTCTTGTTAGGGGGCCGCAAGTAATGAAAGGTTATCTTAATAATGAAATAGCTACAAAAGATGTTTTATCCAGGGATGGTTGGTTTGATACTGGTGATTTAGGTTTTCTAATACCAAATGGTTCTCTCTTTATAACAGGAAGAGCCAAGGATACAATTGTGCTATCAAGTGGTGAAAATATAGAACCGAATCCGCTAGAGACTGAAATCCTTAGTTCTGAATTTATTAATCAGATTCAACTAGTAGGACAAGATAAGAAATGTTTAACAGCCCTTGTAGTTCCTAATGTCGAATTGGTTAAAAGCAAGTTTTTGGAAGAAGACCTTTCAAAATTAAACCTGAATAAGAATATCATTACATTTTTTAAATCACAAATTAATAATTTGCTTAAAAGTCGATTAGGAGCAAGATCAGAAGAACAAATATTAGATTGTTATTTTGTTGATGCCTTTACTCTAGAAAATGGGTTGTTAACACAAACTCTTAAACAAAAAAGAAAAGAAATAGAAAAAAAGTATTCATTACAAATAGAAAATATGTATGAAAACAAATTAAGTAAGAAAATTTGATTTGTTCTATCTATATTGAAAAGGTAATTTAATTTTTTATGGAAACAAAAAACTCAATATCTATTAAGCGCTCAATAGCTATTAAAGCTGTAGTTACACCAACTTGGAAGGAAGATGCGGAAAAAGAATTAAGTAAAGCAATTTCAAACATTGATCAGCAATTATCGCAACTGGAGCAGGAGGGGCAGCAAATAGTAAATAATATTAGATCCCAATCGGTTAATCCTCTAGATCCAAGGGTTCAAGAACAGGTTACTCAGGTGCAACAACAAGTTGCAGCAAAACGAAATGAAATTGAAGAACAAAAAAGAAATCTACTTCAACAACAGAGTCAAGTTCGCGAATTAAAAATGGACGAAATTGTTGATCAAGGGCAAGTGGATAGTTTCTGTGATGTCACTGTGGGAGACAATCTTATTGAAAAAATGCAAGTCTCGATTACAGTTAAAGATGGAGTTATACAATCTATAGATAATAGTTAAAGAGATGATTTAGTATTTTTGATAAATATAAGTAAATCTTAATTTCGAAAAGTTTAAAATTCTTATCGATCTAAATTATTACTTTCTTAAGTTTTAAGAGTTCCCACTGTGAACATGATTTCGTATAATTATAACAAGAGTTTAAAGGGTTCTTAAACATAAAAACTTTAGGAAGTTTGGTACAAATCCCTTGAAACTTATGCAATAACAATTTTATTATGTCTCACGAAATATTCATGCCTGCCTTGAGTTCTACTATGACGGAGGGCAAGATTGTGGAATGGTTGAAAAATCCGGGAGATAAGGTTGAAAGAGGAGAATCTGTTTTGGTTGTTGAATCTGATAAGGCAGATATGGATGTTGAATCTTTTCAAGATGGATACCTTGCGGCAGTTTTAATGCCTGCTGGCAGCACTGCTCCTGTTGGAGAAACTATCGGTCTCATTGTAGAAAATGAGGATGAGATAGCTTCTGTCCAAGAACAAAATAAAGGAAATCAACCCGAAGCCTCAACTTCAGACCAACTTGAATTAGTAAGCAATAAAACTGAAGAAAAACCAGTAGTCCAGACTGAAAATATCAAGAAAGAAGCTGAAGAAGTCGTCTTAAAGAGTGAAAAGCCTGTCCCATCTTTTAATGTAGATCAAATTAATGCCGCAACAAGCAATGTTTCTTCGAGGATAATTGCATCTCCAAGAGCTAAAAAACTAGCCTCTCAAATGGGTGTTGATTTAGCAAAGGTTCATGGATCTGGCCCTCACGGAAGGATTCAAGCCGATGATATTTTAAAAGCTAATGGCCAACCTGTTTCTATACCATGGATAGGAGAAGGTGGTTCTCCTGCAAGTATTCCTGGTGCAAATTTGGGAGTTGAAAGTAAACCAGAAACTTCAGGAAATAGTTTTGGTAATCCTGGAGAAACAGTTCAATTTAATACTCTTCAAAAAGCGGTAAATAAAAATATGGAATCTAGTTTAGATGTTCCATGTTTTAGGGTGGGTTACTCTATCAATACAGATAAATTAGATAATTTCTACAAAAAGGTAAAACAGAACGGAGTTACTATGACTGCTTTACTTGTAAAGGCAGTTGCAAAGACACTAAAGAAACATCCTCAAGTTAACTCAAGCTTTTCAGAAAATGGAATTTCTTATCCAGAAAATATAAATATTGCTGTTGCTGTTGCAATGGAAGATGGGGGACTAATAACTCCAGTATTAAAAGAACCATGCAATACTGATTTATTTGAATTATCTAGGGAATGGAAAGATCTCGTAAAAAGATCGAGATCAAAACAATTAGAACCAGATGAATACTCAACGGGAACATTTACCTTGTCTAACCTTGGTATGTTTGGTGTTGATAGATTTGACGCAATACTACCCCCAGGGACCGGTGCGATCTTAGCGATAGCATCATCGAAACCAACTGTTGTAGCTAATAGTGATGGGTCAATATCTGTTAAAAAAATAATGCAAGTAAACCTTACAGCTGATCACAGAGTGATCTATGGAGCTGATGGTGCTTCATTCTTGAAAGACTTGGCTAACTTGATTGAAAATGAGCCAGAGACACTTGTATCTTAAACTTAATTGATTTCTAAAATTAATATAGAAGAAAAAGATTATAGGCTTGAATCTTATGATTATTTACTTGATCCTTCATTAATTGCTAGTAAACCTTCTGCAATTAGGCATGAATCAAGATTGATGATAGTTAGAAATAGTGTTTTAGAAGAAGACTGCTTAACTAATAAATTTATCAAGAATCTTTTAGATGAATTTAGAGAAGGCGATCTTGTAGTTGTCAACAATACTAAAGTGATGAAAGCTAGGATAAAGGTTGAATTAGAAAATGGGACGTTAGTCGAATTATTAGTCTTAGAAAGATCCCATGAATGTGTTTGGTTATGTTTGGCAAAGCCAGCGAAAAAGTTAAAAATAAATAGAAAAATAATATTAAAATCTCCTTCTGCACAAGATATTAATTTGATGGTTGATGGGGTTGATGAAGAAACTGGAGGGAGATTTATTAAATTTCCTGAAAATATAACTGATCTCAATTCAATGAATGACCTTCTTGATAAATACGGGGAAATCCCTCTCCCGCCTTATATAAAAAATACCGAAGAAGAATCTTTTCATGAGAATAGTTATCAAACTGAGTATGCAACTAATCCAGGGGCCGTTGCTGCGCCAACTGCTGGTTTACACTTAAGCAAAAGTCTTATTTCCAATCTAAAAAAAAAAGGAGTAATAATTTTACCGATAACTTTGCACGTGGGCTATGGAACATTCAAACCAATTGATCAAGAAGATCTAAGTAACTTAAAACTTCATAAAGAATGGGTAAGTGTTAATAAGGAAGTAGTGGAGGAAATAAAAAAAATAAAGAAAACGGATAGAAGAATAATTGCTATTGGGACAACTAGCGTTAGAGCTCTTGAAAGTTGTTATTCTGAAGAAATTAATGACTATATTCCTATAGCAAAGTACGTGGATTTAGTAATTAAGCCGGGTTATAAATTTAAGGTAGTTGATGGATTATTAACTAATTTTCATCTTCCTAAAAGTTCATTATTACTTTTAGTAAGTGCAATGATTGGTAGAGAAAGGTTATTAGATTTGTATAAAAAAGCCATAAAAGAAAAATTTAGATTTTTCTCTTATGGCGATGCGATGTATATTTCACCAGATTCACTACTGGTGAAAAAATAGATTTAGGCTTTGACTGGTTCTTGGATGATTCCGCTTGGAACTTCAGTAAACATGATTGATGATAAATATCTCTCTGCTAAATCAGGTAGAACAACTACTATAGTTTTTCCCGCATACTCATCTTGTTCAGCTAATCTAACAGCAGCAGCAGCAGCAGCTCCACAAGATATTCCGACTAATAGACCTTCTTCTTTTGCTAATCTAAGAGCCATCTCGATTGACTCGTCATTTGTCACCTGTTCAACCTTATCAACAATTGATAAGTCAAGGTTCTTAGGAATAAATCCTGCTCCAATTCCTTGAATTTTATGTGGTCCAGATTTAACCTCTTCTCCATTCATTGTCTGTGTAATAACAGGACTATGTGATGGTTCTACAGCTACAGAAGTAATATTTTTGCCCTTTTCTTGCTTAATGTATCTTGAAACTCCTGTAATTGTGCCGCCAGTTCCAACCCCTGCAACTAAGACATCAATTTCACCATCGCAATCATCCCAGATTTCTGGTCCAGTAGTTTTGAAATGAATTTCAGGGTTTGCTGGATTATCAAATTGACCTGGCATGAAATATTGAGAGGGATTACTTTCTGCAATTTCTTTAGCCTTAGCTATTGCTCCAGGCATACCTTTAGATGCTTCTGTTAAAACAATTTCAGCCCCCAATACTGCCATAACCCTTCTTCTTTCAATTGACATAGATTCTGGCATTGTAAGGATGAGTTTATAACCTCTTGCTGAAGCAGTAAAAGCTAGAGCAATTCCTGTATTTCCAGAAGTTGGCTCAACAATAGTTTTGTCTTTTGTCAGTTTCCCACTTTTCTCGGCATCCCAGATCATGTTTGCGCCGATCCTGCATTTGACACTATAAGCGGGGTTTCTACCTTCAATTTTTGCAAGTACTGTAGCTTTAGCGTTTTTAGTAACTGATTTTAATTTTACTAATGGAGTGTTTCCAATAGCAAAACTGTTGTCCTCATAAATTTTTGCCATTTTATATATTGAGAAAATATACATTAATACTAACTATTATTTAGAAAAAGAGTATATAAGTTTCTATACGGTAAATACTAGGAATTTAGAAATTATTTAGTGCTTCAGAAAAGGTTTTCCATAATTGATCTTGGTCTTCTAATCCAACTGATACTCTAATAAGGTGCGAGGGTATTCCAAAACTTTCAGCCCAATCCAACTCGTCATAATGAGCTAGTAAAACATAAGGACAAACTAGAGTAAATTTTGTACCTAAACTAGGTCCTTTAGATACTTTTAGAGAATCATAAAATTTTTTAGCTTTGTTCAATCCTCCATTTAATTCAAACGATAATAAGCAGCCGTATCCTCCATCAGAATTAAGTAAAGAATTAAAATTTGGACAATTTTCAGGATGGAAAATTTTTTTAATCTCGCTATGAGTTTCTAATCTTTTTTTTAATTCTAAACATGCTTTATTTTGTTCAAAAACTCTTTGATTTACATCTCTACTAACTTTCTCTAGATAAACTATATCTCCATCGGAAAGTATTGGAATATTAATCTCGTTTAATGCATTTCTAAACTGATCAATCCATTTGCTTTTTGGATTTAGTATTAATGATCCAGCAAGAATATCACCACTACCTGAAAAAATTTTTGTAAGTGAAGTAAAAATTATATCTGCATGTTCTATGGAATTTATATTTAAATTCGAACCAATTGTATCGTCAACAATTAAAGGAATATTTAACTTTTTTGCAATTTTTGAAATTTTTTTAATGTTTACACATTTGAGCATTGGATTACTTGGAAGTTCAATAATTAATGCTGATGGATTTATTCTTTTAATTTCTAATTCAATATCCGCACAATTTTCTTCTGTAATTAATTTTGCTCCGTGAAAGATTTTCGTTGGTAATTTAAGTACATCTACATATGGAAAACCAACTTGGAGCGTTGGTTTAGCTGGAAATAATTTATATATGATTTCTAATGATGTATGCAATGCAGACATTCCAGATGAAGTTAAGTGAATATCATTAGAGTCAATTTTTGTAGATTTAGAAATTCTATTTTTTATTCTTTGAGAACATTCATTTACGTAAGATTTTGGAGGGCAATCTTCAAGACCTAGTTCTATAGCGGCAGCTCTTGAAGATAGACCAAGACCAGTATGTTGCCAAAAATATTTTGCATAAATACTTCCTTCTTTTTCAGTTATTAAAAAAGCTAAATTATCTCTTTTTTCTATTAACGAGAATTGTTTAGAAGTATTTCTATCAATATATTTTTTAGCTTTAAAAGCTATACTTTCATGCGGATATGGCCAGATACTTTTATTGTTGTAGTAATTTTGCTTTTTTACTTTTTCGCATAATCTTTTCACTATGGGGTTTAGCCCGAATCGTGGGTAAATGGACTTCAATAAATTTATGCATTCTTGATCTTTTTCCTCGTAATTTATTACATCATTCCAAGTTGGTAATGCCACAGAAACGGCATGAATACTATCAGGAATTGCATATCCCAACTCTAAATTTTTCCATATAGGTTTTTTAAGTAAATCTCTCAATTTTCAGAATTTATTTAAAGCAAATAAAATGTCCGAGATTAAATCGTTTGTATCTTCACATCCAATTGATAATCTGACAAGAGTATCATCTATCCCTAGTAGATTTTTTGTTTTGCCATCAACAGAAGCATGAGTCATCGTTGCAGGGTGACAAATTAAACTTTCAACTCCTCCAAGGCTTTCTGCTAAAGAGAAATATTTGAGAGATTTACAAAATTTAAAAGTATCCTCTTTATTTAAATTTAACTTTAGGGTGATCATTGAACCTCCAGATTTCATTTGCGATTTTGCTAAATTGAATTGCGGATGTTCTTGATTAAAAGGGTAAATTACTTTACTAATAATTTTATGATTACCTAATTCTTCAGAAATAAATTCTGCACTTTTAGTTTGTTGTTCGATTCTTAAAGGAAGAGTTTTTACTCCTCTCGTAATGAGCCAACTATCAAAAGGAGATGGTTGAAGCCCGAGAGCTTTTTGAGAGAAAAGCATCTTACTATTCCATTCCTCATTATTTGTCAGTACTGCTCCGCCAAGTGCGTCACTATGTCCATTAATGAATTTTGTGGTGCTTACAACCGATAGTGTTGCACCAAGGTCCAATGGTTTTTGAATAAGCGCTGTAGAAAATGTGTTGTCTACAACTACTGGTATTTCGAGTTTATTCGCTTCATCACAAATAGCCTTAATATCAAGTACCTTCAAAAGTGGATTAGTTGGACTTTCTAGCCATATCAAGGTTGGCTCGAAGTTTGAAATCTTTTTGATATTATTTTCGTTTGCAAAATCTGTGTATAAAACTTCTAGTCCAAATTTCTTGAAAACTTTTTCGAACATCCTCACTGTGCAACCATAGAGATTTGACTCGCAGAGTATCTTGTCGCCTGATTTTAGTGTTGATGAAATTGCAGTTACCGCGCTAATTCCAGATCCAAAAACTGTACAGTATTTAGAATCTTCTATTGATTTAAGGATGTTTTCTAGAATTCTAAAGTTTGGATTGCCTGATCTGGTGTAGTCGAAATTGTCTTTATTTCCATGTTTAAAAGTGGATGTAGAAAAAATAGGAGGCATTACGCATCCAGTTTTTTCTGCAAATGTTTCCCCATGGTGAATGGATAGGGTCTTAAAACCTGGCTTTTTGATATTATTTTCCTTATTTCCCATTATTTTTAAAAATAAGAATTAAATTAAATCTCTCATTTTTTTTAATGAGAGATTTAATAATCCAAAGAAAAGTAGTATTAAACTTTTCTTGAATAATATTCAACAACAAGTAGTTCGTTTATTTCAAGAGCCACCCACTCTCTATCGCATTTCCCATTTATTTTTCCCGTTAATTTAGGTTTGTCTAAATCAAGATGAGGTGGAACATTTGCTAAGCCAGGGAATTCTATATTACCTTCAACAAGTTTTTTGCTTGCTTTGTTTTCTTTAATTCCGATTACATCGCCTGATTTGCATTGATAACCAGCAATATCAAGAACCTTTCCATTAACGGTTACATGGCCATGATTTACTAATTGTCTTGAGCCTGGAATGGTACCTCCAAAACCTAATCTAAAACAAACATTATCAAGTCTGTTTTCCAAAAGTCTTAGTAGGTTAGTTCCTGTAGATCCTTCTTGAGCTCTAGCTTTTTTTACATAACGAACTAGTTGTTTTTCAGAAACTCCATAATTAAACCTAAGTTTCTGCTTTTCTTCTAGACGAATTGCATATTCTGATCGCTTGCGACGGGCTTGGCCGTGCTGACCTGGAGGATTAGACTTCTTTGAAGCTTTCCTGGTGAGACCTGGTAGTTCTCCCAAGCGACGCGTAACCCTTAATCTGGGGCCGCGGTATCTTGACATAATTTTAAATTAAATAGAAATTTGCAATAAATTGGCTAATTGATTAAATTCAATTAAACTAATTACTACTGGAAATATTATTTTACATCATTAAAGTGTTCAAAACTATTAATAAATCAATTACTTCTATACTTCTTTTTATGATTTCGTTTTATCAAAAGTGGTTTTCTCCTTTTTTTGGACCAAGATGCAGATTTATTCCGAGTTGCAGCTCTTATGGATATGAGGCAATTACTAGACATGGTCCTTGGAAGGGAGGGTGGTTAACTTTAAAAAGATTAAGCAGATGTCATCCCTTAACTCCCTGTGGATGTGACCCTGTGCCTGACTAAATGAATGAAAATATTTATTTTTGTTAGGCAGGGATGTTGCCTTTGTGATTCATTAAAAAACAAACTGGCAAAAATAAATCTTAATGAGTTATTCCCTAATCTAGAAGAGCTTAAAGAAATTGATATTGATAGGGTCGATTTATATAAAGATCAATATAAAAAATATGATTATGAAGTACCTGTTATTGCTATTGAAAGAATTAGGTCTGAGGAGATCATAGAATTGCCTCGCATTTCTCCAAGATTAAAAGATGATCAATTAAAGAATTGGTTTAAAAAAAATATTAGTACCATTCTGGAGAAATAATTTTTTTTATATGAGATCTATACAATTACATAAACTTTTAGATTTAGTGGGAATTATTCCTTCATTAGATTTAACCGATCATGAAATCAATAATATTTCTTTTAACTCTAAAGAAGTACAAAAAGGAACTTTATTTTTAGGAATGCCTGGTTTAAATGTTGATGGAGGAAAATTTTGTATTGAGGCAATTGAAAATGGCGCGGAAGCTGCCATTATTGGGTCTGCTGCAAAAGAGAGAATTGGATCTATTGATCGAGAAAGGATTTTGGTTATTGAGGATAATTTAGATTATATTTTTGGTCAAATTGTTGCTGAGTTTTGGAATAGGCCTTCAAGAAAACTTAAACTTATTGGTGTTACTGGTACTAATGGAAAAACGACAATTACTTTCTTATTGGAATATCTTTTAAAAAAATTAGGGAAAAAGACTGCATTATTTGGGACCTTGTTTAATAGATGGCCTGGCTTCTCAGAAGTGGCTTCTCATACAACTGATTTCGCCGATAAACTTCAAAAGAAATTAAATGCTGCTGTTGAGGCTGAATCTGAATTCGCGATATTAGAGGTAAGTTCTCATTCTATTGCTCAAAAGAGGATATCAGGATGCGAATTTGAGGCGGCTATTTTTACTAATTTAACTCAAGATCATCTTGATTATCACTTAGATATGAAATCTTATTTTCAAACAAAAAGAAAATTGTTTTTCCCACCTTATTTAAGAGAAAAGGATGGAATTTCTGTATTAAATCACGATGACCATTGGATATCTAAATTATCGTCTGATCTTGAAAAAAGATCTTCATTAGTGTCTACAAAGATTACTGAAAGTGAATTTGAAAATGATGATTTTTTTTTCGTAACAGATAAAAAATTTACTGAAAGTGGTTCCACTTGTATTTTTCATACACCTAGAGAAAAAATTCAACTGTTTGTTCCACTTGTTGGTGAATTTAATTTAATGAATGCGATTCAAGCAATAACAATTTTGTATAAACTGAATTTTTCTTTAAAAGATTTATCAAAGCTAATACAATCTTTCCCTGGTGCTCCTGGGAGAATGGAGAAAATACAGATTGATGATAAAGACGTTTCAAGATCTCTTCCAACAGTAATTGTTGATTATGCCCACACACCTGATGGATTAAAAAAAGTTTTGCAATCAATTAAAAAACTTTGTGAAGGGAAACTAATAACTGTTTTTGGCTGTGGCGGAGATCGTGATCGTAGTAAAAGGCCTTTGATGGGATCAATAGCTGAAGAGTTGTCTGATCAACTTTTTATAACTTCAGATAATCCAAGATCAGAAGAACCCCAAAAGATAGTGAATGATATTTTGATGGGTATAAAAAAAAGAGAGAAAATAACAATTGAAATTGATAGATTTAAAGCAATAAATGAATCTATTAAATTTGCCAATAAAAAAGATATTATTTTAATTGCAGGAAAAGGACATGAAGATTACCAAATTCTGAATGATAAAGTTATTAATTTTGATGATAGAAAAATAGCTTATAAATTATTAAAAGAAAAAAATAAATCTCAATAAAATTTCCTAATTAAATAAGAAAGATTTTTACGCAAATCACAAGAAAAGTTTCTTAGAATCAATGGAGTTATTTTTAATAAAATGAAAGGCTTAGCCTTAGTTGTAGGCGCAGGTGGAATTGGAACACAACTAGCTAAAGATCTGAATGAAAGTGAAAAAGATTTAGATGTTGTTTTGTGTGGAAGAAAAAGTGAATTTAATCCTTTTTGGGAATTAGATATTGAGGATTCTCAATCCCTTTTGCAGTTGAAAAATAAAATATCAAATCATCCTTCAAAATTAAGGCTAGTTGTTAATGCTACAGGTAGACTTCATAGTGATTCTCTTCAACCAGAAAAAAGATTACAACATCTTGATAAAAAGAATATGATGGAAAGTTTTTCAATAAATGCCTTTTCTCCTATTTTATTAGCTAAAGCCATTGAAGAATTTATACCAAAAGATTGCGATTTTAATTTTGCAAGTATAAGTGCAAGAGTTGGTAGCATTGGAGATAATCAAACTGGAGGTTGGTATTCATATAGAGCTGCAAAATCTGCGCAAAATCAGTTTTTTAAATCTTTAAGTATTGAATGGGCTAGACGTTTCCCAAAGGCTGCTATCACATTGCTTCATCCAGGAACAGTAGATACTGATTTATCTAGACCTTTTCATAAATTTGTTCCAGAACATAAATTATTTAGTAAAGAAAAATCATCCCAATTCCTGATAAATATTATTAAAAATCAATCACCAGAATCTACAGGAAAATTTATTGCATGGGACAATTCGGAGATACCTTGGTAAACTAAATTTTTTATATCAATAGATCTTTAAGTCAATATTTTTTTTATTTCTCTAGCAAGTAAATCAATCTCAGCTTCTGTAGTCATTTGATGTACGCATGCTCTAAACCATTTTGGATCTTCTAAAACTCTAATCCAAATTTTCTTTTCTCCAAGTTTCTTTACATATTTATCCTTATCTTTAATATTTTCGATATTAAAACTAACAATCCCATTTAAATATTTTTTTTCTAAAACTAATTCAACACCCTTTGATTGATTTAATTCATCCCAAAGTTTTCCACTTAATTTTTTGATATTTTTGTTTTTTTCTTTTTCATGGCAGTCTTTATCTAAAAGATCTAAAGAATTCCGAAGCCCAGCAAGTAAAGGAATACAAGAGGTAGCTATTTCAAATTTCCTTGCATCATCATGAAAAAGATTATCTGAAGGCTCATAAATACCTTGTTCTTTTTTTAATGATTTCCAACCAATTATTGTTGGATCTGTTTCATGAATAAATCTATCTGAGACATAAATGGCTCCAAGTCCTTCTGGTCCACATGCCCATTTATGAGAAGTTATTGAATATAAATCGGAATAAAAAACTTCTTTTTCAATATTTATGTGACCAAAGGTTTGAGCACCATCAACAAGTAAATAAGAATCTTCTCGATTATTTTTTAATTCGATAGAAATTTTTTTTAAAGGGATTTTATATCCAAAGTTCCATAAGATATGAGAAATAATTAGGATTTTAGTCTTACTATTTAGATTTTTCAAAATCTCTAAAATTATATTTTCGTCGTTTAGTTTTTTTATTTTTTGGATTCGCAAAATTTTGAATATTAATTTATTTCTCCTGCAAAATTCACGACTTGCAGCCACTACTCCAGGATGTTCACAGTCACTTATTAACAACTCTTCTCCCTCTTTAACTTTTATTCCCCAGAAGGGCAAAATCATACCAGAAGAGATGTTTTCGGTAAGAGCTACATTCTTTGAATTGACACCTAATTTTTGTGCAATGATTATTTTTGTGGTCAATATTTCTTTATAAATAAAAGGCCACATATCATTAGTAAATGGTCCTAAATCTTGGATAATTTCCCAAGTTTTAACTATTGCTTCTAGAGAAGATTTTGGTAATGGTCCTTGACCGCCATAGTTGAAATAATACTTATTTTTTAATGCGGGTATTTGATCTCTTAGATTATTTCTCATGGAAATTTATATTTTAAACTCTTGAATTTTTTAAATATTGCCCACTAAAGTTACTGTTCTAAATTCAATATCCTCAATTACTTTCCAAGGTTCAGCACTTCTTTCTGCAAATTCTAAATTTTTAAATCCTAGTTCTTTAAAATCACTTATAAAGTCTGGTTCATACCATGCTCCACTAATACATCCTGTCCATAGATCATGATCATTTTGCAATCTTAAAGGTACTTTTTTGTTAGAGACAATATCGCTAATTGCAATTCTGCCATTATCGTTTAAAACCCTTTTTATATTTCTTAGAAGGTTATTTCTAGATTCTGGACTTACCAAGTTTAAAACGCAATTACTTAAAATAATATCGACTGATTTGTCGGCGATTAATGGATTTAAATCTTCATCTAATTCATCAAGTTTTTCAATTGATCCTTCAAGAAATTCTGTATTGTTAAAACCTATATTTTTTGTAACTTCTTTAGAGGCTGATCTTGATAAACAAAGCATGTCAGGATTCTGATCAACTCCAATAACTTTCCCTCCTTTTCCAACAATTTGGGCACAAATAAAAGCATTTTTGCCGCTACCACTTCCAAGGTCTAAGACTATATCATTTTTTTGAACATATTTTGTTGGATCACCACATCCATAGTCTCTTTCTATAACCTCTTGAGGAATTGCTTCAAGTAAAACGGGATTAAAACCAACTGGGGTACAAAGACAACTTTCTTTTTCAAGTGCGGCTGAACCATATCTTTCTTGAATCGCATCTTTATGATCGAATTGATTAGATGCTTTTTTCGATGTGTTTGTATTACAGCAACTTTCAGACATATTTTTTAAAAGACTCTTGATAAATATAGCCAAAAAAAAAGCCCCCTGAAAAAGGGGCTTTTAATTTGTTTAATTAAATTATTTAGTGTAATTAACACCTCTGTAATTTAATTCTGCTTTTTCATTACTTGAAGAAGCGTCATCCATTCTGTTGGTGTATACGTTTCTTCTATAGGTAAGTTCAACAAGTTGCTTTTTAGCAGCTTCTTTGTTTTGAACGTAGTTTTTACCTCTGTAAGTTAAAGTAGTCATGTTTCGATGTGACAACACGGCCATCCCCCGTTCCATGGTATGACTCGAACTGCGCCCTCAATTGAGGGTGAACGAAAAAGTAGCGATTGCTACAAAATTATTATAAGCGTATTTTTAACTGCATGTCTAGCTTTTACAAATAGAAACGAAGATTTAATGTTTTTTTAATTATTATCTTAGGTAAATTTTTTTATAAATAGTCTCTAAAAAGGATTATGTTTATATTTGGTTTAATCTTCATGTAACTATTTATTTATGACAGGTTTTTTATATTTCTTGGGAAATACTTTAAGGTGGCCAGTGTTAAAGCCAAAAGAATTTTTTTCACTACATGCTTATTTTTCAATTATTTATTTGATAACTTTTACTTTGAGTAAATATGATGTAAGCCAATCAAATTTAGTTTTTACTTTAGGAATTCTTGCACCTCTTTTAATCGCTATTGGTCAAGGACTTCCAATTGATTGCCTTGATATGGAATCATCTTTGTTGAAGGAATTAAAAACTAAATAATATATTTCAGTTAAAAAATTTTTATAAAACCTGGACAACTTCGCTTATTTCAGGAATCATTTCTTTTAACTTTCTTTCAATACCCATTTTGAGAGTCATAGTGCTACTTGGGCAACTACCACATGCTCCTTGAAGTCTGACTTTGACAATTGGACCATCTATTTCTGCAATCTCTACATTACCTCCATCAGAAATTAAAAAAGGTCTTAGCTCGTCAAGGACTTTTTCTACATTTTCGTTTGTCAGCGAGAGTGTTTCAGTACTCATAATTTTGGATTAACTTTATAATAAGCCTAGAAAGAAATCTGATTAATTGCAAAAAAGATAATTTTCTGTTGTGACTTCATCTAAAAATCCCACAAATGACAATAACTACTTTGATGCAGTCTTAGTAGGAGCAGGGATAATGAGTAGTACTTTAGCCCTCCTAATTTCAGAAGTTTTACCAGATATGAAATTTCTTATTATAGAAAAATTAAATGCTCCAGGAAGTGAAAGTACTGGCGCTTTTAATAATGCAGGTACAGGACATGCGGCTAATTGTGAATTAAACTATACCCCTTTAGATGAAAAAGGAAATATAAAAATAGATAAAGCGCTCTTAATAAATCGTTCTTTTGAAACATCCATGTCTTTATGGGCCTCATTGTATGAAGCAGGGAAAATTGATATTAAGAAGTTTCTAAAATTTATTCCTCATATTAGCTTTGTGTCTGGTCAGGATAATATTTCTTTTTTAAAAAAAAGATTTCAGAAAATGACCGAAAATCCTGAATTTATCGATATGGAATTTTCTACATCTTTTGATGAAATTTCATCATGGGCTCCTTTAATAACAAAAGATAGAAATCCATCTACTCAAATTGCTGCTACCAGGATAGGAAGAGGAACTGATATTAATTTTGAGGCTTTAACAAAAGAGTATTTGTCATTAGTTTCCTTAAACAAAAATGTTCAGATTAGATACAAAACAGAATTATTAGATTTAAAGAAAATTGACAAAAAACAATGGGAACTAGAAATCAGTTTTGAAGGTAGAAAAACTTCAATTAGAACTGGCTACGTTTTTCTTGGTGCTGGTGGAAAAACAATAAATTATTTACAAAAATCAAAAATTCCAGAAGCAAAAAGTTATGGTGGATTTCCTGTTAGTGGGAAATGGCTTATTTGCGAGAAAAAAGATCTAACAGAAAAACATAACTCAAAAGTTTATGGTAAAGCTGATATTGGATCGCCACCAATGTCTGTGCCTCATCTAGACACCAGATGGATTGATAATAAAAAACTTCTTTTATATGGACCTTTTGCTGGATTTACAACGAAATTTTTAAAACAAAGTTCATACTTTGACTTATTTAGTTCAATAAAAAAGAATAATATATTTTCTATGTTAGACGTTGGTTTCAAGAACAACGATTTAATTAATTACCTAATAACACAATCATTAAAGAGCCATAACTCAAGAGTTGAGAATTTAAAGAATATGATGCCATCAGCTAATAATTCTGATTGGTATTTAATGAATGCTGGTCAAAGAGTCCAAATAATTAAAAAAACTGAAGGTGGTGGCTCTTTGAAATTTGGAACTGAGATTGTAAATTCATCTGATGGATCATTATCTGCTTTGTTAGGAGCATCTCCCGGAGCAAGTACTGCGGTCTCAATTATGGTTGAGGTTCTAGAAAAATCAGTCTTATTTTTAAACGACAAGCATAATCTAAAGAAAAAAATAAATGACTTAATTTATCCAGAACGATCAGCCTCTGAAAAAAACAGTACCTTCATAAAAGAAATTAAAAAAAGAAACAATTCCATTTTTGGTTTCCATCCATAATTCTAATTAGCTAATATTAATCAAGATGTAATAAGAGGAGAATTTTTCTTTCTATATGACTGATATATCGGTTTCAAAAATTAGAAATTTCTGCATAATCGCTCATATTGACCATGGTAAATCTACCCTTGCAGATAGGTTGCTTCAAGATACTGGTACTGTGCAGCAAAGAGATATGCAAGAACAATTTTTGGACAGTATGGATCTTGAAAGAGAGAGAGGAATTACTATCAAGTTACAGGCCGCTAGGATGAAATATAAAGCTGACGATTCCCAAGAATATGTTTTGAACTTAATAGATACTCCAGGGCATGTTGATTTCTCTTATGAGGTTAGTAGGTCTCTTCAAGCTTGTGAAGGCGCCTTACTTGTTGTTGATGCAAGTCAAGGAGTAGAAGCTCAAACCTTAGCTAATGTTTATCTTGCCTTAGAAAATAATCTTGAAATTATTCCTGTTTTAAATAAAGTTGATTTACCAGGGGCTGATGCTGAAAAAATAAAACAAGAAATAGAGGAAATTATTGGACTTGATACATCTAATGCAATAAATTGTTCAGCAAAAACTGGAGTTGGTATTAAAGATATTTTGGAAGCAATCGTAAGAAGAGTACCTCCTCCTCAAGATGAAATTAAACTACCTACAAAGGCACTGATTTTTGATTCTTATTATGACCCGTACAGGGGAGTTATTGTTTATTTTAGGGTGATATCTGGGTCTCTAAATAGGAGAGAAAAAATATTATTAATGGCAAGTAAGAAAAATTATGAACTAGATGAGATAGGAATAATGGCGCCTGATCAGCAGCAAGTTGATGAATTACATGCAGGAGAAGTTGGTTATTTAGCTGCTTCTATAAAATCAGTTGCTGATGCGAGAGTGGGAGATACGATTACTCTTTTAAATTCACCTGCCAATGATCCTTTGCCTGGATATAAGACAGCAAATCCTATGGTTTTTTGTGGCTTATTCCCGACTGATGCTGATCAATTCCCAGATTTAAGAGTATCACTAGAAAAATTACAATTATCTGATGCAGCTTTAAAATATGAGCCTGAAACCAGTAGCGCAATGGGCTTCGGATTTAGATGCGGATTCCTAGGACTTCTTCATATGGAGATTGTTCAAGAAAGATTAGAAAGAGAATATGACTTGGATCTAATCGTAACCGCACCATCAGTAATTTATAAAGTTAATTTAAATCAGCAGGAACATATCTTTATTGATAATCCTTCTACAATTCCTGATCCACAACTTAGAGAATCAATAGAAGAGCCTTATGTGAAAATGGAAATTTATGCTCCCAATGAATTTAATGGAACATTAATGGGTTTATGTCAAGAAAGAAGGGGAGTATTTATAGATATGAAATACATAACAACAGATCGAGTTACTTTGATTTATGAAATTCCATTAGCAGAAGTTGTTACAGATTTCTTTGATCAAATGAAAAGTAGAACCCAAGGTTATGCATCAATGGAATATCATTTGATTGGCTATAGAAAAAATGACCTTGTTAGATTAGATGTTCTAATAAATTCAGAAAGAGCAGATCCATTAACTTCTATTGTTCATAAAGATAAGGCTTATGGAATTGGCAGAAGTTTAGTTGAGAAATTAAAAGAACTTATTCCAAAACAACAATTTAAAATTCCTATTCAGGCATCAATCGGTAGCAGGATTATTGCAAGTGAAAGCATAAGTGCTTTGCGAAAAGATGTTTTATCAAAATGTTATGGCGGGGATATTTCTAGGAAAAAGAAACTTTTAAAGAAACAAGCCAAAGGTAAAAAGAGGATGAAGGCAATGGGTAAAGTTGAAGTCCCTCAAGAAGCTTTTATGGCAGTCTTGAAATTAAACCAGTAATTTCTTTTAATTTAAAATCTATAGCTATTTATTTTTAAAAGAATTGGGTATATTTCATTTATATCTTTAAAAAAAGACTTTGGATATTAACTCATTTAATCGTGTCGGGGCAAATATCAGAAAAGCTGGATTTTTAATTGTACTTTTTTATCTTCTTGTTGTTTTAATAATGAAATTTTTAGAGGCCAATAATTTTTTTGGCTATTCATTTTCAATGTTAAGCAACGATATCTTTGCCCCTCCTTCTCTTAATCATTTTTGTGGCACAGATAGATTAGGAAGAGATGTTTGCTTAAGAACTTTGCAAGGATCATCATTAGCGATAGAAGTTGTATTCTTAGCTATTCTTTTTTCATTAAGTTTGGGTTTGCCATTGGGATTATTAAGTGGATATTTTGGTGGTTTTTTTGATAAATGCTTATCACTAATAATGGATACTATTTTTTCAATACCTGTAATTTTACTTTCAGTTGTTGTGGCTTTTGTATTGGGTAAGGGTATCCTTAACGCGGCTTTGGCATTGTGTATTGTTTACTCTCCTCAATATTTTAGATTAATCAGAAATCAGACAATATTGGTTAAATCAGAAACTTATGTGGAGGCAGCTCAAGTTGCAGGAGCTGATGTAAAAAAAATTATTTTTAAATATATTCTCCCGAATGTAATAACACCATTGCCTATTCTGCTTACCCTAAATGCTGCAGATGCTGTTTTGGTATTAGGAAGTTTAGGATTTTTAGGCCTTGGCGTTCCTGCAGATGTCCCAGAGTGGGGAAGTGATTTAAATCTGGCTCTTGCCGCTTTACCTACAGGTATCTGGTGGACGGCTTTGTTCCCAGGTTTGGCAATGTTTTTTTTAGTTTTAGGTCTTTCTTTTATAGGAGAGGACCTTGAAGAAATTTTTGATAGTCAAAATTCTGAATAAATTTAGTTATCTGTAACAGGATCAAGTTCACCTTGCTCATTCAACTTTGGATATTCTTTAGCTGATTTTTTATACACCGAAGCTAATTCTGGGTAACACCATTCAAAAAGTGTTTTTTGATATTCATCCATATTTAACCCTTCTCCATTAGAGGGCAATATACCTTTATTTTTTCTTTGGCGAACAGCTTCAAATAATAATATAGAAGCAGCAACTGAAACATTCAGAGATTGAACCATACCTCTCATAGGTATAAAAATTGATTGATCAACCATTGATATAAGTTCATTACTTAGTCCCCATTTTTCTGCTCCTAAAACAAAACATGTATTTTGAGAATAATCAAAATTTCTATAATCTACTGATTCACTATTAAGAGTCGTTCCATATAATTTAAAACCCTTATCCTTTAAATCAGATATTGCCGTGATTGTGTTTTCATGATTATTCAGTCTTACCCATTTCTGACTTCCTTGAGCAGTACTATTAAAAGTCTTAACGGCATTCGTTTTGCTAATAAAATTTGCTTCGAAAACTCCCGCTGCATCACATGTCCTTAATATCGCAGATAAATTATGTGGTTTATTGACATCCTCAACTAGAACAGTCAAGTTTTTCATTCTGCAATCTAAAACACTTTTAATTCGTTCAAATCTTCTTGGCAAAATTGACATTTATAATTTTTCATACTTTTAAATTATATTCAAAAAATATTGATTACCTATTAAATCTCTTGGTTTATAATATTTTGGTAGTTTAAATTAACTCAATGGCATACATAGAATGGGACTATACAGTAATAACAAGTATGGTAGAAAAACAAGGGTGGGATTTACCTGATCGTGAATCGGAAGAATGGAATAAATTTAACGATGAATTAGGAGAAAAAATGAGAGGTGTTGGACTTATTTTTGAAAAATATTGTAAATTTACTCCTGATGTAGGAGAAGGAGTTCATCTTCTAGATGAATGATCATAAATAATTTTAAACCATTGATGTATCCCTTAATCAATGGCTTATTAATTAATAAGATAATATAATTTCACTAAATTAGAACTGGCAATTATTAAGGCTTTATAAAGCTTGTACTGAAAAAATTTTTTTTTATTCCACAAAAAAGTTATTTAAATTCTATATTTGAATAAAAATATGAAAAATAAGTTAACCTTTTTATTCGATGGTGGTTGCCCACTCTGCTTGAGAGAAACAAATTTTCTTAAAAAAAGAGATACCTTAAATCAAATTGCATTTATAGATATTAGTAGTAAGGATTATGATCAAAGTCTTTTTAATAACATCTCATATTCAGAAGCTATGTCAAACCTGCATGGGATTATTGAAAATGGTGAAATTATTAGAGGACTAGATGTACTTGCATATTCTTATGAATTAGTTGGTTTAGGTTGGGTTTATTATCCCTTGAAGATTAAGCTCTTATCTCCATTATTGAGACTGGGTTACAGATATTGGGCAAAATATAGACTTCAAATTACAGGTAGATCCGATATTGAAAAACTTTGTACCTCACAATGTGAACAATAAATATGGAAAGTATTGATATAGACAGAATAATAGAAATGTGTTGGGAAGATAGAACACCCTTTGAAGCTATCGAGTATCAATTTGGTTTAAAAGAGGAAGAAGCGATAAAAATTATGCGTCAAAATCTTAAACCCAAATCTTTCAAAGTCTGGAGAAAGAGAGTTTCGGGAAGAAATACAAAACATATGGCCCTTAAAGATTCAACTAGATTTAAATCTACTCATAAAAGAAAATTATAAATTTTGAAAAATCTTTCTACTAAAACTTGTCCTGTTT
Source organism: uncultured Prochlorococcus sp. (assembly GCF_902536725.1). Classification (GTDB taxonomy): domain Bacteria; phylum Cyanobacteriota; class Cyanobacteriia; order PCC-6307; family Cyanobiaceae; genus Prochlorococcus_A. Next base: position 24,114 of record NZ_CACAYO010000010.1, read on the forward strand.
GCAATAGACCGTTTGAGTGGCGTAAAAAATGGAAAAACTGTTGGGATGATGTTATCTACTGTTCAAAAAGATGTAGTAACAGGAAGTCGCAAAGATGAAACAAGTATCAATTATTTTTCCGAATCAACTTTTTAGAGAAAGCCCAATCTTAAAAATAAATTGTGAAGTTTTGATTTTGGAAGACTCATTATTTTTTGGAAATGATAAATTTCATAAATTAATTAACCATAAAAATAAATTAGTTTTTCATAAAGCATCTATGCTCGCTTATAAAAATTATTTAGAAATATCTGGCTTTAAAGTTTTATATATCGAAAACAAGAATAATATCTCTACAGTTGATTACTTATCAGAATTTATTAAAAATAAATATCAGAAAATAAATCTCATTGACCCTCATGATTTTTTAATAATGAAGAGGATTAATAATTTTGTTGAAAGTAATAATTTGGCTTTAAATATTTTGCCTTCTCCTATGTTTATGAGCAGTGAAGATTTAAAAGATTTATTTGCATCAAATGCAAAAAAACCTCTTATGGGGAGATTTTATGAGAATCAAAGAAAGAGCCAAAAGATATTAGTTAATCCTGATGATACACCCGAAGGTGGTAAATGGAGTTTCGATGAAATGAACAGAAAAAAATTACCAAAAAAAATAAATATACCCGACACACCTAAATTACAAAAAAATAAATTTGTAGTTAATGCAGAAAGGTCATTAGCCAATTTTGATATTGAGTTTATTGGAGAAAGTAATAACTTTTTATATCCAACTAATTTTGAAGAGGCAGATGAATGGTTAAATGATTTTTTTAAACATAGATTTTTCTTATTTGGAGATTATGAGGATGCTATTTCTAAAGAAAATTCTTTTTTATGGCACAGTTTACTTTCTCCTCTTTTAAATAGCGGCTTATTAACCCCAGATGTAGTAGTAAATAAAGCATTACTTTTTGCAAAAAATAATAATGTTCCTATTAACTCTTTAGAGGGTTTTATTCGTCAAATTATTGGATGGAGAGAATTTATTTGCCTCGTCTATAAAAAGTACGGAACAAAGATGCGAAATAGCAATTTTTGGAATTTTGAAGATAAGCCAATTCCAAAATCTTTTTATCAAGGAAATACAGGAATTGAACCAGTAGACGTTGTTATAAAAAATATTATTAAATTTGGTTATTGTCATCATATTGAGCGGCTAATGATTATTGGCAACTTTATGCTCCTATGTAGAATTCACCCCAACCAAGTTTATAAATGGTTTATGGAAATGTTTATTGATTCCTATGATTGGGTTATGGTCCCAAATGTTTACGGAATGAGTCAGTTTAGTGATGGTGGTATCTTTTCAACGAAGCCATATATATCAAGCTCTAATTATGTAAAAAAAATGTCTAATTTTAAAAGTGGCCCATGGTGTGAAATATGGGATGGCTTATTTTGGAAATTTATCAAAGATAATGAAAGCTTTTTTAGAAAGCAATATCGTCTGGCAATGTTAACGAGAAATCTCGATAAAATGTCAGAGGAAAAATTAAATAACCACTTAAAAACGGCCGACAAATTTTTAAGAGATATTCAATAAATTAAGAGTAATAACTGACTGTTGTCTTTGAAAAATTAAAAGAATATTATTTTGTGAAGAAATATTAAGTACGGATGTTAGCTTTAAAAAATTATATTTATCTAATGGAAATGGGAACACTTTTTTAAAAAAGTAATTCGACGGGAATTATCACTTTTTCTGAATTAGATTGGATAACTACTCATCAATCTAATTTCACTAGGTTGGAGGAATCCATAGCAATTAGATTAGGCAGAATGCTTGATGCAGGATCTATCAATATTGGTTGCCGTTTGGAATCCTGAATAAGTTTTTTTATTTTAATAATGAAGTTTCAAAAACAGAAAAAAATATTTTTCGGGAAAGACTCCATTCTTTAAATATCTTTCTTTTTTTAGGATTTAATCTTTAACTTATTTCTATGTTAGGTATTATTTGGTTTAATTCTGCAATTGAAAAAGTAGTTTAAATTTTTGAATTTTTTGTATATTAAAGTTATCTTTAAAAATTAATTATATTTTGAGCATAGGATATTTACAAAGAAAGGCAGCTTGGGAAATTTTATTAAAAGTTAGTTCTGGTGATTTTTCTGATCATGCTCTTGAAAAGGTTTTAAAAAATTATCAATTTAATCCTCTTGATATAGCTTTCATTACTGAATTATCTTTTGGATGCATAAGGTATAGAAAATTTCTTGATCTTTGGACGGATCATACATCAAAAATTACACATAAAAAGCAGCCTCCAAAGTTAAGATGGCTTCTACATATAGGTTTGTATCAACTATTGAAAATGGATAAAATCCCATTTCCTGCTTCTATTTCTACCACTGTAGAAGTAGCTAAAAAAACAGATTTAAATGGTTTAGCGGGAACTGTAAATGCGATATTGAGAAATGCATCAAGAAAATTAGAAAAAAAAATCTTTCCGGAATTATCTTCTGATAGAAAAGAAAGAATTTCATATCTTGAATCATTTCCATTATGGCTTGTGAAGGATCTTTATAAATGGGTCGGCAATAGCGAGGGTGAAAATATTATTAAGGCATTTAATAAAAAACCATCAATTGATTTGAGAATTAACCAATTAAAAACCAATTTAGATAACTTTTTAAAAGTACTTCATGAAAATAAAATTGATGCTGAAATTATTAATGATTTAAATTATGGAATTACTTTAAAATCTAATCCAAGATCTATAAAAAATTTACCAGGATATAGTGATGGACTTTGGACAATTCAAGATAGATCTTCTCAGTGGATAGCACCTCTCTTAAATCCAAAAGAAGGTGAAAAGATTTTAGATGCTTGTGCAGCACCAGGAAGTAAGTCTACTCACCTTGCAGAATTGACAAATGATAGTGCTGAAATCATTGCCGTAGATAGATCAGCAAAAAGATTGAAAATACTTCAATCAAATTTAGAAAGGTTAAATTTGAAATCTGTTAATACCCTTAAGGCTGATGCTACGAGTTTGATTGAATTAAATCCTAAGTTTATATCTTATTTTGATAAGATTTTATTAGATGCTCCATGTTCAGGCATTGGAACTCTTTCCAGGAATCCAGATTCTAGATGGTCTCTAAGTAAAGAAAAAATAAAATCTTTAACTTTATTACAGGAAAAACTTTTGGAGAGTATTTTCCCTCTTTTGAAAAAAGATGGTACTTTAGTTTATTCAACTTGTACTATTTGTCCCGATGAAAATAATCTATTAATTGAACGATTTATTGAAAAAAACAAAACTTTAAAATTGGTTAGCCAAAAGCAAATTTTACCTAGCTTGGATCATCCTGGTGATGGATTTTATTCTGCAATAATTTCTTATAAATCTTAAAAATATAATTTATTTTTTAATTGGAATTTTATAAATTTCATGTATGAACTTCTTCCATAAATAAGCTGCATTCCCACTAGATAATTCAGATTCCTTATTATCGTCGTAACCTATCCAGATCCCTGTTGTAAGGTTATCAATGGAACCAATAAACCAGAGATCTTTATTTCCATCAGAAGTTCCTGTTTTCCCATAAATTTTTTTTCCTTTTATAGAAGCTGCTTTTGAAGTACCTTCTTTTACAGATTTTTCAAGAAGTTTATTTATTTTCTTGTTTATTTTTAAATCTAATATTTTCTTGGAAATAGATTTATTTTCCCAAATAGGTTGTTTTTTAAATGATTCAATTTTTTCTATGATTTCAGGGCTTTGAATCCTCCCATTGTTGTTTATTGCAGAATATGCATTTGTGATGTTTAAAAGATTATCTCCGTAGGCGCCAATAGCTAATGATGGGAATTCCTCAAACTCTTGCTCGTATCCTAGTCCAAATGAATTCGCTAAATTGATAATATTTTTTAAGCCGATTTTTTTTGTTATTGATATTGGAACGATATTTGATGAACTTTTAAATGATTCAATCAAAGATATTGAACCTCTATAGTCTTCTGAAAAATTTTTTGGGCAATAACTTTCCCAGCAAATTGGTAAGTCTTCAAATTTATCGCTTAATTTTATTCCTTCAATTAATGCAGCAGCATAAGGGATTATTTTAAAAGTAGAACCTAAAGGTCTCACAGATGAAATCACTCTATTGTATTCATTAATGGATGGATTTTTGCTGGTTATCATTGTCCTGATTAGTCCTGTGTTTGATTCGATAGATAACAGACCAAATTCAAGTTCTTTAGGCCCTGCGTATCTTGAGATTTTTTGACCTTTTTCTTGCCAATCTTTGTTGATAGAAGATTTAATTCTTAAAAACTTATAATCATTTTTACTTCCAATTTTTTTATCTGTTTCCTGAAGAATAAAGTTTATTAGTAATTTATCATCTAAAAAATTACCAGCTGTTTGATAATTTAACTTTATTTTTTCTTTAATAGCTTTATTCTTATTCGCAAGAGAAATATATCCATCAACATACATTGATTCAAGAACTTTATTTCTATTTTTAATAGCTAGTTCAAAATTTTGATAAGGTGAATAAATTGATGGAGCTGGAGTTAATCCTGCAATTAATGCGATCTCTGATAATGTCAATTCTTCTATAAATTTTCCAAAATAAACTTGGGCAGCCTCGTCTACCCCGTATGCTCCTGATCCTAGATAAACATTATTTAAATATAATTTTAAAATTTGATTTTTGTTATATCTAAGTTCAAGTATGAGTGATATAAATATTTCTTTGATTTTTCTTTGAAAACTTAAATCATTATTTAGAAAAAGTAATCTAGCAACTTGTTGTGTAATGGTACTTCCTCCCTCTTTAACGTAACCACTTCTAATATTTTGAATAAGGGCACGTGAAATACTTTTTAAATCTATTCCATTATGTTTATAAAACCTTTTATCCTCAGAAGATATAAAAGAATGTTTAAGAAAAAAAGGAATTTTATGATAACTATTATCTATTTCAAATTTGCGGCTTAATTTGCTTATTATCTTATTATCATAAGATGATATTACGTAAGAATATTTAGTTTCCCGAGACTTCTTATTTTTAGAATTGTCAAATTTTAAGGTACTAAATATTAGACTAAAAAAATAAAAAGATATTCCAGAAAAAATTAATATTGGAATTATTAAAACAAAAGTTTTGAATTTAATCTTTAGCACCTTAAGCAACTAAAAAACTATGTCCTATCGCTAAAGCTGTAACTAACATTCCAGTTATAAGGAACGGTTGGGCACTTGCTTGATATTTGACATCAAACTTTAGAGGATCTCTTAGTAACCACATATCTTGAAATGTAATTTGTGGAATTACCAATAAAACCAAAATTACAGAGGCTAAATGTTGACCAATAATGACTAAAACTACAACCATTGCTAATTGAAAAATATCAATCAGTCCTGCACTTATTCTACTTGCATTTTTAATTCCAAATACTACTGGTAGAGAATTCAAGCCTAGCTTTGAGTCTCCTTCAACGCTTTTAAAATCATTAATAACAGCAATACCAAGTCCAGAGAGGCTATAAGCAAGTGTTAGTAATGCCGTCACAATAGTTAATTTCCCAAACAAGGCTTGTCCTGCCCACCAAGGTAAAGCTATATATGATGCTCCCAATGCATAATTTCCAAGCCAACCGTTTTGTTTTAATTTAAGAGGTGGAGCAGAATATATATAACTAACAAAAGATCCCCCTAATGCTAAAAGTAAGACGGAAGGAAAGTTATGTTTGGCATATAAATCTAATAGAAAAGCAACAATTAAACCTGCAATAAGTAATACCCAGATTTGAATTTTTACATCTTTAATTGAAATCTTTCCAGAAGGAATTGGTCTATTTGGTTCGTTAATTGCGTCAATTTCTTTATCAAAAAAGTCATTTATGGTTTGTGTATAACCTGCCAGAAGTGGTCCACTCATTAACATGCATGCTAATGAAGCTAAAACATTACTAAATGTCCATTCAAAATTTCCGCTTGCAGCTGCACCACAAATAACACCCCATATCAAAGGGATCCAGGTAATTGGCTTCATCAACTGTATACGGAGTTTCCATATGCTTGAAGTTTCAGAGGCACCCTTAATTCCTAAAAGTTGTTTTGGATCATTCACTTTACTCTTTAACCTTTCTCAATTTCTTCTGGGAAAAACCAGTTTTGATCACCATTCTGAAATTTAGCTGTAATTCCAATACTCCTGCCGTCTGTCATTTTATAGCCTGTTATTACGGCTTTCGGATTAGAGGATATTTGATCAATTAATTTAGCTGGTAGTCTATCTTTTACTTTGTTAATGTTAATTTTAATTTTACTACCGATTTTGGGTAATAATTTTGTTTCAGCCATAAGAGGTAAAATGGAAGCTATTATGCAAGATTAACAGCATTTGGACAATTTTTACTAAAATGGTAGCTCTTCGTTTAATTCCTTGTTTAGATGTCGCTAATGGCAGAGTGGTTAAAGGTGTAAATTTTGTTAACTTGAGAGATTCAGGTGATCCTGTTGAATTAGCTTGTAGATATTCTGATGAGGGCGCAGATGAATTAGTATTTTTAGATATTAGAGCAAGTGTAGAAAATAGGAATACATTAGTTGACCTTGTTTCTAGGACAGCAAAATCAGTAAAAATCCCTTTTACAGTAGGTGGAGGCATAGATTCTGTTTCTTCTATTAATGATCTTTTAAGAGCAGGAGCGGATAAAGTGAGTTTGAATTCGTCAGCAGTAAGAAATCCTGATTTAATTTCTGAAAGTTCTAGAGAATTTGGTACTCAATGCATCGTTATAGCAATTGATGCTCGAAGAAAAGTTAATAAGTTTGGTGAGTGGGAGGTATATGTAAAAGGAGGGCGAAAAAATACAGGCATAGATGTTTTAAGTTGGGCAAAGAAAGTTGAGGAATTAGGCGCGGGGGAAATATTGCTTACTTCAATGGATGGTGATGGAACACAGAACGGATATGATTTGAATTTGACTGAATCTGTTGCAAATATTGTTGATATCCCAGTAATTGCATCCGGAGGGGCAGGTTCTCTAGATGATATCTATGATGTTTTCCATGAAGGAAGGGCATCAGCAGCACTTTTAGCATCATTACTTCATGATAAGAAACTGACTTTAAAAGAAATAAAAACTTTCCTACTCGAAAAAAAACTTCCAATTAGACCGTATTAATAAAAAATTAATTTAATCCCAAAAATGAAATAAGTTTAAAATTTAAAAATGAAATTCACAAAAAGTATCGAAGTCAAAAATATATTTAATAAAATTTCTCATAAATATGACTTTTTAAATAATTTATTAAGTTTTGGGTTGCACAGATTATGGAAAAGGAAATTAGTTAATTTATTGGAACCTTTGAATGGTGAAGATTGGGCTGATTTGTGCTGTGGAACTGGAGATTTGGCATTCTTAATTTCTGAGAGAGTTAGTCCAATGGGCTCAATTACTGGAATTGACAGTGCAGAGGAAATCTTAACTATTGCAAAGAAAAAATCAGAGCTAAAAAAAAATAAATTTATTAAGTGGGAAATTCAAGATGTATTAGAAATTAATGATTATTCAAAAAATTTTGATGGGATTTGCATGTCATATGGACTAAGAAACTTGAATAATGTTGAAGAAGGAATAAAAAAAGTTTTCTATCTTTTAAAAGATAAAGGGAGGGCAGGATTTTTGGATTTTAATCATTCAACAAAAAGTTCTTTATCCAATATTTTTCAGAAAATTTATTTGAGATTTATTGTAGTAACAATTTCTCGTCTTTTTAATTTAGGTCCAGAGTACACATATATTGAAAAAAGTATTAGAAATTTTCCAAAGAAAAATGAGCTTATAAATATTGCTAAGGAAGTTGGATTTAAAAAAGCTGAATATAGGACAATTTTGGGGGGCCAAATGGGAATACTAATTTTAACTAAATAAAGTATCTAGTTATTTGTTTTTCTCCAACAAAAAGAACACTTGCCCCACCTTTTGATTTCGCCCGCAGGAGTAGGGGAATTACAGAGAGTACAAATGCATATATTATTTTGATAGATTCTGCTGGGGTGCTTTTCCCAAACTATCTTTGCATTAGTAGCTTTGATATTTTTATTTTTAATTTCATAATTTTGTATTATTTTTATTTCATTCAAAGTTATTCCAATTTTCTCTATTCTCTCTTTTAATTTATGCTTGTTGTAGATTAAAGCTTGACGCCACAGTGGATGATTTACTGCAATAGTAAGTATTTTCTTTTCAATATTTAATGGTTTGCATTCTTGATATAGTTCCAAACCGATTAATTTCTTCCAGTTTTCGTTGATTTTAGAAAGTTTATCTAAGTCTCCCCATGATTTTTTGAAATTATCAAGACATTTTTTTAATGGATGTGGATTCCTTCTATTCACTATTGGCAAATACTTATTGTCCAATTTGTAAAATTTACTTATTAAGATTAAAGTTAATCTAATCTTTAAAAAGATGCTCGTTGTTTTAATAAAGAATTTGTGAAAGTTATTGGATCTGCAGCTAAGACAGTCTTTTATTTAAAAAAAATTCAGGGTCAATATCCAAGCTGGAGACTTATTTACAAAATAAAATGTAAAAGTACCGAAAATGAGTTAACAACCCTTCTTGGATATTCTGAAATAAAGAAAAACAAGCCAGTAGCGATAATCGCAAGAGAACAGTTCTCAGGGTTTGGACAAAACTCAAAAGCTTGGGTTTCTCCAGTCGGCGGGATTTGGTTAAGTGCCGCTTACCCAATATTTTCAAAAGAATTTGCAAGTCAAATATTTAATTTGTCTTTAGGTATTAAGTTATGTGAAATGCTTAGAGAAGAGAATATAAATGTTTCTTTGAAATGGCCAAATGATATTTTTTTTGGTTCAAAAAAGTTGATTGGATTTTTACCAAGGGTGATAACAAGAGGCGAAGAAATTATCTACGTCAGAATAGGACTTGGCATGAATGTTTTAAATTACACTCCATCAGAAGGTATTTCATTATCAGAAGTACTTCAAACTAAGAATATTAATCAAGATTATTGGACAGCCAAAGTTCTTAAAGCTTTTTATGATTCAATTGAATGTAATAAGAAAAAAGAATATGTTATTAAATCTGCAAATAAGTTTCTTACTAAAAGTTTTTTACCTAGTGGTTATTGTCCTCATAAATGGAAAATTAAAGATATTGATTCGAATGGGAATTTAAGAATTGAAAATGAAACTCAACTCAAGGTAATTAGAAGGTTTTGAATTTAATTAACTTTTAATTCAACTATTCTTCCATCCTTAAATTTGGCTATTTTTTTTGCACGATTTGCAACTTCATCTTCATGGGTAACTAAAACTATTGTTATTCCAGATTCATGCAGTTTGTCAAAAAGATCTAATACATCTTCAGTGGTTTTTGAATCCAGTGCTCCAGTAGGTTCATCTGCTAATAAAATTGCAGGATTATTGATAATAGCCCTAGCAATAGCAACTCGTTGTTGCTGTCCTCCAGATAATTGGTTTGGACGATTATTCATTCTTTCTGAAAGGCCAACTTTTTTTAAAGCATTCTTACCCCGCTCTAATCTTTGTTCAGGATCAATACCAGCATAAATCATTGGTAAAGTTACATTTTCAAGTGCAGTTGCGTCTGAAAGGAGATGAAATTGTTGAAAAACAAAGCCTAATTTTTGGTTACGTATTTCCGCGAGCTCATCATCAGATAAATTCTCAACAGGAATATCATTTAATTTATAAATTCCTTCAGATGGTCTATCTAGACATCCAATAATATTCATAGCTGTACTTTTGCCTGAGCCACTAGCTCCCATTACAGCTAAATAATCACCTTTATAAATTTCTAAGTTTATGCTATCTAAGGCTTTTACAGTTAGATCCTCTTTCCCATATGTTTTAGATATATTTTCTAAACTCGCTACTTTCTTGGGCATTTATTGAATAATTCTTCTAGGAAATATTGTTTGCTGTAGCAATAATATCTTGTAAGAAAGGAGTTTCTGAAACTGCTGTATTAGCTAACTTAAAAAGAGGATTGGAAAGGATTCCTCCAAGAGCAGTTACTGCGACACAAGTATAAAGTGCAATTCTCAAGGGAGGTAATCCTACAATTCCCCAATTAATTTCAGGATATGATTTGACTATTTCAGAGGCTTCTTGTGGTTCTTTAACTACCATCATTTTTATCACTGAAATGTAGTAATAAATAGATATAACTGAAGTTACTAATCCTACTATTACTAATAGATATTGATGATTTGCCCAACCTGCAAAGAACAAGTATATCTTTCCAAAAAATCCTAACATTGGAGGTAAACCTCCAAGAGATAGAAGACAAAGGCTTAAGCCTAATGTAATGAGAGGATCTTTTTGGTAAAGTCCTGAGTAATCAAGAATTCTGTCAGAACCAGTTCTTAGTGAGAAAAGTATTACACAAGAAAATGCACCCAAATTCATAAACAAATATGCAGCTAAATACAAAACAGCTGCTGATAAACCATCTTGTGTGCCAGATACTATTCCAATCATTACAAATCCGGCTTGTCCAATAGAACTGTAAGCTAGCATCCTTTTCATTGAGGTTTGAGCTAGAGCTACAACATTTCCTAGAGCCATGCTTAATATGGCCAAAATGGTGAATAAAAGTTTCCATTCTTCGTCAAAAGAAGAGAAAGTTGTGCTTAGTATTCTTATTGCAAATGCAAAGCCCGCAGTTTTTGAACCAACAGATAAAAAAGCTACTACAGGTGTAGGTGAACCCTCATATACATCAGGAGTCCATTGATGAAAGGGAACAGCAGCAATTTTAAATGCAACTGTTGATAGGACAAAAACAAGTGCTAATGATGTAATGAAGGATGGCTTATTGATAATCTCTAAACCTATTGTTGCTAAGTTTGTTGAACCACTTAATCCATAAAGAAAAGAGGATCCATACAAATAGACAGCAGCTGCCGCTGATCCAACAAGGAGGTATTTTAAGGCTGCTTCTGAACTTCTTGGATCTCTCTTGAGGTAACCAGAAAGTAAGTAACTTGCTACAGATAAAGTTTCTAGTGATATAAATACGCTAATAAGGTCAGTAGATCCACACAAAAGCATTGCTCCAAGGGTGGCCGAAAGAACTATCGCGGCAAACTCGCCAATTGGACTACCACTTTGTTCTGTATATCGCCAACTTATAAGTAAAGATACTAAGGTTGATAAAGAAATTATTGCTCTAAATGCGATTGACAAATTATCTGAATTAAAGGACTCAAGAAATGCGCTTTCTACCGGATTACTCCATTGCAATGCCAAACTAACAAGAGAGCTGCCAATTGATAAATAGCAAATTATTGGCGCCCATTTTGATGCAGTTTTTTCTCCAGCTAAATCTACAAGAAGTGTTCCAACAATACCTAATAAAATAAAAGCCTCTGGAATAATAGCTTGAGCATTTAAATTAATTGTAAAGATTTCGTTGGGCACTTTATTAAATTGGATTAAATTAGATGTTTGATTATAAGGGTCTAAGAGTTAATCTTAACTTGATTATAATTTGTGAGTATGATTTTTGAAATTTTAAGAATAAATTACTTGAAAAAGTTTCAAATAATCATAATATGCCCTAACTGAACAAAAACACCAATTTTTGAAATAAACCTTGGATCACACACTTGTTATTGTTGAAAGTCCCACCAAAGCAAAAACCATTAGAAAGTTTTTGCCTTCTAATTTTGAAGTTCTCGCTTCAATGGGACATGTAAGAGATCTTCCAAAAGGAGCTGCTGAAATACCTGCTGCAGTTAAAAAGGAAAAATGGTCAAGGATAGGAGTTAATACAACAGAAGATTTTGAACCACTTTATATAGTTCCAAAAGATAAGAAAAAGGTTGTTAAAGAGTTAAAAGATGCATTGAAAGGTGCGACCCAGCTATTGCTGGCAACTGATGAAGATAGAGAGGGAGAAAGTATTAGTTGGCATCTCCTGCAAATACTTAAGCCTAAAATACCAACTAAAAGAATGGTTTTTCATGAAATTACTAAGAAGGCAATTAATAAAGCTTTAGACCAAACAAGAGAAATTGATATGGAACTTGTTCAGGCTCAAGAAACAAGAAGAATCTTAGATAGGCTTTTTGGATATGAATTATCTCCTTTACTTTGGAAGAAGGTAGCCCCCCGATTATCTGCTGGTCGTGTTCAATCAGTTTCTGTAAGACTTCTTGTTAGGAGAGAGAGAGAAAGAAGATCCTTTAAAAAAGCTAGTTACTGGGGGATTAAAGCTTCCCTAGTAAAAGATAATGTTACTTTCGAATCTAAATTATTCAGTTTAAACGGTCAAAGAATTTCTAATGGTTCCGATTTCGATGAACAGACCGGTAAATTGAAAGATGGAAATAAATCTTTAATTATTGGAGAGGAACAAGTAAATGATTTATTGAAGATTTTTTCCTCTGAGGCTTGGTTAGTCTCAAAAATTGAAAAAAAACCATCTACTCGTAAGCCAGTTCCTCCATTTACAACTAGCACATTACAACAAGAAGCAAATAGAAAGCTTCGTTTGTCTGCAAGAGAAACTATGAGATGTGCACAAGGGCTATATGAGAGAGGTTTTATAACATATATGAGAACTGATTCGGTTCACCTCTCCGAACAAGCCACAAGAGCTGCTAGAGAATGTGTTAGTTCTATGTATGGAAAAGAATATTTATCTAACTCACCAAGACAATTTAATTCAACTGCAAGAAATGCTCAAGAAGCTCACGAAGCTATTAGGCCGGCAGGTGAGGTATTTAAAACACCAAAGGAAACTAATCTAACTGGAAGAGACTTATCACTTTACGATTTAATTTGGAAAAGAACTGTAGCTAGTCAAATGGCAGAAGCTAGGTTAACAATGATTAATGCCGAAATTAGTGTAGGGGATGGACTCTTTAAATCGAGCGGGAAAAGTATTGATTTCGCAGGATTCTTCAGAGCTTATGTCGAGGGAAGTGATGACCCAAGTTCATCCCTTGAACAACAAGAAATTATTCTCCCAAATTTAACAACTGGAACATGTCTTGCAGTTACTAATAAGGAATCTACTTTTCATGAAACTAAACCTCCTGCAAGATATACAGAGGCTGCATTAGTTAAAGTTCTTGAAAAAGAAGGAATTGGAAGGCCTTCTACCTATGCCAGCATTATTGGAACCATAGTCGATAGAGGTTATGCGAATATATCTTCCAATTCTTTGGCTCCAACGTTTACAGCTTTTGCGGTCACTGCTCTATTAGAAGAACATTTTCCTGATTTGGTTGATACTACTTTTACTGCAAAAATGGAATCTTCATTGGATGAAATATCTTCAGGCAATCTTGAGTGGCTACCATACCTCGAAACTTTCTATAAAGGTAAAAATGGTTTGGAGGTAAAGGTTCAGAAAACAGAAGGTGATATTGATGGTAAAGCTTATAGACAAGTTGAATTCGAAGACCTTCCTTGCGTAGTCAGAATAGGCTCTAACGGACCTTGGCTAGAGGGTACAAAAATTGATGAATCTGGTAATGAAATTCAGGCTAAAGGTAATCTTCCAATGGATATTACTCCTGGTGATTTAGACATAAAACAAGTTGATCAAATTTTAAGTGGCCCATCGGATCTTGGAACTGATCCAAAAACAGGGGAAAAAGTCTTTTTAAGATTTGGCCCTTATGGACCTTACGTTCAATTGGGAAATAATGATCAAGTTAAAGCTAAACCAAGAAGAGCTTCATTACCCAAAGAGTTAAAAACTGATGATCTAACTCTAGATGAGGCTCTTGTACTTTTAAGTTTGCCTAGATTGTTAGGAGTTCATCCTGAAGGTGGAGTTATTGAGGCTGATAGAGGAAGATTTGGCCCTTATATCAAATGGATTAAAAATGAAAATGAATCTGAAAACAGATCCTTAAAGAAAGAGGATGATGTTTTTACAGTTGATATAGAACGAGCATTAGAAATTCTTGCGATGCCAAAAATGGGTAGAGGTGGTCAAGAGGTTCTTAAAGACTTTGGAAAACCGAAAGAATTTAAAGAAAAAATTCAAATATTAAATGGAAGATATGGCGTCTATTTAAAATGTGGCAAAACTAATGTTTCGATTGCCAAAGATACTGATATAGAGAAATTTACCATAGATGATGCAGTATCTCTTTTAGAAGAAAAACTAAAAGATAAAAAAGGCGCAATTTTAAAAAAAACAAAGATTAGTAATAAAAAAACTACTAGGAAAAAGAAAAGTTAGAAAAATATGATTTTAAAAAAAAAAGAATTTTTTTTATTAGTTTTTTTAATTTTCTTGCAATCATGCTCTGGAGGGAGAATTGGAAATTTTCTTGAAAGTAGTTTTAATGATTTAGAAAAAACAAGTAAAAATGAAGATTTACAAAATAACTTTTTAAATAAAAACGATATAAATTTAGAAAAAGAAAACAAAAAATTTGATGATAAAAAAAATAAAAAAATTAAAAAAGTAGAAAAGCTAAAAAATGTTCCTGAAAGTAAAAATGATATAAATTTAGAAAAAGAAAACAAAAAATTTGATGATAAAAAAAATAAAAAAATTAAAAAAGTAGAAAAGCTAAAAAATGTTCCTGAAAGTAAAAATGATATAAATTTAGAAAAAGAAAACAAAAAATTTGATGATAAAAAAAATAAAAAAATTAAAAAAGTAGAAAAGCTAAAAAATGTTCCTGAAAATAAAAACGATATAAATTTAGAAAAAGAAAACAAAAAATTTGATGATAAAAAAAATAAAAAAATTAGGAATCTTTCAAAAAAAAGAAAAATTGAGCTTCAATCTTACAAAATAATATTCATTTTAAAAGATGTAGATCCAAAAGATCCCACGGAAGAGTTAAGTTCCATATTGAGTAATTCTGAGGTAAATTTTGAAATAGAAAAGATTGAACGTATCTTAGATTCAAAAAATAAAAGTATGAATAAAAATTAATTAAAAATGTTCAACAAAAAATGAAAATAACAACAAAAACTGAAGCATTAAATATTGTTGAGACCTCTTATTTAGCATCTCTTTCGTCTTTATTATGGGTTGCATTATATTATCTGCCAATTGGGGGAGCTTTATTAAGGTTGGTCTTACCCCTCCCAATGATCTTGTTGCACTTGAGAAGAGGAACTAAAATTGCATTGGAAGGACTTTTAATACAATTTCTACTTTTATTCATAATTATGGGTCCTGTTAGAGGAACTTTATTTTTATTTCCTTATGGGATCTTGGCTTTTTGGTTAGGTAGGTGTTGGTTTATTAAAAAGAGTTGGAAACTTAGTTTAACTGGGGGAGTTGTTATTGGAACCCTTGGCTTCTTACTGAGAGTAATAGCATTATCTACATTGGTTGGAGATAATCTTTGGGTGTTAATTACTAGAGCGAGTTATGGTTTAATAGAAAAGTTCATTGGATTATTTAATTTACCTTTATATCCCTCAATTTTGACTATACAATTAGGTGCAATTTTATTAATAATTTTTCAAGAAATAGTTTATGTTTTAACTGTACATGTAGTTGCTTATTCTCTGTTTCCTCGATTTAAATTAACCATCCCTGATCCTCCAAGATTATTAAATAGCTTAGTTGATTTTAATAATTAAAAAAAGTAAGAATGTACAGTACAGAATTAGGGATTAATATTTTTGGTAATGAATCCAACAAAAAAAGACAACTTAATAAGATAGAGATACTTAAAAAGAATATTAAAAATTTAAAAATATTTCTTATAATTGCGGGTACTAATACATCTCAAATTCCAGGAATTTCTGCAGCAGGTATTAATGCAAAATCAAGGAGAATAACTGCGCTCGCAGATGCTGAATTTTTGCTTGGGGGTGCTTCAAAAGATCATAAATATAAATTGCCTCTTCTCAATGCAGGAGTAACTCCTGCCCTAATAAGTCATGTTTGTTCAAAGCTTATAAATATTTATCCAGTTATTGTTCCTCTGGGAATAGGAACAAAGCCTTATTTTAATCATTTGGTTGTAGAAGATAGAAATTTGGGCCCTTCAAATTGTCTTACTACTGGTAAATCGATGACTAAAGAGAGAGTTTTAAATCTCTATGAAAAAGGTCTTGCGATAGGAAAATCCTTAAAACAACCAGTTTTAATTTCTGAATCTGTTCCGGGTGGCACTACAACTGCTCAAGCAGTAATGGAAGCTTTTGGTTTGCAGGTATCTAATTTAGTAGGGAGTAGTTTATTTAAAGCTCCAAGAGAATTAAGAAGAAAAGTAGTTAAAAGAGGACTTTTAAATGCAAATTTCAAGGCTGATTTCGACTCTTTTGATGTTGTCGCAGCGGTAGGTGATCCTTTCCAAGCTTTCTCAATGGGTCTATTGATTGGTGCCAGGTTAGCAAAACAACCTGTAATATTATCTGGAGGAAGTCAGATGTTAGCGGTCATTTTGCTTGGATTAGAATTTTTAGATGAAAAAAATAAAGATGAATTTATTGAAGACGTTTTTATTGCTACAACTGGTTGGCTTATGAAAGATAATTCTCTAAATGATTTAGTTAATCTAATTAATGAAAAATATGATATCAAATTATTAGGTTTAGCCAGTCCTTTAAATTTCAAATCTTCAAAATATAAAGAATTGAGGGATTATGAATTAGGTCATGTAAAAGAAGGTGTAGGTGCTGGTGGAATATCATTGCTTGCTTTCTTAGATGGATTTAAAAATGAAGAAATAGTCTCATTGTGTCAACTAAATCTAGAAATGATGAAGAGCCTAGGTCAAATTTCTTTAGAGAAGGATTGCTGAATGGTTTTAAAATTTGCAACTAGAAGAGAATTTTTAAATTGTGGTAAGCTTTCGCTTTTATTTTTCTTAAACTCTTGCAGTAATCTACCTAATAAAGTAAAAATTGCATTTCAAAATTCTTTTTATCCAGAATCTTTTAAAGATACGATTCCAAAAGATTGGAAGCAGGAAAAAATTAATTTTGAAAATATTCAGCTTCAAAAAAATAGAAAAACAATTTTAAACTCTGACTTTACTTTAATAAATGATGGATGGATTTCTAGTATAGATTTTTCAGAATTTGAAAAAATAAATGAATATTTTCTGTTTGAAAATTTGGATAAGAGATCGATAGATTTTTTGGGAAATTTTAACCAAAATCAGAAAAGTAAATTATTTCCAATTGGCGTAGTACCCTATACAATTATTATTAAAAATAATAAAGAATTAATAAATTCAGCCAGAACATCTTGGGATTTTCTTCTTTCTAAAAAATTAACTGGGAAAATTATTTTTCCACAAAGTCCCAGAATAATATTGTCAATTGCTCAAAAAATTAATTCATCTAATTCTTTAAAGAAACTCAAAAGCCAAGCAATGATATTTGATGATAAAAATATGCTCAATTGGTTGATTAATTCTGATGCCAGTGTTGCAATAGTTCCTTATAGTCTCTGTTCAAAATATTTAAAAATAGATCCAAGGCTTTCTTTAGTTTTCCCTAGCCAAGGCGTACCTTTGATGTGGCATTTTCTACTTAGTCGATCAAATCTAAATAATGCAATATTAATTAAATGGATTAAATCTTTAGAAAATAAATCAATTGTAGATAAATTAGTAAGCCAGGGTTGGTATCTTCCTTTCAATAGTGATTATTGGCAAAGTAAATATAAATCTGAAATATTGCCCATCTCAGGACCCTCTGAGAAATGTTGGGAAAATAGTTGGTCTTTTCCTGTCTTAACAAATGAACAAAAAATTAATCTTAAAAATATCTGGAATGAGTCCCTATCCCCATAATCTTTTTGTAGGATTTTCAATTAATAAGTTATGAGTTTCTTTTAATAAATTTGGTATATCTAATTTACTAGGACATTTAGGAACACATTCATTACATTCTTGACAAAATGCGGAATTTTTTTCTTCCCACCAGTGGCCAGCTTTTCCTATTAAATTGTATCTTTCTTTTGAAAATTCTAATTGGCCATAACCAATAGATACATTTCTTAAACGAAGTATTTCTGGAATAGGCACTTCATTTGGACATGGAAGACAAGATCTACATTGTTCGCATTTGGTTGAGTTTAACCTTTCATTAGAAACTTCCTCAATTTTATTCAGGGCGATTTTTTCAAGTTTTGTAAGCTTCTCGAATGAGTTTCTAAGTTTATGAGCAAATTCAAAATCTTTTTTGTTTGTCGCCCCCAATGATAAAGTTGTAATGCCTTTTGCTAGCAGAAATCGATATGCTAATTCTAATGGATGAAAAGGCTTAGAGGCCTCTATCAAAATATCACTTGGAGAATACAATCTACCGCCTTTATCAGCAGGGGATATTGCTAAAACTCCCATACCTTTTTTTATAGCTTCCTCTGCTAAAGCAATCTTTGATTGATCTAAATAATGTAAATGAAGACTACAAAAAGTAAAAACTTCACAGTTAATTGCATCTTTAATTAGTGAATAACTTCCGTGAGAACTAAAACCAACTTGATCAACTAGTTCTTTCTCAAGTATCCAAGATATGAATTTCTTACCCTCTCCAGTAAGAACCCAATCTAGATGTTGTTTTAAGTTGAGTCCGTGAATTGCAAGATTATTAATTTTTTTGCGATTTAAATTTTTAAGAGACTTTTTAAAATTATTTTTTAAAAAGTCAAAATCACCCTTTGGTAAAACTTTAGAAGTAATTACCCAATTTTTTTCGTTTATATTCTCTTCTATTGCTAATTTTTTTATTGAATTTCCAATAAGTGATTCAGCATCACCATAAGATGGTGCTGTTTCTATATGGTTGATTCCTACATAATATGCATTTTTTATTATGCTATACATTTTCTCGAGACTTTCAGTTGCTCGCATTGTCCCTAAAGTGAATAAGCTCACTTTCGCCCCTAACCCAAATGACCTTTTTTGTGAATTAATAATCATCTAAATATGATCAATTTCTTTTTATTTAATCTTTAATTTATTTATAGTTGAAAATCATTTAAAGTAAATTAAAGTAAATACAAAATTTTGCAAAAATATTTTTCTTAAATCTATGTTTACAGGAATAATTCAATCAGTTGGAAAACTAAGACAAGAAAAAAATATTTTAGAAATTGAAATTCTAGATAATTTATTTGATATGGCCATCGGTGACAGCATAGCTGTTGATGGAATTTGTTTAACAGTTAAAGAGATTTTCCAAAATAAATTTACTGTTGATGTTAGTGAGGAGACATTAAAAAAAACAACTTTAGGAGTAAAGTCGAACCTCAATCAGATTGTTAATTTGGAGCCCGCGCTTAGGGTGTCTGACCGTCTAGGAGGGCATATAGTCAGCGGACATGTTGATGGCCTTGGAACGGTCGAGAATATAGAAAAATTAGAGAAATCTTGGCTCTTATCAATAAAATGGAAAAATAATAATTTTTCAAAATATGTAGTTAATAAAGGGAGTATTTGTGTAAATGGTATAAGTCTTACGATTGCAAAATATGAGCAGGAAGGAGAAATATTTACTATTGCGATAATTCCTCATACTTGGCATAAAACAAATCTAAATAAATTAAATATCGGTGATAGCGTAAACCTTGAGGCAGATGCACTAATTAAATATGTAGAGAAATTACTTTTATTTAATAAAAATACTAATCAAGATTTATCTTCAAATAATATTTCTTCTGAGTGGCTTGAAGAAAACGGTTGGTAGAATATATTTTTTAATTTAATAGAATCAGATGAATCGTTTTTGATTCTTTTTTAAGATCGATTTTAAATTCCTGACCAGGTTCTAGACCTAATTTTTTGGTGTAGGCATGACCTATTAATAGGTTCCCATTGCCATGAACCTTAGTTTTGAATTCTGTCTGTCTGCCTCTTGCAGCTCTATTACCATTTTTCCCCTGACGACCATTTCCTATTTTGTAACCCTTAGCTTCAATAAGCGCTCTATAAAAACTTTTTCTTAAGATTCTTCCGCTGGGACCTACGTAACCACAACCTTTTGCTATCTCATCTTCAGATTTTTTACTTAATAATTTTGCTTTTTCAAGAAGTTCTTTTCCTTCTAGCATTATCTGACAAATTTCTAATTATATATTCTTACTAAAAAGTAAGACTGTGGCAATATAAATTAATAAAAAATATATTTAATTTTTAAAATTTATTTTTTATAAAAGATACAAAATTATAAATAAAATAACCCATATTCCATCTACAAAATGCCAGTACAATTCAACAGCTTCCAAAGGGAACATATTTTGACTAGTTAATCGTCCACCCTTGATTCTCGATTGCCAAGCAATAATTAAAATCATTAAAGTGCCAAGAGTGACATGTAATCCATGAAAACCAGTAAGAGCATAAAAAGTACTTGCAAATAAATTATCGGTTAATCCAAAAGGTAAATGAAAATATTCAAATAATTGGCATATTAAAAATATAAATCCAAGAAAAGCAGTAAAAAATAACCATTTTTGTGATTCAGAGTTTTCATCTTTTAAAAGTGCTTTGCCTGCTTTATGAAAAGTTGCACTACTAACAAGTAACAAAATTGTATTGAGTGTAGGTATTGGTAGTTCTAATTCATAAATAGCACCATCAGGTAATGGATTTACTGCTTTGTAAGTTAAATAAGCAGCAAAGAATCCAGCAAAAGTCATTCCGTCCGCAATTAGGAAAGTTATGAGACCAAACATTCTGAAGTCTTCATGTGTTTCATTGGCTTCAGAATTATTTTTTTGAATTTCTTTTGAGCTATCTAGAGTTGTCATATGTTTTTATTTTTGTTCAGAAATTTCTTTACCATAACCATATGGTTCTTCAACTAATGGAGCTTCTCCTTCCCAATTTTCAACTGGAGGCGGAGAAGACGTTAACCATTCAGGTGTAAGAGCATTCCAAGGGTTATCTCCAGCATCTTTTCCATTTCTCACACTAAGAAATACATTAATTAAAAAAGGAATTGTACTTATAGCCATCAATAGAGCCCCAAGGCTACTAATTTGATTAACAAACTGGAATTGAGGATCATATTCTGCAACTCTTCTTGGCATTCCATTTAAACCAAGCCAATGTTGAGGAGCAAAGCACAAGTTAAATCCAATAAAGGTAACTATAAAATGTAAAATTCCTAATTTTTCATTGAGCATTTTCCCAGTTACTTTGGGGAACCAATGATAAATTGAAGAGAAAATAATAAAAACAGTTCCTCCATAAACTATGTAATGAAAATGGGCTACAACGAAATAGGTATCATGTACATGGATATCGAAAGGTACCTGTGCCAAAGCAACTCCTGTGATACCTCCAAAAACAAAATTTATAATAAATCCGCAAGAAAATAATATTGCACTATTGATGGAAATTTTGCCTCCCCATAATGTTGCAACCCAATTGAAAAATTTTATACCAGTTGGAACAGCAATAAATGCTGTGGCAATAGTAAAGAATAATCTCATCCAAGGGGGGGTTCCACTTGTAAACATGTGATGCGCCCAAACAACTAAACCTAAAACTACTATTCCCATTATTGAAAAAACCATTGTTGTATATCCAAAAAGTGGTTTTCTAGCATGTACAGGAAGTATTTCACTAACTAAACCAAAGGCAGGAAGGACCATAATGTATACAGCTGGATGAGAATAGAACCAAAATAAATGCTGGTAAACTACGACATTGCCACCCAAGACAGGATTGAAAAACCCAGTATTAGCAATGATATCGAAGCTAAGTAGAATTAAAGTGCCAGCTAATACAGGAGTTGACAAAACAACTAATAGACTTGTTCCAAGCATTGCCCAACAATACATTGGCAATTGCATAAGTTTTAATCCTGGCCTTCTTAATTTGATAATGGTCGCGATAAAGTTTATTCCACCAAATATAGAACTGCCTCCCAGTAAAAGAACGCTCAGAATCCAAATAATTTGTCCCGAATGAGGAGTAGTTATACTCAAAGGTGGATAAGCAGTCCATCCAGCCTGAGCAGCACCATCAACAAAATAGCTTGCTACCAGCATCAAACCTGAAGGAGGAATTAACCAAAAAGCTACGGCATTTAATCTTGGGAATGCCATATCTCTCGCACCTACATAAAATGGAATTAAATAATTTCCAAAAGCACCGTTAACTACAGGCACTATCCAAAGGAATATCATTATTGTTCCGTGTAAAGTTAAAACTTGGTTATAAACATCTCTTGGCATAAAATCAGACATTGGGCTCGCTAATTCAATTCTTATAGCACTCGCTAAGGTTCCTCCTATTAGATAGAAAAGAAAACCACAAACCAAGTATTGAATCCCAATTACTTTATGATCAAGACTAAAACTAAAGTATCTAAGCCAGCCTTTAGGTTGAAGACTTTCATTATTAGTTTTTTGTGGTTCAATTGATATTGTCATAAATTCACCTCTGTTTTTTTATTTTTGTTAAACCATTCGTTGTAATCAGATTCTTCTTCAACAATTATCGAGGCTCTCATCCCTCCATGATATGGACCACATAATTCTGCGCAAATTATGGGATATTTTCCTACTTTTGTTGGAGTGAAATTTAGGATAGTCGGTTGTCCAGGAATAATATCCTGCTTAATTCTGAACTCTGGTACCCAAAAAGCATGAATGACATCTTTGGATTCCATTTTCATTGATACTTTTTGATCAACAGGAACGTGTAGTTCTCCTGATATAAAATTGCCCTTGGGATAATTGAATAGAAATGCAAATTGCATAGCTGAAACTTCAATTGATAAATTATTTATTGCTATTTCATTATCAGAAGTTTGACTTATCCCAGCCCATATTTTTTCAGTGTTAGAACTCATCATTTCATGGTTATGATTTAGTTCTTTCATCCCTCCCATTCGATCGTAGATGTTGTAGCTATAAAGACCTATTAATAAAACAATTATTGAAGGGATAATTGTCCATACAATTTCTAAGCTTAAATTTCCCTCTAAAGCTATACCATCGCCTATCTGATCATTTCTTTTCCTAAATTTAAATAAGCTATAGATAACTGCTATTGTCATTCCTATAAAAATAATTAATCCAATAATGAAAAGAATTTTAAAAAGTTCATCGTAAATTGGTGCATTAATGCTTGCTTCCGCTGGGAGCAAATTTACATTAAAACCAACCCAAAAAGATATAGCAAAAACTAATGAAATAATTAATATTAAATAAATATTTTTATTTAACAATTGATTCCTAAAAAATTGTATTTATATCCACAAGATATTCAATTTTTTTAATCCTGCATCCTTTGTTAAAAGAAAAACATTTAAATTCACAACTTCTTAAGATTTATGAAATAAAAGGGGTATTATTAATAACTTTTTAGAGTTAATTGTCAGGGAAAAAAGATTAAATTAGTTAATTATTTTTGAAATTAAACATATTAATTTTTAATTAATGTTTGGTTTTTGAATCTAATTTATTATGCAAAATAATAGGTTTTATCCATTTGATTAATAACCAATTATATAAATCAAAATATCTGACAATTTTTAAAAGGTTGGGAAGTCATAGTGTACTCGCACTCATCGCACTAATCGTAATTGGAGGTGCTACAAGAGTCATGGAGGCTGGACTTGCCTGCCCAGATTGGCCATTGTGTTATGGATCTTTTTTGCCTTTTAATCATATGAACCTAAGAGTATTTCTAGAGTGGTTTCATCGTCTAGATGCTTTTCTAGTTGGAATATTAATTCTTTTTAAATTTGCCCTTTCAATTATTTGGAAAAATGAAATTCCAAATTGGTTACCTAAAGGTTATTCACTTTTACTTTTTCTCGTTATTGTCCAAGGAACTTTTGGAGCTTTAACAGTAATAAACCTCCTTGATTCATATATTGTTACTGGCCATCTTTTAATAGCTTTTCTACTTCTAATCACAACAATTTCAATAAATCAAAATTTAGAACATGACGATTTAGAAGAGCCATTAATTTGGTGGAGATTATTATTGTTTGTTCCTCTTTTACTTACTTTGATTCAATCTTTTATTGGAGTAAGGCTTTCATCAACTTGGTCATCACATATTTGCTTATCTTTTAATAGACAATGTCTAATTCTAAATACTCATAAATTATTTGCTTTCCCAATAGCTTTTTCAATTCTAATGATTATTGCTACTGCAATTTATAAGAGAAATTTGCTTAATGAAAATTGGAAATATCTCTTAGCACTTATTTTTCTCTTGTTTTCCCAAATTGCTTTGGGTGTTTTAAGTCTTAAAACAAGTTTAAATGAACCTATTTTTATTATCGGTCATCAACTTAACGCCTCTTTATTTATTGCGATATTAACAACATTAATTTTTAGAAATCCCTTTACCAAAAAAGGTCTAAACCACTCCCTTAATTCTCAATTAGTTGGTGTCAATTAATGAATAGTAGTAACTTAGAAAAATTGAACTATAAATCTTCAATTAGAGATGAAGTTGTACCTTCAAGAAAAAGATTAACTTTGCCACCTTGGCTAGAAGTAGCAAAACCTAGATTAATCCCACTTTTACTGGCAACAACTTTGGGAGGAATGGCTTTAACAGAGGAATGGCCTTTGTCTTCACCGAAGCTTATCTGCACTTTAGGAGGCGGCGCTTTGGCAGCAGCAGCAGCAGGGGCTCTTAATTGCTTGTGGGAAATGGAATTAGATAAAAGGATGACTAGAACAAGCAAAAGAGCCTTGCCAGCAGGAAAATTATCATCTGAGACTGTATTTTTAGCTGCCGTATCATGTACTTTGGCAGCTTCGATGCTTTTAGTAAGTGGTGTAAATTATTTGGCTGCGGGATTAACTCTTCTTGGTTTATTTAGCTATGTAATTTTATATACAGTTATTTTGAAACCTCGTACAACCAAAAATATTGTTTTCGGAGGAGTTGCTGGCGCAATACCACCTTTAGTTGGTGCATCTGCTGCCACAGGGCATGTAGGTCTTAGTGGTTGGTGGTTGTTTGGTTTAGTAATGTTATGGACCCCAGCTCATTTTTGGGCACTTGCAATTTT
>NZ_CACAYO010000011.1 GCF_902536725.1 uncultured Prochlorococcus sp.
TTCTTAATAATATTTTTAGAATTTTTTTTGTAAGGGGTATCGCAAAATATCTCCTCATATTGTTTCTTTTTAAAAGTGTAATTATGGCATGATCAATTGAAATAAATTTCTGACCTAGGACAAATTTTCTAAAGCCTTTGTATTGCGCTTCTTTATGATTTTTAATTAGAAACCCGCAAATCTGGGCGATATCATTTGCGTGTATAAAGTGAAATTTAGAATCGAGTTTTAAAAATCTTGCTAACCAAAGCCATTTCCCGATTTCTTTTAAGCCACTAGTTAAATAACTTACGGGATATTTACTTTTTTTTCCAAGATTTCCTCCAAAAACCAAGGTAGGGAAAACAGCGAAAGTTTTTTCTGCAAATGAGCTTTCTCTAAGTCTCTGGAAACATTCGTATTTTGTTTGAATATACTCAGTTCCATAAATCAATGATTCCCTCATTAATTCTGTTTGGGTATCAAGAATGCTAGCTGTTGAAAAATAAATAATCTTTTCTAACTTATCAATATCAAGCATTTCAAGTAATTCTTCAAAAGCTTTAATGTTTACTTCATAGGCTCTTCTTGGATCTCCCCAAGCTGTAGCAGTATGTATTAGGTAATTAATTTGACTAATTTCTTTTTTATACTTATACGATTCCCTAATATCACAAACCATTAATTTGACTTTTTTATTTTCTTGAACAGAAATCGGCAACTTACTTTTGTCTCTTACCATTAGATAAAGCCTGAATTTTGTGTTTTTTAAAAACCAATCAACTAAATATTGGCCAACACATCCATTAGCACCTGTGATTAATAAGTTTTTATATGCCAAGACTTTGACTAATAAGTGAGTTTTTTTCCATGTTCAAAAAATGTTTGAGCATTTTCTTCTGGAGTCCCTGGTAAAATCCCATGACCCAAATTAAGAATATATTTTCTGTCTTTAATTTTATTAAAAGTATTATCTATCCTTTTTTTTATTGATTCTTTGTTCCCAAATAAAATGCCTGGGTCAACATTACCTTGAATTCCTATCCCGCTAGGGATTCTCTTACAAGCCTCTTCAATATCTACTGTCCAGTCTAATGAGATTATATCGACTCCAGTTTTTGCCATTCTTTCTATGACACCAGCACTTCCTGAAATGTAAAGAATTACTGGTGTTTCTGGGTATTCCGCTTTTACAATATCAACGACCTTTTTTTGATAAGGCCCAGCAAAGATATCGTAATCTTGTGGGCTTAGTTGACCAGCCCATGAATCAAAAATTTGTACTACTTGCGCTCCAGATTTTATTTGATATTTAAGATATTCACCAATGCATTTTGCAAAATGATCAAGAAGTTTATGAAGTAAATCAGGTTCTTTAAAAGCCATTGATTTTATTAAAGAATAATTTTTACTGCTTTTACCTTCAACTACATATGCGGCAAGAGTCCAAGGCGCGCCTACAAAACCTAAAACTGTTGCCTCATTATTTACATCTTTTTTTAGTGAAGAAAGAACTTGCCCAACAAAACTTAAACTCTCACTAGGATTTAATTCTTTTAAATTTTCTATTTGGTTAAGAGTTCTTATTGGGTCCTCAATTATTGGACCTTTACTTTCAATTATTTCAAAATTAATGCCCATCCCCGGAAGAGGGGTGAGAATATCTGAAAAAAGAATCACACCATCCGGTTTGAAAGCATGAAAAGGTTGCATTGAAATCTCATATGATAGTTCTGGATTCTCAGACCTTTCTCTAAAGCTTGGGTAACGCTCCCTTAAATCTCTATAGATTTTCATATATCTTCCTGCTTGCCTCATCATCCATACTGGAGGCCTATTTACTTTTTTACCTAATGCGGCAGAAAGTAGTAGTGGTAAATCTTGACCCATTTTTCAATTCGATATTTTAAAAAAAAATTAAAATCCAACCTAAAAATCTTACAATGTAAAGCAGAGGAAAAGCGTTATATGAATATTTATATGAAGCACTAAGTTGTATGAGCCTTCTTATTTTTTTGATTGATGTTTGAAGATACTCACGCTTAATGGGGGCAAAGCAAGTTCTAGAGCATTTTGATAATCATGAATATTGTAATTTATAGTTTCTTTACCCCCCATATTTCCTTTGTTACTGCCCCCGTATCTAATGCCATCTGAATTAAATATTTCTTTATAGAATCCTTCCAAAGGAACGCCTACCTTGTATGAATCATGAGTATTAGGTGTAAAGTTGGCAACTACTACCAGCCACTCATTGGTATCGTTTTCTCTTCTCATGAAACTTATAACGGAATTAGATTTGTCATTACAATCAATCCATTGAAATCCATAAGGATCAAAGTCATTTTTCCATAATGCAGGTTCATTTTTATAAAGAACGTTTAGGTCATCAATCAAGTTTCTAATACCTTTATGAGGCTCAAATTCTAGTAACTCCCATTGCAGATCATCCCAAACATTCCATTCTTGTCTTTGCCCAAATTCCATTCCCATAAATATTGTTTTTTTACCGGGGTGGGTCCACATATAAGTTAGTAATGCTCGAGTATTTGCATATTTCTTCCAGTCATCGCCAGGCATTTTATGCAAAAGATGACTTTTCCCATGGACAACCTCATCATGACTAAGTGCAAGCATAAAGTTCTCTGTATAGTTATATGTAATTGAGAAAGTTACACTATTTTGATGGAATTGTCTAAACCAAGGATCTATTTCAAAATAATCGAGCATATCATGCATCCATCCCATATTCCATTTCAAGTTAAACCCTAACCCTCCCATGTCAGTTGGTTTGGTTACCATTGGCCAGGTTGTTGATTCTTCCGCGATAGAAAGTGCACCTGGAAAATGTTGGAAGAGTACATGATTAGCCTGTTGAAGAAATTTAACGGCTTCTATATTTTCGTTACCACCATTTTCATTGGGTATCCATTCTCCATCTGGACGTAGATAATCTCTGTAAAGCATTGAAGCTACAGCATCTACTCTTATGCCATCAATATGAAACTCTTCAAACCAATAAACTAGGTTGGCTACTAAGAAATTCCTAACTTCATTTCGGCTGTAATTAAATATTAGGGTTCCCCATTCTTTGTGTTCACCTATCCGGGAATCTCCATGTTCATAAAGATGACAACCATCAAAAAATGCTAAACCATGCTTATCTTTTGGAAAATGACCAGGCACCCAATCAAGAATTACGCCTATATCCTCTTCATGACATTTATTTACAAACTCTCTAAATTCATTTGGGGTGCCAAATCTACTTGTTGGTGCATACCAGCCTGTAACTTGGTATCCCCATGAACCATCGAACGGATGTTCAGATATTGGCATTAGTTCAATATGAGTGAATCCTCTCTCTTTTACGTAAGGGATAAGTTTCTTGGTTAATTCTGGATAAGTTAATAATCTTGTTCCAGGTTTTAAATCGGCTGCAGGCACTGGGTCTCTGGGTTCACCATTATCCTCCAAATATTTATTATCTGTTGATTCATGGAGCCAACTTCCTAAATGCATTTCATAAACTGAAATTGGCTTATTAATTTGACTAGAAGAATCTCTATTTGAAATCCAAGAACTATCATTCCAATTAAAGTTTTTTAATTTTGAAACTATTGAACCATTTTGAGGTCTGATTTCATGAAGGAAACCATATGGATCAGCTTTCTCATAAATATGACCTTGTTGTGTTCTTATTTCGTATTTATATGTATCGCCCTCTTGCATTGTTGGCATGAATAGTTCCCAAATTCCCCCTAATCTTTTTTGCATTGGATGATGTCTTCCATCCCAAGAATTTGTATCTCCAATTATCGAGATTGATTTTGCGTTTGGAGCCCAAATGCAAAACATCACTCCTTTTTGATTCTTTTCTTCAATGAGATGTGCTCCCATTTTTTCCCAAATATGATGATGATTACCTTCTGCAAAAAGATGTCTATCAACTTCTCCCATCCACTCATCTCTATATGACCAAGGGTCATGTTGTGTATGTGTGATTCCTCCTCGTAAAATATTTATTTCGTAATTATAATTTGGGTTTTCAGGAAGAATTGCTTCAAAAAGCCATTTATGGTTTATGCTTTGCGCCTTATAGGTATTGTTTTTAAAATTTATTTTAACTTCGTCGGCTTCAGGCATCCATACCCTAATTACCCATTGTTTTTCATAAAAATGAGGACCTAATATTTTTAATGGATTATCATTGCAACAATTTTCTAGGTTGATAGCTTCTGATTTAATCCAGTCTGCTTGAATTGTCTCGATCATGACTGGTAGATATTAACGATTAATAATATCAAATGATTAACCAAAAAAATAATTATTTATGAAAAAAAGGGGTCATTTTCATAAATGTTTTATCAAGGCTAAAACATAGGGTGATGACTCTGTGATTTGCTGAAGGCGATCCAACATTTCCCTCCCCAAATCCAGGATTTACTCCAATGGCGGGATAAGCTGCTGCAGATATAGATAAGCGAAGCTTGCTATTTTTAATTAAACAAATATTTGTTGGTTGCATTGTGATTTGATAAATGCATTCTTCACTTATTTTGGAGTTTTTAACTCTTAAGAATCCGGTTGAAAATTGATTCACCTTTTCATTACCTTCTTCAACTAGAGATAAAGCAAGGCAGATATCGAAATTGGGCTGATCACTTTTTACTTGGATTTCTAATGTTGGAATTCCTCTTAAATATTGATCTTCTTCAAAAGAATTGGTTTGAAAAACACCTACATCAAGACGGTTATCAACAATACTTCTATTAAACTTTCCTGGATTTGGACCTAAATGACCACCGTCAGAGGGAGTAGGTCTCCATGGGTCATTAACAATGGTGAACCATCCTGATCCTTTTGAATTTATGGTCAGACTTCCATCTTCGACCTCTACATTTGCTGTGCCATCACTTTTGAGCCCAAAAATAAATTCAGGGTGAAATTTATTATCTAATTCTTCCCATTTATTTAATGAAATATTCCATATTTTTTTCTCGTCTTTAAATTTAATAGAATTAAAATTTTCATCCGATTTTAAATGTTTATCAAAAAATTTTAATAAAGATTCCTGTGATCCCTCCCACCAATTTAGATGTGTCGCATTCCCAATAATAATTTCTGGGCTTCCACCAGCTTCTTTAGATTTTTTATAAAGATCAAAGGCACCTTTTAAATGTGGATCCCAAAGTCCTCCAATAATTAACATAGGTTGCTTAATCCATGTTGAAATTGGTTTAAATTCTTCAAATGGGCGAGAATTATTTAAATTTTTAAGCCATTCCAAAACAAAGCTATCAGGATCATACTTATTTAAAGTATCAATTCCCTCTCTTAAATAACTTTTATTTTCTAAGGCTAATCTTATCTTTTTCCACTCAAGCAATTTATTTTCTCTTTTCATTTTTAATGCTGCGATTTGAAGACCCCATGCAATATTGTTATGCCACCAATATGCTCCTCCATCTGAGCACCAATGATCCTTAATATCCATCCCGGTCATTGCTGGAGATAAACAATCGGGAGGCTTTGAATTTAATTCGCCAGTTAGTTGAGTAAATCCTTGATATGAAAAACCATATAAGCCAAGTTTTCCATTACATTCTTTTAAAGACCTTACCCATTCATGTGTTTCTGAAGTATCGCTAGCTTCTTGAGAAAAACCATTAAAAACTCCTTCCGAAGAACCCATACCTCTAACATCTTGAATTATTACCATATATCCTTTGGAAGCCCACCATTCTGGGTGAGAATAAGTAATAGTTGAAGCTATTTCCCTGCCATATGGTTGTCTCATTAATAACGCAGGCCATGGCCCATTACTATTGGGTAACCAAATCCTGGATATAAGTCTTACTCCATCTCTAAGTACTAGAGACTTGTCAAACCATCTTGAACCAGACATTTAGGCTTTAGATAATGTCTGGGCAGTGCAGCCCAATGACATAAATAGAAAAGATCTCTGCATTAACGGGAGTTAACTTTTTTTTGTTTGATATATACTCTATAGCTTGATCTGAACTAGCTGAAATACCTTTGGAATTAAACTCTCTAAACTTATTACATAAATTCCTAGCTTCGTTTGGATTCTTTTTTACAGTTTCCAATAAGTTTGATTGACTTAAAACAGGGTATAAAGAGTTGAAAAACAAAAATAAAAAAAATAACAAAGGTTTCATTATCATTTACTTTTTTTAAATTCTACATTAAAAAATTTTTTTATCCAAGATTTCTAATAGATTTGTCGATTTGATTAGCTTTTTTAATCCATTTTTTTAGGATAATAAAAGTTGTATCTGTCTTAG
Source organism: uncultured Prochlorococcus sp. (assembly GCF_902536725.1). Taxonomy (GTDB): domain Bacteria; phylum Cyanobacteriota; class Cyanobacteriia; order PCC-6307; family Cyanobiaceae; genus Prochlorococcus_A. The sequence continues at coordinate 6,285 of NZ_CACAYO010000011.1, forward strand.
TTTTTACTCTAAGATTTCTTTCTAATCTACCAATTTTGCGTTCTAATTCGTAAGGAGTAGATAGTGATAATGATTTTATAGAAGATATACCACAATGTAAAAGTAGATATGCTTGCGGTGGAGAAATTCCAATTTCTTTTTTAAAAATAGCTATAGCTCTAATTTTCTTTAGATTATTCAATGTACATAGTGAAGATTTTCTTTGAATCTCATTTATATCTAAGTCCGAAAGATTACTTAATTTTTCAAAGTCAGTTAGATTATTTTGAACAAAAAAAGACTTCTCATGTCTAAAATTAGTTGGCAAAAAATCTAAAAAAGGTTTACTTTCCATTTTTTAAAAGACTAATTCATTTTGACATTTTTATTAACTTCTCCTATAACCACTGGTTTACTTACACCATCTGAAATTTTTTCAAGTTTTCTTATCTTGATTTTTACATTCGCACCAGATCTACTACCTTTTCTTAAGTTCTCCGATAATTGTTCTAAAGTTGGATCTATAGAATCTTCTGGAAAGTCATCATCTGCTTTAGCAATAATCAAATCGAACCCATTGTCATAAACGATTGGAACATATTTTGCACCTTCTATTACAACCTTTTCGGAGTAACTTTGTATAAATGCCCAACTACTCAAAGAAAGCAATAATGAAAATATAGTTGCTCCAATTATTCTAAATTTAAAACCAAAATTAAATATAAAAGCTACTATTGTACAAATGAAAAGAAAAATCCCCAAGAATCCAAAAAATTTGGGTGTGCTCTCTAATAGTTCAAAAAAAGACATTTACTGGCTTTGACCTGATTAATTTCTTATATTTTGTAAGCCTACTCTATTTTTGGGCTCTAACTTGAAAAAAATTAGATCTCTAAATTTAAATACTAAGATTTTTTTGGTAGGGATGCTTTTACCTTTAGGTTTTTTAGGCACTTTTTTATTAAATAATTTTTTAAAAGAAACTTATATTACTAGGAAATTAGAACTAGAAAAAAGTATTGAGAATCTTTTAGATAAAAATGTTGATTTAGGTAATTATGTCGGGATTAGATTTCTAGGTATTTCTTTGGGTAATTCAAAAATTAACGATAAAAAAAATATAGATTCTGAAATTACAGCCAAAAATGTATATGTGGGTATTATGCCTTTTAGATCTTTTTTAAAACAAAAATGGATTGTAAAAATAAGTCCTAAGAAAGCAGCTATAAATATAGATAATGATTTTTTTAAAAGGGACGAATATTATAAAAATGATCGAATCACAAAAAAATCACAATCAAAGTATGAATTGAATTTTAACTTAAATAAATATTCGGATCTGAAAATTAATAAAGCAGGATTAAAAACAAAAGTAAAGGGTAACGTTATTTATAAGTCGAGCAATAGAGAAATTATTGCAAATGTAAAATCAAGTTTTAATGATAAAGGTTTTTTAAAATTTAAATTTAATACAAAATTAAATAAAGACTTTTTATCTCTTGAGTTATTTTCTAGGGGTTTAGATCTTGAGAATTCTGAATATATTATTGGGAATAGAAAAATTATTTTTAACAAAGGAAATTTTAAATCTAACTTTAAATTTAATAAATTACCAAATGAAACATCTTGCAAAGGAAGATTTTCTTTTACTAATTTAAAAATAAAATCGGAAGCTTTATCAGAGAATATTAATTCAGATTCAACAAGGTTTTTTTGTAAAGATAATAATTTAATTGGTAATTCAGAAAAATTAAATTATGGAACGTTAACTTCGAATTTTAATCTAAATATGCCATTAAATAGAAGTTCTAATAATATTGATCTAAAAGCTAGTATTGGATATATTAATAGCCTCAATCCAGATATCCAATTATCGGGTAATATTCCCTTTTGGTTTGATAGAAGAGGTATTAATTTTGGTGATATAGATACTAGTTTTAAAATCAATAGAACTCAATTATCTAATTTAAATATTTTCCGAAAAAATGATATAAGAGGATTCATTACTGCTAAAGGAGAATTTAAAGGAAAAATTACTGATCCTGATATTTCGATAAATTTTAATATTGATTATCCACACTTTAAAGGTATCCGCATTAGAGAAATATGGGAGGGAGATATTAAAAATGAAAAAAATGAATTTCTGCTTAATATGAAAAATAGATATTCTCCAATCCCTTCATTTCTTTCAATTAATTTTAGTTCAGATCTTAAAATAAATTATGCAAATTTTATAAGAGTTTTTAATTCAAATAAAGGGACTATAGGCATAGTTAAAGAAAATGATGTTTATAATTGGCGCGCAGATAATTTTCCTCTTGATGAACTTGAATTATCTATAGACAAAAATCAATTCGATAGAATTGATGGAATTATTAATGGTAAGGGATCAATTTCGTCAGGCCAGACATATCTTGATGGACGAATTGCTTGGAGTTTAGGCAAATATGGGAATATTAATTTAGCCAATTCATTATTTGATTTCCGCGTAAAAGATAATTCTTTTTATGTTAACTCTTCTTTGTATCCAATTGATGGAGGAATAATTGAAGTCGAATATGATTCGAGTAAAAATAATTTAATTAATTCAGAATTCAAAGATATAAGCACTAGGTGGACTATAACTACCGCGGTTGATATTTTTAACTTTGAAAATAAAAAAGTGATTCCTGTAAGTAAATCAAATATTTTGGATGATTTGGAAATAAATAAAGATAATAAATCATTTAAAGAGAGAATCGATTTTATAAATAATTTTATTGAAAATAGTAATTTGCTAGAGGAAAATTTTAATTTGCAAAAATATTTAAATAAATTTAGAAGTAGATACAATGGAAAAATTATTATTCAGGGAGATAGACCAGCCAATTATAAATTGGATGCAAAATTAAATGGCTATCTTGATGTATCTAAAGAAGTCTATAAGAATAATAAAGAGGAATTTTCAATTGATTTGGAAGGTGGATTATTAAAAGGGAAAGGTTCTTTAAGAATTAAAAGATTTCCATTAAGTGCAGCAAATATCTTTTTAAATGAACCAAGAGATTTTCTTGGAGGGTTGGATATGAATTTATTTTATGATCTTGATTCAAAATCTTTTTCTAGCGATATTTTCTCCAATGGTTCAACAATTAAAAATAATATAATAAAATTTGATAAAGGACTGGTTAAATTTAATAATTCTATTTTTGATATTGATTTTTCCCTTCTAATAAATGATTCTGAAATTCCAATTAAGATTGAAGGCTCAATACCTATAAATAAATCTGAGAACTTAGATCTAAGATTTATTGGGAATGGAAAATTTATTGAGTTAATAGATATTTTTGCTGATGAATACTTTACCTTTAAAGAAGGTGATGTGAATCTAAGAGTGATTCTAAAAGGAACCTTAAATAAACCTCTTTTAAATGGATTTATCGTAGTTAAAGATTCTGAAATTGATTTTTTAAACAACACAATAAAAGATATTTATAGCACAATAATCTTTGATTTTGACTTTTTAGAGATCGCTAATCTACAAGCAAAAACAGGAGATTCTGGAGAAATTTTCGTAAAAGGGTCTTTGCCTTTTTATAGTCAGAATGATTCTGAGAAGGCAGTAATTAATTTGATAACGGATAGATTTACTTTAAAGAAAGATAATTTTAATTTTTTAATAGATTCAGACGTGGATTTAACTGGATCATTTGAAAATCCTGTTTTGGAAGGTTCTCTATCTTTTAATAATGGATTTATTAATTTTAATAGTACCAATGAAAAAAATAAAAAAGAAAATAATCCTATACGAAAAAAGGATAAAAAAGATTGGCCAGAACTTTATTGGAATAATAATAAAAATATTGAAATAATTTCAAATGAAACAATTTTGAATTCAGTTCTTTTGGGAGAAACTTTACCTAATTATTTGGATAATTTGAGTTTTAATAATCTTAAATTAAAACTTGGTCCCGATTTTAAACTTCAATATTCAGAATTTGTTCAAGCTTATTTAGATACTAAATTAGACCTTAATATAAATGGAAAGGTTGGCAAAGATCTAAATGCTAGAGGTCTAATTTATCTTAAAAAAGGAAGAGCTAATCTATATACCACTCCATTTAAACTTGATAAAAATAAAGATAATTATATTTTATTCGCATCAAGAAGTGGTGTTGTTCCATTTATTAATTTTTCTCTAGTTAGTAAAGTACCAGATTCTATAATACCTATAAGTGAAAATAATCAGGATTCAAACATCTCAGGTGATCTTGATGTAAATGCGACTTCTAGTGGTTTGGGATCATTTGGGATTGGCAATTCAAGGCTTATCAAAATTGAAGCATCTTATGAAGGATTTTTAGATCAATTATCTTTTGCTGATGAAAATAAAAGAATTCAATTAAGAAGTACCCCAAGTTATAACAGATCACAAATAATTGGTTTGATTGGAGGTAACTCTGCAAATTTAATAAATAGAGCATTTATTTCTCAACTTAATAACGCTGATGCATTTAGTGAAAGATTTCAGTTATCTCTTTATCCAGCGTTAATAGAAAATAATGATTCATTAAATAATATTTTTTCCAGTGAAAATTTAGATATAGAGAATGATGGTCAATCATCTTCTAATGAAGATTTTTCTTCTCAAGCTTGGGTAGCAGAAATTGGGCTTGATATTACTGATGCGATAAATTTTGCCTTTCAAACCGTTCCAGGTAGAGATGACATTTCACCTTTAGGAATTTTGACTTTTCAGGCAAATCCAAACTTAGAATTATTAGGTTCTTATGATTCCAATGGGGATTGGAAAAGTCAAGTTCAACTATTTTTTAGATATTAACTCAGAAAGAAATTTACTTTAAAGAATGGTTAATTTGAATTATTATTAAATTAGCTAAAAAATATTATGGCTAATATATTTGAAGTTCCTAAACCAGGTAATGATCTTTTAGAAAAAGCTGATAAAGTTCGTTTGGCATCAATAAAAATAAGTCAGACTGAAAATCAATATCGTATTAAAGCCTTAAATTTTATGGCTGATTATCTTGAAAAAAATTCTAAAGAAATCTTAGAGGCCAATAATGAGGATTATTCAAGTGCAGAAAAAAAGGGAATTTCAAAGGCTTTACTTTCTAGATTAAAGTTATCAAAAGCAAAATTAAATTCTGGAATTGAAGGAGTAAGAAAAGTTGGAGAATTGGCTGATCCTGTAAATCAAGTTCAAATAAAAAGAGAGCTTTCAAATGGATTGATCTTAGAAAGAAAAACTGTGCCAATTGGAGTCTTGGGGGTTATTTTTGAATCAAGGCCAGATGCCGTGATGCAGATTAGTTCTTTAGCAATAAGATCAGGTAATGGAGTAATGCTAAAAGGGGGAAGTGAAGCTAATTTAACAAATACTTTAATAGTGAAAGCTTTGCAAGAAGGTTTAGATGAATCGGGTCTAGATAAAAATGCAATATGTTTACTAACAAGCAGAAAAGATAGTATGGCGATGTTAAATCTTGAGAAATATATTAATTTAATAATTCCAAGAGGAAGCAATGAATTGGTTAAATTTATTCAGGAGAATACAAGAATTCCTGTGCTAGGCCATGCTGATGGAATTTGTCATTTGTTTATAGATATTGAGGCAAATCTAGAGATGGCTTTGTCGGTCGCCTTGGACAGCAAAACTCAATATCCTGCAGCATGTAATGCTATAGAAACATTATTATTGCATAAAGATATCGCACCTGCTTTTTTAGAAAAAGCCATCCCTTTGTTTAATTCTTATGATGTTAAATTAATTGGAGATAAGAGATCAGTTGAATTTGGGTTAAAGTATAAGGCTAGTCTAGAAGATTGGAAAACTGAATATTTGGATTTAATTTTATCGATAAAAATTGTTGATGATCTTGATGAAGCAATCACACATATTCAAAAATATAGTTCAAAACATACAGATGGAATTATTACTGAAAATTCACATACTGCCAATAAATTTATGAATGTAGTTGATAGTGCAGGTGTTTTTCATAATTGCTCTACTAGGTTTGCAGATGGGTTTAGATATGGATTCGGAGCTGAAGTTGGTATATCTACTCAAACTCTTCCACCAAGGGGACCTGTAGGTTTAGAGGGTTTGGTAACTTATAAATATTTCCTAAAAGGTGATGGTAATATAGTTGATGATTTTTCGTTAGGAAAGGCTACTTATACACATAAAAATCTTTAAAATTTTTAAAGATGGAAACTTTTTTGAAAATTGAGAATATTAAACTTTGGGCTAGGGTTGGCGTTCTTGATAAAGAAAGGGAATTAGGACAACTATTTATTTTAGATATATTTTTGTGGACTGATTTTGAAAAATGTACAGTAAATGATGATATAAAAAAAACAGTTGACTATTCAAAATTAATTCAAATTTTAAAAGATCAATCAAAGAAAATATATTGTTTCACAATCGAAAAATATTCAAACGCAATTTTAGAAATCATTAATCAGGAATTTAAGCTTTCTAAAGTTAAAATTATTTTGACAAAATGCAATGCTCCAATAACAGGCTTTGATGGGAAGGTTTCAATAGTAAGAATCCTTGAAAATAATTAAAGTATTGGAAAAAAGAAATCCCATTATATTGATTCATGGTCTTTGGAATACTTCAAGTATTTTTTCTTCTATTACCTCAAAACTTGATGATTTTGGCATTGAATATTTTGCTCCAACTCTTGAGCATTCATATGGAATGACTTCAATTCTGGATTTGGCTTATAAATTAAACGAATTAATTTTAGAGAAATATGGTTTAGAAAAAGAAATAGATATTTTGGGATTTTCCATGGGAGGAATAATTGGTAGGTACTGGCTTCAAAAATTTAATGGGTATAAAAGAACAAGAAGATTGATATCTATAGGTTCCCCTCACAAGGGGACTTTGATGGCTCAATTAATACCTAGATATCCTTTTAAAGGAATATCAGAAATGAAAATAAATAGTAAGTTTTTAAGAGAACTCGCAAATAATGATTTTTTTCTTGATGGTATTGAGTGTATAAATTTCTTCACTAATTGGGATATGATGGTTTTCCCTGGCTGGTGGACAAATTTAAATTTTGGGAAAAAAATATCAGTAAAAGTATATAAGCATAGAAATCTTGTGAGAAATAAATCTGTGGTTGACAAAATAATCGATGAAATTATTATGTAGTTCCAGATAGACCTAAGTGTCTTATTAAGGAATCTGTTTGTGGCTCTCTTCCCCTGAATAGTTTAAATATATCTAATGGAGGTAAGCTTCCTCCCAAGCTAAGGATTGTATCTTTAAACTTCTTTCCTATTACCTTTAAATTTTCAGAATTTTCTAGATCAGCTTCTTCGAACATTGAGAATGCATCAGCACTTAGAACTTCCGCCCATTTATATGAGTAATATCCTGCAGAATATCCACCTGCAAATATATGACTAAAACAACAAAGAAATTTATCTTCTTGAATCGGTTCAATAACAGTAGTTTGTTTCGCAATTTCTCTTCTTATTTCATCTGCTGTTTTGCCTTCGTTTTTATCGATACTACTATGTAATCTGAGGTCTGTAATTGCAAAATGTAGTTGTCTAAGAGTAGCCATACCACAATTAAAAGTTCTATTCTTTATTAGCTTCTCAAAATTCTCATCGGATAATTTTTCTCCTGTTTTGTAGTGCTTGGCAATATTCATGATTGTATTTTTATGAAAACACCAGTTTTCCATAAATTGACTTGGAAGTTCGACAGCATCCCATTCAACGTTGTTGATGCCAGCTGCTTGAGGAAGATTTACAGTAGTAAGCATGTGTTGAAGACCATGGCCAAATTCATGGAATAGTGTCTGAACTTCTTCAAAACTCATCAAACTAGGTTTGTCTTTTGATGGTGGAGTCTGATTACAAACGAGATAAGCTACAGGGAGGGTCTTTCCTCCAAAATCATTTTTATTCAAACATTCATCCATCCAAGCCCCTCCTCTCTTTGATTCAGGCCTTGAATATGGATCGAGGTAAAAAGATGCTATTTTTTTATCTTCTTTATTGAGGATATTAAAAAATAAAACGTCATCATTCCACAGAGGTGCCTCATCAGTTGCCTCGACTACTTTTATTTCAAACAGCTTTTCACTTAATTTAAATAAACCTTTCAAAACATCATTTAGTGGGAACCAAGGCCTCAAAGACTCTTGATCCAAATTGAGCTTTTCCTTTCTAAGAAGTTCGGACCAATAACTAATATCCCATGGCTCGATATTCTGTGATTGTGAAAACCCATTGGCTTTAGAAAAATTATCGAGCGTTTCTAATTCAATTTTTGCGGTTTTCAATGCTGGTTCTCTCAATTCTTCTAAAAGGTTTTCAACGTTTTTAATTTCTTTCGCCATTTTCGTTGACAAACTTAGTTCTGCCCAATTTTTATAACCTAGAAGATTAGCCTGTTTATTTCTGAGAGATAAAATCTCTTCAATGATTTGAGAATTATTTTTTTCTCCATGAGACGCCCTACCAACGTATGCCTTATATAGTTTCTCTCTAAGATTACGGTCGGTGGCATATGTCATGTATGAAGTATAAGTTGGAATATCCAGACTTAATTTCCAAGGACCATTTTTGATATCAACTTCTTCATCTTTTTTTAAGTGGTTGTGTGCAGAAATTGCCATCAATTCAAGTACTCTTTCAGGCAGACCATCGACTTCAGCTTTTTTATTTAAAATTAAAAACCATTTATTAGTAGCATCAAGCACATTATTGCTGAAGTCTGTAGATAGCTTTCCAAGCTTTTCTGTTATGTTGTTGAATTCTTCTTGGTCATTCTTTTCTAGTGAAATTCCTCTATGTTGCATCTCAAGAATTTCTTTATTTAAAATTCTTTTTTTGATTTGATCAAAGTTATTAGTCTCTTTAAGCTTGACTAAAGAATTGTAAATTATTTTACTTTGTCCGAATTTATTACTCAAGCTAATGATTTCTGGAAGAAATTTTGAATAAATATCTCTTAGACTTTCAGAATTATTTACTGCATTGAGGTGGCTTATTACTCCCCAACTCCATCTGAGAATTTCATTAACTTCATTTAAGGGATTTATAACCTTATCCCAATTTAAATCATTTTGAATCAAGTGGTTAGATAAATTTTTCTCTATCATTTCAAAATCTTCAGATATCTTTTCTAGTACTACTGGGAATTGTTTACTTATGTTTTCGGGAGTAAATTTTTTAAATTCTGGTAATTCTCCATATTTAAAAATTGAGGTATCCATTAATTGCAATAGTTTAATTTACTAAAATTGGGATTAACCCTACCAACTTAGCTAGAGTGAGCTGCTGACTGAGAGCATTGGTCGAAGATTCGTATAAATTTATCGCGATTTTTGGCCAAAAACCTATTACTAAAGTAGGCAATAATAAGCTGAAACCAATAGTTAATTCTCGACCATTCATCTCTTTAACTGTAGCTAGTGCAGGTATTCTAGGGCCAAAGAATACTCTCCTACACATTGATAGTAGATATATTGGTGTTAAAACTAGACCTATAGCAGCGATAAGAATCGTGATCGATCTAAAGATAGAGCTGAAGCCTTCTTGACTTGTGATCCCTAAAAATACAGTTATTTCACTTATAAAACCGCTCATCCCAGGTAGTGCCAATGAGGCCAAAGAACTTGCTAAGAAAAAAGCAAAAGTTATTGGCAAGACCTTTGCTAAACCGCCCATATTTGGTATAGAAAGAGTGTTTGTTCTTTCATAGAATGAACCCGTAACAAAGAACATTGCTGCAGCAATGAGTCCGTGACTAATCATTTGTAGCATTGCTCCGCTTATCCCTAGAGCATCTACTGCTCCAATCCCTAACAGAACAAAACCCATATGACTAACTGAGCTACATGCAATTCTTCTTTTGACATTATCTTGTGCAAATGCATTTAGTGCTCCGTAAATTATATTGATGATTCCAAGAATAATTAGTGCAGGGGCAATTTGCAGATGTACTTCAGGTAGTATTTGAACATTGAATCTTAAAAGAGCGTAGCCTCCCATTTTTAAAAGTATTCCAGCCAGTAACATTGAAACTGGTGCATTAGCCTCTCCATGTGCATCGGGTAACCAAGTATGTAATGGAAAGATAGGAAGTTTTACTCCAAAACCAATTAAAAATCCTAAATAGGATAATAACGCTAGGCTACCTGATACATGTTTATTAGTTAAATCGGTAATATTTAAAGTAAAAGTATCACCACTCAAAGCAAGTGCTAGACCACTTATAAGTATTAGTAGAGAAGCTAATGCAGTATAAAGAATAAATTTTGTGGCCGCATATAATTTCTTTTTACCTCCCCAAATAGCAATAAGAAGATATACAGGAACCAATTCAAGTTCCCAGGCCAAGAAAAATAATAGGAAATCTTGAGAAAGGAAAACTAATGCTTGTGCTGAGGCTTGCACTAATAAAAGAGCAAAATATAGATTAGATTTTTTCTTAATTTTCCAACTTGCTGCAGCTGATAAAAATGTAATTAACCCACTCAAAGCTACTAAAGGAGCAGATAACCCATCTACGCCAAGAGACCACTCTAAGCCTATTGAGGGTAACCAAGAAGCTCTTTCTACCAGTTGCAAAGAGCTATCTGAAGTATTGAATTTTTGAAAAAGGACACTGATTATTAATAAAAAATCTATAAATAAAAAGCTTAATGAAATATTTCTGGGTAATGTATTGTCTTCTCCTTCTTTAGAACTTAAGAAAGGCATAATTAATGCCCCAATTAAGGGGATTAAAACAATAGATGACAGCCAAGGAAAAGATTCTAAATTCATTTATAGAATGAATAATTTTTTTATTCTAGTTGAAGTTGTTCTAGCTTGAGACTATAACATTAAAAATGCCTAAGTAAAACTACTTACCAGAAATAGTGCTAAATTGACTGCCTTTTGTTTGAATGTTTAAGAACGGTGCTCTGCTAGCTACACCTGACTTCTCCCATGCTTTTACCATGGCTTGACTGACTTTTTTACCATTTTCTTCTTTACACAAAGCTAAGATACTAGGACCAGCTCCACTAATTGCACATCCTAGAGCACCTGCATTTAGTGCGGCATCTTTGACTTCTAGTCCACCTTTAATAAGTTTCCATCTGTAGGGTTCATGTAACATATCAAACATTCCTTCTTTTATAAGTTCCTCATTCCCCGCTTTTAAGCCATTAAGTAACAAAGTAAGTGCCCCCATATTTGTCACTGCATCAGATATAGGTACATTCTTGGGCATAACCTTTCTCGCTTCACTTGTGCTTAGGCGAATTGCAGGTATTGCAACAACAGCTTTAATTGAATCGTGCCAATCACATCTAATAATTCTCCATCTTTTAGAGGACGACCTTGCGGTCAAACAAAGCCCACCAAGGAGAGAGGGAACTACATTGTCAGGATGACCTTCGATATCAATTGCAAGTTCAAGAAGCTTTTCTTTGGACAATGGAGAGTTCATTATTGCATTTGCTCCGATTAGTCCAGCAACTATGGCTGTAGCACTACTTCCAAGTCCGCGTGCAGGCGGCACTGCCAACTTAACTCTTGCTTCAAGTGCAATATGATCTATATTTGCGCTCTCCCAAACTTTCTGAGCCGCTCTAAAAACTAAGTTTTCAGGTCCTCCTCTTAAGTGATTACCATCTGTACTTTCCATTATTAAATCAAATCTATCTCCACCACCTTCAATTCTTGTAAAAATAAATTCATTATATAGATCTAATGCTGCCCCAAGACAATCGAAGCCAGGCCCTAAATTGGCAGTTGTGGAGGGAACTGTTACCCTTATTTTTTTGCCAACTTCTGGAATAGACATTTTTTGTTGTTAAGTTCTTAAAAGCATTTCTGCTCTGCAGGCTGCACTAAAAAGTCCAAACTCTTCATCTAAAATTACTTTCATAGGTATTGTTTTAAGAATATCTTTTAATCTTCCCTTGTCGAAAAATTGTTTCATAAATAAATCTGAATTAAAGTTTTTGAAATGTTTTGATGCGGTCCCTCCAGAAATCCATAATCCGCCAAAGCATAATTCTTGAAGAGCAACATCTCCCAATAAAGAGGCATAAGCACCTAACCAAATCTTTTCAACTTCAATCATTAGCTGATCACCTTCTTTAGAAAGATGGCAAATTTTTTCGGGCAGCTCTTTTCTCAAACTATCAGAAATTTTAGTTTCTCTAAAAAATTTTTGTAGAGGATGGTTCTTGGCATCAGATTTGCTCAGTCTCCATTCAGCAATTCTTGATAAACCAGTGCCGCTAACGATCCTTTCACAAGATATCCTCTCAATATTTAAAGAATTTTTGAGCCAATTCTTTAAGTCCCACTCAAATTCTGACTTTGGAGAGTATTCAACGTGTCCCCCCTCGCTGGCTAAAACTTTTACTTTATTTCCTGATATTAAACCTCTTGCAATGCCTAAACCAGTACCCGCTCCAACAATGGCATGCAAATCATTATTAGTCCCTTCAGATTGCGATCCATTCTGGATAGTTGAATATTGATTTTTTTTTAAGAAAGGAATTCCATAAATTTGCACTGCAAAATCATTTATTAGCTCACATTGTTCAAATTTAAATTTATTTTTTAATTTATTTCCAGAAATATTCCATGACAAATTCATAATTTTTGCGTTGTTGTTAGATAAAGGACCAGCTACAGCGAAACATGCAGAAGAAGGATGAGTAATATGTTTGCATTCATTTTTGAGAAAATCTTCTAGGATCAGTTCAAAAGAATCCCAATCAGAAGATATATATTTCTTTTTGAATAACAATTTAGGCGAATCATCATTTATTACTCTTTCGAATATTCCCAATAGAACCTTGGTACCTCCTAAATCACAAGCTAGAAAATTCATTTATTCGAAATTATTCTGTTCTCCCTTTTTTTTCAATTAATTCATCCATTAATTTGTATAGATTAGGTAGGTCTAAAATTCCTAAATTTGTTCCATCCAAAGCTCTTAAGGCGACTGAATCAATTTCTTCTTCTTTATCTCCAATAACTGCAATTAAGGGGACTCTCCCGAGAGTTGCCTCCCTTATTTTATATCCTATTTTTTCATTCCTAATATCAACTTTTGACCTGTAACCATTATTATTTATTAATTCATTAAACTTTAAACACTTTTCAATATTTCTATCAGTAATGCTTAATAAAATTATTTGATAAGGCGCGAGCCAAATTGGGAATTTTGCCTCATATTGTTCAATTAAGATTCCGATAAATCTTTCAAAGGATCCTAAAATTGCTCTATGAAGCATAACTGGATTCCTTTTTTCATTATCAATATCTACATAAGTTGCGTCTAATCTAATAGGCATTGAGAAATCAACCTGAATAGTTCCGCATTGCCAGACTCTATTAAGACAATCTTTTAACGAGAATTCAATTTTCGGACCATAAAAAGCACCTTCTCCTGGCTGGAGTTCCCATTTTAGATTTTTATTATCAAGAGCTTTGGTAAGAGCCTCCTCTGATTTATCCCAAATCTCTTCACTACCTACCCTTTTTTCAGGACGGGTTGATAATTTGATAATGATTTCATTAAAACCAAAAGTTTTATAAACTTCGAAAACAAGATCTATAAAAGTAGATACCTCTTCTTGAATTTGCTCTTCTGTACAGAATATGTGTGCATCATCTTGAGTAAAGTTTCTTACTCTCATTAATCCGTGTAGTGCACCAGAGGGCTCATTTCTGTGACAAGAACCAAATTCAGCAAGACGAATAGGTAAATCCTTATAACTTTTTAAACCTTGATTAAATACTTGAATATGGCATGGACAATTCATTGGTTTAATTGCATAAGTTCGATTTTCTGATGCAGTAGTGAACATATCGTCTCTAAATTTTTCCCAATGACCGGATTTTTCCCAAAGAGATTTATCAACAGCTTGAGGGGTTTTAATTTCTAAATAATCATTTTTTTTAAGAATTTCTCTTATGTATTTTTCTAGCACCTGATAGATTGTCCATCCATTTGGATGCCAAAAAATCATTCCTGGAGATTCTTCTTGTATATGAAAAAGTGAATGTTTTTTCCCAAGTTTTCTATGATCTCTTTTTTCCGCCTCTTCAATTCTTGTTAAATAATCTTTGAGCTCTTTTTCTTTAGCCCATGCAGTACCATATATTCTCTGTAATGATTCATTTTCACTATTACCCCTCCAATATGAACCTGATAATTTAAGTAACTTGAAGTGTCTCAAATGCCTTGTGTTGGGTACGTGAGGCCCTCTACACATGTCTATATATTCTTCGTGCTTGTATAAATTGATGAGACCTTCTTCAGGAATTTCTTCAATTATTCGTAATTTAAAAATCTCATCTCTTTCTTTAAAAGTTTTTATTGCTTCTTCTTTGGAAACTTGAAGAATTTTTACATCATAATCTTTTTTAATTAAGCTATTTATTCTTTTTTCAATTTTTATTAAATCTTCAGGGGTAAATCTGTATTCAGAAAAAATGTCGTAATAAAAACCATCTTCAATTACAGGCCCAATTGCCATTTTAATATTAGGGTAAATCTGCTTAACTGCATGACCAATAAGGTGAGCAAAGGAATGTCTTATTATTTCAATTCCTTCTTTATCTTTTGATGTGATGATTACAACTTTGGAATCTTTATATATTGGAATTGTTGCATCAAGAAGAACATCATTTACTTTCCCAGCAATTGTTGCTTTAGCTAATCCAGCACCTATACTCTGGGCAATTTCTAGAATAGTTACAGATTTTTCGAAAACCTTTTTTGAACCATCAGGCAAAGTAATTATTGGCATAATTTTATTTCTCCATTTCAAAAAATCCCAATTTTGATTTAACTCTTTTTAAAGTCTGATTTGCTAAATCTTCAGCTTTTTCCTTCCCTTCCCCTAGGATTTTATTTAATTGATAGGGATCATTAATTAGTAATTTATATTTTTTCTGAATAGGATCTAGTGATTCAATAAGTTGTTCAGTAATTAATTTTTTAAATGTCCCCCATCCAGTCTCTGCGAATTCTTTTTCACATTGAGAAATTTCTTTACCAGATAATATTGAATAAATCATCAAAAGATTTTTAGATTCTGGTCTCTCAGGGTTGTTATATTCTATTCCAATAGAACTGTCACTTTTTGCTCTTTTTATTTTTTTTGTGATTATTTCAGGAGGATCTAATAAGTTAATTCGACTGCCCTCATTAGGATCACTTTTGCTCATCTTTTTTGAACCATCAATTAAACTCATTATTTTTGAACCATTCTTCATGATGATTGGTTGAGGGATTTTTAAAATATTTTTATCCTTACTAAATCTGGCATTAATTCTCTGTTGTGCAATATCTCTGGCAAGTTCAAGATGTTGTTTTTGGTCCTCACCTACTGGTACGAAGTCTGCGTCATAAAGAAGAATGTCTGCAGCCATCAGTATTGGATAGTCAAATAATCCAATAGATACATTATTCCCTTGTTGTATGGATTTTTCTTTGAATTGAATCATTCTTTCCATCCAATTTATTGGGGTCATGCAATTTAATATCCAACAAAGTTCTGAATGTGCTGAAATCTGACTTTGGACAAAAATCGAACATATTTTGGGATCTATTCCACAAGCGACGTATAAAGCTGCAGTAGAGATAGTGTTCTTGGATAATTCTTTGGGATTATATGAGGCTGTTATTGCGTGCAAATCAACTACACATAGAAATGTTTCATATTGCTCTTGAAGCGTAACCCAATTATTTATGGCCCCAAGCCAATTCCCAATATGTAAATCACCAGTTGGTTGAACTCCCGAAAGAATTCTTTTTTTATTTGCCATCCTCTTCTACTTCGCTAGATAGGATCTCTTCAGTTGATGTACTTTTAACAGGTCTTGCAAAAGGGTCAGGTGCTGTTTTTGTCTTTTCTTCATAAGGATTTTGTGATTGTCTACTTGGAGAAGAGTTTTTATTATTTTTTGCATATTCTGTGATTGATGCAATCAATTTTTCGTCTTTGATCATTTCGCTCAGCGTTCTAACAGAGAAACCCAGAACTGCAACGGTAGATCTTAATTGAAAGGTCTCTTGTATTGATTTAACAGCTTTCATTTCGTTATCACTCAATCTTATGCGGAATCCTCCTCCATCTCTTCTGCCGCCAGATCTATCTCTAAAATTAGATCTTTCATTGTTAGAACGACCTCTGTAATTTTCTTGTCCAGGATTATTGCTGAAATTTGAATTAGACATCTTGATGTTTCTTAAGTTATTTAAATAGTCTATTAACTTAGCATCTTGTTATGCAATAAGTCTTTTTAAAAGGCTTAAATTTTTATCTTTTGATTAACGACTTATGATTTTTGCTTTTCTCATTCACAACTTGCATTAAAATAAAATTAGAAAAAACAAAGTATTGTGTTTGATATTAGTAAAGACAACCTTTTAAAGGATTTCATAAAGTTTCCAAAAAAAAATCTTCTTTTTATCTTATTATTTTTGGGTTTTGGAGAATGGTTTGTAAGTGACTTAATACATTTCGCAGGAGGTTCAATAGGATTTTTTGCGTTGTCTTTGGGGGGGTATTTTTACTTGAAGAATGATAAGCCTAAATTTAATGAGCCAAATAATTTAGATGGTTGGATTAATTTATGCAATGAAGATTTAAATTTTTTTGAAAAACTTGAAGCATCAAATGAATTAGAAAAACAGAATTCAAAAAGACAAAAACTACTTGAATCGATTCTTAATAGATGTAAAAAAGAAAAAATAAGTTGCATTGGACAAAAAGATTATCAAAGTTCTCAATCTGTTTTGAAAAGTAATTTTAAAGCAGATAAGTTTGACTTTGATTTATACGAAAAACTACCTAAATACAATTCCTCTCAAGTTATTCCAGAAGAAGCTTTGAAGAGTGATGCAATCTTATATTTTATAAACTTGCCTTTGTCGGCAAATGATTTTTTGTGGTTGGAAAAGTTTCCTAAAAATATGCCAATCTGGTTGGTGGCTTTAACTTCCAACCAAATAGAAGCCAAAAATCAGATAGAAGACTTAAAGTCTCAAATTTCAAGTCACTTTTTAAACAAAATTATTACTTTTGATGTGAATAAAAATGAAATAACCAACATGCCTTTTTCCTTAAGGAAGTTTTTCATAAGTTCATCTAAAAATATTGAAAATACAAAAAAAAGACTCTTGAAAGAACTTCATGTTGCATGGCAATCTGAAATTGAAGGGATTAGAAGAATGCAGTTGAAAGGTATACAAAGAAAAAATCAAATTCTTGTAGCAACAACTGTTTTCTTGTCTCCTATCCCATCAATTGATGTTATGGCAATGACAGTACTAAATTCTTTAATGATTAAAGAAATTAAGTCTATATGGGGATGTAATTGGTCTCCTGAAATTTTAGATAAAGTATCCAAAGAGATTTTAAAGACTGCAATTGCTCAGGGAGTTATTGAATGGAGTGGACAGACTCTAATTGGTATAACAAAATTACATGGCCCAAATTGGCTTGTCTCTGGAACATTTCAGGCTGTTAGTGCTGCTTATTTAACAAGAGTAGTATCAAGTTCTTTGGCTGATTTTATGGCAATAACAAAAGGTGTAGAGGAACCTGATTTAGACTTTATCAAGAAAAATTCTGAAAAAATTGTTGAAAAAGCTTTTGAAAAAGAAAAAATAAATTGGAAAGGATTCCTTTCTGATCTTAGGAAACCACTTATGAAACTATCTTTTAGTTCATAATCTAAGGATGAATGTTAAATATGAAAAAAAATATTCTTTTTTTAAGTTTGATACTTCTGCTTTCTCTTGCTTCAGGATCATGTAAGAGACTATCAAATAAAAATGAAACTAAAGAAGTAATACTTGCAAGTTTCACCGTTTTGGCGGACATAATTAGCAATGTCGCTAAAGATGAATTTATTGTTAGATCAATAACTAAACCTGGAGTTGAAGTTCATGGCTACCAACCAACTCCAAGCGATTTGGTAAATGCCTCTAATGCTTTTGTTTTTATTGATAATGGATTTGGATTTGAATTATGGGCTGAAAAATTTGTTTCTAATTTAAACGTTAAAAGAATTACTGTCTCGGAATATTTAGATCCTATTTTTATCAGTGAAGATTTTTATAAAGGGAAACCCAATCCTCATGCCTGGATTTCTCCAAAAAGAGGAATACTATACGTAGATATTATCGTGGATTCTTTATCAGAATTGAGGCCATCCAAAAAGACATTATTTGAAGAAAATGGAAAAATTTATAAAGATAAACTATCTAAGATGGATAAAGAATTCTCACTTTTTATTAATAACTTAAATAAAGACAGGAGGTATCTAGTAAGTTGTGAAGGTGCTTTTTCGTATTTAACAAATGATTATGGATTAGAGGAAGTTTATTTGTGGCCAGTTAACGCTGAGAGTCAAATTACTCCTAAAAGAATGTCTAGAACAATCTCACTAGTTAAAGAAAAAAATGTCCCATCTGTATTTTGCGAAAGTACTGTAAGTAACGAATCTCAAATGGTTGTTGCAAACGAAACTGGGGCCAATTTTGGAGGAAATCTTTTTGTTGATTCATTATCTGATGATAGTGGCCCTGCTGGTTCATATATAAAAATGCTTGAGCATAATTTGGATTTAATAAAAAAAGGCCTTTTTTGAATTATGGAAACAATCAATTATCAAAACTTTAGGATTGAGGCAGAGAATATTTGCGTAGATTACAACGGTAAAGTGGCTTTGTATGATGCCAATTTAAGATTGAAACCTGGCCAGATTTGTGGGTTAGTAGGGATGAACGGGGCTGGTAAAACAACTTTTTTTAATGCTTTAACTGGCTTTGTAAATATTTCAAAGGGAAAAATTAGAATAAATGGAGAGTCAGTAAGATCTGCTCAAAAAGATCAGACAATTGCTTATGTTCCACAAAATGAGGGAATTGATAGTCAATTCCCAATAAGTGTTTGGGAGGTGGTGATGATGGGAAGATATGGTTCTATGAATGTTTTTAGGTGTCCTAGAGAGTCTGATGTTCAGGCGGTTAAAGATGCTATTGAGAGAGTTGATCTTACTGATCATTTATCTACACCTATTGGAAACTTATCTGGAGGTCAGAGAAAACGAACTTTTTTGGCTAGAGCAATTGCACAAAGAGCATCAATATTACTTCTTGATGAGCCTTTTTCAGGTGTTGATATAAGAACTGAGAAACTTATCTCGGAATTATTTATTCAATTTAAAAATGAGGGGAAAACTATATTATTATCAACGCACGATATGATTCATGTCCGTGAATTTTGTGATTTAGTTCTTTTAATAAATAAAACTGTTGTAGCTTATGGCGAAACCTCTGAAGTGTTTACCCCTGAAAATATTACAACCACTTTTGGAGGGATCTCACCTGATTCCTTGTTTGGACCTGAATCCTAAATTTTAAATTGTATGGAGCTCTGTTCTTTTTTAACTTTAGATTCATTCATCAAAGATCCTTTAACTCATGATTTCATGAGAAAAGCACTTCTTATGAGTTCATTAGTTGCAGCTGTTTGTGGTTTTCTATCAAGTTATTTGACTCTTAAAGGATGGGCTTTAATGGGAGATGCAGTGTCACATTCGGTAATGCCTGGTGTTGTGGTTGCTTATGCATTAGGTCTTCCTTTCTCATTGGGGGCATTTATTTTCGGGGTTGGTTCTGTAGCATTGATAGGGTTTATTAAGCAGAAATCTAGAGTTAAGGAAGATACTGTTATTGGATTGGTATTTACTGGATTTTTTGCTCTTGGAATCGTATTAGTTTCTAAGATTAAAAGTAATATTGATCTGCATTCTATTCTTTTTGGTAGTCCATTAGGAATATCACTTTCAGATGTAAAACAAACTATATTCATTTCTTTATTGGTAGTAATCCTTTTATTAATTTTTAGAAAAGATTTAATGCTTTATTGTTTTGATCCTAGGCATGCAAAAACAGTTGGGATTAACGTGTTTTTTCTTCATTATTTACTGCTCACATGTTTATCTTTGGCAGCTGTTGTTGGCTTACAGTCTGTTGGAATTATTTTAGTAGTTGCAATGTTGATTACACCAGGGGCTACAGCATATTTACTGACGGATAAGTTCGATAATATGACAGTAATTTCAGTATTAAGTGCAATCATCTCAAGCCTAATAGGAATCTATGTTAGTTTTTGGTTTGATCTTGAAACAGGTGGATCAATTGTCTTAGCACAAACTTTTATATTTTTATTTGCCTTTTTATTCGCTCCAAGATACGGAATATTTAAGTTAAAGAAATTATTTGCTGGGTATAAATGATAGTGGTGGAAGAAACTTTAAATAAAAAATGGAATTGGTGGCCATTATTCCCCTTATATCCTTATGGAAAAAAGAAAACAATTTTCAGAGAATTAATTCCTGATCAAATATGGTCCTTGGAACAAATACAGGGACTTTATTATGTTGCGGTTCCAATAAGAATGACGGTAATAAAGGTTGATGATGGATTGATGCTAATAAATCCACTACCTCCGACAAAAGAATTAATAAATGAGTTAGAAAAACTAATTGCGATTCACGGCAACGTAAAAACAATAATTCTACCGAGTGCCTCTGGACTAGAACATAAAATCGGACTCCCAGCTCTTTCAAGAATTTTTAAAGATGCAGAAATTTGGCTTTGTCCTGGACAATGGAGTTTCCCCATAAATCTCCCACAAGATTTTCTAGGAATTCCATCAAAAAGATCAAGAATACTGTTTGAAGATGGTACTCCACATTCAAACTACTTTAAATGGTCTTCATTAGGTCCACTGAATTTAGGTCTTGGAAGATATCAGGAGATAAGCTGTTTCCATTATCCTACAAAAACTCTTCATGTAACAGATGCAATAGTTGGAATAGACTCAACACCACCCGAGATATTTAATTTTGATCCAACACCACTTCTTTTTCATGCTAGAGAGAGAGGAGATGAACCTTTGATTGACTCCATAGAACAAAGAAAAAAAGGATGGAAAAGGTTAGTCTTGTTTTCTTCTTTTTTGAAACCAGGTAAATTAAATATTCCACCTTTAAAAAAAATATTTAAGTATTCATTCAAAAAAGATCTTAGAAATTGGAGATCTCATTTCGGTATTTATCCCTTTTTATGGGAGGAAGATTGGGAATCATCTCTTGTTGAAATAATGGGTAAAGATATTCCTAAGATTCAAATTGCACCAGTTTTACAAAAATTAATTTTCCCTCGTTCAAAAGAAGTTCTACTTAAATGGCTAGAAAATATCAAGTCTTTTGAAGATATGGAATATTTAATTCCAGCTCATTTTACGGCACCAATAAAATTTAAAATAGAAGATTGTCAAAAATTAATTGATGAAATTAATTCCCAAAAGTGGGATAAACTTCCTGAGGATAATAAATTTTTGATGAGTTTATATAAAAAATTGTTTGAACTTGGAATAATTCCCGAAGAAGTAAATCTTTAAAAACTATTATTCTTCAATAGACATGTTTTCATCATTTAGAAGACTTTGTTCCAGTTCTTTTCTCTGCTCCATTTGTCTTAAGAAATATCCTGTCATCATTGCTGAAGATAATAAATTAGCAATGTTGTCTTTTGAAGAGGTTATTTTTACATCGAATTGATCTGAAGGAAGCATTCCAAGTAGACCTTGAACATTATGTCTAATAATTTCTTGAATATCTTCACTAGCTGATTTTGCTACTCTTTGCAAAACTTCAGGAGATTGTTTTTGTAAATATTGGATTAAATCATTCTCATCGTTTGGATCATTATTTTCAGTAGCAAGAAATTCTGGATTAAACATTTCTACAACTTCAAGATATAAAAACCCTACAACATCAGGTACCCATTAATCTAAATTATTAAGGGCAGGGAACCGAATAGGTCCGATTTTATTAAAGGGCCAATATATAAAAATAGCTTTACCAATAACCTTTTCATAGGGTAAAAACCCCCAAATGTGAGAGTCCATACTGTTATTCCTATTATCTCCCATCACCCATAATGAATCTTCTGGGACAATAAAAGGCCCTATAGAATAATTAATATTTTTGTCAAAAAAGTAATTTTTTTGAGCGATATCATTCAAAAAAAGGTTACCGTCTCTTACTTCTACCTTGTCTCCAGGTATTCCAATTACTCTTTTTATTAGTGCAGTATCAGATTCATAACCAGCATTAATTAATTGTTCCGGAACGTTAAAAACAATTATTTTATTTTTTAATTTTGAAAGATTTGATTTGGATATGATTTTGGGGGTTACTTTCTCAACAAGAATTTTATCTTGTATTTGAAGTGTTGGAAGCATTGAACCCGATGGGATCCATCTTGGCTCTATAACCTGCCATCGTATAATTAAAGCTATAGATATCCAGATTAAAAGATTTTTAAAATCCTTTAGTATTGAATTTCTTTTTTCTTGAGTTGTAGACATGTTTTATTTAATCCAGTTATAAGGAAAACCCAAAGCATTTATATAAATTATGACATCATCTATTGAATGCAAAAATTTTCTTAGAAGTTTACAACTTTTGAATCTTTTTATAAAAATAGGAGTACAAAATTTTATACTTTGTCCTGGTAGTAGATCAGCACCTTTAGCAATAGCTGCTGGAGAATTAAATAAATTAGGACTGGTAAATATCTTTAATTCAATAGATGAGAGATCAGCAGGATTTCACTCTCTAGGGATTTCTGCTGCATCAGGTAATCTTTCTTTAGTTATTACAACTTCTGGGACTGCTGTAAGTAACTTATTGCCAGCAGCAGTTGAGGCAGATCGCTCTTGTAAGAGTATTTTATTTCTTACTGCCGATAGACCCTCAAGACTAAAAGATTGTGGTGCTAATCAAACAGTAAATCAAGAGGATTTTTTGAGTTCAGTCTGTAGAAGGGTTTTAAGTACAAATCTTAATGGACTTCATGAAACACAAGAAAATGAAATCTTAGATTTAGTACGAATTACTGAGAAACAAATATCAACCTTCCCTGGACCTATTCATTTAAATATTCCTATTGATAAGCCGTTAGATATTTCATTTTTAAATAAAAAAAATGTTTTAGAGGTTTTTGAGAGAATTTATTTGAAGAAAAAATATGTCTTTCAAAAAGTTGAAATAAAGTCTGATAAAAACAAATTCTTAGAAATTTCAAAAAGTTTAAATTTGAATGAATCTGGCATAATTTTGGTAGGTCCCTATCAAGGTTCAGTAAATGACTTATCTTCTTTCAATAAATCTTTAAAACAATTACAAGAAATTACTGGTTGGCCAGTATTTGCTGATCCTGTTTCAGGAGTTTCTTCTGATTTAAGAGGATTAGTTGTGAATTGGGAATTAGTATTAAGAAAACGTAAAAATCACATCAAATGTAAACAACTTTTAAGGCTTGGTCCTATGTCATCCTCAAATGATTTAGAGAAGTTTCTGATAAATTTTGAAGGTGTACAAATTCTTATAAAAGAAAAAAACTTTAGAAAATTGGACCCTATAAAAAAATCATTTGAATATGATTTTGGGCTATCAAATTTTACTTCTATATTGTTAGAAGAATTATCAATTAATGAAAAAAACAAAAAGTCTCTTACTCCGTTAGCCCAAGATCTAATAGAGGAAGGTGGTCAAATTAAAGTAATTTTAAAAGAGAAAATTACTATTGATAATCAAATTACTGAGTATATGCTTGCAAATCTAGTTCCAAAACTTTGGCCAGCTGAAAATCCTATAATGCTTTCCGCTAGCAGCCCGATTAGAGATTGGCTTACATTTTCTGAAAATTGTACTTTAACAAGAAATTGTTTCAGCTTTAGAGGAGCTTCCGGCATAGACGGTACTTTATCTCTTGCATTAGGTATTTCTAGAATTAAAAATCCTCTACTTCTTGTGACTGGAGATTTGGCTTTTATTCATGATATAAACGGTTGGCTGATTGAAAATTCAATCGATATGAATTTAACAATTCTTCTGATAAATAATAATGGTGGAAATATATTTAATCGTATTTATAAAGAAAATTTAAAAGAAGATGAATTAAAAAAGCTTTTTCTTATGCCAAAAGAAATAAACTGGCCAAAACTCGCAGAAGGCTATCAAGTAAAATTTAAAAGTGTGGCAAATTTTAAAAAATTACGAGAGGCATTTGATTGGAGCATTTCTATCCAGAAATCTGTAATAATTAAAGTTGATATTGATTCAGAAAATGAAATTCGCGAAAAAAATGCCCTCCTAGAAAAAATATTTGGCATTTAAATTTCTCATTTTCTATCTTTGAATAATTATGTTTCATGAAAGTATTACCTGGTAAAACAACTTTAAATTGGTCAGAATGCAAATCTTATGAGGATATATTGTTTCACAAATCAGATGAGGGAATTGCGAGAATTGCAATTAATCGGCCTGAAAAAAGAAATGCATTTAGACCCCAAACTGTAGATGAACTTATTAACGCATTTAATATGGTAAGAAATGATGAAACTATTGGCGTAGTTCTCTTTACAGGTGCGGGACCTGACAAGAAAGGTATCTATTCTTTTTGCTCTGGAGGTGATCAGAGTGTAAGAGGTGAAAATGGATATAAAAATGATGAAGGGAAGGAGAGATTAAATGTACTTGAACTTCAAAGATTAATAAGAAGTTTGCCTAAAGTGGTTATTGCCTTAGTTCCTGGTTTTGCAATTGGAGGAGGCCAGGTACTGCATTTGATTTGTGATTTAAGTATCGCTTCTGAAAATGCAATATTTGGTCAAACAGGTCCAAGAGTTGGTAGTTTTGATGCGGGTTTTGGATCTAGTTATTTGGCAAGACTTGTTGGTCAAAGAAAAGCAAAAGAAATTTGGTTTTTATGTAGAAAATATAATTCCAAGGAAGCTCTTAAGATGGGCTTGATAAATGCAATTACAAAGATTGAAGAATTAGAAGCTGAGGGTGTAATGTGGGCAAGAGAGATTTTACGAAATAGTCCAACTGCTATTCGTATTCTTAAAGCTTCATTCAACGCAGAGAACGATGGGATTGCGGGTATTCAAGAATTATCTGGATACGCAACTCAATTATTCTATTCAACAGAAGAAGCTCAAGAAGGTAGAGATGCCTTTCTTGAAAAGCGTCCGCCAGACTTTTCTGACTTTAAGTGGACATCCTAGTTTATTTTCAAAAGAACTTTTTAATAATTATCAATGAGAATTCTTCTTGCCGCCGCTGAATGTGCTCCAATGATCAAAGTTGGAGGTATGGGAGATGTTGTTGGTTCGTTACCTCCATCTTTGATAAAACTTGGTCACGATGTGCGTGTAATAATTCCAGGATATGGAAAATTGTGGAGTCTATTAGAGGTATCTAAAGAACCAGTCTTTAGATCAAATACAATGGGTACTGATTTCGCCGTATATGAAGCAAAACATCCCATTCATAACTATGTTATTTACCTAGTAGGTCATCCAACATTTGACTCTGACCAAATATATGGAGGCGAAAACGAGGACTGGCGCTTTACATTTTTTGCTAGTGCTACTGCAGAATTTGCATGGAATTGTTGGAAACCTCAAGTTCTCCATTGCCATGATTGGCACACTGGAATGATTCCTGTTTGGATGCATCAGGACCCCGAAATAAGTACAGTATTCACAATTCATAATTTAAAATACCAAGGCCCTTGGAGATGGAAACTTGAAAAAATGACTTGGTGTCCTTGGTATATGCATGGAGACCACACAATGGCTGCGGCAATGTTGTACGCAGATAGGGTCAATGCTGTTTCCCCGACTTATGCAGATGAGATTAAAACTTATGAATACGGGGAAAGCCTTGAAGGATTACTTAATTACATTTCAGGTAAATTAAGGGGAATTCTTAATGGCATAGATCTTGATGAGTGGAATCCAGCTAAAGATCCAGTTTTACCCGCAAAATTTAGTATTAAGAATTTAGAAAGTAGGCTAGAAAATAAAAAAATTCTGCAGAAAGAAATGGGTCTCGAAGTTAATCCTAAAAAATATCTTTTAGGTATGGTCAGTAGGTTGGTCGATCAGAAAGGAGTTGACTTACTTCTACAAGTTTCAAGAAGACTTTTAGCATATACAGATTCGCAAATAGTTGTTTTGGGAACTGGAGATAGATATTTAGAGTCAGGATTATGGCAACTTGCATTAGATTACCCAGGGAGATTTTCTGTATTTCTTACCTATGATGATTCTTTATCAAGGCTTATTTATGGTGGCTCTGATGCATTTTTAATGCCAAGTAGATTTGAACCTTGTGGCATTAGTCAATTACTTGCTATGAGGTATGGTTCTATTCCAATAGTAAGGCGAGTGGGTGGTTTAGTTGACACAGTTTTACCTCATGATCCAGGAAATAATACTGGCACTGGTTTTTGCTTCGATCGCTTTGAACCCATAGATTTCTATACATCTTTAGTAAGGTCTTGGGAGGCCTTCAGACATAAAGATAGTTGGGAATTATTGCAAAAAAGAGCAATGAGCCAAGAGTTTAGTTGGCAAAGATCCGCACTAGAATACGAAATTATGTACAAAGATGTTTGTGGAATAAAAGAACCATCTCCAGATTTTGCTGAAGTTGAAAAATTCTCTTATGGGCAATCGGCTGATCCATCTTTAAAAAAAAGTATGACTTAATTTTTTAATGGAATTCTCTTTATCAGAATTAAACAATGTTTTGGGGGATATTAAAAATCTGAGCGAGGGGAAAAGAGATTCTTTAAATTTTAAAAATATAAGTATTGATAGTAGAACTCTATTAAAAAATGATCTCTTTATAGCTATAAATGGTAAAAATTTTGACGGGCATAGTTTTCTTCCTGATGTTTTAGATAAAGGAGTTAAATCTGTAGTAATTAAAAAAGGGATGCAGAGATTACTTCCCAGTAATTTTCCTTATTGGGTTGTAAATGACACATTAGAAGCATTTCAAAAATTAGCATTGCTAAAAAGAAAAAAATTAAATATCCCAATTATCGCTGTAACTGGCTCAGTGGGGAAAACAACAACAAAAGAAATGATTGGTGGAGTTTTAAATAAACTTGGAAGAATTAAATTATCCCATTCAAATTTCAATAATGAGTTTGGAGTTGCTCTTACTATTCTTGCTACAGATATAAAAGATAAAGCTTTAGTTCTTGAGATGGGGATGAGAGGTCCTGGACAGATCGAGAATTTATCTAAATATAGTGAACCTGATATTGCAGTTATTACTAACATTGGCACAGCTCATATTGGATTGTTAGGTTCAAAAAAAAAATATTACTTATGCAAAGTGTGAAATTAGTAAGTTCTTAAATCCCAAAGGAGTTGTGATAATTCCAGCAAATGATCCATTACTAGAAAAAACTTTAAAAGAATTTTGGAAAGGTAGAGTTTTGAAAGTAAAACTATTAAATATAGAAAATCAAAAGGAAAGTTTCAAGAAAGATGATAGTTTAAGAGGATTTTATAATCCTTCGAATAAAACAATTTTAATTGAAGAAAATATCTTTGAAATTTCATTTGAGGGGGTTCACAATGCTTCGAATTTCTTATTTGCTTATGCCGTTGCCAAAGAGATAGGCATTGATTTTGCGAGTTTTAATAAATTTGACTTTGCAATTTTAGGTGGAAGGAATAAGATTCTTAAATCAGTAAAAACAACAATATATGATGAATCATATAATGCTTCGCCTGAGTCAGTAAAAGCATGTATTAAAAACTTGCTTGAAAAACCGAGAAATAGATTTTTCATTTTTGGAAGTATGCAAGAATTGGGAGATGAATCTGTAAAATATCATAAAGAAATATTTAACTTAATAAATAATTCAGGAATAGAAAAGTGTTTATTCATTTGCGATAAAAAAAATGAGAAAATTTACGCCAATTATCTCAAAGATAAGAAAAAATTTTTAGTTTTAAATAATATTAAAGATGTTCCTAAAGAGATAAACAAATCCACAAAAAAAGGCGATTCTATTCTTATTAAAGGCAGCAGATATTGGCAACTTGAAAAAATTATTGAATTAATCAATTAGATTAGGATTTCTTTTTTTTCCAATTTTCTATATTTACTTGCTTAGTTCTTGAGATTGCTAATGAATTATCTTTTGAGTCTTTTGTGATCACTGAACCAGCTCCTGTTGTAACTGATTCCCCGAGATTTATTGGCGCTACAAAAACTGTATTTGCACCAATGCTTGAATTTTGCCCAATTTTTGTTTGATGTTTCTTCTGGCCATCAAAATTTGCAGTAATAGTTCCTGCTCCAATATTTGTAGATCTTCCAATAATAGAATCACCAATATAACTTAAATGGTTTACTTTAGATTCTTCCTCTAATTGACTATTTTTGATTTCAACAAAGTTACCTATTTTGCTAAAGGAAGATATTTTGGAATTAGGTCTTATATGACTGTAAGGGCCAATTTTTATATAATCCATTATCTGAGAAGCATAAACAGTAGAGTTTGAAATTTCACAATTTAATCCCACATCAGAATTCTCAATAAAAGTATTTGGTCCGATTATGCAATTACTTTTTATTTTGGTATTTCCTCTTACATGTGTATTAGCCTCTATAATCACATCCTTACCAATTTCAGCTTCTTCACTAATTGAACAACTTGCTTTATTAATGAAAGTTACCCCATTAAGCATATGCTTTTCTTTAATTGCATTCTGAATATTTTCCTCGCACTCTGATAGTTGAATTCTGTTATTAATTCCTTGAAGCTCTCCATTATCCTCTACCTCGAGGCTTAAGGAATTTTTTAGCATAGCTATTGTATCTGTTAAGTAAATCTCTTTTTGATTATTATTGCTTTGCAAGGTATGAATTATTTCTGACAAGTTACCCCAGTTAAAACAGTAAACACCTGCATTTATTAATGGGTTTTCTCTTTCTAGTTGATTGCAATCTTTTTCTTCCACAATTCTCTCTATAAAATCTCCCTTCAAAAAAACTCTGCCATATCCGTAAGGATTTGTTTTCTTTGTAGTAATTAAAGAAACATCTGCATTTTTTGAATCGTGTAAATATAAAAGCTTTTTTAGAGTACTTGACCTTATGAGTGGCACGTCGCCGTTAAGGACCAAAAGTTTTCCTTCATGTTTTTTTACTTCTCTACAAAGTATCTGGATAGCATGACCAGTTCCTGATTGAGGTTCTTGAATAACAATGTGAATTTTTTTTTCGTTTAAGATTGACTTTTGTACTTCTTTTGATTTATGTCCAGTAATTACGAAAATTTGATCAGGTTTTAATTCGACACATGAATCAATTACTCTTTGTAAAAGACTTTTGCCAGAAATTTTATGTAAAACTTTTGGTAATGAGCTTTCCATCCTAGTTCCCTTGCCTGCAGCTAATATCGCAACACTTAACATGTTTATTTGAAATCCTTATTTAAATTTTACTCTTAAGGGATAACTTCGTCATTCCCCACTTCTCTCTCCATTTATTTGTAGATAATAGATTTGAAAAAAATTGCTCATCTAATCTTCTCTTAATTATATCTTCTTTGCTTGAGTTTAAATCTTGATCTCTATATGGAATACTAGCTTTAGTTAAGAGATGTTCTTCTTCCATTAAAGATAATTTTTCAAAATTGAAATTAGGTTTCAATTTGTTCTTATCAAATTTTGGGATTGCAACAGTTCCCTGACTCCAAAAAATTCTTTTTTTTTTAATTGGCTTAATAGTAAAAATTTCTAATCCAAGATTTCTTAAAGTTTTTCTTACTGCCGCTGATGAAGAATAAGTTATTAAATAACCTTGAGAATTAAGATTTTTTGTGACTTTAGATAAAAATTCAATTGTCCATACTTGTGGACATTTTTGAGGAGAAAAACCATCTAAATAAATTAGATCGAATTTAATAGATGAAGGAATAATTTTGATTTTTTCTCTAGCATCACCCCACAAAACATTGCATTTAAAAAATTGATCCTCAAAGTAATCTTTTCGATAAATTGATTCAAATATTGTTTTGACTTTTGGATCCCATAATTTAAGGAAAGATTCATTTCTAAGCGAATATTCAAGTGGCTTTTTATCAATCTCCAATGCATACAAATTTAAATACGATTTTTGTTTAATTAATTCATCCAATAAAGAAGCAGAATTGTATCCTAAACCAAAACATATATCCAAAACATTGAGAGATTTACCCTTAAATCTTTGCAAATTAGAAGTAGATGTAAATTTCAACTTTGTTTCCTCCAATGCGCCGAATAAACTATGAAAGTTCTCTTGAAAAAACAAACTTCTTAATGAGTAACTACCATCTTTAGTTAAAACTTCTATTAATTCAGACAAAAACTTTTCAGGCTAGTTAGTTAGTTTGGCAAGCTCTTCCCAAAAAGTGGGATAAGAGACGCTAGCTGCATCTGCTCTCCTGATTTTTGAGGTACCTTTGGCAAGAAGTGAAGCAATAGCAAGACTCATTGCTACTCGATGATCTGTCTCACTGTCCACTTCCGCAGAATGAAATTTTGATTGCCCATTAATAATTAACCCATCCTCTTTTTCTGTTATTTCAGCACCGAATTTTTGTAACTGTTGTGCCATTACTTTTAATCGATCTGTCTCCTTAACTCTTAATTCTTGTGCATCCTTAATTTCAGAAACTCCATTGCAAAAACAGGCAGCCACAGTAAGGATAGGAATTTCATCTATGAGTTTTGGGAGGATATCTCCTTCAATAGTGAATGATCTTAAATTATTTGAAGTCTTTACTTTTATAGATCCAATAGGTTCACCAGCAATAGTCGATTTATCAAAAATCTCATAATTACACCCCATTAAATCCATTACATTTAAAATCCCTGTTCTAGTGGGATTTAATCCGACATTCTGAATTAAAACCTCTGAATTTGGAACAATAGATGCAGCAATCATCCAAAAAGAGGCAGAGCTTATGTCTCCAGGAATTAATATTTTCTGGCCAATTAAGTTGCTCCCTGACTTGATAACTACATTTCTTCCGAATTCCCCTCTGATACTGATGTCTGCTCCAAATGCTTTTAACATTCTTTCAGTATGATCTCTTGAAGATGCTGGTTCAATAACTGAAGTGGTTCCTGAAGCTTTGAGGCCTGCCAATAAGATTGCGGATTTTACTTGAGCACTCGCTACAGGGGTTCCTATAACGCATCCTTTTAGTTTATTCCCATTAATAGAGATTGGAGCTTTGTTACCTTTTTCTCTACCAAAAATTTTGCCACCCATTAACGATAATGGTTTGCCCACTCTCCTCATTGGTCTTTCATTAAGAGAAATGTCACCTGTTAAGATAAAATTCTTACCTTCTTGACCGGCAAGTAACCCCATTAATAATCTCATGGTGGTTCCCGAATTTCCACAATTGAGAATCTCTTTGGGCTCTTTTAATCCATCAAGCCCCAATCCTGAAATCGTAAAAGGCTCATCTTTTTTTATTTCTGGTATTTTTACGCCTAATTTTCTTAGACAATCAGCAGTTGAAAGGGGATCTTCAGAATGTAAAAACCCCTCAATAATCGTTTCACCCTCGGCAATACTTCCAATTATTAAAGCTCTATGAGAGATGGATTTATCTCCTGGGACTTTTATTTTTCCTTTTAAATTTACTCCACCTTTTATTGTACAGATATTATTCATTTTCAAATTAAATACTTGATAAGATTTC
Organism: uncultured Prochlorococcus sp.; assembly: GCF_902536725.1. GTDB lineage: Bacteria > Cyanobacteriota > Cyanobacteriia > PCC-6307 > Cyanobiaceae > Prochlorococcus_A. The sequence continues at coordinate 37,927 of NZ_CACAYO010000011.1, forward strand.
TGTAAAAACAAATTAGTTCTATCTTATCAATAAGTTTGTTTTTAAAAAAAAATAATCAAATTAAGTAACTGTTTTCTATAATCAATTTAGAAAAGGAATTAATCATTAATCTTACTTATTATCACGTTGCAAAGGATGTTCCGGAATTAAATCCTGATATTGCAGTTGTAATTGATGTTTTAAGAGCTACAACCACAATTTCTTGGGCTTTAAATAATGGTGCTGATTCAATACAAGTCTTTGCAGATTTAGATCTATTGAAAGAGTCTGCAATCAAGTGGCAAGCTGATGAAAGATTAATGCTCGGAGAGAGAGGTGGCAAGAAGATTGAGGGCTTTGATTTGGGAAATTCTCCTTTATCAGTTTCAAAAAAAAGTTGTTAATGGTAAAAGACTTTTTATGAGTACGACTAATGGGACTAAATCATTGCAAAAAGTTCAAAATGCAACCCATTTGTTTGCTATGGGACTCCCAAATAGGAAAGCAGTTGCCGAAAAAATCATTTCATTAAATAAAGAAAATGTTTTAATACTTGGGAGTGGTTGGGAAGGTTCATATTCACTTGAGGATTCTTTGGCTGCAGGTGCTTTAGCCTCATACTTTAAACAGAACTGTGATTTTGAAATTAATATTATTAACGACGAATTACAGGCTGCTTTGGCACTCTGGGATTTTTGGAAAAATGATATTTTGAAATGTTTAAAAACAGCAACCCATGGCAAAAGATTGACAAGTCTTGGAGATTATGAGGATGATTTAAAGTGTTGCTCTGAACTTGATTGCTTAGATATTGTTCCAGCTCAAGTTGAAAGAGGTGTGATTCGTGCCTCATGATTTACGAATTGGTTCACTAGGAGTAAGGTCTTGACTGATTTTTTGGTAGCGGCATTGCAAATTACGAGTACTTCGAATGTTGAAGCGAATTTCATTGAAGCAGAAGAACAGATTGAATTAGCAGCTAGAAGAGGTGCTGAGTTAATAGGATTGCCTGAGAATTTTGCTTTTTTAGGAGGAGATGATGAAAAACTTAGATTAGCTTCTGAATTGTCAGAGAAGTGTGCAAATTTTCTAAAAACTATGTCACAAAGATATCAAGTCTTTCTTTTGGGAGGCGGGTACCCTGTCCCTGCTGGTGATGACAGTCATACTTTTAATAGATCAGCCTTATTTGGGAAAGATGGACAGGTTTTGGCAAAATATGACAAAATTCATTTGTTTGATGTTGATTTGCCGGACGGAAATTTATATAAGGAATCATCCACTATTTTATCTGGGAAAGAGTATCCACCTGTTGTGGATGTTCCAGGCTTATGCAAAATAGGATTATCAATTTGTTATGACGTCAGATTTCCTGAACTCTATAGATATTTGTCTTCGAATGGTGCAGAGCTAATTATGATTCCCGCAGCTTTTACAGCATTTACTGGAAAAGATCATTGGCAAATCCTATTACAAGCTAGAGCAATTGAGAATACAGCATATGTAGTCGCTCCAGCTCAAACTGGGATTCATTATGGTAGAAGGCAAAGTCATGGCCATGCAATGGTAATTGACCCTTGGGGTACAGTTCTATCTGATGCCGGAAAAACTCAAGGAGCTGCAATAGCTCCTGCTGATAAAGAAAGAGTAAAGAAAATTAGGGAGCAGATGCCAAGCCTTAAACATAGGAAAAATAAATTGTTTGCAAAATAATGATAAAGTTTTTAGATAATAAACTTTTTCGTTATTTATCCGTTTTTTTATTTTTAAATTCTTTAATCCTTCCAGTTAAATCGTCAAGTGCTCTGGCGGCGTGGGTCCTAAACACTAATGGGTTTTTAGAATTAAGAACTAAATCAAATACAAATCTAAAAGCATATTTCCAGAAGGCTAATCAATTATCTGGCGATAGATTCTGGGTAGATTTTCCAGGAGAATTAAAAAATCCCAGAAAAATAAAAGGTAATGGCCCAATAAAAGAAATTAGATTAGGTAAACCAAATAAGGGTAAAACAAGATTAGTAATTGAATTTGAAGAAGAAACTTATTTGAACCCTTTGACTTGGCAAATGGTTGGCTTAGATCAAAATAGATGGAGAATCAAACTATTTAACCCAAAATATTCATTTAAAAAGATTGGTGAGGGTTTAGTTGAAAAGAAAAGAGAAAATATCAAAGCAAATCAAAATTCAATAAATAAGAAGAAAAACAATTATGGTTACTTGAAACTACCAGAGGTAAAACGAAACAAGTACGAGGTTGTAATCGATCCAGGGCATGGAGGCCCTGATCCGGGAGCAATAGGTATTGGTGGTATTAGAGAAACAGATATTGTTCTAGAGGTTTCAAAAATAGTTAAAAATTTACTTTCTGAAAAAGGTGTCAAAGTAAGGTTGACCAGAAAAAATGAAGTTGATTTGGATTTACCGCCGAGAGTTTCCTTTGCTAATAATACGAATGCAGATATCTTCGTAAGTATTCATGCAAATGCCTCAAGAGGTAAAAGAAGGGATATAAATGGATTGGAAACTTTTTATTACAGGGGGTGGAGAGGAAGGTTACTGGCTAAAAGAATTCAAAAACAAATTTTAAGAGTTTCCCCTGGGAGTCCTGATCGAGGAGTTAAACAAGGTCGATTTTATGTAATTAAAAATACTAGGATGCCTGCAGTCCTCGTAGAAATTGGATTTTTAACGGGAAGATTAGATGCAAGAAGGTTAGAAAAAATAATCCATCGAAAAAGATTAGCTTATGCAATTGCAAAAGGCATCCTCGAATATCTAGATAAAGTAGGGTGAAACTTAAAATAGGTATATTTGATAGCGGAATAGGTGGTTTTACTATTCTTAATTCTTTACTCAAAACACGTAAAGATGTAGAAGTTTTTTATTTGGCGGATACAAAAAGAATACCTTTTGGGAACAAAAATTCTAAAGAGATAAGATTAATTGCAAAGGAGATTTGTGCTTTTTTTGTAGATAAGAATTTGGACGCACTTTTAGTTGCTTGTAACACAACAAATGCTTGTGCCCTCGATATTCTAGAACATAATTTAAAGGTCCCTTGCTTTGACCTTATAAACTCAGTATCGGAAATAGTTGATAAACAAATTATTGGTGTCTTAGCAACACAAACAACTGTTCGATCATTGTATTACAAGAAAGCTATAGTTGCTAAAAAAAAGAATACTATAATATTTCAGCAAGAATGCCCAGAATTTGTATCAGAAATTGAAAAAGAAAAATTAAATATCGATAAATTAAATAGTCTTTCATACTTATACTTAAGACCATTAATAAACAAAAAGATTGAAGAATTAATACTTGGATGTAGTCACTATCCTTTAATTTATGACTTTTTGAGAAAAAAATTAGATTCAAATATAAAAATTATTGATCCATCGGTAGAATTAATAAAAAAATTTAATGAATCTTTTGCTATTCCAAAAACTGACCGCTATGAGAGTATTTCTTTGGAAAATGTAAAATTTTTTGTTACTTCAGAAGAAGATAAGTTTTCCAATAAAGTAAAATTTTGGCTTGGAATTAATAAAGAAATTAGGTTGATTAACCTCCGAAGTAATGTTTGATTCCTTAAGATATAGAAGAGGTCAATCATGAATACAGTAACAGAGCTACTACAACCAGTTGAAAATGATCTTGATGATCTTATTTTAGAACTGAAAAATCTAATAGGAGCTGGTCATCCAATACTTCAAGCCGCAGCAGAACACCTTTTTAGTGCTGGGGGGAAAAGGTTGAGACCTGGTATAGTTTTATTGATTTCAAAAGCTATATCTCCTGAATTTTGCTTGACAACCAAGCATAAAAGACTTGCTGAAATAACTGAGATGATTCATACAGCCTCATTAGTCCATGATGATGTTGTTGATGAGGCTTCTACAAGAAGAGGAGTTGATACAGTTCATAGCAGATTTAATACCAGAGTAGCTGTTTTGGCGGGTGACTTCTTATTTGCTCAAGCAAGTTGGCACCTAGCAAATCTTGACAATGTAAATGTAGTTAAATTACTTAGTAGAGTAATAATGGATTTAGCAGAGGGTGAAATCAAACAAAATTTAAATAGATTTGATTCGGCTCAATCTTTTTCCAAATACATCAACAAAAGTTATTGTAAAACAGCATCATTAATAGCCAATAGTTGCAAAGCAGCAGGAGTTTTGAGTGGTATTAATGATGAAGACTTAACCTCGTTATACGATTTTGGCAAAAATATTGGTTTAGCATTCCAAGTTGTAGATGACATTCTTGACTTTACTGGAAATGATAAACAGCTTGGAAAACCTGCAGTAAGTGACCTTGCAAGTGGTTATCTTACCGCCCCAGTTTTATATGCCTTGGAAGAAAATAAACAATTGTCAGTTCTTATAAACAGAGAACTTGCCGAAAAAGATGATTTAGATGATGCTCTTAATATCATCATGAACTCTAAAGCTATTGAAAGTTCTAGGAAACTAGCTGAGGATTTTGCAATGCTTTCTAAAGAAGCTATAGTCTGGCTTCCTGATTCAGAATATAAAAGAGCTTTAATGGCTCTTCCAGAATTTGTTCTAAGCCGTATTTATTAAATCTATTAGAAATAAATCTTTGAGCTAAATTAATATTAAAATTTTTGAAAACCTTAATTTTTTCGACTAAATTTATTAAGCATAGATTTATTTAATGTCATTAGATAAAAAAATTTCAATCAATAACATACTTGAAGAAAAGAGAATTTTCCCTCCATCAAAAAATTTTGCAGAAAACTCAAATATTAGTTCTCAAGAAGAATTACAAAGTCTAAAAAAACAAGCATCGGATAATCCTATTCAATTTTGGGAATCTTTTGCAAAATCTGAATTACATTGGTTTGAGCCATTTCAAACTGTATTAGATAAAGAAAATGCGCCCTTTTTTAAATGGTTTAAAGAAGGGAAACTCAATATTACATATAACTGCCTAGATAGGCATATTAAGAGAGGGCTTGGAGGAAAGACTGCACTTATATGGGAAGGCGAACCCGGAGATAGCAAAAAATATACTTACGAAGAACTTCTAAAAGAGGTATGTAAAGCAGCTAATGCATTAAAAGCAATTGGTGTAAAAAAAGGAGATTTGGTATGTATTTATATGCCGATGATTCCAGAAGCGATGTTTGCGATGTTAGCTTGTGCAAGAATTGGTGCACCTCATTCAGTTGTCTTCGGTGGGTTTTCTTCAGAAGCTTTAAAAGATAGGTTAATTGATGGAAACGCCAGATTTGTTATTACTGCTGATGGTGGCTTTAGAAAAGATAAGGTGATTGAACTTAAGAAAGCAGTTGATGCTGCCATTGACAATGGGGCAGATAAAGTCGTTGAAAAAGTAGTTGTTGTTCAACGATCCCAAAAAAATATTTCGATGGTTGATGATAGAGACTTTTGGTGGCACCAATTATTAAAAGATCAAAAAGATCATTGTGAACCAGAAATAATGAATAGCGAAGATAGACTTTTTATTCTTTATACTTCAGGCTCTACTGGAAAGCCTAAAGGTGTAGTTCACACTACAGGTGGTTACAATCTTTGGACCCATTTGACGTTTAAATGGATTTTTGACTTAAAAGATGATGATATTTACTGGTGTACTGCTGATGTTGGTTGGATTACAGGTCATAGTTACATAGTTTACGGGCCTTTATCTAATGGTGCTACAACCTTAATGTATGAGGGAGTACCAAGGCCTTCAAATCTAGGGGCTTTTTGGGAAATTGTTCAAAAATATAAGGTTTCTATTTTTTATACTGCGCCAACTGCAATAAGAGCGTTTATGAAGTCTGGGCGTGAAATACCTGATAAATATAATTTGGAGAGTCTCAGACTTTTAGGCACAGTTGGAGAACCAATTAATCCTGAAGCATGGATGTGGTACAAGGATGTTATTGGTAAAGATAAATGCCCTATAGTTGATACTTGGTGGCAAACTGAGACTGGTGGTGTGATGATAAGTCCCTTGCCTGGAGTCGTTTCTGCAAAGCCAGGTTCAGCTACTTTCCCTTTGCCAGGAATCGAAGTTGAAATTGTCGATAAGAATGGAGATAAGGTTAAGGAGAACGAGGGTGGCTATTTAATTATTAAGAAACCTTGGCCTGGAATGATGAGAACCATTCATGGAAACTCAGAGAGATATTTGGAGAGTTATTGGGAATATATTTCCTTTAAAGGAGAAAAAAATGTTTATTTTGCTGGAGATGGAGCACGCATTGACGAAGATGGATATATATGGATTATGGGAAGAGTTGATGATGTCATAAGTGTTTCGGGACATCGTTTAGGAACAATGGAAATAGAATCTGCTTTGGTAAGTCATAAATCAGTTGCAGAGTCTGCAGTCGTTGGCAAAAAAGATGATTTAAAAGGTGAAGTTATAGTTGCTTTTGTATCTCTAGAGAGAGACGTAAACGGTTCTTCAGAATTAGTAGAGAATCTCAAGAAACATGTTGTTAATGAAATTGGAATTATCGCAAAGCCTGAAAAAATTATAATTTCTGACTCTCTTCCTAAAACACGTAGTGGAAAAATTATGAGACGAATTTTAAGATCTTTGGCTGCTGGAGAAAAAATTAGCGGTGATATAAGCACTCTTGAAGATAGTTCTGTTTTGGAAAAGCTGAAAGAATTATCCTAATCAGATTCATCAATTAAATTTGAAATTTTTTTTATAGTGTTTCTTTTAAATTCATCATCGGCCCAGTCTCCCAAAAAATTTTCTCTTAGTCCTGCGCTTGCAATTATAGTGTGTGTACCTTTTAACATTACCCCCTTAGAATTATCTTCTTTTCTTGCTTTCAGACAAGAAAGTAATTTATCTGTTTGATCTAATTCATCTGAGTTGAATTTTATTAAGAAGTTATTTTTTTGATTATATGTTTTTTCAATTAATCGCAGAGTTCTTTCAGGGCTTGGACTGAATTCACTGTTGAATTCTAATTTTTGAGAAATTTGTTTCAATAATGGAATAGATTTGTTAGCACTGAAGTTATTAAAACTTATTGATATGAATTTTTCGCAATTTCTTCCGCCATCAGGGGAAATTAGGTGAAGTTTGCAGCCTAGGCTATGACCAATTCTTATTGAAGGAATTGATGCTCCTATTCTCTTGGATAAAGATATTCGGCAATTCTTGAAATCCCTCCATGCTTTAATAGCAAGTTGTTGGTGATCGAATTGTGGGGTGTATTTATATGCATGTACTGCATAGTTTTTATTAATTAAACTCTCAATAAATCTTTTATAAGTTAAATCTGGTTTAGAAGCTAGATAACTTCCACCAATAAATTCCACAATTTTTTTAGGATTTGAAGGCCAATAACAAAAATTACTAAATTGATATTTTGTAAAAGT
>NZ_CACAYO010000012.1 GCF_902536725.1 uncultured Prochlorococcus sp.
TGAGAACTGCATAGAAAATTATATAAATTAAAAACAATAAATTAAGTTTATTTGGTCAAGCCCTCGGTCTATTAGTACTCCTCCGCTGCACTTGTTACCAAGCTTCGACGTAGAGCCTATCAACGGGTGTTCTTCCCGTGACCTTACTGGCTTAAGCCATGGCAATACTCATCTTGAGGTGGGCTTCCCACTTAGATGCTTTCAGCGGTTATCCACTCCGCACATGGCTACCCAGCGTTTACCGTTGGCACGATAACTGGCACACCAGAGGTGCGTTCCTCCCGGTCCTCTCGTACTAGGGAGAAATCCTCTCAATATTCCTGCGCATACACCGGATATGGACCGAACTGTCTCACGACGTTCTGAACCCAGCTCGCGTACCGCTTTAATGGGCGAACAGCCCAACCCTTGGGACCGACTTCAGCCCCAGGTTGCGATGAGCCGACATCGAGGTGCCAAACCTCCCCGTCGATGTGAACTCTTGGGGGAGATCAGCCTGTTATCCCTAGAGTAACTTTTATCCGTTGAGCGACGGCCCTTCCACGCAGAACCGTCGGATCACTAAAACCGACTTTCGTCCCTGTTCGACTTGTAGGTCTCACAGTCAAGCTCCCTTCTGCTTTTGCACTCAACGACTGATTTCCAACCAGCCTGAGGGAACCTTTGTGCGCCTCCGTTACCTTTTAGGAGGCGACCGCCCCAGTCAAACTGCCCATCAGATACTGTCCGCTTCCCGGATAACGGGTAAGCGTTAGAACCCTAGCTCTAAAAGAGTGGTATCTCACCGATGACTCAATAGTACCCACAAGCACTATTTCGACGTCTCCCACCTATTCTGCGCATTCAGAGCCCGAGCACAATATCAAACTACAGTAAAGCTTCATAGGGTCTTTCTGTCCGGGTGTATGTAGTCCGCATCTTCACAGACAATTCTATTTCGCCGAGCCTCTCTCCGAGACAGCGCGCAAATCGTTACACCTTTCGTGCGGGTCGGAACTTACCCGACAAGGAATTTCGCTACCTTAGGACCGTTATAGTTACGGCCGCCGTTCACCGGGGCTTCAGTCGCCAGCTTCACTAAAAGCTAACCAGCTTCCTTAACCTTCCGGCACTGGGCAGGTGTCAGCCCCCATACATCGTCTTGCGACTTAGCGGAGACCTGTGTTTTTGGTAAACAGTCGCTTGCGCCTCTTCACTGCGACCAGCTCTCGCTGGCACCCCTTCTCCCGAAGTTACGGGGCCATTTTGCCGAGTTCCTTAGAGAGAGTTATCTCGCGCCCCTCGGTATTCTCTACCACCCCACCTGTGTCGGTTTCGGGTACTGGCATTTATGTCTTAACGAGTATAGGGCTTTTCTTGGAAGCATGACATCACCAACTTCGCTGCCGTAGCAGCTCGTACTCACGCCTTAGCTCAAGATGTTTTCTCCATCTCTCAAAGCCTCGAACGCTTGAACCAGTAACCAACATCTGGCCTGGTTAGCCTTCTCCGTCCCCCTTCTCAAAACACAACTGGTACAGGAATATTGACCTGTTATCCATCGACTACGCCTTTCGGCCTCGCCTTAGGTCCAGACTAACCCTCCGCGGACGAGCCTGCCGGAGGAACCCTTAGGGTTTCGGGGCATGGGATTCTCACCCATGTTTTCGCTACTCAAGCCGACATTCTCACTTCTATGCTGTCCACGTCCGCTTACGCTAACGCTTCACCCTACATAGAACGCTCCCCTACCATAAATAAATTTATCCGCAGCTTCGGTATAACGCTTAGCCCCGTTCATTTTCGGCGCAGGATCGCTCGACCAGTGAGCTATTACGCACTCCTTTGAGGATGGCTGCTTCTAGGCAAACCTCCTGGTTGTCTGGGCAATCCCACCTCCTTTATCACTTAGCGTTAATTTTGGGACCTTAGCTGGCGGTCTGGGCTGTTTCCCTCTTGACTATGGAGCTTATCCCCCACAGTCTGACTGCCTAGTTACACACAGGGTATTCAGAGTTCATATCGATTTGGTACCGCTTTCGCAGCCCGCACCGAAATGGTTGCTTTACCCCCCTGCTGGAGCACTAGACGCTACGCCTCAACGTATTTCGGGGAGAACCAGCTAGCTCCTGGTTCGATTGGCATTTCACCCCTAACCACAGCTCATCCGCTGAATTTTCAACTTCAGTCGGTTCGGACCTCCACTTGGTATCACCCAAGCTTCATCCTGGCCATGGTTAGATCACCAGGGTTCGGGTCTATAAACACTGACAAACGCCCTATTAAGACTCGCTTTCGCTGTGGCTCCACCATTTCCGGTTTAACCCGCCAGTGCCTATAAGTCGCCGGCTCATTCTTCAACAGGCACACGGTCACCCGATTAGTCGGGCTCCCATTGCTTGTAAGCTCACGGTTTCATGTTCTATTTCACTCCCCTCCCGGGGTTCTTTTCACCTTTCCCTCGCGGTACTGTTTCACTATCGGTCACACAGTAGTACTTAGCCTTACGAGGTGGTCCTCGCAGATTCACACGGAATTCCACGTGCTCCGTGCTACTCGGGATACAGCTAGGTCAACTTATCTTTCGATTACGGGGCTTTCACCCTCTGTGGCACGCCATTCAAACGTTTCTTCTAGACTTGTTAATCCATATTGCTGTCCCACAACCCCGATAGTCAAGACTATCGGTTTGGGCTGTTCCCCGTTCGCTCGCCGCTACTGAGGGAGTCGTTATTTACTTTCTCTTCCTCCAGCTACTAAGATGTTTCAGTTCGCTGGGTTAGCTCGCACCAACCTATATATTCAGTTGGCCGTACATGGGGTTGCCCCATTCGGAAATTCCCGGATCAAAGTGTGCTTCCAACTCCCCGAGACTTATCGCAGGTAACCACGTCCTTCATCGCCTCTGTGTGCCTAGGTATCCTCCGTGAGCCCTTTGTAGCTTGACCAATAACTTCAAAAATTGAAGCATCAGCTTAATAGAATTGTTATTAATGCTTTCGCACAAATAAAAAATCTGCATCATTAAAGATGCTTATTGTCTTTAAAAATAATCTATGCAGTTGTCAAGGTTCTCTGAAAACAATGAAATTAATTCAATGAGTCCAGCATCTTAATAATTTTTTTTATTAGGAAGCTAGATTCTTACAGAATTTGATCACAACTCAAAACATTTCCTTACTACCAGCTATGGAAGAGGTGGTAATCAGTGGAGGTAAGCGGACTCGAACCGCTGACATCCTGCTTGCAAAGCAGGCGCTCTACCAACTGAGCTATACCCCCAACATAGAGATATGGGCCATCCTGGACTTGAACCAGGGACCTCACCCTTATCAGGGGTGCGCTCTAACCACCTGAGCTAATGGCCCAGGAAAAATAATGGGTGTGACCTAGAAAAACTTAGGAAATGAAATTCTTAATAAATTAAAAACGTGAGATACCGATCGACCTAAGGTGACAAAATAATAATATTAAACATTTTGTTGTCTCCCTGTTAGGAGGTGATCCAGCCGCACCTTCCGGTACGGCTACCTTGTTACGACTTCACCCCAGTCATTAGCCCCACCTTCGGCGTCCTCCTCCACAAGGGTTGGAGTAACGACTTCGGGCATGGCCAACTTCCATGGTGTGACGGGCGGTGTGTACAAGGCCCGGGAACGTATTCACCGCAGTATGCTGACCTGCGATTACTAGCGATTCCTACTTCACGTAGGCGAGTTGCAGCCTACGATCTGAACTGAGCCACGGTTTATGGGATTTGCTAGCTCTCGCGAGTTTGCTGCCCTTTGTCCGTAGCATTGTAGTACGTGTGTAGCCCAGGGTGTAAGGGGCATGATGACTTGACGTCATCCACACCTTCCTCCGGTTTATCACCGGCGGTCTTTCTAGAGTGCCCAACTAAATGCTGGCAACTAAAAACGTGGGTTGCGCTCGTTGCGGGACTTAACCCAACATCTCACGACACGAGCTGACGACAGCCATGCACCACCTGTCACTGCATTCCCGAAGGCACCCTCAAATTTCTAAGAGGTTCGCAGGATGTCAAACCCTGGTAAGGTTCTTCGCGTTGCATCGAATTAAACCACATACTCCACCGCTTGTGCGGGCCCCCGTCAATTCCTTTGAGTTTCACACTTGCGTGCGTACTCCCCAGGCGGAACACTTAACGCGTTAGCTACGACACCGAAGGGGTCGATTCCCCCGACACCTAGTGTTCATCGTTTACGGCCAGGACTACAGGGGTATCTAATCCCTTTCGCTCCCCTGGCTTTCGTCCATGAGCGTCAGTAATGGCCCAGCAGAGCGCCTTCGCCACTGGTGTTCTTCCCGATATCTACGCATTTCACCGCTACACCGGGAATTCCCTCTGCCCCTACCATACTCAAGCCTTTCAGTTTCCACTGCCATGATGGAGTTAAGCTCCACGCTTTAACAGCAGACTTGAAAAGCCGCCTGCGGACGCTTTACGCCCAATAATTCCGGATAACGCTTGCCACTCCCGTATTACCGCGGCTGCTGGCACGGAATTAGCCGTGGCTTATTCCTCAAGTACCGTCATATCTTCTTCCTTGAGAAAAGAGGTTTACAGCCCAGAGGCCTTCGTCCCTCACGCGGCGTTGCTCCGTCAGGCTTTCGCCCATTGCGGAAAATTCCCCACTGCTGCCTCCCGTAGGAGTCTGGGCCGTGTCTCAGTCCCAGTGTGGCTGATCATCCTCTCAGACCAGCTACTGATCGAAGCCTTGGTAAGCCATTACCTCACCAACTAGCTAATCAGACGCGAGCTCATCCTCAGGCGAAATTCATTTCACCAGTAGGCATATGGGGTATTAGCGGTCGTTTCCAACCGTTATCCCCCTCCTGAGGGCAGATTCTCACGCGTTACTCACCCGTCCGCCACTAACCAGAAGGTTCGTTCGACTTGCATGTGTTAAGCACGCCGCCAGCGTTCATCCTGAGCCAGGATCAAACTCTCCGTTGTGTTCAAATCCTTTTGTAGATAAATCTACTCAAATTGAATTGCTCTATCCAAATAAAAACTTCAGTTTTTGTATTTAGATCCAGCCTCCTTAAATTTTAAGGATTACATTGAGTGCACATTAAAATATTTCTAAAGTGACTTTCCAAGATCTCAGATCCGTTTGCATCAAAGCTAAAAGTTAGCAATTGATGACATTTTTATATATTCTTGACGGGACCTCACACCTTTATTGCATATACATCTTGAAACAACTAAATAAAATTTAGTTATTCTAGACACAATAAAAGCATCAGTTCCTAAGTTTTTAAATTTTCTAGGTGCAGAGTTAAACAACAAGTGTATAACTCATTTAGAAGGGTAAACCCTTCTTCTGGCTGAAAATAATGATCGAAATCAAATCTCCAAAAAAATTCACTCCTTTACCAAAAATCAGATTTAAAGTAACTGATTGAATAATGCAAAAAGAATATTTTTGCCCAGAAGAAAATACTAAACCATCTCACTGTAATTGTGCAACCTTTTATACAAAAATTTTTTATTAATTTTTTATTTGTTCAAAGTCTCTTTAAACAACTAGGCTTAAATAAAGGGATATAAATGAAATGGCAGAAAGATTTAGTCAAAAAAATTTAAGAGTAAGACCAAGTTCCGATGAGGAGAAAATTGTAACAAATGCAAAAAAACACTTCGAAAAGACTTTAGTTGAAATATCAGGAGAGTTAGTGGGAAGCGTTGCTGCACTAGAACACCCAACAAAAAATAAAAAGTTAAATTATGGAGAAATATTTTTAAGAGATAACGTTCCTGTAATGATTTATCTCATTACACAAAAACGTTATGAAATTGTCAAAAAGTTCCTCAGTGTATGCCTTGAGTTACAAAGCACTAATTATCAAACACGTGGTGTGTTTCCGACTAGTTTCGTAGAAGAAAATGGAAAGCTCATTGGAGACTATGGTCAGAGGTCAATCGGTAGGATTACTTCAGCAGATGCAAGTTTATGGTGGCCCATTTTATGTTGGTATTATGTCAATAAAAGCGGCGATTATGCCTTCGGAAAAAGTCAAAGTGTTCAAAGAGGTATTCAACTTCTACTAGATCTAGTTTTACATCCAACATTTGAGGGTACTCCAGTACTTTTTGTTCCAGATTGCGCATTTATGATTGATAGACCTATGGATGTATGGGGAGCACCTCTAGAAGTTGAAGTTTTACTTCATGGATGTTTAAAAAGTTGTATTAATCTTATGGAATTAAGTAGAGCAGATCATGTCAGTAGACTTTTAGACCAAAGACTAATCCTCACAAATCAATGGGTTAAGGATTTAGGAGGTTTTCTTTTAAAGCATTATTGGGTTACCAGTCAAACAATGCAAATTTTAAGACGAAGGCCAACTGAGCAGTATGGAGATGATCAACACTTCAATGAATTTAACGTTCAACCACAAGTAGTTCCTTCATGGCTACAAGATTGGTTAGAGAATAGAGGTGGTTACTTAATAGGAAATATTAGGACAGGAAGACCTGACTTTCGATTTTACAGTTTAGGAAATTCTTTAGCATGTATGTTCGGAGTACTGCCTCCTGAAGAACAAAGAGCTCTATTTAGATTAGTTTTGCATAACAGACAGCATTTGATGGCTCAAATGCCCATGAGAATTTGTCATCCTCATATGGATGTCGATGAATGGCAAAATAAAACTGGATCAGATCCAAAGAATTGGCCCTGGAGTTACCATAATGGAGGTCATTGGCCAAGTTTACTTTGGTTTTTTGGTGCAGCAGTTCTATTGCATCAAAAAAATTACGGTTCTGATGATGTGATTCTTATGGAAGAGATGAAATCTTTAATAGAGGAATCATACTGGTGTCAACTTAATCAGTTGCCTAAGCAAGAATGGGCAGAATATTTTGATGGACCTACAGGAACTTGGGTTGGGCAACAATCAAGAACATACCAAACATGGACAATAGTTGGATTTTTATTGATGAATCATTTTTTAAGGAATGACTATAACGATCTAGATATGTTTAAAATTTAAGCCTAAAATAATCCTAGCGTCAGTGATTTATCGATTGGCAAGCATGCTCCTATACCAAGATATATTGTTAAAAAAGTTCCAAACAAGAAAACAGACATTGCTATTGGTCTTCTGAATGGATTAGAAAATTTATTAACGTTTTCTATAAAAGGTAAGATCATTAATCCAAGTGGAATTAATGTTTGAAGTGCGATACCCAAAAGTTTGTTAGGGACTACCCTAAGTATTTGGAAAACTGGATAAAGATACCATTCGGGGAGTATTTCTAAAGGGGTGGCGAATGGATTTGCCTTATCTCCTAGCATTGCAGGGTCAAGAACTGCTAATCCCACTACGCAGGCAATGGTACCTAAAATAACTACTGGAAAGATATATAGTAAATCATTTGGCCAAGCTGGCTCACCATAATAATTATGGCCCATACCTTTAGCAAGTTTTGCTCTTAATTTTGGATCAGATAAATCTGGTTTTTTTAACGTAGACATAAAGAAGTCTTGTAATGTTTTAAGTATAAAAGTTTATAAGGGACCTGAAATACCCTGTTTACGAATCATTAAAAAGTGCATCAACATGAAAACTGCTAATGACCATGGCAATACAAAAGTATGGAGACTATAAAATCTGGTTAAAGTGGATTGCCCAACACTTTCTCCTCCTCTAAGTAGTTCAACCATAAAGTCACCAATTACTGGTATTGCAGCAGGGACACCTGAAACAATTTTAACCGCCCAATAACCAACTTGATCCCAAGGCAGAGAGTAACCTGTCACTCCAAAAGCAACAGTTATAACTGCCATTACAACACCTGTAACCCAAGTTAATTCTCTTGGCCTTTTAAAACCTCCGGTAAGGTAAACCCTAAAGACATGAAGGATTAACATCAAAACCATCATTGATGCACTCCATCTATGTACAGATCTTATTAACCATCCAAAACTAACATCGGTCATAAGATAACTTACTGAACTATAAGCTTGTGTAACTGTTGGCTTATAGTAAAAAGTCATTGCAAAACCTGTTGCAAATTGAATTAAGAAGCATACTAAAGTTATGCCTCCTAAACAATAAAAAATATTTACGTGAGGGGGTACGTACTTGGAAGTTACGTCGTCAGTTATGTCTTGGATTTCAAGCCTTTCTTGAAACCAGTCATAAACAGATGAAGAATTCGCCATCCAAAAAAAAATTAGCTTTGATATAAAGAGCTTACTTAAAATTCTTATACTTGGTGTTAACACTTAACCCAATGAATTCATCTTTTAACAAACTTTTAACATTCAAAACTTTCATCACTGCATCAATGATCATCGTTTTTTCTATCAATCTTTTATTGATTGAAAGAGTGGATGCTCTCAGTGATAGCAGGCAATTAGTGCTTGACGCTTGGACCTTAGTAAACGAAGGTTTTTATGATCCAGAAAAGTTTGATGAAATCCAATGGAAAAGAATTAGACAAAAAACATTACAGAAACAAATTGAAACAAGTGAAGAGGCTTATTCCGCAATTGAAGACATGTTAAGACCTCTAGACGATCCCTACACGAGAGTTTTACGCCCAAAAGATTATGAACTACTTAAATCAAGTAATTTTGGTAGTGAAATTAATGGTGTTGGGCTTCAATTAGATGAAGATGATGACAATAAAGTTAAAGTCATCTCTACTCTTGGTGGTTCCCCAGCTGAAGAAGCTGGGATAGTAAGCGGAGACTTGATAGAGACAGTTGACGGCATCTCATCGGAAAAATTAGGGCTTGCGGGCACTGCCTCTAAGTTAAGAGGTGAATCGGGAACAAAAGTTTTAGTTGAATTATCTTCAGAATCAGGAGAAATTAGGGAAGTTGACCTAGAGAGAAGGTCAGTAGATCTAAGACCAGTTAGGACAAAAAGATTAAGAGACGATTCTCACACAATAGGATATTTAAGGATAACTCAATTCAGCGAAAGCGTACCCAAAAAAGTTGAAGAGGCACTTCAAGAGTTAAAAGAGAAAGAGGTTGAGGGCCTGATCTTGGATCTTAGAAATAATTCAGGGGGACTAGTAAGCTCAGGTATAGCAGTTGCAGACTCATTATTGAGCGAAAAACCTGTAGTCGAGACAAAAGATAGAAATGGAATTAAAGATGCAATTATTTCTCAAAAAGAGACATACTTTGATGGACCAATGGTGACTTTGGTAAATAAAGGTACTGCAAGTGCTAGTGAAATACTTGCTGGTTCTTTACAAGATAATGAGAGATCAATTCTTATGGGCGAACAAACTTATGGAAAAGGTTTAATTCAATCCCTAAAAAGTTTGGGAGAAGATAGTGGTATTGCAATAACAGTAGCAAGTTACTTAACCCCCAAAGGTAATAATATTCAAGGTCAAGGCATGACTCCTGACAAATTACTTGATCTTCCTGATAATAGTGATTATGGAAGTACTGATGATAAATGGGTGAGGAATGCAGAATTATTTCTGGGGTCGCTTCTAGAAAAAAAAGAAGTTTCAGTTCAAACTATTGAATCAAACAATGGAGAAATTAAATCTTGAATTGGATAAAGATTGAAAATAATAAATCTAAAAAATATGAGTATTAAAAGAATTTTTCATGACCCAATTCATAAAGAAATAGTATTTGATCCTGGAAAGCCAGAAGAATTAATGATTATGGAATTAATCGATACAGTTGCTTTTCAAAGACTAAGAAGAATAAAACAACTAGGGCCGGCATCATTACTTTTTCATGGTGCAGAATCAAGTAGATTTACTCACTCAATTGGTGTTTTTTGTATAGCTAGAAAAATTTATAAGAGATTAATTGAAAGTAAATCTTCATTTTGTGAAAATAAATTTGTTCTTTATGGAGCAGCTCTATTACATGATTTAGGTCATGGACCTTTAAGCCATACCAGTGAAACAATATTCAAGCATAATCACGAAGAATGGTCTGAAAACTTAGTTACAAAATATTCTCCAATAAATTCAATCCTCAAGAAGTATGACAATGAATTGCCGAAAAAAATTGGTGAATTATTTCAATCTAAACAACTATTTTCAAAACCTATAAAAACATTGATAAGTAGTGAGATAGATTGCGATCGCCTCGATTATCTTTTACGCGATAGTTACAATACAGGTACTAATTATGGGTTAGTAGATTTAGAAAGAATTATTTCAGCTCTTACCTTTTCACCTGATGGGAATATCGGAATCAAACCAAAGGGAGTGATCGCTATTGAGCATTTCCTTGTACTAAGAAACTTGATGTATAGAACAATCTATAATCACAGGATAAACGAAATATCAACATGGATTCTAGAAAAAATTTTATATACAGTAAAACATAATTATGAAAAGAAAATTTGGTTAGATGATTCTTTAAATAAATGGATTTTTTCACCTTCAAAGGTTGATTTTGACGATTTTATAAGAAATGATGATGTAACCTTTTATTATCATTTGATTAGATGGAAAGATGAATCTTTTGAGCCACTTTCTACACTATGCAAAATGTTTATTGACAGAGATTTATTAAAGGCATCAGACATAAGTTTTTTGAGTAAGATGAATAGATTAAAAATCCTTGCATTTGCAACAAAATTGTGTGAAAAGAATGGTTATGATTCAGAAATATTTTGCGGGATTAAGGAAAGGTCTTTTAAAGGCTTTGAATCTAATAATGCGTTAAAAATATGGGACGGCACTTATCAAAGCGCATTAGAAAATAGTTCTGCATTAATAAAAACTTTAATGAGATCTGAGGAAAGCTCTTTTATTATTTATCCAAGTATGATCAAAAATGAAATCAAAAATGAAATTTCATTAATGAAAAACAATTCCTAGATTTAATTCCATGGAAATCGTTTTAAAAAATACTAATAGTAAATATTTAGAAATTTTTTCTTTATTAGATCTTGATAATATCCAACAAACTTTCAAAAGGTTATCTTCTATCAAGGAACCTTTAGAAGCAAAAATTTTCGCAGTCAATGAATCAATAAGTTCTCAACAATTATCTAAATTAAAAAATCATTTTGACAAAATTAACATTAATTCCTTACATATTTATTCAAATAATAGAGATACAATATTAAGTGGAAAGTCTCTAAAAATAGATTCAACTTTTTATAAAGAGCAAGAGATTCAAGAAAAATTACTTTTATTTAAGTCAAAAAATAAAGACGAAATTCTTCACGAAGGAACAGTTCGATCGGGTGAAAGAATATCTTCAAATGGAAACCTATGCATTATTGGAGACGTTAATCCAGGAGCAATAGTTTCCGCCAAAAAAAACATTTACGTTTGGGGTAAATTACTAGGGGTCGCATTTGCGGGAAAAAGTGGAAATAAGAATGCCTCTATTTCATCACTTTATTTAAAACCTTTACAATTAAGAATTGCAGATGTAATAGCTATTGGACCAAAGGATAAGCCCAAAAATTTTTACCCAGAAATTGCGGTTATAGATAAACAAACCATAATTATCAAACCACTCATAATCGAAACTAAAAATTAATCAATCATTTGCAATAAATTAACTTAAACTTTATAAATTTAAGAATTACTTAATCTTTAAAATATTTAACTTTCTGCAGGTGGCTTTATTATTTGGAAAATCCTTAAAAACGTGGGGAAAAATACTCGCACAATATTAATTTGTTCAGGTAAAGGTGGGGTTGGCAAAACCACTTTAACTGCGAATCTTGGCATAGCTCTCGCTAATAGCGGAGCCACAACTGCTGTATTAGATGCTGATTTTGGCTTAAGGAATTTAGATCTTCTTCTTGGATTAGAAAATCGCATTATTTATACTGCGCAAGATGTATTGGACAAGAATTGTCGTCTTGACCAAGCGTTGGTTAGACATAAAAAGGAACCTAATCTTGCTCTTCTACCCGCTGGAGATCCAAGGATGTTGGATTGGATGAAGCCCGAAGATATGAAAAAAATTAGTGAACTGCTTAGTGAGAAATTTGATTTTGTGTTAGTAGATTGTCCTGCTGGCGTGGAAGATGGCTTTAAAAATGCTCTTGCAGCTTGTAAAGAAGCTATTGTTGTTACTAACCCAGAATTATCTGCAGTACGCGACGCAGATAGAGTAATTGGAATTCTTAATACTTCTGATATTAAACCTATTCAGCTTGTAATAAACAGAGTTCGCCCCAACATGATGGCAAGTCAAGAGATGCTATCTATCGATGATGTCCAAGGGATACTTTCTTTGCCTTTGTTAGGTATTGTTTTAGAAGATGAGCAAGTAATCATAAGTACAAATAGAGGAGAACCACTGACACTTACAGATGGCAGATCTCCTGCAAAAAAATGTTATTTGAATGTTTCTCAAAGACTGACAGGTAAGGATGTGCCAATTATTGACCCAAAAAATGAAGGTAAAAGTCTAAAAGATAAATTCATGAGATTAATGCAAACAAAGGTTTTTTAAAATGATGACACTCAGAGATCTTATAAACAAGTTATTAGGCAGAGAAACGGCTAGCGCCAACACAGCAAGAGAACGATTACAACTTGTACTTGCACACGATAGAGTTGATATGAGTTCTTTAACAACTGATCTTTTGGATAAAATGAGAAAAGAAATTCTCGATGTTGTTGCTAAATATGTTGAGATTGATTTTGAAGAGGTGGCAGTAAGTTTAGAGACGGAAGACAGAATGACTGCACTAGTAGCAAATCTACCAATCAAAAGAACTATTGACGGAGAAATAAAGTTTAAAAAAACTGATAAAACTAATAAAGCTAATAAAGATATCAAAAAGTAATAAATTTAAAAAAAAGCTAAAAAAATACTGATAATTGACCCTCCCTAATTGTAAGATGAAGAGATTGCCGGCTTAGCTCAGCGGTAGAGCAGCGCTTTTGTAAAGCGAAGGTCATCAGTTCAAATCTGTTAGCCGGCATCTTATTTTATTTAATTCTGTTCAATATTCTTTGCTGAAAATAAAAAAATCAAACCTATTAGAGCAATGATAGGGAACAATCTTATTTCGAGAAAATACTCTAAAAAAGATGTAAGGGGTTCAAATATCCAATAAGTTAAAAATTGAATTAATAAAACAAAAAATAATAATAAAAACATTAATGTAATTCCTTAACTAATACTTCTCCCTCTCTAATTAGTCTCCAATTTCCACTTTTCTTCCAAAATATAATAGTACTAGCTTTTCCACTACTTTTTTCCCAGGGGATAGGTCCCAAAATTTTTACAGAAGGGAAGTCTTGAGCAATACCTTCAGCTGTAATTGATCCTTTAAAACCTGAAATATTTGCACTTGAAGTTAACAATGGTCCTGTTTCTCTTAAAAGAGATTGTGCTACATATGAATTTGGTATTCTCAACCCAATAGTAAAATCTTTGCTGGTGAGGTTTACAGTCTGCTTTTCAGAAGCAGGGATAACAATTGTAAGAGCTCCAGGCCAATATTTTGAAGCTACATATTCGTAATCTTTTTTAGCTGATTCGTGCACATAATCAATTAAATGTTTATGTTCTGATCCCATAAGAATTAAGGGTTTGTTTCTATCTCTTTTTTTAAACTCATAAATTATATTTGAAAATTTTGGTAAACAACCAATTGCAGGTAAAGTGTCCGTTGGGAAAATTATGGGCAAACCACTATTGAGCGTCTTCAAGGCAGATTTGCAGTCTACTAAATCCATTTAATTTATAAACCCATAATAATTTATTTATATCTTCCAATGGTAAATCTACCAATGCCTGATAGATCTTTCACAATTTCTATTGATGTAAATTTATTTTTAAAAAGTAGTTGTTTTACTTTTTCACTTTGATCAAAATGATTCTCTAAAATTAGCCAACCATTATGTTTCAAGAATAATGGTGCTTTTTGTATGATTTCCCTAAAATGGTCTAAACCATCTTCGCCACCAAATAAAGCAACTTTAGGTTCGAAATTTTTAACTTCTTTTGGTAATTTTTCATAAGTATCTCTAGGAATATATGGCGGGTTTGAAATAGCGAGGTCTAATTTTCCTTTAAAACTTTCAAGAGGTGACCACCAATTTCCGCAATAAAATTTTAAATTTGATTGTTTAGAAGAATTTATAAAATTTTTAGTGGCTATTTCTAATGCATCTTGATCAATGTCTGTTGCTACTACCTCGCTTAATGGATAAGCCAATGCCAAAGCAATGCTAATAGCACCTGATCCAGTTCCTAATTCAGCAAAAAATAATTTTTCTGATTTCTTTTGAAATATATTGAAAACAATATCAACTATTAGCTCTGTTTCCGATCTAGGAATGAGTACTTTGTTTGTAACTTTTAATTTTAAGTCTCTCCAAAAAGTTATTCCGCAGAGGTATTGAATGGGGCAGGATTTAAGTAAATGATCATCCCAAACAGATTCTAAAAATTCTAAATTTTTTTTTAAATATAAATTTCCTCTAGGATTTATAGTTATCAAATTTAGATCATTAGTAGGTATACCTCCTATACAATCAAGTAAAAATTCAAAGGATTGTTGATCTCCTCCTTTAGAAAGTTGCTTTTTTTTCCAAAATAAAAATTCTTTTACAGAAATGCAAAGCATTTATTACAGCATTAGCGTTTTGGGCCAAGCTTACCTTTACTAGAGTCAGAGTAGAAACTTGATTTTTCTCCGTCTTGTGTAGAAATAAATAAACCAATGAGGAATATTGTTGGCACTCCTACAAATAAAAGACTAGCTACAAATCCAAAGTTAGTTGTTTCCATTTAATTAATAGTTCTATAAGAGGTATTAAGACTATAAACGTATAACTCGGGATAAAGTGGAAAAATAAAAAAATTTTATAAACTGATTAACAGTCTTAAACAATTTAGCGAGGTAATTTTTTATTTTCACTACTTTTTATTAATTCTTCCAAGTTTGAAGGAGGGGATTGTGGTTTTGTTAAAATTATTGTAGATGATTTTATTAATGTTTGACATGCAAGCCGCCAATTTTCTGGTCTATTTTTGAGTTTTTCTTCTTCAACAGATGTGAGGGGGCTCAAAGAATTTTTATTTCCACCTTCAACAGAAATAAAACAAGTACTGCATTGTCCAGCTCCTCCACAATTACCTAAAATACCTTTTAATCCATAAAGTTGTAAATTCTCTCTCATTACAAGTTCCCTTAAATTTTCACCTGGATTGCATTGAACCTCATAATCCTCACGAATAAATCTGATAGTTGCCATTTTTTTAGTTATTTTTCTTATTTTGGCGTTTTACTTTGAGAATTGTGACCAAAATATTAACAGTTTTTAGCCGAAAATTCCTTATAAACTCAGTTCTGCTAATCGATTTGCCCAATTTTTGCAAGAAAATAAATTTATTTACAAAAATCCCTCAAAGACTAAAAAACCCTTACTATCGTGATGTTTAGCTGTTAATACAGCATAGTTACTAGAAATTAACCGATGGGATTGCCTTGGTATCGAGTTCACACAGTAGTTATTAATGACCCAGGTCGACTACTTGCTGTGCATCTTATGCATACTGCATTATTAGCCGGCTGGGCCGGTTCAATGGCTCTTTACGAATTAGCCATTTTTGATCCTTCTGATGCTGTTCTTAATCCAATGTGGAGACAGGGTATGTATGTTATGCCTTTCATGGCAAGACTAGGCATCACAAGTAGTTGGAACGGATGGGATATTACTGGTGCCACTGGAGTTGATCCTGGATTCTGGAGTTTTGAAGGGGTTGCAGCAGCTCACATAGTATTTAGTGGCCTATTAATGCTGGCCTCTATTTGGCACTGGACATACTGGGACTTAGATTTGTGGGAAGATTCAAGAACTGGTGAACCTGCTCTTGATTTGCCAAGAATTTTCGGGATTCACCTTCTTCTCGCCGGACTAACCTGTTTTGGTTTTGGAGCTTTTCATTGCGCAAACGTTGGGATTTGGGTTTCTGATCCATATGGCTTAACTGGCCACGTAGAGCCTGTGGCCCCCTCCTGGGGAGTAGAAGGATTTAATCCTTTTAATCCTGGAGGTATAGTAGCGAATCATATTGCAGCAGGACTTATGGGTATTATTGGAGGTATTTTTCACATCACCAATAGACCTGGAGAAAGACTTTACAGAGCATTAAAACTTGGAAGTCTCGAGGGAGTCCTAGCAAGTGCTTTGGCTGCTGTATTATTTGTATCTTTCGTTGTATCCGGAACAATGTGGTACGGTTCAGCAACAACCCCTGTAGAGCTTTTTGGTCCTACCAGATATCAATGGGATTCAGGCTATTTCAAAACTGAAATTAATAGAAGAGTACAAGCAGCTATAGATGATGGTGCCACTAAATCAGAGGCATATGCATCGATTCCAGAAAAATTAGCCTTCTACGATTACGTTGGAAATAGTCCGGCGAAAGGAGGACTATTTAGAGTCGGAGCTCTTGTTAATGGTGATGGATTACCAACTGGTTGGCAAGGTCACATTGCTTTTCAAGATAAGGAAGGTAATGAATTAGAAGTCAGAAGAATTCCTAATTTCTTTGAAAACTTCCCTGTCATTCTTGAAGATAAAGAAGGAAATGTAAGAGCAGATATTCCGTTTAGAAGAGCTGAAGCAAAGTATTCATTCGAACAAACTGGTATCACTGCGACAATCTATGGAGGTGACCTAGATGGACAAACATTTACAGATCCTGCAGTAGTTAAAAGATTAGCTAGAAAGGCTCAACTTGGAGAAGCATTCAAGTTTGACAGAGAGACATATAAATCTGACGGTGTATTCCGAAGCTCTCCGAGAGCCTGGTTTACATATGCACACTTATGTTTCGGATTGCTATTCTTATTTGGTCACTGGTGGCATGCTTCAAGAACTCTTTACAGAAATTCCTTTGCTGGTATTGATGCTGAAATTGGGGACCAAGTTGAATTTGGTTTATTCAAGAAACTTGGTGACGAAACCACAAGAAGAATCCCAGGAAGGGTTTAAACTAAACTTAATTACTTAATCTTATGGAAGCTTTTGCTTACGTTCTTATTCTAACTCTTGCAGTTGTTACCTTGTTCTTTGCTGTCGCCTTTAGAGACCCACCTAAATTCGATAGAAAATGAACAATTAAAAAAAAACCTCTTTAACAAGGGGTTTTTTACTTTTCATAATTAAAATATTACTCTACTATTAGAGTTAAAGCGCAGTTTATTTCACCACATGCAGTGTCCAACCTGTCAAAACACAGATAGCAGAGTTTTGGAATCAAGATCTGCTGATACTGGTAAAAGTGTTCGAAGAAGAAGAGAGTGCTTAAATTGCAGCTTTAGATTTACAACTTACGAAAGAGTGGAATCGATGCCAATTTCAGTTCTAAAGAAAGACGGTAGCAGAGAATTATTTGATAAACAAAAACTATTTACTGGTATCTCAAGAGCTTGCGAAAAGACTAACTTCAGTAGTGAAGCAATTATTAATTTCGTAGATGGAATTGAATCTCAAATAGTTCAAGACTCTAACAAAGATATTAAATCTTCAAAAATCGGAGAATTAATACTTAAAAATCTCAGGAAAGAGAATGAAGTAGCCTATATAAGGTACGCTTCAGTTTACAGAAAATTTAATGGGGTAAAAGATTTTATTTCTACTCTTGAATCTCTAAAAGTAAGTTCAAAAAACCAATTAGCTTCAATTTCATAAAATTCAGCATCTTAAAGTGTAGAATACATATCACAAATGTTTTTGCTACTGGTTTGCAGGCTAGTAGCATTCCTTTCTAACTACCCTAGGTAGTCTGCGATACAACAAATGAACGAAAATTCTTCTCAAACCATTAAAGAACTTTCTGAGGATCAAGAAATTCAAAATTCGTCTGAGTTAGATAATGATGCAGCCTCTAAAAATGAGGAAGATTTATCATTCGAAAAGAGCGATATACCTTCAGCAGACTCTTCCTCTAGCAGAACAAATACTGACTTTGACAACGCAGGATTTACACAAGAAGAATTTGCATCACTTTTGGGTAAGTATGACTATAATTTTAAGCCTGGCGATCTAGTTAAGGGTACCGTTTTTGCTCTAGAGCCCAAGGGGGCCATGATAGATATAGGGGCAAAAACAGCTGCTTTTATGCCTGTTCAGGAGGTTTCAATAAATAGAGTTGAAGGACTTAATGATGTTTTACAGCCTTCTGAAAGTAGAGAATTTTTCATAATGAGCGAAGAGAATGAAGATGGCCAATTAGCCCTCTCCATTCGAAGAATTGAATATCAAAGAGCATGGGAAAGGGTTAGACAACTCCAAAAAGAAGATGCAACTATATATTCTGAAGTTTTTGCAACGAACAGAGGCGGAGCACTTGTTAGGGTAGAAGGTTTGAGAGGTTTTATCCCAGGCTCTCATATAAGTGCTCGAAGAATCAAAGATGACTTAGAAGGCGAATATTTACCTTTAAAATTTCTTGAAGTTGATGAAGAGAGAAATAGATTAGTACTAAGTCATAGAAGAGCTTTGGTTGAGAAAAAGATGAACCGACTTGAGGTAGGAGAAGTTGTTGTTGGCTCTGTAAAAGGCATTAAACCTTATGGAGCCTTTATTGATATTGGTGGAGTTAGTGGTCTACTGCACATTTCTGAGATTAGTCATGAACATATTGAGACTCCTCATAATGTTTTAAATGTGAACGACCAAATGAAAGTTATGATAATTGACCTTGATTCAGAAAGAGGACGTATTTCATTATCTACTAAAGCACTTGAGCCTGAACCAGGAGATATGCTAACTGACCCTCAAAAAGTTTTTAGTAAAGCTGAAGAAATGGCTGCAAAATACAAACAAATGTTATTTGAACAAACTGACGATATTGAAGAGATTCCAACAGCTTCAGCTGAATCAGTATAAATTCACTTATTTCTTTTGTGCACAAATATCGGAACTTAAGTCTTATTATTCTTGTACAGCTTTTAATTTACAATAATTGATTTGTAACGATAGTTTAATTTAGGATAAAGTCTAATTTTCAAAATTAATTCCAAATGAGTGATTTCATTTTCACTTCTGAATCAGTAACTGAAGGCCATCCTGACAAAATATGTGATCAAATTAGTGACGCAGTTTTAGATGCTTTATTGTCAGAAGATCCAGAAAGCAGAGTTGCATGCGAAACTGTCGTTAATACTGGTCTTTGTCTACTTACTGGAGAAATAACTTCAAAAGCAAAAGTCGATTACATAAAACTTGTTAGAAATGTAATTAAAGAAATAGGATATGAAGGCTATAAAGCGGGTGGTTTTGACGCAAATAGTTGTGCTGTTTTAGTAGCACTTGACGAGCAATCACCAGATATTTCACAAGGAGTAAACGACGCAGATGATGTTAACGATGATTTGGAAGTTAATACCGGAGCAGGTGACCAAGGCATAATGTTCGGCTATGCGTGCGATGAAACGCCTGAATTAATGCCCTTACCAATTAGCTTAGCTCATAGATTAGCCATTCAACTTGCCAAAGTGAGGCATGAAGCTGTCGTTAATTATCTACTCCCTGATGGTAAAACTCAAGTAAGCATTGATTACGAAAAAGGATTACCAGTCTCTATTAATACGATTTTAATTTCAACTCAACATAATCCTGAGATTGATGGAATAACAAATGAAGAAGAAATTCGTCAAAGAATAAAAGAAGATTTATGGACGCATGTTGTAATTCCTGCCACTGAAGATTTAGAAATCAAACCAAACATTAGTAAAACAAGATTTCTAGTAAACCCCACAGGAAAATTTGTCGTAGGTGGGCCTCAAGGAGATGCTGGGCTGACTGGTAGAAAAATAATTGTAGATACTTATGGCGGATATGCAAGACACGGAGGAGGGGCATTTTCTGGTAAAGACCCCACAAAAGTAGATAGATCAGCCGCTTATGCAGCACGTTATGTAGCTAAAAGCATAGTTAAGGCAAAATTAGCAAAAAAAGCAGAAGTACAATTAAGTTATGCAATTGGAGTAGCAAAACCGATTTCTATTCTCGTAGAAACTTTTGATACTGGTGTTATTTCGCAATCTAATTTGACTGAGCTAATTAAAGAGCACTTTGATTTAAGACCCGCAGCAATAATAAAAGAATTTAACTTAAGAAATCTACCAAAAAAAATGGGAGGAAAATTTTTTAGAAAGACTGCATCCTATGGACATTTTGGCAGAAGAGATCTTGATCTGCCTTGGGAAAATGTAGAAGAAAAAGCAGCCAAATTAGAAGAGGCTTCCAAAATCTTTTTATAAATATATTTTTCTATGCATGATAATTTTTATGGAGGGTTAGATTTTGGAACGAGTGGTGCAAGAATATCAATAATTAATCTTCAAAAAAAATTAATATATTCTAATTCAGTACCTTATTCATACAGCTTTAAAAATCCAAATTCTTGGATCAATTCTTGTGAAAATCTCTTATTTAGCTTACCTATTGAGGTAAAAATTAATCTTAATAAATTGGCTATCTCCGGCACCTCAGGAACTTTAATAGCATCCAATTTTCGAGGAGATCCTATTGGGGAAGCAATACCTTATTACCAAGCATGTATTGAACACAAGCTCCTTCTTGAATCCTTAACTTCTGGAGAAGATCACCTGAGAACTCCATACAGTAGTCTTGCCAAAGCATTAAAACTAATAGATAAATATGGGACAAATATACTTTTACGTCATCAATCTGACTGGATCACTGGTTGGTTTTTAAAAGATTGGACTCATGGAGAAGAAGGCAATAATCTAAAACTTGGTTGGAATCTTAAAAAAAAATCGTGGCCAAAAAGCTTTCTCAATACTTCATGGCAAAAATGTTTACCTCAAATAGTAAAAAGTGGAAAAATTATTGGACAAGTAAATTCTGATTTGGCAGAGAGATTTAACTTAAATAAGAAATTAATATTAACTTCAGGCACCACTGACTCTAATGCAGGTTTAATAGCCGCAGGGTTAGGCAAAGAAGATGGTCTTACAGTTTTAGGAACAACAATTGTGATTAAAAAAATTATTGATAAACCTATAAAAAAACAGGGCATTACAATCCATAGAGTAAACGGCGATTGGATATGTGGAGGAGCATCAAATGCGGGATGCGGGATCTTGTCTAAGTTCTTTTCTGATTTAGAAATAAAAGAACTTAGTCGACAAATTAATCCATTGAAAAATACTTCTTTAAATCTTTTACCTCTTAATAGTAAAGGAGAGAGATTTCCTGTTAATAATGCTAATTTAGAACCGATACTTGATCCAAGACCAGTGAGCGACTCACTTTATTTACATGCATTATTCGAGGGGCTAGCCAAGATCGAACAGAAAGGATGGGAAAAACTAGGCGAACTAACAGGTTCACTTCCAAAAAAAATTATTACTATTGGCGGAGGTTCAAAAAACCCGCAATGGAGAAAAATAAGAGAAAAAATTATCAATATACCAATAGTTTCATGTAAAAAAACTACTTCATTTGGCACTGCCTTATTAGCGATCAATGCAAAATAATATTTTTGGGGATATTTGATGAAGATATAAAATTTTTAATTAAAAGGGTTTCACAAACTACACATCGTAATTTAAAGTATAAAGGTTAGAGCCGGGATAGCTCAGTTGGTAGAGCAGGCGACTGAAAATCGCCGTGTCCCCAGTTCAAATCTGGGTCCTGGCACCTTTAAACCCCTTTTTAGACTGGGTTTTATATTTTTTAGGCATATAGAAAACTTCATTTTTTTTCTTTATTTTTACAATTCGGAATTTTTAGTTTTCTACTCTGCAGACTTGACCTATAACACCCAAAATCAGTTTATCTCCATTTGGATCTTGCCAATCAGCTAAATCATTGAAATTACTATTCATTTCATCTATGGAGACATCAACGTCTCTAAATGATTTTTCAAAACAATTTATATCCATTGTATAGAGTATATCCTTAGTAATTTCATTTTTTGTTTTGGGAATAAATTTACTCAACACTCTCACAGAACCATCCTCATTTCTCGTAATACTTTGTCTATCCCATAACTGTTCTCCATATTCACTTTCAGGAACTCCAACCCATTCATGAGGCAAAGCATTTGATTGTTTTATTGAGATACTCAAGGAAACGATTATCGAAAGGACTAAACCGAAGCTATTTCTAACAAATATTGAATTAAATTTATTTTTTGAATTAATCATTAATACGTCCGAAATGCAAAAATCCTTTATCAGGAGTAAATATAAGATTAAAAAATTGTAAAAATTTTTATTGATTAGTAAATCTATTATAGATACAATCAAATATTAAATTAAGAATTTACTTCCAATAAATTTACTAATAAATTAATGAATACAATACAGAAATTTCTTTCAGTAGTTTTTTTTATCGCAATATTTGTTGTATTGATTTATTTAATCCAAAATTATGGGATTGAACCACTAAGGAACAAAATAGAAAGTATGGGAATTTGGGCGCCTTTTGGAATTTTCATACTTAGGGGAGTAAGTATTATTCTACCAGCTCTTCCAAGTTCAGCTTATTCTCTACTAGCAGGTTCATTATTAGGATTTCAAAAAGGTTACATGACAATAATCTTTTCTGATATCGTTTTTTGCCAAGCTGCTTTCTTTATCGCAAGAAATTATGGGCGAGTCCCTGTAAGGAAATTGGTAGGCCCCAAAGCGATGAAAAAAATTGAAAGTTTTAATCAAAACCAACTCGAAGAAAATTTCTTTCTCATGACTGGTCTACTTATGACTGGCCTTTTTGATTTTCTAAGCTACGCAATTGGTATTGGAGGAACTCGCTGGAAAATATTTACTCCAGCATTATTAATAAGTCTTCTTATAAGTGATTCTATATTAGTAGCTGTAGGAGCTGGTGTTAGTCAGGGAGCAGGATTATTTCTAGGAGTAGCACTTTTGGGAATGTTTGCATTAGCTACTATTTCAGGATTAGCAAAAAATAAAATACCTAAATAACAAAAAAACTAAAAATTCAAAAATTTAAAAAGAGAGATATGACATTTTTGCAAACAAAATCTATATGAATAAGAATTCATGCAAGAATAGAAATCGATTAATTTTTTAATTCTTAGATGACTCCATTTAGACCAACTTCACATGATCGCCCTGGAGAGCAAATATCAACCACTCCCTCTGGATTAAAAGTAACTTCTGCAAAGAGATTAATGGTGGATTCAATGGTAAGAATGATTCAGAAAGCAGAAAATCATTCCGTAGAAGATAAACTTGACGAAGAATCTAACAACAATTAATCAATTCATTGATGAAAGTATAGGAGAATGGAAATCCATAAGAAGTTCTCATACTTTAGCTTTTCAGGAATTTGAAAACTCATCTAGTAAAATATTTATAAAATATATCAACTCAAAAAATAAAAAAGTTATTGAAATTTTTAAGAATCACAAGTTAAGTTTAAACCTAGAGAGCATAGCAATTTCTATAAAATGGCAACCCATTAATGATTGGGAAGAAAATGATATGAGTAAGGGAGATGAAACTATTTTGATATTTTTACCCAAGAATGATAATTCAGGAATTGTTTTAAGAAATAAAGGTTATACAGAATCTCTTATTTCATCATCCAATTATTTTATTGATGAACAAAATAATTTACACATTAAAACTATTTATAAATCAACAGTTTCCGAAGAAAGAATTTCCTTTTTATCCACTCATATAAGATCTAGATTTTCTACTATCAGAAATGTGGAAAATAACTCAGTAATACAGACTTCCCATACTTCAGAGATAAGGAATTTAGCTAGTTTAAAAGATTAATTATCCTTTCAAATTGAAACTCTGTTTCAGATATTAATTTAGGAAGAAAGCCTTTGTTTCCTCGCATATTATTAACTGTTGAATTCAAATCAGAGATAGTTGCTTCTCGCATTAATTCAAAAACCCTTCTTGCATTTCTTAAAGGTACCCCAAGAGCAAGATAAGTATTTTTAAGATCCTTCAGACAACTTTTTTCTAAAACTGATTCGTCATTAGAAATCAAAAGATACGCAACAATCCTTAGGATTATTTCTCCATCTCTTAAACAAACGGACATCTTGTTAGTTGTATTTAAAGATACTTTTGAATTAAGTGAATCTTGATTTTCGCAAATCATTGCTGTTACAGCATCTGCTGCGATTGCATTTGAATTATTGGTTATTGAGGTTATTGCATCTAATCTTGAGTTTGCACTATTAATAAATTCTTTTATATTGCTTAAATCATTTAATTTCTTATCGGCTGACATTAGTTGATTATTCTTTGAAACTGACATGCCTGAAGTAAAATTTAAAGTTAGATTTTTAGATTAGTACAAAGCTAGTAAAAACAATACAATTATAAAATTAACGCAACGCTTCTTAATTAATAACTTCATTCCAAAGTGATAGTTGAAATAATTTAAATAAAAATTTTTTTTCCGCTAAAATAGGCATACATCATTATAAGATTTTGGATCATCAAGATTTAAAGTTGTCAAAGAAAATTATTTCTTCTTATAAAAAAAGATTAGAAAAAGAAATTTTTGAAAGAAGTATGAAATTAAGAATGCCTCAAAACAAATTTGAAGAAATAATCAATAACAATAATGAACTTATTAATTTAAAAAAAGCTTTAGAACAGCTAGAAACAGAATCTGAACATCATAGTAAAATCTGACTCTTGAAAAAAACCCACAAAAGTGTCTCAAACTAACAATTTCCTATTTAAGTCTCTAAACAATGAGCAACTTCAAGCAGTAAAGCATGTTTATGGACCACTTTTAGTTGTAGCGGGTGCAGGCAGCGGTAAAACAAAAGCTCTAACTCACAGAATTGCAAATCTTATTGAAAACAACTCTATAGATCCCTACAACATTCTTGCGGTAACTTTTACTAACAAGGCTGCTAAAGAAATGAAAGCAAGGTTAGAAGTTCTTCTCGCGCAAGAATTAGCTTTTAATCAATTTGGGCAGCCATGGTCAACTCTCAAAGAAATTGAGCAAAATCAATTAAGAACAAACGTTCATCAAGAGAGACTTCAAAACCTTTGGATAGGTACTTTTCATTCTTTATTTTCAAGACTTCTTAGATTTGATATTGAAAAATATAATGACCCAGAAGGATTAAAATGGACAAGACAATTTTCAATTTACGATGAAACAGATTCTCAAACATTAGTAAAAGAAATTATCACTCAAGAGATGAATCTTGATCCCAAAAGATATGATCCAAAAAAGATTAAAAGATTAATAAGTAATGCTAAGAATCAATGCCTAACTTCAAATGATCTTCTAGAAAAAGCAGATAATAATTTTGATAAAACAGTTGCAGAAGCCTACAAGAGATATAGGATTTCGCTTTCAAAAAATAATTCTTTAGATTTTGATGATCTTCTACTTTTGCCTGTTTTCTTATTGAGGCAAAATGATGTAGTCCGAGATTACTGGCACAAAAGATTTAAACACATTCTAGTTGACGAATATCAAGATACAAATAGAACACAATATGAACTTATAAAATTAATTACTGCTGGGAATACTGAACCAAAAAAATTCTTTAATTGGGAAGATCGTTCAATTTTTGTAGTTGGGGATGCTGATCAAAGTATTTATAGTTTCAGAGCAGCTGACTTTAGAATTCTAATTGGTTTTCAAGAAGATTTTAAAAAAGCATTAAACGACAATACAGAATCATCTTTAATTAAACTAGAACAAAATTATCGATCATCTTCTAATATCCTTGATGCTGCAAACTCACTAATTGAAAACAACTCTGAAAGAATTGAGAAAGTTTTAAGGGCTACTAAAGAAAAAGGAGAGCTTTTAAAGTTACTAAGCTGTGATGATGAAATTTCTGAGGCAGAAGCAATTACCAATAAAATAAAATCGCTCAATAATTATAATCAAAATCCAATATGGAAAAATTTTGCAATCTTATATCGAACAAGAGCTCAGTCAAGGGTGCTAGAGGAATCTCTTGTAAGGTGGCGCATTCCTTATACAATTTACGGGGGATTGCGTTTTTACGATAGAAGAGAAATTAAAGATGCAATAGCATATTTGAAAGTTCTGGTTAATTCTTCAGATAACGTTAGTCTTTTGCGTATAATAAATGTCCCTAGAAGAGGGATTGGTAAGACTACTATCCAAAAACTTAATGAACTATCCAATAGGTTAAAAATTCCATTATGGGAGGTTCTTAATGATAAGCAAAGTCTTGAAGAAACAATAGGCAGATCATCAAAAGGAATTAATAAATTTACTGAAGTTATGAATGATCTACTTTGTTATCTAGAAAATTCAGGCCCTGCTCAACTACTACAACTAATCTTAGAAAAAAGTGGTTATTTAAAAGACTTGCTAGCTAGTGGGACTGAAGAATCTGAAGATAGAAGAAATAACTTACAAGAACTAATAAATGCAGCTACACAATATGAAGAAGAAACAGAAAGTGGAAATGTAGAAGGATTTCTTTCTACAGCAGCCTTAACAACTGATAATGATACAAAGAAGAATAATCCCAACTCCGTAACTCTTATGACTCTGCACAATAGTAAGGGTTTAGAATTTCAAAATGTTTTTATCACTGGACTAGAACAAGGTCTCTTCCCGAGCCATAGATCTATAGATACTCCCTCACTTCTAGAAGAGGAAAGAAGATTATGCTACGTAGGTATTACTAGAGCTAAAGAAAGAGTATTCTTGAGTCATGCCAGAGAAAGAAGATTATGGGGTGGAATGCGTGAAGCAACAATTCCTTCAATATTTCTTTCGGAAATACCTGAAGATTTAATGGATGGTGAATTACCCCAAACTGGAGGTGCTTCAATTAGAAGAGATTGGCATCTTGATCGTTTAACAAGAGTTGATCGGAATAATCCAAATGAATTTATTAACAAACCAATAAATGCAGTAAGGAAATTATATTCAGGACCCAGTAAAGGAAAAAGCTGGATAGTTGGAGATAAGCTAATTCACTCAAAATTTGGTAAAGGTGAAATCATACATATTTTTGGGAGCGGTGAAAAAATATCTTTAGCAGTAAAATTTGGTGATAAAGGAAGTAAAATTCTAGATCCTAGATTAGCTCCAATTCGTTATGTAAGTTAAAACTCATGAATGATATTTCTGAATATTTACACGGGGAATTAATAAAAATTCCATTTAATCTATATAACCTAATTACTAAATACATAGAATCTCATAACAATACTAAGGTAGCTTTTGTTGGCGGTTATCTAAGAGATTTATTAATAAGTAAATTCCACAAAAAATCCTTTTCTGAACCTTTAGATATAGATCTTATTATTGAAGGTTCTTCTATTTCTTTGGCAAAATTTATAAAAAAAAATATTGTAAATGTAGATTTATGTTTGATCAAGGAATTTAATTTATACAACACTGTGGAAATAAATATAAATGACTATAAAATTGATATTGCTTCTGCAAGAAAAGAAACTTACCCTGCACCAGGGTTAAATCCCATAGTAACTAAAAGTACTATTAAGGAGGATCTTAAGAGGAGAGATTTCACTATAAATTCAATAGCCTTCGAGGTTGAAACAAGGAAAATCTATGATCTTTATGGCGGAATTCTTGATATAAAAAATAAAAAATTGAACTTACTTCACAGTAATAGTATTTCAGATGATCCAAGTAGATTAATCAGATGTGCAAAATATGCTTCAAGGTTAGATTTCAATATTTCAAATAATTCCCTCAAACAATCTCAAGAAACAGTTAGAAAATGGCCATGGAAAAGTTCAGAAACTCATAAAAAAATGATTTTCCCTCCGGCACTCGGCATACGAATAAGGATGGAACTAGCTGAAATTTACAAACATGATAATTTGAATAATGTAATTTCGATAATTAATAAATGGGAAATTATCTCAATCTTAAATGAAAATATTAAGGTCGATAAAAGGTTTTTAAGAGGACTAAATTGGATTAAGAAGTTGAATGGAAATTATATGCTTTACTTGTTAAAAGATTCAGAAGATTTAGAAACAGCATGTCAAAGATTTTTGATAAATAATAGTGAGATAAAAATGTTAGAAGATTATTTAAATATAAAAAACATATTAAAAACCAACCAAAAAAAATTCATGCATTTTTCTCCATCAAATTGGACAGAATTTATTGAGGACAGAAATCTAAATGATGAGACAGTCAAATTATTAATTTGTGATGGAGGCCTACACTGGCATAATTTGTTTAAGTGGTTATTTATTTACAAATCCATAAAATCAAAAAAAGACGGCAAAACATTAAAAAAAGAAGGATGGGATCCAGGAAAAGAAATGGGAAAGGAAATCAAAAGATTAAGATATTTAGAAATTGACAAATTAAATAGAAATTGATTAAATTTTTACAACTTCTCCAACCTTGTACCATTTATCTTTAAGAGTATTTTCATATTTAGGATTGCAACTAATCAACAAGGGGCCACATGTTTGAGGATCTAATAGTAATGCTATTCTCTCGTCAAAAGTCTCTTTATCTAATGAACTTTCGTTTAAAAAATTAATTATTCTTTTTTGCTGATTTCCTTTATAAATTTTGTCAAAAATTTCTTTATTAGATTCAAAGAAAGTACTTTTAACATCTTTTCTAATTAAATCAAATACACCAGGATAAGCTTTAAATGCAAATAGATCTAATAGAACTTTAAGGGGCTCAAGATTATTTCTTTCCCTATGTAAATTAGATGATTCAATCATCTCTTTAAGGTGTCCAATAAATCCATATCCAGTAATATCAGTGGCAGCATTGACTAATGATTCTTTAAATTGATCTTGAAAAAGGTAAATTTCATCAATCAAATATTGCTGACTCTTTAATAAATTATCAATTATTTCAGAAGAACTTTCTAGCATATTAAAATTTTGCATCAGACCGGCAAAGTAAATCCCAACGCCTAGAGGTCTAGACAGCATAAGAATATCTCCATCATTCATTCCAGATTTAAGCCATGGTTTTGCGCCATTTTTTAAAATGCCTTGGACAGTTAAAGAAACATCTATTCCTAATGAATAAGGTTTGTTTACTAAACTTCTTGCCTCGAAAGTATGTCCTCCTAGTAATTCACCTCCATGATCCTCAACTGTTGATTTAATACCTTGAAGGGACTGAGAAAAGAGGTAACTCTGAAATTCCCTTTCCACTTTTGGTAATGAAATTAAAGCCTGCGCAGATGAAAGTTTTGCTCCGCATGCCCACAAATCTGAGCTGGCATGCAAAGTAGTAATTTTTGCATTAAGCCAAGGATCACTTACCAAAGCAGGAAATCCATCTACACTTTGCAAGATAATATCTTCACCATTTTGATAAATCTCAACTGAATCTTCAGGGGATGAGGCAAAAGAATCTAAATTAGATTTTATTAATGATTTATTCAAAACAAACTGAGGAATCTTAGCTGCACATCCCCTGCAATCATTGAATGAAATATTTTTTTCACTACTTTTCATAATTAGCCTTTTTAATCTAAATTTATTTACAAATTTCAGATCAATTTTATGTTTTAAAATCCAAAAAAGAAAAGAAGGGCCAAAAACAAAATTGCGATAAATAGCAAAAGCCTTTGCATGATTGCTTGGAAATGTATTAACTATTTGCAATCCGATCTTTTGAGGAAACCACTTCTTTAATGACACCCCTTTTACATCATTTTTTAGATTTTGTACTAGTGTGTTTACAACTTTGACTGCAAAAACTCCTGATGCTGGTCTTCTTGCTGAATCTACAACTGCACAATCACCCGCAGCAAAAATTCCGGAAAAACTTTTCAACTGCAAACTCTGATTTGTAATTATTCTGCCATGAGAATCCAAATCTAATAAATTTTTTTGTGCCCATGAAGGAGATTTATTTCCAGTACATAATAGAATCTTTCCATACTCGAAATTAAGATTTTCAACTAAATCAATATTGGAATTCCGTAAACTCTTTAGAATTTTATTATTTATTTTTCTTGAATCGCATAATAATTTTAAAGATCTCCCTCTCCATCTTTTTCTCAAAGCATATGATACTTCAATTGCAGCTAGGCCACTCCCAACTATTACAAATGGAAGTTCATTCACTGAATCAAAAATGTCCTCTTTTTGTACTAAGTTATAAGCCCTCAAAAAAGGTTTAATCGTAAAAGCATTTCGATTTTTAACTAGTGACTCAAATTCTTTTGGAATTATTGTTTGACTTCCATAATTAAGCACCAACTTCGAATAGTTAATTGAGGGTCTATTACTTAAAACAATTTTTTTTAAATTGAAATCAATATCCTTTACTTCTTCTTCTATAAAAGATACTTTTGCATTTTTTGCTAAGGATTTTATATCAATTAAACTCTCTTCTAAAGAAATTGAGTTAGAAAGAACGGATGGGAATAACGCCGAATAAACTAAATGAGAATCTCTAGATATAATTGAAACAGGAATTTCTGGCATTAATTTCGGACACATTAACCATTTGTTCAAT
The DNA here is from genome assembly GCF_902536725.1 of uncultured Prochlorococcus sp. Lineage (GTDB taxonomy): Bacteria > Cyanobacteriota > Cyanobacteriia > PCC-6307 > Cyanobiaceae > Prochlorococcus_A. The sequence continues at coordinate 30,407 of NZ_CACAYO010000012.1, forward strand.
AAAAGAACATTTGTGTGTCCTCCCCCAATTAATACCATATGATTAAAAGTCATTTACATCACTATGAATAAAGAACATTTATTACCAATTGAAAAATCAAGATTAGGAGTGATTGGTGGAAGTGGATTTTATTCAATGGATCAAATAGAGTACTTAAGAGAACTAGAGATCAATACTCCCTATGGTAAACCTTCTGATTCAATAAAAGTATATAATCTTGGAAATCTAGAGATAGCGTTTATTCCTAGACATGGCAGAACACATTGTTTAAATCCTTCTGAAATCCCTTACAAAGCTAATATTTGGGCTCTAAGATCAATAGGAGTAAGATGGATTATAGCTCCATCAGCAGTTGGTTCATTACAAGAACAGATAAGACCACTTGATATAGTGGTTCCAGATCAATTTATAGACCGAACAAAAAATAGACCTGCAACCTTCTTTAACGAAGGAGCAGTGGCACATGTAACAATGGGAGATCCATTCTGCACAAATTTATCACGAATATTAAGTGAAATTGGAGAAAAAAATATTCCTGGAGGTAGACAATTGCATAGAGGTGGTACCTATCTAGCAATGGAGGGTCCCGCTTTCTCAACTAGAGCAGAATCTAAATTATATAGAAGTTGGGGTTGTTCAATAATAGGAATGACGAACCATACAGAAGCAAGATTAGCTAAAGAAGCTGAAATAGCTTATTCCTCATTATCTATGGTTACTGATTATGATTGCTGGCATCAAACTCATCAAGATGTTTCTGTAGAGATGGTGTTGGATAATCTTAGATCTAATACTGAAGTGGCTAATAAAATAATATTTGAAGTTGCTAAATTAATTGAAAAAGAGAGACCAAAAAGTAAGTCACATTTTTCATTAAAAGATGGATTGATAACCCAAAAGGAAAATATCCCCAGCTCTACAATAGAGAAGTTAGGGATATTTATTGATTCTTATTAGATACAAGTGATTATCAGATCAAAGTGAGGGTTAATTAGCCTCCAGCTCCAACACCTTGGTATGAGCCGTAGAAGAATATGCCTAAAACGAAGATTACTGCAATTCCACCTGCTGTAGCAACAAGCCATAGAGGAAGAGTTCCTTCAGTCCATCTTCTTTCCCATGCAACTGCTGGTCTACCGTCGGGAAGTCTATCTGGAATTCTTCCATCAGGTCCTTTTAATTTACTCATAATTTTAATTTAATTGAAAAAGTAACTGGAAAATAAAATTCCCAATACGAAGACAGATAATAAGCCTAAATAAAGACTTGTACGATTAAGTTCAACTGGAACTTTGTTAGGGTTTTCGTTTACTTGCATGATAGTTAAATTTATCGGGCTACGAATTGCATAGCAGCAATAGAACCTAAAAAGAATACTGACGGGATGGCTAGTGCGTGAACTGCTAGCCAACGAACAGTGAATATAGGATAAACGCGGACTTCAACAGCCTGCATTGGAGCTTGAGAATTAGTCATTGTTATTTTGTTCTTAAGTCTAGTTGAGATTTAGCTTCATATCTTTGTGTTACAACAGGCGCTTTAGATTCAGATGATTGGAAATAACTATCTGGACGAGGAGTTCCAAAAGCATCGTAGGCTAAGCCTGTGTATACAAATAGGAAGCCTGCTATAAAAATAGCTGGTAGTGTTACTGCATGAATAATCCAGTACCTAATACTGGTAATTATTTCAAAGAATGGGCGTTCACCCGTTGAACCTGCGGCCATAATCACAATTGTTTACCATACGATCTTACAGTGTAAAATCATAAGATTGCGAAGAAATTAACAGCTTGGTTACAGACAGTTGTTAAATTCATCCAAAATTAAGATTTTTTTTATTATTTTCTTAAGTTATTCCAGATTTAGCCATTCCATTTAAGAATGTAACCACGCTCACCAAGTATAAATCCTTTCTGATTATCTAAAGATTCCTTATCAAGAAAAACTATTTTTATGTAGTTAGTGGGCAATGCAGAAGCGATAGGATCTGAATTCCATGTTTCACCTTGATCTTTACTTACTATTAAAGTGCCATTACCACCGCCGGCCCATATGTCGCCGTTTGGATCCCATCCCATGTCTAAGTAATTGTAACCATTAAGAATAGGTATTATGGGCTTTGACCAACTTTCTAGATTATCAGAATCTTCATTAAATCTAATTTCCGCACCTCTTGAAAGCATCCATAAACTTCCTTCTGGATTAAAACCAATGCTTTGCACTCTCTTACTACTTGCTCTTTGATGTGCAATCCATGTATTGCTGTCGCTATCAAGAGTAGAGAAGAAATTTCCAAGACTGCTTACGCTCACATAATCACCGCTAGATGTTCTTCTTAAATCTCTTATACCTCCCTGTTCCGAGGGGTCTGATACTTTTGCCTCCCATGTTTCACCACTATTAGAAGTTTCATAAATAGCTGCAGATGTTGTCGCCAATTGAGCAACTCCTTCATCAATAGTAGTAACTAAAAAAGGCTGGCCTGGTAATTTACCTAATGAAAGCCTAGTCCAATTTTTACCTTCATCAAAAGTATGCATAACGAGAGAGGGTTGTCCTATTAACCAACCTTCAGAACCCTTGAAGTCAATATCGAGAAGGCGAAAATTCTCTTCAGCAGAAATATCTAATGTTCTTTTTTCCCATGTTTCACCACCATCAGTTGTTTCCATAATCAATCTGTTTGAGCCAACTAAAAACCCATGATCATTATCTATGAAATCAACATCTAGAGCATTAGCTTGGTCTTCAAACTGAATTGTTTTCCAAGGGCTACTTTCATTCATTTTGACCCCTGTGGATGAACAACTGCTTAAAATAAAACAGAGAACTGCAGATAATAGAAGATTGGGAAAACTGGTAAAAAATTTTTTCATTTATTTATATTAATGCAAAGAGTACAAAGAAAGGAACATAGCAGCAGCAAAAGCCAATCCTCCAAAAATCAATATATTTTTTTGACCAGGTGGTAAACTGTTAAATCCAAATCCATAAACTAAATTCTCTTCAAATCCACTTGGTTTTGCTCTGGATCCAATATCCTTGTAAAAATTTTTTCCGGCTCTACAAACAGGGCAAGCAAAAGTATTCCCATCTAACTTTGAAAAAGGAGTATTTTTAGGTATATTTAATTTTTTATTTCCTTCAGACGGATCATAAATATATCCACAACTTCTACATTCAAATCTATTTTGTTCTAAATTGGTAGAAGATTTTTCAACATTTACTCCTGAGGAATTTTCAGAAAGTTTTTCTTTCTCAAAATCTTCAACTATTTTGTTTTCCTCAGACGCTGGTTGAATGTTTTCACTCACGGTTTATTATTGTTCTTTAAGAACTTTAAAAGATTTTGCTTAATTAAGCGACTTTTATTCAAAATTAATTTTTTAAGATGTTTTTATTAACTGGCTATGAATACTTCTTGGGTTTCCTTCTTATTGCCGCAGCTGTTCCAGTATTAGCTCTAGTTACTAATCTCATCGTTGCCCCAAAAGGCAGAACAGGGGAAAGAAAACTTACATATGAATCTGGAATGGAGCCCATCGGAGGAGCATGGATTCAATTTAATATTCGTTATTACATGTTTGCCTTGGTTTTCGTTATATTTGATGTTGAGACAGTATTCCTTTATCCTTGGGCTGTTGCCTTCAATAGATTAGGCTTATTAGCTTTTATTGAGGCTTTAATCTTCATTGCAATACTTGTTATTGCCTTGGCATACGCATGGAGAAAAGGTGCTTTAGAATGGAGTTAAAAAATTGAATCCACAATTATCCCCAAAAGCAATAAGAGAAATTCGAGAAGGAACTTGCAACCCTCTTGGCGCACCACAAGTTACTACAGATTTAAGCGAAAATATTATATTGACAAGCTTAGATGATCTACATAATTGGGCCAGGCTAAGTAGCTTGTGGCCTCTCCTTTATGGAACAGCTTGCTGTTTTATTGAATTTGCTGCTCTAATAGGATCTAGATTTGATTTTGATAGATTTGGATTAGTGCCTAGAAGTTCACCAAGGCAAGCAGATTTACTAATAGTTGCAGGGACAGTAACAATGAAGATGGCTCCTGCGCTTGTAAGACTTTATGAGCAGATGCCTGAGCCAAAGTATGTTATTGCCATGGGTGCTTGCACAATCACAGGGGGAATGTTCAGTGCAGATTCTACAACTGCTGTAAGAGGCGTTGATAAACTGATACCAGTCGATTTATACCTCCCAGGATGCCCACCAAGACCAGAGGCGATTTTTGATGCTGTAATTAAATTAAGAAAAAAAGTTGGTAATGAATCAATTTTAGAGCGCACAAAAACAGGACAAACTCACAGATACATAACATCTGATCACGAAATGAATCTCGTTTTCTCAGAAAATACAGGTGAATATCTAAACAAAACTTCGGCTAACGTCATACCCTCCTCCAAAAAAGAAAAAATAACTGAATTACCTGTAAACACCGCAAAAACTGAAATTATCAATTCTGTAGAAGATTAATGGA
>NZ_CACAYO010000013.1 GCF_902536725.1 uncultured Prochlorococcus sp.
ATATTGAAATTTGTTCCAAGGGAGGTGTAATTTTATCTTCTGATTTATTAGAAATAGCGAAAACAATTGCTGCAGCAAGAAATTTAAAAAAAATCTCATTAGATTTTGAACATAGGCCCTTTATTTCATCATTTACAAAAAATTTAATTGACCATCAGAATATCGAGACGATTTTTAAAAAAGGTATTGAATCTAATGGAAGGATTTCAGACAATGCTAGTAATGAACTAACTATTCTTAGAAAAGAATTATTATCTAAGAAACTTGAAAGAAAAATATTAGTTGAGAAATTTATTCAAAAGAATTTAGCTTATTTGCAAGATACTACTATTGGTGATCGATATGGTAGGCCTGTTTTAGCAATAAAAGTTAATTATGTAGATAAATTTAAAGGCATAATTCATGACTCTTCATCTTCAGGTAATACAGCATATTTTGAGCCTGAAAGTGTTGTAAATAAAGGTAATAAGATTGCTTCTTTAGAGGCTAGGATTACAGCAGAAGAATTTAAATTACTTAAGAAATGGTCCCAAGTTGTTAGTGATAATTCAGAAAATCTTATTGAAATGGCATCCATTTTATTGAGATTAGAAAATGCTTTAACTCGTTCAAGATATTCGAAATGGATTGGAGGCAAAACTCCTAAGTTTGAGAAAAATCCTATTATTTCTTTAATTGGTTTTTCTCATCCGTTATTGATTTGGGAACACAAGAAAAAAGGAGCCCCTCCACCAGTGGCTGTCGATTTTCATATAAATAAAAATATTAAGGTTGTAGCTATTACAGGTCCAAATACTGGAGGTAAAACGGCAGCTTTAAAAGGCTTGGGTTTGTCTTTACTTATGGCTAGAGCAGGATTATTGATACCCTCAACTAATAATCCTATTATCCCCTTTTGCCCAAATATATATGTGGATATAGGAGATAATCAATCATTAGAAGAAAATTTATCTACCTTCAGTGGTCATATATCTCGCATAAAAGAGATATTAGATTCACTTGATAATAAGAAAGGATTATCAGTTGTATTGTTAGATGAGATTGGATCAGGTACAGATCCTATTGAAGGAAGTGCCCTTGCGATGGCCTTATTAAAGGAATTTGCAAATAAATCTGATATCACTTTGGCAACTACACATTATGGAGATATTAAGGCTCTAAAATATAAAGATTCAAGATTTGAAAACGTATCAGTTGCCTTTGATGAGGATTCTTTGAAGCCAAAATATATACTCAACTGGGGAATTCCCGGGAGAAGTAATGCTTTATCAATCTCAAAGAGAATTGGTCTAAATGAAAGCATACTCAATGAAGCTGAAAATTATTTAAAGCCAAAAGAAGTTGATAGTATTAACAGTATTATTAAAGGACTTGAGGAAGAGAGGATTAAACAACAAAATTCTGCAGAAGAGGCTGCAGAACTGATTGCAAGGACTGAAATATTACATGATGAACTGCAAAGAAATTATGAATATCAAAAAATAAATGCTGAAAAAATCCAGGAAATTGAAAGAGCTAAATTATCAGAACATATTGTATCCGCTAAAAAAGAGGTAATAGATTTGATTAAAAAATTAAGAGATAAGAATGTTAATGGTGAGGATACGAGAATTATTGGAAAAAGATTAAAAGAAATCGAGACGGAACATTTGACCCAAAAAAAATTTGAAAAGTCAATATCATGGAATCCTCAGGTAGGCGATTTTGTAAAAATTAAGAGTCTAAATAGTACGGCACAAATTGTAGATTTAGATAAAAAAGGTGGTTTTTATGAAGTTAAATGTGGTTCATTCAGAAGTACACTATCTGTAGATGACTTTGAAGGTATTAATGGAGAAAAGCCTAATTTCAAAGGGTCAAAAATTGAGATCAAGTCTACAAGAAAAGATTTTTCTTTTTCTAAAATTAGAACGAGTAAAAATACAATTGACGTAAGAGGGTTAAGAGTTTATGAAGCAGAAATAATTATTGAGGAGAAAATTAGAAAATTTCATGGACCGCTATGGATTGTTCATGGAATTGGCACAGGGAAATTAAAAAAAGGACTAAGAAATTGGTTATCAGGTTTAAATTATGTTGATAAAATTGAAGATGCAGCCAATAACGAGGGTGGACCTGGTTGCAGTATTGCGTGGATAAAATAAAATTTAAAATACCTAGAAACAATTAAATAAGCTTATTAAGTGCAATTTATTGATCAAGCAAACATTATTCTTAAAGCTGGAAAAGGTGGAAATGGAATAGTTTCATTTAGAAGAGAAAAATTCGTACCTGCTGGAGGACCTTCGGGGGGAAATGGCGGGAGAGGGGGTTCAGTTATTTTGATGGCTGATAATAATCTTCAAACATTATTAGATTTCAAATTTAAACGTGAAATAATTGCTGAAGATGGATGCAAAGGAGGTCCTAGTAAGAGATCAGGTGCTTCAGGTGAGGATACAATCCTTAAAGTTCCCTGCGGTACAGAAATAAGGGATATTAAAACCGGCATTATTTTAGGAGATTTAACAAAAGATAAGCAGAGTTTAACTATTGCTATTGGCGGAAGAGGTGGACATGGTAATGCTTACTATTTAAGTAATCAAAATAGAGCCCCAGAATCATTCACTGAAGGAAAAGATGGTGAGATATGGGAGGTTCAATTAGAACTAAAACTTCTTGCTGAGGTTGGGATTATAGGCCTTCCAAATGCTGGGAAAAGTACTTTGATTTCTGTTTTGTCATCTGCCCGTCCAAAAATTGCAAATTATCCTTTCACAACTCTAATACCCAACTTAGGTGTAGTAAGAAAAATCGATGGGAATGGTTGCCTTTTTGCGGATATTCCTGGATTAATATCAGGGGCAGCTGATGGAGTAGGTTTGGGGCATGATTTTTTAAGGCACATCCAAAGAACGAAGATACTTGTTCACTTAATTGATGCAATGGCAGAAAATCCTTTACATGATTTTGAAATAATTGAGCAGGAATTAAAAAAATATGGGAAAGGTCTTCTAGATAAAGAGAGGATAATAGTATTGAATAAAATGGAGCTGGTAGATGATGATTATTTGAAAATAATTTCAAAAAAGTTAGAAGATTTATCTAAAAAGAAAGTTTTATTAATTTCTTCATCTTTAAAAAAAGGTTTATCGTCACTGCTTTCTGAAGTGTGGAAAAGGATATAATTTAAATTAAAAATTTTTTTATAAAAAAATATACTTGATTTAATAATGAAAATTAGTCATAAATAAGATACTTCTTTTAAAAAAAAATATGAATTTCTATACATGCTTTGATCAACAAGGAAAAATAATAGCTAGATGTCAAACCATCCAGGATATTGAGGTTTTGAAGAAAATGGGAAGACCAATTGTAGAAGTTAAGGAAATGAAAAATGAGGAGTCGGTTGTTTGTTCGCTTACAGGAAGTCCATCCGACTTTAATAGAGATTACTAAAGGATTTAACAAATAAAAAAAGGGCTTTTAGAGCCCTTTTTTATTGTGAATATCTATAAGAATAAACTTAATCATCATAAACAAGACATTCCGGTTCATCCGGGTTGGCATCACAGAATAGTTCCAAAGCATTAGGGTCATGCTTATCATCTGGATGATGATCCTTATATTCTTCGAGTTCTTTTAGCTCTTCAGTTAAATGTCTGACCTTTGGAAGATTGCCCTCTGCTTTTGCAGATTCGATTTCCGATTGATCTTTTTGGATGTGTTCGTCAATGGATTTCATTTTAAGCTTTTCGTACTTTAGTAGACATACATAACATAGTTAATTTCTAATAAAATTGCATTATCTATAAACTAAATAAGTGTTCATTACAACATCATTTTTTTTTCGAAATTGATTTTTATATTTTTTCGGACTCTAATCTAATTATTTCTTCTAGCGAAGGTAAAACTGGGATTAGTTGATTTGGGTTTAAAGGGAATAAAGCTTTGTAGTAATCTTTTTTCCATTCACTATCGAAGCATGTCCTACTTACATTAGATAATTTAAAGAATTTTAATCTCCATTCAATAATCTTTTCAAAACTTGATAGTTCTTGTTCAGTACATTTGAAAAGTTTGCTATAAATCAATTCCCATCTTATAAGCGTTGGAAAAAGGTAAATATCTGCGTATGTTAGCTCTTCTCCAAATATCCAGTCTCCTTTATTTTTCTGTATTAAATTTTCAATTTCATTTATAGCTGCGAAAAGATTTTGACTTGCTTTTTTATAAGCTGACTGATTTCTGGCGAAACCACATTTATATACGCCATCATTAATACTGTTATTAACTAAATCTAAAAATTTTTGATTACAGTCTTTAATAGTTAATATCTGATATTTTGTTTGAATTTTTATTGAATTGAGTAGTCTCATAATCTGTGAACTTTCATTAGACAAAATATTTAGTTCATCATTTTCAAAGCTAATTAGAAGAGGTAATGTCGCTCTAAAAATAATTTTTTTATTAGCTTTTTTGTAAAGGTCTGAAAGTCTAATACATCCTTTAATCTTTGTATTGAAAATCCATTCGCCATGCTCAATATCTGCTTTTAAAAAAATAACTTTTACTTTTTTAGATAGATGTTTTATTTCGTGGATGAGTAAAGTTCTTTGACACCATGGACAAGATTTCCCTACCAATAAATAAATTTGTCCACTTTCATTATTAATATCGTATTCACTATTAATTTTTATTCCTTTAGGCCTTTTATAATTACCATGTAAATCTGATGGCGCGAAGCCATTCATTAGTTGGGTCCAAAACCAAAACCAGAGTTTTCTGGAGGCCTTTATAAGGTATTTATTTCGCATGAAATTTTATTTTTAAAGAAAAAATGACAGTTCAAAGAATACTTATCGTTTCAGGCACCCATGGGAATGAAATTAATCCTGTGTGGGCGGTTAAGCAATTTAATAGAAAGGAAAATAGGTTACATTATGGTATTGAGTATGAGTACATCATAGGAAATCCTGTTGCCTATGAAAAAGGGTGCAGATATATAGATGTAGATTTAAATAGATCTTTTAAAGATAGTGAAAATTTTGATCAACACAAGAATAGCTTTTATGAGACTAATAGAGCTAATTTTTTAGTAGATAAATTTGGAGTTGAGGGATCTAAACCCTGTCAAATTGCGATCGATTTGCATACTACGACTGCAAATATGGGAACAAGCATTGTTTTGTATGGGAGGAGATTCAAAGATTTTTGTTTAGCTGCATTGCTGCAGAACAAATTTGGATTGCCTATTTATCTGCATGAAAAAGATAAAGTCCAAACAGGCTTTCTTGTAGAAGCCTGGCCATGTGGTTTAGTTATAGAAATAGGAGCTGTAGCACAAAATTTTTATGATCCCAAAATCATAGATAGATTTTCTCTAATAATTAGCTCCCTAAGAGAAGAGATAGATAAATTAAAAAACGACCTTATAGAACTTCCAAAGGAATTAGTTGTTCACGTTCATCAAGGGAGTATAGATTATCCAAGAAATGAAAAAGGAGATATTGATGGCTTAATTCATCCTGAGAGAATAAACCAAGATTGGAAAATGATTAAAAAAGGGGATCCATTATTTCTGGATAGCCAAGGAATAATTCACAAATATGATCGAGACCAATTGATTTGGCCTGTTTTTATTGGAGAAGCGGCTTATAAGGAAAAAAAAATTGCCATGAGCTACACAAAAAAAGAAGTGATTTGTTCCAAAAAACAATGGGTTCAAGAGTTTGAAAGTCTTTAAATTAAGAAACCGGAACAATAAATCTCTTATAACTAATAAGGATTTTTTATTTAATAGATAAGTTTATTTAATATTCAATACTTTTATTTTTTTTTCTAAACTCTTAAATCTTAAAAACCTAAATTCTTTCACTCCAATAAATTACAGCTCCAAAAGCCTCTAATTGCAGTCTTCTATGCTTAGCCTCGCTTAGGGAAACTACTTCTCTAGATCTTTTTCCGTTAAGAAGCCATTCGATTATTACCAAGTTAAATCCTCAATAACAAAGAAAATCTTAAGACATGGAGGTTCTTTTCTACTATTTTCCAGAAAATAAGTTTACTTAAAGAAAAAAATATTTACACATTTTTAGCGATTTTGGTCTAAAATCTTCGGAGCGGGATTTTTTTCCGTTTTTATTTACACGTCTCACTTCAGAGACATATTTTACGAACTCATGACAACTATTCAGCAGCAGCGTTCTTCGCTGTTAAAAGGTTGGCCACAGTTTTGTGAGTGGGTAACATCAACCAACAACAGAATTTATGTTGGTTGGTTCGGCGTCTTAATGATTCCATGCCTTCTTACAGCAGCGGCTTGCTTCATCGTTGCATTCATCGCAGCACCACCAGTAGACATCGACGGAATTAGAGAGCCAGTTGCTGGTTCATTCCTATACGGAAACAACATCATCTCAGGTGCAGTTGTTCCTTCATCTAATGCTATTGGTTTACACTTCTACCCAATTTGGGAAGCAGCAACTGTAGATGAGTGGTTATACAACGGTGGTCCTTACCAGCTTGTAATTTTCCACTTCCTAATTGGTATCTCAGCATACATGGGAAGACAGTGGGAGCTTTCATACCGTTTAGGTATGCGTCCTTGGATCTGTGTTGCATATTCTGCACCAGTTTCTGCAGCTTTCGCAGTATTCCTTGTATACCCATTCGGTCAAGGTTCATTCTCTGACGGAATGCCTCTAGGTATCTCTGGAACATTCAACTTCATGTTTGTTTTCCAAGCAGAGCACAACATTCTTATGCACCCATTCCATATGGCTGGTGTTGCTGGTATGTTCGGAGGATCTTTATTCTCAGCTATGCATGGTTCACTTGTTACTTCATCTCTAATTAGAGAAACAACTGAGACAGAATCTCAGAACTATGGTTACAAGTTCGGACAAGAAGAAGAAACATATAACATCGTTGCAGCTCATGGCTACTTCGGTCGTTTGATCTTCCAATATGCTTCATTCAACAACAGCAGAAGTCTTCACTTCTTCCTAGCTGTATTCCCAGTTGTTTGTGTATGGTTAACTTCAATGGGTATCTGCACAATGGCATTTAACCTTAACGGTTTCAACTTCAACCAGTCAGTTGTTGATGCAAACGGTAAGATTGTTCCTACATGGGGTGACGTTCTTAACAGAGCAAACCTAGGTATGGAAGTAATGCACGAGCGTAACGCTCACAACTTCCCACTTGATCTAGCAGCAGCTGAGTCTACAACAGTAGCTCTTTCAGCTCCAGCTATCGGTTAAGCTTAAAGTTCTTAAATTTACAAGCCCCCTTTTTGGGGGCTTTTTTTTTGTTTAATTTTCAATTGGTTTCATATAATGTTTATATATAGATAAAACATTTGATATTTCTATGGGTAGTAGTTTTGGAAAAATTTTTCGCGTTAGTACTTTTGGAGAATCACATGGCGGTGCAGTAGGAGTTATCCTTGATGGATGTCCCCCTAAATTAAAAGTAGATATAAATCTGATACAAAATGAATTAGATAGGCGAAGGCCTGGCCAAAGTGACATTACAACACCCAGAAATGAAGAAGATAAAATTGAAATATTAAGTGGGATAAAGCAAGGTTTAACACTTGGAACTCCAATAGCGATGTTGGTAAGAAACAAGGATCAAAGACCAGGAGATTATGATAATTTGGAGCAAGTATTTAGACCTTCTCATGCAGATGGTACTTATCATCTGAAATATGGAATTCAGGCAAGTTCTGGTGGTGGAAGAGCCTCTGCAAGAGAAACAATTGGAAGAGTAGCTGCTGGAGCTGTAGCTAAACAATTATTAAAACACTTCTGTAACACTGAAGTACTATCTTGGGTAAAGCGTATACATGATATTGATTCTGATATAAATAAAGAAAAGATTACTGTTAACATAATAGATTCTAATATTGTTAGATGTCCAGATGAACAGGTATCAGCAGAAATGATAGAGAGAATTAAGCAATTAAAGCGTCAAGGAGACTCTTGTGGAGGTGTTATTGAATGTTTAGTTAGAAATGTCCCATCTGGTCTTGGAATGCCTGTTTTTGATAAATTAGAAGCTGATTTAGCGAAGGCTTTGATGTCTTTGCCTGCCACGAAAGGCTTCGAAATAGGTTCAGGTTTCTCTGGAACTTATTTAAAAGGAAGCGAACATAATGATACTTTCATTAAATCTGATGATATTAGGAAGTTAAGAACAATATCTAATAATTCAGGCGGTATACAAGGAGGAATAAGTAATGGCGAAAATATAGAGATGAAGATAGCTTTTAAACCTACAGCAACTATTGGGAAAGAACAGAAAACAGTAAATGCTGAAGGAAATGAAGTTTTGATGAAAGCGAAAGGGAGACATGATCCATGCGTTCTACCAAGAGCAGTTCCTATGGTTGATGCTATGGTGGCTTTAGTACTCGCTGATCATTTACTGCTGAATCAAGCTCAATGTGGTTTAATCGATAATTAGTAGTTTTGTTAAATTAATTATAATTATCTTTGATTTAATTATTTTTAAGCCATTCATATATTTTTGGATCGAATTTTTTTTTAATAACACCTTTATCTCCAATCACGATTGCTTTATATCCTAAAGATTTATAAGTTTTTACATCATTGATTGATAGGCCTCCAGCAGCAATGAAATCAATACTTTCAAAGTTGAGGATATCTATGGAACTAGCTTTACTTTTTATTGGATAAATTTTGATAATGTTGCAATTTAAATTTATCGCTTCCTCAAGATCTTTTAAATTTTTAATTCCAGGAATTAATAAATAATTTTTTAACTTCGAATAATTAAAAAGATCTTTATCCCAAAATTTCATCATAGAAAAATTTAATCCAATTTTTAATGAATCTTCTATTGATTGCTTATTAACTATGGACGCAGAGCCTAAATTAATTTGCGGAAAATTGAGTTTGACTTCAGATACAAAATCCAACCACTTTTCGTGGGTTGACCAACCTATTTCAACATTTTTTAATCCTAATTTTACTAAACTTTCTAATTCTTCAAAAAATGAATTCCTTATAAAAGTATTTGAGTAAATATTATCTTCCGGTTTTACGAGTAAAAAAAAAGATTCTTTTAGCATCAAGTCAGAAAAAGAATCTTCTTTAATGTTCATTAAATATTTATTATTTAAACTAGATATAATTCGCTACTTTTACTTCTGATCGGTTGAGCAAGTCTTGAATATCTTCAGTATCTATAGTTTCTCTTTCAATTAGCATTTGAGCCATCTCGTCAAGAACAGTTCTATTATCTGTTAAAACTTTTGTAGCTCTCTTATAGGCAACATCAACGAGTTCTGAAACCTCTACATCAATTGTTGCGGCTGTGTCTTCAGAGAAGTCTCTCGTAGAACTCATATCTCTTCCTAGAAACATTCCGCCTTGGGATTGACCTAGAGCGACTGGACCTATTTTGTCACTCATACCGAATTTAGTGATCATTTGTCTCGCAACATTGGCAACTTGTTGTAGATCATTTGAAGCTCCAGTTGTTACTTCTTCTTCTCCATAGACTATTTCTTCAGCAACTCTTCCACCAAGAGCTACAGCCATTTGATTTTGAAGGTAAGAACGAGAGTAAAGACCAGATTCCATTCTCTCTTCACTTGGAGTAAAGAAGGTTAGACCTCCTGCTTGACCTCTTGGAATGATTGAAACTTTTGCAACTGGATCATAATCAGGCATTAATGCTCCAACGAGTGCATGTCCAGCTTCGTGATAAGCAACTAATTCTTTTTTCTTATCACTGATGACTCTATCTTTCTTTTCTGGGCCAGCCATGACTCTTTCAATAGCGTCACCGACTTCATCGTTACTTACTTTATCTAAATCTTTTCTAGCTGCTAGTATTGCTGCTTCATTTAAAAGGTTAGCTAAATCTGCACCAGTAAATCCTGGTGTTCTTCTAGCAACTTTATCTAAATCAACGTCTTTTGAAAGAGTTTTATCTTTCGCATGAACATTTAATATCTGCAATCTTCCAGCATAATCTGGTCTATCTACTGTTACTTGTCTATCGAATCTTCCAGGGCGCATTAAAGCTGAATCTAAGACATCTGGTCTGTTCGTGGCAGCAACAATTATTATTCCTGAATTACCTTCGAAACCATCCATTTCGGTTAGGAGTTGGTTTAGTGTTTGTTCTCTTTCATCATTTCCTCCGCCCATACCAGCACCTCTTTGTCTTCCAACTGCGTCTATTTCGTCAATAAACACAATACAAGGAGCATTTTTTTTAGCTTGCTCAAAAAGATCTCTAACTCTGCTAGCTCCAACTCCTACAAACATCTCAACAAATTCTGAACCAGATATTGAGAAAAATGGTACACCTGCTTCTCCAGCTACTGCTTTTGCTAACAATGTTTTTCCTGTACCAGGAGGGCCAACAAGAAGAACGCCTTTTGGAATTTTTGCTCCGACTGCAGTAAATCTATCTGGACTTTTGAGAAAATCTACAACTTCTGTAAGTTCTAATTTTGCACCTTCAACACCAGCAACATCTGAAAAGGTTACTTGTGTAGATGGTTCCATTTGCAGTCTAGCTTTGCTCTTGCCAAAACTCATGGCAGGGTTGCCACCTCCAGCATTACCACTTTGAGATCTTCTGAAAAGAAAAAATAGACCTCCAATCAAAAGTACTGGGAAAATTAAGCTACTTATAGCCTGTTGCCATGGATTGGCTAATTTTGTAGGAGTTACAGCTATATCTACATTATTCTCAGTCAGTATTTTTAATAAATCTTTGTCAGGGGCTAAATTGACCTCAGACCTGCTCCCATCATTTTCAACAACTTGAGCTGTAGCATTATCTGGAGATATTAGGACTCTACTGATTTCTTTATCTTGGACTGCCTCTATAAAATCACTATATCTCAAGGTCTTTGTAGAACTTTCAGTACTAGGTTTATCAAAAACTGAAGTACCAATGAAAATTACAGTAATAACAGCTAGGACATAAAGTCCTACGTTTCTCCAACGTTTGTTCACAATAAAAAATCTTTAATAAATCTATAATACTAATAATAAAACAATATTAGGAGCGTCTTAGAACATCTACTACACTTTTGAATGCAAACCATTCAGGAATTGGTTCGCCGTTCCTTAATTTCTTTCTAAATTCTGTACCACTAAGTTTCATAATTTCATAATTAAATTCTTTGGCTTCTTCAGCTGTTATATATCCTTTTTCCTTCGTATAAACTAAATTTTTTGAAGGAACAGTTTGCATCATCAATTCATCTGCACACTTATTCGCAAAATTTTGGGCGTCATATGGACCATAAAAATCTTCACCAGTTGATGACGACTTACAACCAGCCATATCTCTACCAATAATAAAGTGGGTGCAGCCATAATTTCTTCTGATAATCATATGTTGTAGAGCTTCTCTTGGCCCTGCCATATGCATTGAATAAGGTAAAAAAGCCCATTTTATTCTCTCATCAGATATTTCCTCTTCTAACTCTTTATAGGTCAAATATCTAACTTTTCCAGGGATATCATCTTGTTGAGTTGGTCCACAAGTTGGATGAACTAAAACAACTGAGTTAGAGGAGACATTATCTGAAAGTAAGGCATTAGTAAATAATTCATAATGTGCTCTATGAATTGGATTTCTGCATTGAAATGCAACTACATCATGATTTGATGGCAGTGTAGATCTAACTTCTTCTGGCGTTTTGCAGGGGAATTCTCTAATTGGTAGTTCGAAACCATAAACTCTTCCTCCTATATAAAATCTCCCTCTCTCGTTAAAAATCATTTTAACAGCAGGATGATCTAAAGAATTAGTACCATAACAAAGTTCAGCTTCTAAGGATTTGTCAGGCTCCCA
The DNA here is from genome assembly GCF_902536725.1 of uncultured Prochlorococcus sp. GTDB lineage: Bacteria > Cyanobacteriota > Cyanobacteriia > PCC-6307 > Cyanobiaceae > Prochlorococcus_A. The sequence goes on from NZ_CACAYO010000013.1 coordinate 11,833, forward strand.
TTTGGAGCTAACTTCTAAAACTGCTATTTTTTGATTTTTATAAGTAAGCAATATTGTCTCTCCAGCTTTTACTTTTTCATTATTTGAATCAAATACAATAGGCAAGCCAAAAAGCAACCCGTTTGTATTTCTATTATTTTTAATTACCGAGTTGTAGTTATTTTCATCCATAAAACCTTCCAATGGAGAAAAAGCTCCAACCATCAAAAGTTCTACATCGCATGCATTTCTCTCGCTACATTCAAACTCATAAGAAGCTTTAGAGATAAGATCATTTTTAAGGTTTTTATCTTTGATAATTAAATTTTTAAGTTCCCCTCCATAAGGTGGTATTAGTCCATTAGTAAGTGTTTTAGTTTTTTGTTGTAATTCCATTTTTAAATTGATAAAGAAAAATTTTGAAAAAAAAAGAGGGGTTTTACCCCCTTTTTCTCTTGAGTAGGATTTATGCCTTTCTTCCGTAAAGCTCCCCAATTATTTTTACATCAAGTGGATCCTTTGAACCCATATCTGTATCTGAAGGTTGGATAGCTTCAAAAGTACCAGCAAATTCGTCTGTGTCAGAATCTACATTGTTGATTGAAAGAGTAATAACTCCAGTACCATTTACATCAACTTTAATATTTTCTTTTGCAAGTTCTTCGTCATCTCCTCCTAATGCAACTAAACCTTGAGCATATTCAACACCAGTATTTTTAGCTCTTGCCTTAGGATCTAGAAAGTCACCAGTTCTGTAGTTTGGTGTAAATGTTGAACCACTAACCTCAGTGCCTGGCTCAATAGATGTAGGTAAATCAGCTGTAAGATCTTTTGCTGAGAATGCAAATGGCACCTCTAAACCACCAGGAGTTAATACAGTAATAAGTTGAAAATCAATACCCCCCTTTTCAGTGAAAGTTCCTGAATCTATATCTCCATAAACTTCTGTCACTGTGGTGTTATTTCTAGGACTAATAATTTTTGTAGAAACAAATTCTGCAGCTTTTCGTTTTGTCCCTGGGACTTTTACATAAACTTCTGTTGGATGCATGCATATTCCTTTAAGGCTATCTCCATTCCCTAGAGATATTGATCCGACAAGAGATGAGTCTAATGTAGGGCAATCATTAGCTTTTCCTGTATTAACAACATCTGTGAATTGTGCATTTCCTCTTTCAGAAAAAGCAAATGTTTTAACAGGTACGAAAGCAAAAGTTATACAAATTGAAATAACAAAAGCTAAGAAAGAACGAATTCTCATAATTAAAGTTGCAGTAAAGTTCTGTGACGATAGATTAAAGGTCATCTAATAAGTTCAGTACGGATATTACAAGGGAAAGGACCATAATAGATAAGACTATTAAATCCTCGAAACAACCCGTAGCTTTTTAGATTTTTAAAAACTGGAATTATTTTAAGCTATCACATTATTTTTAATGATTAAGATTACAAAAAAATACAAATTTAAAATATTTTTTTTATTTTTTTAATGAAATAATTTGGGTTATTAATTTATTTGCTAAATCAATTTTTGATGTTTTGTTAATGTAGTGTTCCATATTTTTAGTGTCGAATAGCCAACCTTCATTTTGTGCCAAAAAGCCAAATCCTTGGCCTTCAAGATCAATTGGATTTGCGAATAGATAATCACAACCCTTTTGGATAATCTTTTCTTTAATTGTCATTCGTGCATCTTCGATAGATCCTGTAAAAGCACAAAAGCCTACAAAAACTTGGTTATCTTTTTTTGATTTACTTATTGTTTTTAAAATATCTGGGACTAGCTCAAAGTTTTGATTCAAATGAACATTAATTTGATTTTTTGGAATTTTAGCTGAAGTATCAGAGGTAATCTTGAAATCAGATACTGCTGCATTCATAAAAAAATAATCGCAATTTGATATTTCATTTTTAAGTATCTTAATTAAATCAACGCTAGTTTCAATTTCATATCTTTTTATTCCATCAGTAAGATTCTTATCGATTTTCAGAGGCCCATGAACATATTTTACTTGTGCTCCTCTGAACCTCGCTACTTGAGAAAGAAGTAGGCCCATTGCTCCAGAACTTTTATTAGTAATGTGTCTTGCCGCGTCAATTTTCTCTGAGGTACACCCTCCAGTTATTAAAATTTCTTTATTAAGTAAATCTTTGCGATATTCATTTTGTTTGTGTGAAGCTATAAATTCAAGAGCTAATTGGATTAGATCATTTGGAGGTATCTTACCGATGCCAATAGCATCACATGCTAAGAGACCTTCACTTGGTTGCAAAAACAAAACATTTTCGTAATTCTGTAAATTTTCATAATTTTTTTGGACAGCTTTATTTAGCCACATTTGTGTATTCATTGCTGGCGCAACAATAATAGGCTTTATATTTGCTATCAAGATGCTTGGGATCAATCCCTCAGCATTTCCAGTTACCCATTTAGCTAATGTTGTCGCTGTTAAAGGGGCGATGATTAAAATATCAGCCCAATTGCCTAGTTCGATGTGAAGAGGTGTTGATTGACTATCAGACCATTGATCATCTTCTAAAATGCATGGATTTCTACTTAAAATAGAAATAGAAAGCGGCTTTATTAATTTTTCTGCATTTTTTGATAAAACGCATCTTATTTCATAATTTTCTTTCGCTAATTGGCTAACTAATAATGGAATTCTTACAGCTGCAATACTCCCAGTTATTAATAAAAGAAGCTTTATTTTGGAGTCCTTAGTTTTAGTTTTCATCGAAAGGTTCTTGATCGAGGAGATGGGTATATTTAGTTGTTAATTCAGGCCTATTTATTGCAAGAGCTCTCAGTAAGTGCCAATCTTTTAAACCATCAAATGGAGTATTATAATTATCTTCCTCTAGTCTTTTAGCGAGCTCTAGTGTCATTTCTTCATCAAAAGAATTTACTAGTTCCTCACTTATTTTATTTTCAGAAATGAATTTCATATTGAGTAAAGTCAATATACTCTAATAATAAAGCCTCAAGTAATTATTTAAAATTGATATAAGAATTAAGTACATATTTTCAAGGTTATGATAATTTTCAATCTTCATAATCTTTTCAAATTGTTGTTAGGTCATATATCTTCATTCTCAGTCATAAATATGCAAACTCTCCTTTTTAAAAATATTCTTTCTTAAAATATTAATGTTATATCTTATATCATGTCTCAAACCAAAAGAGAGCAAGTCATTAGTCACATACGCTATTTAAGGCAAGAGCTCAGAGAAATGCATTTAGGAATAAAAGAAGATGACCTTTGCCCTGAACCAAGCGAATTAAGAGGATTAATGGCTCAGTTAGAAGCATTACTTGAATTAATAGAAGGAAATACTAAAATTCAATCAAATTCTGAAGCGGCTTAGTAAAATAAAAAATGGTTGTTAAACCTCAAAAGACAAAATTTCAGCTAAAAATTGTGGAAAATATTCAGACATTAAGTTTTTGGGCTAATAATCCATGGAGAAGATATTCATTATCATTGATTACTGTTTTAATTGGCTACTTTTTTGGAAGTTCTCTTGGTATGGTAAGCGCCGTTGTGGAACTCATGGATCCTGTAGCCGCTTTTTTAGCAGTAGTTTTTATTGAGTTTTTAATAGTTCTAAGAAGAAATCTTAGATTTGAAAGGAAAAAGAAATTTTTAGTACTTTTATTAGATTCTTTAAGATTGGGATTATTTTATGGTTTCTTTACTGAGAGTCTTAAGTTGCTATAAATTTACTTATTGTGTTTTTGTAATAGATAAAGCAAAGCCATTCTTATAGGTATACCATTTGCAACTTGATTGTTAATTAAGCAATTAGGATATCGATCTACCACTTTGCTACTTATTTCAACATCTCTGTTAATGGGACCAGGATGTAGAATTGGAATCTCTTTATTATTTAAAGATAATTTCTCTGGGGTTAAGCCATAATCCAAACTATATGAATCAATGCTACTTAGTAAATTTTCCATCATTCTCTCTTTCTGGAGTCTTAAAACAATAATCGCATCTGCAATTTTTATTGATTCTTCCAATGATCTAGAAATTGTTATGGAACCTCTTGATTTAACAGGATCTTCTATTTGATTTGGCGCGGGGGTTTTTAAAAAATTTATAAATTCATCAGGTATTAATGTCTTAGGACCACATAAGATTATATCTGCGCCGAATGCACTCAAAGCCCAAAGATTTGACCTGGCAACCCTTGAATGATTAACGTCTCCAATAATTAAAATTTTTTTGGAATTTAAAACTTCTGGATTCAGTGTTTTTTGGGAAAAGAATTTTATTAGTGTATAGATGTCAAGCAATCCTTGACTGGGGTGACTATGTAATCCATCTCCCGCATTAAGAACAGATGTCTTGGAATTTATTGCATCAAGTTTTTTTGCTATCTCAAAGGTTATGTAACTTGATGAATGTCTGATAACTAATGTATCCGCCCCCATAGCAGAATAAGTTATGGCTGTATCAATTATTGTTTCGCCTTTTGTTAAAGAGCTGGAGGATGGCGCAAACGTTTGGACATCAGCAGAAAGTCTTTTTGCTGCAAGCTCAAAACTATTTTTTGTTCTTGTACTAGCTTCAAAAAATAAAGACGTTACCAAAGTCCCTTGTAAGGCCGGTATCTTTTTTGTTCCTGCGTTTTTTAGTGCATCAAATCTATTAGCTAATTCAAATACTGACTCATAATCTTTAATTGAAAAATTAGCTAGTGAGTGGATATGTTTATGAGGCCAAATTTGCATTACGCTTACAAAGATAAATGATTATAGAAATTTAGGTGTTCTGTCACCTTTTAATCTTTTACTTACACTCCTACTATTTTTGAGATACCAACGCCATTTTATATTTTTTGCCTTTGATATGCCAATTCTCGTAGTTTGAATAAGATCTTTTTCTTCTAAAGTGGAGTCTCGTGGAGAAATCCATAAAGATTTGTTATTAAGAACTTCAATTGAGTTAAATGAAATATCTATACTAAATGTTTTAGTGACTAGGCCAGGTCCAGAAGCTAATCTCTCATTTTCATTAGAGATAAAAACTGATCTTATCAAAACACCACTCGCAAAATTTTCTTTATCAGTAACTATGTTTAAGCAATGATGAATGCCATAAGATTTGTAAATATAAAATGTGCCAGGTTTGCCAAATAACGATTTGTTTGATTCAGTCATTTTGCGGTAGCCATGGCAGGCCTCTTCTTCCTGTGAATAAGCTTCAGTTTCAACAATAACCCCTTTAACTTGATCTATTTCATTATTTTTTTTTATGAGTTGACAGCCTATTAAATCAGGAGCAACAAGTTTAGAGTGCCTATAAAAAAAATTTTTTGAAAATAATTCTTCTTCTATTTTTCAATATCTATCTAATAACATATTTAGCCGAAAAAAATAATTAAGGCTATTAATTGATATTGATTTTCAAAAAGATGTGATTATTTTTTTAATTATTTGAAATTCAAAGGATATGTAAATAAGTTGTTCTAAATAAACTATTATTTAATTAGAAAGATATTAAAGGTATGACAAAAATAACTAAAGAGGAAGTTAAAAAAGTTGCTAATTTAGCGAGATTAGAACTTAACGAGAATGAAATTAATAATCATGCAGAACAATTAGAAAAGATATTGGATTATATAAGACAACTTGAAAAAATTGATACAGATGATGTCCCCTGTACAACGAGAGCTATAGAGGTTGTAAATGTATTTAGAAAAGATGAAAAGAAAAATTCTGATTGCAATGAAGAACTTTTAGAATTGGGTCCATCGAGAGAGGATAAATTTTTTAAAGTACCAAAAATTATTAGTGAATGAGTAAGTTAGGTGCCTCCAATAAATGTTTTGTTGACTATCTTTAATAAAAATTTTTTTATTTTAAAGCCTGGATATAAATTTATGATTTTTCGTATTTTCCCTCTCTTTTTGCTATGACTCCTTAAACCTATAAATAAATCATAAATAAAGTTAAAAATGTCTTCTTTACTTTCAAATATCCCAACCCTTTGAGGTGAGCCTTTTTTATCCAATAAAGGCTTAGTTTTTTCATAAGCTATTTTGTATTCAAACCAAGGAATCGAAGGCCAAAGATGATGTATGAGATGGTAATTTTGTCCCATTATCAATAAATTCATGAATTTACTTGGATAAACTCGAGAATTTATCCATTTATTTCTTGATCGGAATGGCCTATGGGGTAAATAATCAAAAAATATTCCTAAAGTGACTCCTACCATTAATGCTGGGCCAAACCATAAATTATAAATTAAATTCATAAAATCAAATTTCAAACCTGCCAAGATAATTGTTATGAATATGGATCTTTCAATTCCCCATTGTAGTAATTCATATCTTCGCCAAAGTTTTCTTTGAAAGAAAAACACCTCATGATAAAAGAATCTTGGAGCAATTAGCCAAATTGGACCAAAAGTACTGACGATATGATCTGGATCATTTTTGGGGTGATTTACGTGAATATGATGTTGTAAATGAACTCTCGTAAAAACTGGGAAGCTAAACCCTAATAGAATAGCTGAGCCATGGCCCATTGCTTGATTTATCCAAGGAACTGGATGAGCAGCTTTATGACATGCATCATGAATAACAGTACCTTCAATATGTAAAGCTAAAAACGCAGTGGCTACAAGTAAAGGTAAAGGCCAAACACCTCTATACCACTGCCATATGCTAAGAAAAGCAAGAAAATAACCACCAAAAAATAAACCTAATGTTGGATTCCAAAAACTTGGCGGATCTACGTAATTTTTAATCTCTTTTTGCCAATTAAATGTTTTTGATGAATTAGTATTTTTCGTTGTATTTTTAATGGTTAAGTTTGAGATCGTTTCTTTTATTCTTTAAACAATATAACTAATATTTTAAGAGGATTGCATGCACAATCATAAAAAATTTCTTTTAAGAGATTTTTAATTTAATTTTAATGTGTCAAATTAATCATCTTAAGAAAAAAAATTTTAAAAATAAACCTCTTTCAATTATTATTTTATTTGAGCGGTCGTGGCGGAATTGGTAGACGCGCGAGTTTTAGGTACTCGTATCTTCGGGTGTGGGAGTTCAAGTCTCCCCGACCGCACTTAGGGAAATTCTGATAGATAGTTTGCTTATCTATATCAACTCTTATACTTAACTAAAGTAGTTAATTTAATGAATAGTTTTGTATTTTATTTGGGAACTTTTTACATTTTAATTGGTACCATTTACCTAACTGTACCGTTAATTTATCTTGAGCTCGGTAAACCAAAAGATTTAATAAGAGCTTTTTTAAATTTACTAATAGGATTGATATTAATACTTAAAAATAAAACATTAGATGAATCATTTTTTGTAATTTTTCTTTTTTTAACAGTACTAGTTATTTTTTATCTAGTAGAACTTTTTTTATCTAGATGGTACCAATTGACAGATAACGAACAGAAAAAATTAACCACGTTTTTGGAGTTTAAAAATAACTTTTCGAAAATATTAGAATCTATTAATTTGGGATTTGGCGATTTCAAGAAACCTTCAAATTTTTTTAATTTTGGTAGCAATAATAAAAATACAACCCAAAAAAAGTGGGTAAGAAATGATAAAAATGATAATATAAAAGTCTGAAATAATGTAAATTGCTTATTTGAAACATCCCCAAAAAACTACAGTTCAATTAAGAAAGAATATAATAAATTAGATTTATTTAAATAATTCTTTTGATCACCAATATTTCTTATATCGTCGTATGAAATCTCAAAATAGCAAAGAACAAAAATCTGAATTTTCTTATAAAGAAACTTTAAATTTATTAAAAACTGACTTCTCAATGCGTGCTAACTCAGTTATGAGAGAACCCGAGATTCAGAATTTCTGGGCTAACAATGATATTGATTTCCAATTAGGTTCAAGTAATTCAGGCGAAATATTTACATTACATGATGGCCCTCCTTATGCAAATGGAGCGCTTCATATGGGTCATGCCCTTAATAAAGTTTTAAAAGACATTATCAATAAGTACAAAACCTTAAGAGGATTTAGGGTTCATTTCGTACCTGGCTGGGACTGTCATGGATTACCTATTGAATTAAAAGTTCTTCAGAATTTAAAATCTGATGAAAGAAAGAATCTTGACACTCTAAATTTAAGAAAAAAAGCTACAGATTATGCATATATCCAAATTAATAATCAAAAGGAGGGTTTTAAGAGGTGGGGCATATGGGGAGATTGGAATAACCCTTACTTAACTCTTAAGAAAAGTTATGAATCTGCTCAGATTGGAGTATTTGGGAAAATGTTTTTAAATGGCTATATATATCGAGGTCTTAAACCTGTGCATTGGAGTCCAAGTTCAAGGACTGCACTTGCAGAAGCAGAATTAGAATACCCTGATGAACATTATTCAAAAAGTATTTATGTTTCATTAAAAATCACTAAAATACCTGAGGAAATTCTATTAAATTTCATCCAAGAAAATCTTAATATCAAAAAAGATTTTTTTCAAAATAATTCTTTCATAACTATTTGGACCACCACTCCTTGGACCATACCTGCAAATGAAGCAGTTGCAGTAAATCCAAAAATAAAGTACGTTTTTGCTATCGATGAAGAGAAGCGAATTTGCCTTTTTGCTAAGGACTTACGTTCTGAAATAAGTAAGAAATTTAATAAAGATTTCAAGGTGCTTTTAGAGGTTAAAGGCTCTAAATTGGAAGATATCGAATATCAACATCCTTCTAAGAATAAAAATTGCAGAATTGTAATTGGAGGAGACTATATCACTACAGAATCAGGGACTGGAATTGTTCATACTGCTCCTGGTCATGGAATAGATGATTTTAATGTAGGTCAAAAATATGAATTACCCATAACATGTGTTGTTGATGAAAAAGGCAACTTAAATGAATATTCTGGTCAATTCAAAGGATCAAATGTCCTGAAAGATGCAAATGATTTAATTATTGAACATTTAAAAGGAAATAATATGCTTTTATTACAAGAAAACTATAAACATAGATATCCGTATGATTGGAGAACCAAAAAACCAACTATTTTTAGAGCAACTGAACAATGGTTTGCATCTGTAAATGGCTTTAGATCATCTGCATTAAAGGCAATCGAAGATGTTGAATGGATGCCAGAGACTGGAAAGAAAAGAATTTATTCTATGGTTGTTGGTAGAGGAGATTGGTGTATTTCTAGACAAAGGTCATGGGGAGTCCCTATACCAGTTTTTTATAAAAAAAATGGTAATGACATTCTCCTTAACAAAGAGATAATTAATCATATTCAAGAACTTTTTGGTGAACATGGAGCAGATATTTGGTGGGATTGGGATGTTAAAGATCTTTTGCCAGAGAATTATGCAAAAGAATCAGATCTATGGAAAAAAGGAACAGATACAATGGATGTTTGGTTCGATTCTGGATCAAGCTGGGCGGCAGTATGTGATCAAAGAAGTGAATTAAAGTATCCAGCCGATCTTTATTTAGAGGGCTCAGATCAACATCGAGGATGGTTTCAGTCTTCTTTGCTAACATCTGTTGCAGTAAATAATAAACCTCCATATAAGAAAGTTTTAACTCATGGTTTTGCACTTGATGAAAACGGAAGAAAAATGAGTAAATCTTTAGGAAACGTTGTAGATCCAAATATAATTATTAATGGAGGTAATAATAAAAAAATAGACCCTGCTTATGGTGCGGATGTTTTAAGGTTATGGGTAAGCTCTGTAGATTATTCTGTTGATGTTCCAATTGGCTCAAATATACTCAAGCAACTTTCAGACGTATACAGAAAAGTTCGTAATACTGCAAGATATCTTCTAGGAAATATTCATGATTATGATCCTAAAATTGACAGTTTTGAAATTGATCAATTACCTCTCTTAGATCAATGGATGTTAGGCAGATTAGTTGAGGTTACAGATCAAATATCAAACGCTTATGAAAATTATGAATTTTCAAAATTTTTCCAAATTTTGCAAAGTTTTTGCGTTGTAGATCTATCAAATTTTTATTTGGATATTGCGAAGGATAGGTTATATGTAAGTTCTAAATCAGAATTTAGGAGAAGATCTTGTCAGTTTGTCATGTCAAAAGTTGTAGAAAATTTAGCCGTACTTATTTCTCCAGTTCTTTGTCATATGGCTGAAGATATTTGGCAAAACATTCCATATTCCACTAAAGAAAAATCAGTCTTTCAAAGAGGATGGCCAATATTTTCGCAGTCATGGAAAAATCAAATACTTAACGAGCACATTTCAAATTTAAGAAATTTGAGAGTTGAAATTAACAAGGCTATAGAAGGATGTAGAAACAAACAAATAATTGGAGCGGCTTTGGAAGCTGAAGTTAATTATTTACCTAAAGATAAAGCTTTAAAAGATTCACTTACTTGGCTAAAAGATTTTGGAAATAAAGAAGTAGATCTATTTAGGGATTGGCTTATAGTATCAAACTTCCAAGTGGTATCCGATTTAGTGGAGAATTCTCTGATTACTGATAACAATGGACTCGGTAAAATTCAAATATCAAAAGCTCAAGGTCAAAAATGTGATAGATGTTGGCATTATCAAAAAGAAACTTTTAATGGAATCCAAAATACAAAATTATGCAAAAGATGTTCAAATATTATTAATTTTGAATTCATTTAAATCCAGTTTTTTGGATTCAAAAAGAAATCTGAGTTTTGATTTCCTCTTATAAAATTTTCTTCTGTTCCTATTAACGGTGCTTTATAAAGTTTAAAGTTTGTAATCATATAAGTAAGTGTTATTATTTTTTTTTCTGAATCTATTTCAATTGGATGAGTTGTTGAGCTACTATAGCCTCTGAAAATAATTATTTCTAATTGTTCTTTTTGATTTTCTTTTAAAAGGAATCCCTCTAGTTTAAGTACCCTATTAGGTATGTCGGAACTTATTTTTTCAAGACTATTTATTAAATCAATTTTTGCCATTTTCTGAGAAGCAGGAGTTTCTTCCATTTTTAGGTAATTTGATTATTGACCATTGAATAAGACCCAAAATATAAATTAATAATGAAATTAATCCTAAGAATTTTGATATCGTCTGGGTAAAGTTAGCTCCAAAGAAAAAATTAAATAAGTTTTTTATAATAGTATATAAATTTGAAGAAGGCTGAAGCCATATTGCACAAGCATCCGAATTGATAAAAGAAAAGCAGTTGAAGTTTTGTAAACTCTGAACTAAGAAATTGAGAGATATAAAAGTTATCGTCCATCTCCATATTTTTGTCGTTGTGGTAAGGGGATAAGAAAAATCATATTCTCTTAATTCATCGTTAATATCGTTCCAAAACCAAACAGAAACTGTCAATAATAATGTTGAAATATTTGTTATCAAAAGAGCATAATTATACTTTCCTATTAAAAGTAGAAGACTTATAAAAAATAAAAGAGATACTTTCCAATAAATTGACAGAAGTTTGATAACTGCTTTATTTCTCTTTTTAATTGACCAGAAGGAAAGAGTAATAGGAATACCAAGAAGGAAAATTATTGATAGTTGAAAGGATAGCCAAATAGAAAGTTGATTAAAAACGTTCAAAACTTTTTCTTTTTAAATACATAATAATTAAACATCAAACTGTAACTTTTTAACTTACTATTGTCATAGTTATGAATATTACGCATTCTTATAGTATTGCCTAGAGATATATTGATAATTGTATGAGACAGCATGTTAATCCTCTTAGTAACAATTTTAATCAAGTCGAGAGAATACCTTCATTGAGCGAAATGTTTGGTGATTCTAAATCGAATCTTCATTTAGATATAGGTTGTGCTGCCGGTGAGTTTCTATTTGACTTAGCTTTAGGCAATACAAGTTGGAATTATTTAGGTATTGAAATCCGTGAGAAATTAGTCAAAAATGCTAAATCAAAAGTGATTGAAAAAGAAATTAAAAATCTATATTTTATATTTGGTAATGCTAATAATATTTTGAATGATGTCCAAAATAAATTTATTTTCAAAAATATAAAAAGTATGTCTTTTTATTTCCCAGATCCCTGGTTTAAAAAGAGGCATCATAAAAGGCGTGTAATTCAGCCAGCCTTTATTAATATGCTCTCAAATTCATTGCAAAAAGGGACCCTAATTTTTATAAAAACAGATGTAAAAGATTTATTCAATTATATCGATTGCACTTTATCAAGCAATTTTCATTTTAAAAAAATAGATAAAAAAGATTTTAATTATTCCGAAAGTTTTAATCCAATTAAATTTAAAACTGATCGGGAAAAGTATGTCATTGTTAACCAACTTGATATTTATGAAAAAATTTATATAAAAATTTGATTTATTATTAATTTATAATTTTATCAATTTCAAAAAAGAGTTTGTTTGTTATTTCCCTTGATAAAGAATGAACTTTCTTATGATTTTTGGCTTCAACTAGAACTCTCATTACAGGTTCTGTACCACTAGGCCTTATATAGACTCTACAATTTTCCGAATATATTTCCTGAAAATTTTTTATTAATTCATCAATTAAGATTTTGTTTTTTGAATTTAATTTATTAATATTAAAATTTAATTTAATATTAGTTAGTTTTTGAGGAAAAGGTACGAAACTACTTTTAAGCCAATCGTTTAAATTAATATTTTTCTTTTTACAATATTTAGAAATTTGAAGTGCAGTCAATATCCCATCACCAGAAAAGTTATTAATTTTTGAAAGTATATGACCTGATTGCTCACCTCCTAAAACAGCTCTTTTTTTCTTAATTGCGTCATGAACATATTTATCTCCTACATCAGTTCTATACAAAATTCCTCCAATTTTCTTCCAGGAATTTTCAAAACCTAAGTTTGCCATTTGCGTCGATATTAGTAAATTATTTGTGAGAATTTTTTGTTCCATAAGTTCTCTACCCCAAAGAAAAAGAATATGATCTCCATCCAGCACATTTCCTTTTGAATCGATTCCAATTACTCTATCGGCATCCCCATCGAAACTGAATCCCATATCTGCAGGACTCTCTCTTAATGCTTTTTTTAATGGTTCGAGGTTAGTAGAACCGCAATTCAAATTAATTTTCAAACCATTTTTAGAATTGTTGATAACTTTTACATCGGCGCCAAGAGACTGAAAAATTTTTTTTGCGCAAGTTGTCGCTGATCCATAGCATGTGTCTAATATTATTCTCAACCCGCTTAAACTTTCTCCGTCCATTGTTTGGATTAGGCTTTTAGTATAGGTATCCATAAGATCTTCGTTGGCTTTTAGGGGAACGACTTTTGTAGAAATTGAGACATTTTGTTTTGACTCTTCAATTATTTTTTGAATTTTATTCTCAAAATTTTTAGTAATTTTTTGACCATTATGATCAAAAATTTTTATGCCATTGTATTCTGGCGGATTATGACTTGCAGATATCATAATCCCACTACTTAGATTCCCTTCTTTGATTAAAAAAGGTATAGCTGGGGTAGGGCAGATTCCAAGATTTATGGATTTTTTACCACTTGCATTTATACCTTGTGTTATGGCCTGAAGCAGAATATCTCCACTAATTCTTGTATCTCTTCCAATTAATATTGGATTATTCTTTTCCAAATTCGAACCTAGAGCATAACCTAATTTGTAAGCTAGAGAACAAGTTATCTCTTCATTAAATCTACCTCTTATTCCATCGGTTCCAAAGATTGATTGCATAATTAAATTTCAGTAATCAAAGAAATTTTTGTTAGCTATTCAATCCTTATTTTATCAGTTGATTAAAAGCTTATAGATTTCAATTCTCTTTATTTGATTAACTTATTTAAGATACCTTTAGTAAGTAAAACTTAATTGTGCAATCTGAAAATCAAGAGCCAATTTTTAAGATAAATTTAAAAATAATGCTTGTATTGATTATATCTATTGTTGTTATTTCAATGCTTTTGTTTGAAAATCTATTTTTTAAATCAACTTATCTTCTTAAGAATTTTGGAGACTTATCTGTTGACCCTGAAATAGCTTTTACAAATAATAAACCTACATTTCTGGAATTTTATGCAGAGTGGTGTGAAGTTTGCAAAGAAATGGCTCCACAAGTTTCTTCTCTTAAAGATGAATATGAAAAAGATATTAATTTTGTTTTTTTAAATGTTGATAATCAAAAATGGGGTAATTACATCCAGAAGTTTTCTGTAAACGGGATTCCTCAAGTTAATCTTTTTGACAAAAAAGGCAATCTAATATCTACTTTTATTGGTAAACAAGATGAAAAAAAATTAAGAGAATTTATTAAAAATTTTGAAAAAGAAGAAAATCCCTATGAGGAAATTATTAATGCTGAATTTTCAATAATTCAAGAAAATAAAAAAAATGAGGTTAATCCTCGTAGTCATGGATAATTTTTACCATCCTAAAGATTTTGATACAATAGGAAAACTTTTTTTAAAAATAGACTTGCAATCCTGAGCGATAGACTTGTGTTCTTTTTGAGTGCCGTGAGCTGATCTTAAATGAATGTAATGGATCCATGATCTACATGATCCAGACATATAGATTCTTGTTGGAGTAGCTAATGGTAAAACAAATCTCGCACATTCTTTCGCTACGCCTTCAGCAAGTAAATCTTCATATAAATCTGATGCAGCCTGAAAATGTAAACCAATTTTTTCATTGAATCTTTTTTTTAACTCATCAGGGAGATCAGGGATTGAATTTTGCCTATTTTTGAAATCTTGACGCCTTAGTTCTGGTAAGGGAATATTACCCAATTGAGAACTATCTGCATATCTCTGTGAAAATTCCTGGAAGGTAAATGATCTATGTCTTAAAATTTGTGCAGCGATACCTCTGTTGGTTTCTATTTGTAAAGTCATAAATGACTGTTCAAAAACGCTCCAGTGTTCATTTTTAATGCAATAACTCAATAATTTTGAGTAGTCCTCATTTTCCTGATTTTTTGGGTTACTAACTCTTGCAATGTAAGCCATTGTTTTTTCTGCATCAGGAGTTAGCGAAATTAGTTCAACTTTACTCATTTTAGATTTTCGCTAGAGTCACCTTCTCTGGTTGGTTTTGATATTTACCTCTTCTATCTTCATAGGTTGTAGAGCATGGATCACCTTCAAAAAAGAGTAGTTGGCAAATACCCTCTTCTGCATAAATTCTGCAATCTGCACCAGAGCTATTACTAAACTCTAAAGTTAGATGACCTTCCCATCCTGCTTCTGCAGGCGTCGTATTAACAATAATTCCAAGTCGTGCGTAAGTGCTTTTGCCTATACAGATCACGGTTATATTTTCTGGTACTTTCATCTTTTCTAAAGCCACTCCTAAACCATAGGAGTGAGCAGGAAGAATAAAAAAGTCTCCATCATTGTCATGGTGAAGAACAGTTTTTTCTAGATTATTAGGATTAAAATTTTTGGGATTCATCACAGTACCAGGTATATGTCTGAAAATTAGGAATTCTTTTGATGAAAGTCTTAAATCATATCCATAGGATGAACATCCGTAACTCAAAACTGGCTTTTGTTTATTGCCAGGCTCAAGATGCCTCACTAAATTTGCTTGAAACGGCTGTATCATTCCTTCCGAGGCTTTTTGATTTATCCAGAGATCATTTTTTAGCATTATTTTATGAGCGAAGTTCAGTAATTTGGTTGGCCATTAACAATAGATCTTTAGGTATGTCTGTACCAGTAAGGATTACATCTCCTGATATAAATCGGTTTTCAAGTGTTGAAATCAAATCATCTTTATCGATAATTTTCATGTCAATAGCTAAAAAAATCTCATCAAGTATTATTTGTTCGTACTCTCCAGATTGTAGTTTTTTTTTGCAAAAATTCCATAATTCAAGAGTAGATTCATGAATAGATTTTTTTAAATTTTTATTATTATCAATCTCTTCAGAATTGTATTGATCAAAGGAATGTGATGATCTTATCCAGGTCAAATTACCGCATAGCTTTACTGCATTATCAATTCCTTGTTTGACTCCTCCTCTCATAAATTGTATTAAGAGCACTTGCCTGCCTAGAGCAGCATTTCTTAGAGAGTCTCTAATGATAGATGGGTAACTTCCTCGGAATGAGGATTGATAAATTTGAATTTGTCCATTTTGCGTAAATCTTTTTCCGTTAGTTTTGTTAGCAGTATTTATATTTACAACATCAAGATTACTTTTGGAATAAATATGTGATGAACTAATTACCATTATTTAAATTCTTTCTACATGCAGTATAATTAGAATCTATTGACACTGCATATAGTGTAATTTTACTTAAAAAAGGGTTAACCAAGTGCAAACTGATTTTTAATGGGTTATTGATAAACCAAAAAGAATTTAAAAATGTTACTGTTGATACAAGAAATTTTAGAGTGTCTCCTTAAATTTTTTAATAGTAAAGATATTTATGATACCTGCTTCACGAGGATTCAACCGCTTTAGTTCGCAACAGTCAGGACAAAGTAAGATCAATTCTGTTGGAGAACGTTTTCCAATTAATAGAACTTTAATGGAAGTGATTAAAGGTCTTGATGGAGCAAGCACAGAAATGGTTGAGAGATCTAAAACAATATTTTTTCCCGGAGACCCTGCTGAAAGAGTTTATCTTATTAGAAGAGGTGCAGTACGACTGTCAAGAGTTTATGAGTCAGGCGAAGAAATAACTGTTGCTCTATTAAGAGAGAATAGCCTCTTTGGTGTTTTATCTCTTCTAACAGGCCATAGATCTGATCGTTTTTACCATGCCATAGCATTTACAAGAGTTGAAATGATAACAGCACCTGCAAATTCTGTCCTAAGAGCTATAGAAGAAGATGCATCAGTAGGATTACTTCTTTTACAGGGGCTCTCTAGTAGGATCCTGCAAACTGAAACAATGATAGAAACTCTTACACATAGAGATATGTCTTCTCGTTTAGTAAGTTTTTTAATGGTTCTTTGTAGAGACTTTGGAGTTGCAGGTGAAAAAGGTATCACAATAGATCTAAGGCTCTCACATCAGGCAATTGCTGAAGCTATTGGTTCTACAAGAGTAACCATTACGAGATTATTAGGAGATTTAAAGGATTCAGGGCTTCTAAATATTGAAAGAAAAAAGATCACAGTATTCGATCCAATTGCTCTTGCAAAAAGATTTAATTGATTCATCATTAATTATGATGTACTCAATGTATATAAAAGTGTGGCTTGGATTTTAATTGTTTTTTTAATATTTTTAGGGGGACTTATTGCACCATTTGGAGATATTCTTGGAACAAAGATCGGAAAAGCAAGATTTAGTATCTTAAAATTAAGACCGAAAAAAACAGCTACTATAATAACCATAATTACTGGTGGGTTTATTAGTTCAATATCAATAGGGTTATTGATTTTAGTAAGTGAAGAGTTTAGGCAAAGGCTTTTTGTAGATATTCCTTTGTTGCAAAAAACTTTAGATAAAAGTAAAAAGGCTTTAATTCCTTTACAGGAAGAACGAAAGGAACTTGAAAGTAAAATTATTCAAAAAGAAAAGGAGTTAAATCAATTAAAAAGTAATATTAAAGAATTCAGGAGAGGCAATGTTGTTATTAAAAGAGGGCAAACTTTATTTATTGCTGAGATTAAAGCTAACTCAAATATAAAATTAGACTTAACAAAAATCTATAATGAAGCTGATAAATTTGTTAGAAGAATTGTTATCCCAATTAACAAAGATGCAAAAAATATTCTTTTGTGGAGACCTAGTGATATTGCAAAAATTGAGACAATAGCTTCTAGAGGTGGCGACTGGGTTTTATTAATTAAATCAGCAACAAATGTTTTAAAAGGGGATAATTATGTTTTTGTATCTCCTGATTTATTAGAGAATAAATTTATAGTCAAAAAAGGAGACGTCATTACAAGTGCAATTTTGGGAGAAAGTGATTTAAATTTTAAAGCAATAAATTTAAAAATTAAATCGTTGCTTAGAGAAACAAGGAATGAAATTAAGTCAAAAGGTTCACAAGTTGGTGAAATTAATACAAATGGAAATTTTGTAAAAAAAATTAGAGACTTTGTTCAAGAAAATCAAAATATAAATTTTATGTTAGAAGTAGTATCTTTGAGAGATAGCAAAACTGTAGAACCCATAGTTGTTGAAATTAATATTGTAAAGGTTGCATCTTAAATGGCTAGAGTAGTAAGTATTGATCCTGGAAAAAGTAAAAGCGGCTTAGTCCTAGCTGAAATTTGTGAAAAAAAAGTTTACAAAGCAATCATTCTGAAAAGTGAATTACTTGAGAATTATCTTAGAAATTTAATTACTGCTGAGGAAATAGAAAAAATTATTATTGGCAATGGCACCACCAGTGGAAAAATTAGAGAAAAACTACATTTTTTTAAAAAAGAAATAATAACTTTTGAGGAAAAAAATACTACCTACAGGGCTAAAGCAAGATATTTCGAACTTTTTCCAATTAGTGGCCTGAAGTTTTTAATACCTAGAGAAATTTTTATTCTTAATAAAAACCTTGATGCCATATCAGCTTTGATTATTTTAGAAGATTACTGCAAAATAAAGTTTACTTTGAATCAAAATTTAGATTTTAAAACTTGGCTAAAATAGTGAATTTATATTCATTCCCTGGTTCTAGTTCATAATCTTTTTTTAATAAAAATCTCAATAAGGCATCCTCAATTAATGCTCTTCCCAAAGGGGGATTAATCGTTAATAAACCTGTATGAAAAGACCATATAAAAGTCCACCTAAATTGACTAGCTTTTACGATTCCCTGAATTTGCTTTTTTGAGAAGGAATATTCCTTAACACTTACATTGGCAATCGTTTCAGGTTTTGAATGCATTACTAGAGGTTAGTCTTTGTTAAAAGAGTTTAATTCATTAATTATATGATCTTCTTTTTTTGTATTTAGTTGTTCGAGGGATTCTATTACTCTCTTATACACTTTATCCAATATTAATTTTTCTTCTAAAGAAATATTACCTAATACATGTGAAATGGTATTGAAATTATTTTCTCCTTTAATTAGAGGAGGTGAGCCAATACCAATTCTTATTCTCTTAAAGTTTTGTGTCTGCAATTGTTCAATGATGCTTTTAAGCCCGTTGTGTCCACCTGAGCTTCCTTTTCTTCTAAATCTTATTTTGCCAAGGGGAAGGTCTTTATCATCGACTATTATGAAAATCTGATTTAAGCTTATCTTGTACCAATCAACTATTGCTCGGACAGCATAACCACTGTTGTTCATAAAAGTATTTGGTAAAAATAACCTGAAAGTAGAATTATTGATTTGAAATTCTGAGCAGGAACTTTTAAGTTTATCTTTTAATAAAAAATTTGAATTATATTTTTTTGAGAGCTTATCAAGCAGTATAAAACCTATATTATGTCTACTGTTGAAATATTTTTTTCCAGGGTTGCCAAGTCCTATTAGATATATTTCTTTCATAGTGTATTTCTAAATCTCACTTTATTGAGAATTATGAATATTGAATATATATACAAACTATAACTAATTAATAAAAACAAAATTTCAAAAAAGTTATTTAGAAATAACTATGTTGACCAAATAACCTTTTGAGAAAATTTCAGAAATTTAGTTTCCGTTCCAATCTACTGAGAAACCTTGTAGTAGTAGGGATTGGTTATAAATTTGTAGAAGAATAACTAAAAAAACAAGTAGTAGTAGACCTATGACAGTCATAATAGGAACTGCTCCCCATCCAGGTACTACTTTTCCTTGACCTGAATTGCCAATTGCTTTTAGAAGACTGCCTAAGGCTGTTTTTTGACCCATTTGAATCACAAAATCGAATATTATTTCGTTATTGTATAAGAACTTATACATAAATTGTTTACAAACTTAGCAAAATTGATGCAAACTTTATCATCTGCTCCAGATCCTGCAGTTTCTATAGCAGTCACGATTCTGGCTTTACTTCTAGCTTTAACCGGTTTTGGTCTTTGGACTGCATTTGGACCCAAAGCAGCAAAGCTCACTGATCCTTGGGATGACCATGACGATTAATTTCGATTAAAGTATTTCAAAATTTTCCAAAAATACAAAAAGTAAACAATTAATCATACTTTAATTATAAATTTATTAGGATATACATCTGTCAGCACTAGTTTCTCCATGCTCGCCTTAAAAATTTCTGTTTACACTATCGTCTTCTTCTTTATTGGAATATTTCTTTTTGGATTTTTAGCAAGTGACCCAACAAGAACGCCAAACAGAAAAGATCTAGAAAGTCCTCAAGACTAATCTCTTAATTAAATTTTTTAGATTGATTTTTGGAATTTAAAAAAATGCAATATTTTTTCTTTTCTATTTTTTAATTTCCTAAAGCTAAATAAGACAGGCCTAATTCGCATAAAACAAGAAAAATATCTGTAACTTAATGAATATTGAATTTTATATAAGGTAATTGGTTAAATTTATTTTCAATTAAATTATTATTCATCAGTAGTGCTGAAGTCGCATCCCATTCCCCAGATAAAAACATTTTTCTTGAGCTTTCTTTAATCTCAAGATTGAAGGATAAATCTTTTGCTTTTGCTAATGAATTTTTAAGATCAATTTCTAAGAATAAAAATTTATTATCCTTATTATTTTGGATTTCTTTTATTGATTTGTTTGGGAGCGTAAAACATGGGATTCCTATTGCAATACAGTTATTATAAAAAATATCGGCAAAACTCTCTCCTATAATTGCTTTTATGCCCCACCTCATAAGTGCTTGGGGGGCATGTTCTCTGCTTGAGCCGCATCCAAAATTACTATTAACAATTAGTATGCTTGCATTTTTGTTTTCCTTTAGATCGAAAGGGTGACTTCCCTTTAAAGTTTTTCTATCATCCTCAAAAACTGATTCACCCAATGAATCAAAATTAACACACTTCAAGAAACGCGCTGGAATTATTCGATCTGTATCAATGTCGTTACCAATCAAGGAGATACATTGCCCTTTTATTTGTGTAATTGTTCCAATAGGTGGGGTAAACTCGGATTTCATTTGCTGAACAATTCTCTAACGTCACTGACTTTGCCATTAATTGCAGCAGCTGCAACCATAGCTGGACTCATGAGTAGCGTTCTCCCGCTAGGAGATCCCTGTCTGCCCTTGAAATTTCTATTACTAGAACTAGCACTAATTTGGTTACCCGTTAGCTTATCTGAATTCATTGCTAAACACATTGAACAGCCCGGTTCTCTCCATTGAAATCCAGAATCCTTAAATATCTGATCGAGACCTTCTTGTTTTGCTTCATTGGCTACTTTTTCTGAGCCGGGCACTACAAATGCTTTTACATTATTAGATACTTTTTTGCCTTTTAATACTTTAGCTGCAATTCTCAAGTCACTGATTCGCCCATTTGTACAACTGCCTATGAAACAAACTTCTACCGGAATATCTTTTATTGATTGTCCTGGCTTAAAACTCATGTATTCATAAGCCTCTTCAGCAAGTAATTTATCATCATGGGATAATTCATCCACAAGAGGGATTTGTTGATTAATGCCTATACTTTGGCCCGGAGTAATCCCCCAAGTAACGGTTGGTTCTATTTTAGAAGCATCTATTTTGATTACATCATCATAAATTGAATCTTCATCACTTTTTAATGATTTCCACCATGTGAGTGCTTTTTCCCAATGCTGGTTTTTTGGTGAGTATAGTTTATTTTTCATGTAATTAAATGTCTTTTCATCTGGGTTTATGTAGCCACATCTTGCTCCTCCTTCAATAGACATATTGCATACAGTCATTCTTTCTTCCATTGATAATGCATTGATTGCAGGCCCTGCAAACTCATATGCAAAACCCACCCCAGCTTTAACACCGAGTGTATTAATAACGTGAAGTATTAAATCCTTAGCAAAGACCCCATTCGATAATTGATTTTCACACCAAATTTGCCTTACCTTTAATTTATTCATTGCTATGGTTTGGGTAGCAAGTACATCTCTTACTTGGCTTGTACCTATCCCAAAAGCAATTGACCCAAAAGCTCCATGAGTTGAAGTATGTGAATCTCCGCAAGCTATTGTCATTCCTGGCTGAGTTAGCCCTAATTCTGGGGCAACCACATGAACTATTCCTTGATTACCACTACCAATATTAAAAAATCTTATTTTATGTTCCAAGCAATTATTCTCAAGCGTTTTAATCATTTGTTCAGCAAGATTATCTTTGAAAGGCCTGCTCTGATTATCTGTTGGCACAATATGATCAACGGTAGCAACAGTTCTATCAGGGAATTTAACTTTTAAGTTTTTGTCTTTTAAAGCGCCAAATGCTTGAGGACTGGTAACTTCATGGATAAGGTGAAGACCAATAAATATTTGATCAGATCCACCTGGAAGTTTTGAAATTTTGTGTAAATCCCAAACTTTATCAAATAAGGTATCTTGACTCAATTTGTAAAAATAGTTACTTACTATTCGATAATAGGATTAATCTGAGACTGTTCAAACACACATTTACACTTAGTGTTTGAATTTCTACTCTATTTCGGGTTGAGTTAAATAGTTTTTTTATATTAGTTATATGATAATTCGGTCCAGAAATTGATATATAGACAAGTCCAACCGGTTTATCTTGACTGCCTCCGTTAGGACCAGCTATTCCACTGATTGCTATTGCCCAATCTGCTCCTAATTTCTCTTTTACATTAATTGCCATGGACTCACAAACTTCTTCAGAAACAGCTCCATATTTTGTAAGCCTCTCTTCAGAAATATTTAATAATGAATTTTTTAGTTCATTACTGTAGGAAACTATACTCCCTTTAA
>NZ_CACAYO010000014.1 GCF_902536725.1 uncultured Prochlorococcus sp.
TAGGTCTTTTTTCTCCTTTGGCGGCCAATGCTACTGAGGTTAACCTCGATGAAATAGCTAACTATTCTGATGTAGAAAGCATTGAATTTGCAAGCTCTTTTGAAAACAGTAATACAACTGAAAAGCCCCTATTGGCTGGTGGAGAAGGATTGGTTGATAATCAAAGCTACGATGGCGGTTTCTCAGAAACAACAACTGCATCATTCTCAGTTGACTTTGCAATCGGTGCTGTTGATGGTGCTGGTCTAACAGGTAATGACAATAATGGCATTAAGGTGACTGACGGAGATGAAGACCTTCAGGCTACTTACGGTTTCCAGATTGACTTAAACACTAGTTTCACTGGAGAAGATTCACTAGATGTTTCTCTTGATGCTGGTAATGGTAACGGTTCATTAGCTGAATTTGACCTTAATAGCGCAAGTGAAGCATTAACTGTTGATGGTGTTTCATACACTTTCCCTTTAGGTGACAAAACAACTGTTATTGTTGGCGACAACACTGATGGAAGTGCTCTATTCACAACTGCTTGTGCTTATGGCGGACCATCCAACACTATGGATGATTGCGCTAACGTAAATGCTGGAATCACTAATGGTGGAGCAATGCTTGGTGCAGCTTATGACTTCGGTAACGGAGTTACAGCAGCTATTGGTTATGCTGGTAACGAAACTTCCATCATGACTAATGAAGGTGTAGATGCTTATGGTGCTAACGTAGCTTACACAGCAGATAACTACGGTCTTTCTGTAACTTATGGTGTACTAGAAGTTGGTACTAATGAAAATAACTACACAGCATTAAACGGTTACTATTCATTTGATAGTGGTATAAGTGTTAGTGCTGGTTATGAAACTGGTGATATCGGTGGTGCTGTTGCTGCTGAAGACGAAACTGTTGCTTACTTCATTGGAATCAACGGTGAAGTAGGTCCAGGTGAACTTGGTGCTTCTTTTGGTACTAACGGATCTATGACAGAAGCCGCTGGTACTATTACTGAAGAGTTAATGTACGAAGCATACTACTCATATCCAGTAAATGATGGTATGACAATTACTCCACTCATCTACGTAAAAGAAGATGCAACTGTTGGAGATCCAGATCAAACTGGAATCATGGTTAAAACATCATTCAGCTTCTAAGCTAAATCTAATTAAGAAAAAATCTTACACACACAAAAAGGTCTGCATTTGCAGACCTTTTTTAATTAAAATTTACGACTTTGAAATCGTATCATGATCGTTAAAAATAGATTCAAACAATTCTTAAAATGCCCCCAATTTTTAAATGTTTAATTTGCAGAAAGGATATAGAAAGATCTACTAAAACTTTTTGGAAAAAAAAAGGACATTTATTATGCTCAACATGTTTGGACAAAATAGAAAATTCTCTTAGAGCGAGGTAAGTTTTTTATATTTATTATGAGGTAATAAAAAACCTCGATTAAACGAGGTTTAAGAAGTTTATCAGTTGAGATTAAATACTTTAATTATCAAAAAATTAAAATAAAAAAATTTAATAAATTGGGAATATCAAAATTCTTTTTAAAAGAATTTTTTTGCTTAGAACCAACCAGGAATAATTTGTCCAGTTGTAACGTAAGCACCAACTGCTGCTACGAAACCTAACATAGCGGCCCAACCATTAAAACGTTCTGCTTCAGGAGTCATAATTAAAAAAGAATTTATGTTAAAGATTGTAACAGTAAATATGAAGCTTTGTAAAGTATTTTGTTTGATTTTCTTGTCAAATCTTTTTTTTAGTTTTTAAGTTAATTATGTACTAAAAATGATACATAAATGTATTGGTTTATTAATCTCTTTTTTTATTTATTTTTTGAGTAAATTTCTAGTACTTCTTTACTAACAAGTATTTGTTCATATCAAATGTGATCCCCTCAACTTACTCTCCACTTGTTTGTTTTTAAATAAATTAAAATTTAATGTTCTACTCAGAGCTTTGTGGATAATTAAAGTTGTTTAAAAATCATTATTTTGTGCATGAACTATGTACGAGCTTGGATATCAAATCTTTCAAAGGATTTGTCTTATTTAGGTTTTACAAATGTTGGCAAAATTCATTTGCCGTTCAAATATTTGTATTATTTTCCTAATGACCAATAATTTAATATGACTGTAGTGTTAGAAAGGTTCAGCTTATTAGTAACAGTGACTAAAGGGAGTGAACCCAATCTTAAAAGTGGGTCGCCTGAGATTCGAACTCAGGACCAGCCGGTTAAAAGCCGGATGCTCTACCGCTGAGCTAGCGACCCATTTTGTAAAATTGAGTACATATGAAATTATCCCTTTTTAAGGCAAAAAAAACAACTTATTATCTCAAGTTGAACAATAGAAATACAATTCTTAACTTATGAAATAAAAAATTAAAATTTCTCTCTAAAACTACAGTTAAAAGTTAAAATAATCTAATAAATATAAGGAACTCTAAAAATGCTAAGAACAATTGTAGTATTTGCACCTATTATCGCTGCTTTAGCTTGGGTTATATTCAATATACAAAAACCAGCACGAGAGCAATTCAATAGGGACTTTTTGGGCAAGGATTAATACAATTTGTTAGATAAAGAAGTAATAGTTATTGGAGCTGGTCTCGCAGGATCTGAAGCTGCTTGGCAAATAGCAAATTTTGGGGTACCAGTTAAACTGGTTGAAATGAGACCTATCAAATCAACTCCAGCTCATCATACGGGCGAATTTGGAGAATTGGTTTGCAGTAATAGTTTTGGAGCTTTAAGCCCTGATAGAGCTGCAGGTTTATTGCAAAAAGAACTTAGAACTTTTAAATCATTGATAGTTCAAACAGCAGACAAATTTGCTGTTCCAGCTGGAGGCGCTTTAGCAGTTGATAGATCTAAATTTAGCACCGCTTTGACTGAAGCTTTATCAAATCACCCTTTAATTGAAATTAAAAGATTTGAACAATTGGATATTCCAGGTAAAGAAAATATTACTATCCTCGCAACTGGTCCATTAACTTCGGATGATTTGTCTTATAGAGTTCAAGCTTTTACAGGTATTGATGCGTGTCATTTTTTTGATGCCGCTAGTCCTATTGTTTATGGAGATACAATTGATCAAGAGATTGTATTCAAAGCAAGTAGATACGACAAAGGTGATCCTGCATATCTTAATTGCCCTATGGGTAAGAATGATTACATCAATTTCAGAAATGAACTTATACAAGCAGAACAAGCTAATTTAAAAGACTTTGAGAAAGAGTCAGCTAATTTCTTTGAAGCTTGCTTACCAATTGAAGAAATTGCTAGAAGAGGAGTAGATACAATGAGATACGGACCGTTGAAATCTATTGGATTGTGGAATCCAAAATGGGGAGATTTATTTGATAGGGAAAATAGATTAAAAAAGCGACCTTATGCAGTTGTCCAATTAAGGAAAGAAGATTTAGAGGGAAAATTGCTTAATATGGTAGGTTTCCAAACTAACCTCAAATGGTCTGAGCAAAAAAGAATATTTAGGATGATTCCTGGTTTAGAAAAGGCTGAGTTTGTACGTTTTGGAGTAATGCATAGAAATACTTTTTTAGAATCTCCAAAATTACTTTTACCGACATTGCAATTTATGAAAAGAGAAAATCTTTTTGCTGCGGGTCAAATAACGGGGACGGAAGGTTATGCAGCAGCAGCAGCAGGGGGATTGCTTGCAGGAATAAATGCATCATTATTAGCTAAAGGTAAAAAACCAGTAAGTTTTCCTGATGAATCAATGATTGGTTCTCTAATGAATTTTATCAGTAACAAAAATCAAATATTGTCTAATCAGAAAAAGAATAAATTCCAACCAATGCCTGCTTCATTTGGTTTAGTTCCAGAACTTACTAAAAGAATAAAAGATAAAAGATTAAGGTACAAAGCTTATCAAGAAAGATCTGCAGAAGCCTTGAATGATTTTAAAAATAAACTAGAGTCATGTTTTGAAAAAGACCACTTACTTAGCAAAATTTACTAAGATTAATTATCAAAGGCTCAAAGAATGGAATTTAGTAAGGAAAATTTCGATGCAATTATTATTGGCTCAGGAATTGGAGGCTTAGTAACTGCATCACAATTAGCTGTTAAGGGGGCGCGAGTATTAGTTCTTGAAAAATATATTATTCCCGGAGGAAGCGGGGGCTCTTTTAAGAGGAAAGGATATACCTTTGATGTTGGCGCTTCAATGATATTTGGATTTGGAGATAAAGGTTATACCAATTTATTAACTCGTGCACTAAAAGATGTAAATGAAAAGTGCGAAACTATTCCTGATCCTGTGCAATTAGAATATCATCTACCGCATAATTTTAATATTTCTGTAGATAAAAATTATGAGCAATTTATAAATAAATTATCAGCGAGTTTCCCCAAGGAGAAAAAAGGCATCAAGCAATTCTACGATACTTGTGCAAGTGTATTTAAATGTTTAGATTCAATGCCTCTTTTATCAATAGAGGATCCAAGTTATCTTTTTAAAGTTTTCTTTAAATCTCCATTATCCTGTTTAGGGTTAGCTAGATGGTTACCAGCAAATGCAGGAGATGTTGCGAGAAAGTTTATAAAAGATCCTGAACTTTTAAAATTTATCGATATCGAATGTTTTTGTTGGTCTGTAATGCCAGCTCTAAAAACCCCAATGATCAATGCGGGAATGGTGTTTACAGATAGGCATGCTGGGGGGATAAATTATCCAAAAGGGGGAGTTGGAACGATAGCAGAGAAATTTGTTTCTGGTATTGAAAAATTAGGAGGAAAAGTTAGATATAAAGCCAATGTGACTGGAATTCTCTTAAAGGATGAGAAAGCGGTAGGAGTTAAGCTCTCAAATGGGGAAGAGTTATATTCAAATATAATTGTATCCAACTCCACTAGATGGGATACATTTGGATTAAAAGATAATACTAAAGGATTAATTTCTAGTAAACACGTACCAAAAAGTGAATATAAGTGGTCAGAAACTTATAAACCCTCACCTTCTTTTGTTTCAATTCACCTTGGAGTAGAAAAAAATCTAATATCCGATAATTTTAATTGTCATCATATAATCGTTGAGAATTGGGATGAATTAGAAAGCGAAAAGGGAGTTATTTTTGTTTCTATACCTACTTTGCTTGACTCGTCTTTGGCTCCAAAAGGTAAACATATCGTACATGCATTTACTCCTTCATCGATGAGTGAATGGGAAGGCCTATCAAGGAAAGAATATTTGCAAAAGAAAGAAAAATATTTTTCATTTCTTGTTGAAAAAATATCAACTATTCTTCCTAATCTTGAACAAAATATTGATCACAAAGAAATTGGTACTCCCAAAACTCATAAAAAGTTTCTTGGAAGATATGAAGGTAGTTATGGGCCAATTCCAAGTAAAAAGTTGCTAGGACTTTTGCCAATGCCTTTCAACACTACAAAAATTCAAAACCTTTATTGTGTAGGGGATTCATGCTTCCCTGGCCAAGGCCTAAATGCAGTTGCTTTTAGTGGATACGCATGCGCTCATAAAATAGGAGCGAAGTTAAATATTAACAGTTTTAGATTGCCAGATTAAAAGGATCATTCTGAAATGATAGAAAAATTTAAAACTCTTTTTTTTGTGAAAAGTTCGTTAGTTTCTCTTTATTTAGCGCTTACAATTCCTTTACCATTTATTTCAATCGAAAAATTAAAAATCCCCTCCATTATAATTTTTGCCCTAGGTCTTTATTTGATAATCAATATCACTAGTGATTATGTAGAAACTTGTAGTAACAAAATTTCATATAAAAGTAGCTTTATTTCTAAATTCTTAGGGAAAAAAAATTGGGAGATTTCTTGGAAGGATATTAAATTAATCAAATCTTTGCCAACCAGTCAGGGTAGTAAAGTTTATTACTTTAATACTTTTCAAGGTGATAATTTTCTTATCCCACAAAGAGTGGAAAAATTTGAAAAATTTTTATTAATTGTTTCCAATAATACTGGTATTGATATAAATGAAATATCTTACATATCACCATTATGGACATATAAATTGCTGACATTACTATCAGTTTTAATGATTATTGGTGAACTTTTTGCCTTTCTGAATTAAATATTATCAATACTGAATCTATAACCTTGTTGTCTAACAGTGGTTATTCCCCCACCTTCTCCCAATCCGGCCTGTTCTAATTTCCTCCGCAAAGTTAATACCTGAGTATCTACAGACCTAGGGCCCCCACTGAAGGGCGGCCAGGCCATCCTTAAGAGCTCTTGACGACTTCTTACCATTCCGGGTGGCATCAAAAGAGCGCAAAGGAGGGCAAACTCCCTAGGGCTTAATTCTACCGGCTTCTCGCTAAGAGTAACTTGTCTCAAAAGAAGATGAACCTCTAAAGGTCCAACCTCAACTTTTTCTTGTAATCCTATCCTTCCCCTTTTTAGGAGTGTTCTGCATCGTGCTGCAAGCTCTTCAAGTCCAAAAGGTTTTCTGAGAACATCATCTGCACCTTCATCTAATAGATTTACTAATGCTTCAACACCTGATCTTGCTGTTAAAACTATGACTGAAGATCCAAGTTGTTGAGCAAGTCTCATTGCAGTATTCTGTTCGAGAATTTCTGCACTAATTAATAAGTCAGGTGATTGTTCTCTGCATAAGTCAACAGCTTCTGCGGCTGTGCCTACTGCCGCAGCTAAATGGCCATCTTGGCGAAGCCTTTGCACAAGGACTGTTCTAAGTGTGGGGTGAGGTTCAACAACTAGAACTCTAGAGGGGGTTTGAGAGCTCGTAGGCAATTGTGAACTGCCAGGAGTTGAAGCTAAGATTTGCTCAGTTGATTGCATTCTTAATTACTGTTTGGCCAGGCAATTTTTGATCGTTCTTAATAAGGTATAACAAATGCAAAATAAAAATCAGAATTTTTCGAATTATGACATCATTTGAAAACCCCATAGCAATTCGTCATTTTCAGTCAATTTGCGATAGTTGCCAGGACTTGGTTACTCGTTTTCATACGCCATCTGATCTTAAATTATATAGTGATGGTTATCTCCAAGCATTGAGGAATTGCAGTAGTTTAGAGCAAAAGGATCAAGAGAAATTAGAAAGATTAATTGAAAGATGGATTTTAGATCCGTCAAGTTTTATTGATCCAGATGAAGATGGAAATAAAGGTTTTTTTGATAAAAAAAGGATTTAAAATATTAATATTTATTAACCAATAAAGTATTTATACTCACTAATTGTCTTAAGACGCTAATTCAATTTCTATTTTTTCTTTAAGAGATCCAGAGTTGTACATCTCAATAAGAATGTCTGATCCACCAAGAAATTCTCCTTTTAAGTAAACTTGAGGAATTGTTGGCCAATCTGAATATTCTTTGATACCTTCTCTTATAGCAAAATCACTTAAAACATCAAACGTACCAAACTCTACCCCTAGAGAATTTAGTATTTGAACTACATTGTTGGAAAACCCGCATTGAGGCATTAATTTTGTCCCTTTCATGAAAACCATCACCGGATTAGATTCAATCAGTTTTTGTATTTTATCTTTTGTTTGGTTGTCCATAGTTCAATTTGGAGTATCTGTTTTTAATGCCAGTGCATGGATAGTTTCTGAAGCTAATTCTTCCTTCAAAGCAGAATATACTAGCTGATGTTGTTTAACTAATGATAATCCATTAAATTCAGATGCGATTACAGTTACTTGCAAATGATCATTTCCCTTAAGGTTTTCAACAAAAACTTGGGAACTTGGGATTTTTTTAGTGATTAATTTAATAACTTCTGTTTTGGTAATCATTGTAAATTTTTATTAACCTTTGTATTTTGTCTCAACAAATCCTAGTTGGATCAATCTTTCATAAGCTTTTTTACCTTCAAGGCTATTAGGTGACATTATTCTAATTGTTTCAACAAGTAAGGGTACTGCAACCTCAGGCTTTTCAGTTTTTATATATAAAGAGGCTAATCTCTCATTTGATTCTGCCAAAATTTGTAATGTTTGCTTACCTTTCCTTTGCATTTCATTTGGTATTCTCGCATCAATTCCTTTGAACGAAGAATTTAGATCAGAATAAAAAGACGCAAGTTGCTTTGCTAATTTTCTAGCGTCTAAATAAAAATCCTTAGCTTTTTCAAATTCCCCGTTTTTAATATATTTATCACCCTCTTTTATAAAATATTCAACGTTTGAGATGGAAAGCTTTTTACTCTCATTTGAGAGGACTCTGAAGTCTTCTGGATTCTTTATTTCTGCATGAACTTCATTTTTGTAAGGAAAATTTCCAAAAAATATAAATAAAATTGGAATTAATTTTAAGAATTTCATTTTCTTTTTCAATTATTAAAGTTAATAGTAACTTATTCCAGATTCATCTACCTAGAATTTTTAATGCTTTTTCTTCCTCTTGAGTCATTTTTTCATTTAGAAATTTATTAAAGTCCTTTATATTAAGGTTTAAGTAATCATTAATTAGTATTGGTTTTCCAAAGGATAAACAAAATTCGCCCCTAAAGTTTGGAGGTATTTTGCTGTAAGCAATTCCAATTGGAATTATGGTAATAGAGGTTGTTTTTTTGGTAGCTAATCTAGCTAATCTATATAATCCTTCTTTGAGAACTAATTCTTTCCCATGTCTATTAATCTTTCCTTCGGGGAAAACAACTAGTTGTTCGCCTTTTTCTATAAGATCAATCGCATATCTTAAAGCTGAGAGAGATGGCGATAATTGATTTATTGAAAAACATCCAAGTCTTTTTAAAAACCAACCCTGTATTCCTCTCATTTCGGATTTAGTAACCATAAATCTACAATCCTTTTTTGTTACTCTTCTTCCCATCGCCATTGTGAGTATTAAGCCGTCCCATCTTGATCTGTGGGTTGGAGCTAAAATGATAGAGGAATTTATGGGAATCGAAAAACCATTTTTTAATATTTTCTTTTCTCTAAAAAAGAATCTCAAAACAACGTCCTGAGTAACGAACATGGCAATAAATCCCAATAGAGGGTTGATTTTATGCCAAATATCTAAGGAATTCTTCTTCAAGTTCTATTTACTATATATTAATAATTTAAGTGTTTGCCTTTTTTTATTAGCTATTATTGGGCGGTTACTGGATTGTCTAGAAACTAAGATTTTCAAAATTATGGCTACTTTAGGAGTAAACATTGACCATATTGCAAATGTAAGGCAAGCAAGGAAAACTGTCGAGCCTGACCCTGTGCAATTTGCTTTTTTAGCTGAATTAGGAGGGGCAGATTCCATAACAGTACATCTAAGAGAAGATAGAAGACATATACAAGATAGGGACGTATTCCTTCTTAAGGAGACTATAAAAACAAAACTCAATTTAGAGATGGCTGCAACAGAAGAAATGTTAGAAATTGCCAAAAAAATTCTTCCTGATTACGTAACCCTTGTACCCGAGAAAAGAGAGGAAGTTACTACTGAAGGCGGGTTGGATTTAAAAAGTAATGTGCAATACCTTAAGAAGGCTGTTGAGAATTTAAAGAATTCAAATATAGAAGTAAGTGCATTTATTGATCCTCTTGGTGAACAGATAAATTATTCCAAAGAAATAGGCTTTGATTTTATAGAATTACATACTGGAAAATACGCTGAACTATCGGGATCTGAACAATATAAAGAGCTCCAAAGGATTATAGAGTCTGCACATTTAGCACGTGACCTCGGATTAGTTGTAAATGCTGGTCATGGCCTTAACTATAATAATGTTAAAGAAATTGCATCAATTAACAATATGAACGAGTTAAACATAGGTCATAGTATTGTTGCAAGGGCTTTAGCGGTAGGATTAGAAAAGTCTGTTCGTGAAATGAAGTCACTTATTACATCAAACTAAATTTCAAAATGACAAAATATTTTTTCGTGGCAGCAAGTGAAAAGTTTTTGACAGTTGAAGAACCACTTGAAGAAATTTTGAAAGAGAGGGTCAGGAATTACAAAGAAAACAATAAAGAAATAGATTTTTGGCTATTAAAAAACCCATCTTTTTTGCAAACCACTCAATTCGTTGATCTTACATCAAAAATCCCATATCCTCCTGCGGCTGTTTTATCAACAGATAAAAAATTTATAACTTTCTTAAAGCTACGTTTAGAGTTTGTTGCTGTGGGGGAATTCGAATGTCCCAATGCAGAAATAACAGATCCATTTAAAGTTGAATAGAGTCGCATACTGATAAATTGCTCAATCTTTATAAGTCAAATAAAATTGAAGTAATTAGTGAGCTTTTAGCAGAGGAATTAAAAATATGTCCTCCGCCTATAAATGAGAAATTAGAAATAGTAGTTCCCAATTACTTTTGTGGGAATTGGTTACGTGAACAAATAACAATAAAAAACAAAATAAGTGCTCTTTATGAATTAAAGACAATATCTACTTATACCGAATCTTTATTGACAAATTTTTTCCCTTCAATTGATATGAGCGCTTGGAATTTTGAGTCAATTAAATGGGGCATTATTGATTCCTTGGAAGAATTAAATAGCTTTAAAGAATCATTTCCGCTTAGAAATTGGATTCATAAATATTTGGATAATAAAAAGACAATTGATGGAGACATATATAATCTGACAAAAAAGATCACGAATAATTTTATTGATTATCTTATTTTTAGACCTGAAATGATTGCTCAATGGAATAGATATGAAATTAATTCATCTAAACTATTTAAGAATTTAAACTCAGATCAATTTTGGCAACCTATTTTATATAAATTATTAGAGGAAAAGATATCTGAAAAACCATCATGTTTATACATGATTGACGTAATAAAGAATTCAGGAAAATTTCAAACTAATATTCCAAATCAAATTTATATTTTTTCAGATAATAACTTATCTAAACTACATATAAATTTTTATTCAGAAATTTCAAAATTTATTAAAGTAAATTTGTATTTATTATCCCCTGGAGAAGATTTATGGAATAGGATAAATTGTCTTGAAGGTGAGTTAGAATTTGATGATAATGAAAGTAAATTGAATTTAAATAATACAAATATAGTGAATATATTTGGTAAATTTGGAGCAAACTTTCAGAAATTAATAGATGAAAATATTTATAAAGAAGGTATAAATTTAAAAAACAATTTAATATATATTGATCCAACAACTAATTTTCATAATAAGAAAGATTTTCCTCTTCTTAATCAAATACAAAAAAGACTAATTGATAATAGCAATGATTTTATAGTAAGTGAAAAGGATGATTCAATATTACTTTGTGAGCATTTTAATCAAAATAGTCAATTTGAATATTTAAGAAATAAAATTATAGAAATAATAAATTCTTGCGAGAATATTAAATATAGTGATATTGCTGTTTTATCTCCACAAACTAATTTAATTAAACCTTATCTAAGGTACATCTTTAATAATGAGTTAATTAATGGTGAAAAGATACCTTATTTTTTTATTGATGAGGATAATCATGACTCTTCAAGCATTTATGAATTTCTAATTGACATCACTGAAATAGCAAGTGAAAAAATTACACTCGAAAAAATAGATTATATTCTTTCGAAAAAAGTAACTCAGAACATTTTTGATTTTAATATTACTGAGAAGGATGAAATTATTTTCTTACTTACCCAAGCGGGGTTTCATTGGGGATTAGATGATAAAGAAAGATTAGGTGAAGAGAAAAATACTCTAGATTGGTGTATAAATAGAATTACTTTAGGTTTAATTTATGAAAAAGAAGTAAATTTAAGTACTTTTAATTTAAAACCATTTACCTATAAAAATATAAGTTTGGATTTGAATAAATGGGTTACAATATTAATTCATTTAAAAAAATATATAAATTTGATAAGGGGATCTTTTTCTTACTCGAATTGGGTTGAAAAGATAAAGTTTATATTAAAAAGTATTGCTGATTCTAATGCAAATTTCAATTTAGAAATAAGTGAAATAAATAGAATTCTTGATAATCACGCAATACCTTTAATACCTGATGATCTTATCTTGTTAAAAGTTTTTAGAGAAATATTAATTTCTTGCATAAATAAAATTAAATATCACAGCAAATCACGAGTCAACAAGATCCTGGTAAGTGATATTGAGAATTCAAGGCATATTCCACATAAGGTTATCTTCCTAATAGACATGAATAGTATAAATTATCCAAAATTACCAAAGAGTGAAAACATTAATTTATTAAAAAACAAATATCATTTGGGTGATCCATCTGTTTTTGAAAGAGAGAAATATGCATTTCTGGAGTTGTTAATTGCCTGCAGAGAAAAATTTATAGTTACTTGGGTAAAAAATGATAAAGACAATAAAAAATTAGATATTTCTTTTCCTATAAAAGAGTTAATTTCATTTTTTGATAGTTTCTTAAACCAAAGCCAAAGAGAACTAATAATTAAAGATTCTGATTTAAATAAAAATGAAATAATTGATCTTGATAAATCTAAGATTGTTAAAAGTAATTATTCTTTAATAGAAGATATAAATTGGAATGAAAAAAAATCTGATATTAAAAAATATAAATTATCAGAATTGATTTATTGGTTCAAGAATCCACAAAAATATTGGCTTAATAAAAACAATATTTCTCCCAAGGAAATATTTATTCATCATCCAGATGATGAGTATGTAAGCAATCTGCAAAAGTCGCAACTAATTACAAAAATAATCCAGGAGTTAGAGATGGATAAACATAATTTTATTGATGATTTAAAACAATTGAACATTAATGATCAATTGGTTGGAAATGGGATTATTATCCCTAAGAATAGTATTCTTGTAAAAGAAAAAGAAATCAAAGATTTATTAGAAAGTCTATCTACAAGTTTAAGTCAACATAATAAGATTAATAGAATTTATGTTAAATCAAATTCAAATAAAGAAGAATTTTTCTTAGCTGATGACACCGTAATTGAATTATTTCATGCGAAACTAAGTTTAAGTCGTTTGACAGAGGCTTGGGTAAAATTACTCTTCATTTCTTCTTTAAAGAAGCATATAAAAAAGACTAAAGTAATTTTTAGAATAGAAAATCATTATAAATCGCAAATTATTCAATCACCCGGAGCAACTGAATCAAATCTAATTTTGGAGGAGTACATAAATATTTTTAAAAATTATTCTGAAAAATGTTTACCTCTTCCTCCAGAAAGTGCTTATAAATATGTAGAAGCAAAAATAAAATCAAAAAATGAAAAAAAAGCTTTTATAGATAAATGGATTGGTAATAAAAATTTTTCTAAAGGAGAAAGAGATAATATCGAAATGAAAATGTGTTTTGGTAATGAAATAGAACCAGATTTCTTTCTTGGAAATAATAATTTTGATCAATTATCATACAGATTATATGGTCCTCTAATTAAAGCATTAAAGAAATAAAAAATGTCTAAATTTCAGTTAAAAAATTTTTTTAAAGCTGCTTATGATCCTATGCTTGTTTTTTTACAGTTTTTTATTATAATTCTTCATTTTTTTCAATGGGAATTTATTCCACAAAAACAAATAATTCAAGCAAGGCCTTTTTCTTATTTCCTGGGTATTTTAATTATCATAATCTCTTTCATAATAATGTTAGTTTCAATTAAAGACTTAGGTAGAAATTTATCCCCTTTTCCAAGACCTATAAATAATAGCAAGCTAGTTACTACAGGTATTTATCGATTTACGCGTCATCCTATGTATTATTGTTTAATATTTATTTCTATTGGAGTTTTTATAATAAAATTATCTATTTATTATTTATTTTTGACAATAAGTTTAGCCTTAATAATTAAATTTAAGATTGCCTTGGAAGAGAAATATTTAATTAATAAATTTAAGAATTACTTACTTTATAAAAATAAGGTAAAAGTTTAATTTAATAAAGAAATGGATATTAATCAAATTAAATTAGATAATAAGTTTAAATTAGTAGAAGCAAGTGCAGGAACTGGCAAAAGTTTTACTTTGGCTCACATAGTTTTAAGAAATGTTTTGGAGAAAAAAGTTAAACCAGATGAGATACTCTTGCTAAGTTTTACAAAAAATACTTGTTCTGAATTAAGAGATAAAATACTCTCGAGATTTCATAATTTAAAATTATATTTGCAAAGTCATAATAAAAGTAAGATAGATAATACTCTTAAGGATTGGTATCTAAATTTTAAGGATAAAGATAAATCTAAGGATAAAATAATTTCCGAAATTGATAATTTTATAAATCAATTTTATAAGTTAAAAGTAACTACTTTCCATGCTTTATGTAAAAATATTATTGATGAATATAGTATTGAAATAGGTGTAACTCAAGATCCATATATTGAGAATAATATTGATAATTTGTATAAAGATGTAATAGATAATTTGTGGATTGATGATTTTCTGAATCTTAATCATGAGCTTATTTCAGCAGTCAACAAAAAAAAAATAAGTTCTAGATTTGGAAGTAAGATCAATAAGTCATTTTTTGTAGAAATTTTAAAAAATATAGATCAAGAAAATATCTGTAAATTTGAAATAAATAATAAATATAAGATTATTGATTTAAATAATTATTTTAATGAATTTTTTTATATAAATTGGAAAGAGTTTTGTTTTGAATGGAATAAGAAAGGTAAGGAATTATTTTTACAACTCATAGAGTTAGGAAAATTAATTAAGGAGAGTGGTGGGAAAAGTCAAGTTTATTCTGACAAACCAAGAAATGATAAGTTTAATCAAATAAATTGTTGGATTGAAGAGATTAACAAAAGGCTTAATTCTAAAAATGTTATTGATTTTATATATGATATTTCTAAGGATGATCTTTTATCTAAATATTTTTACATTGAAAATATATCTAAAGAAATTGATAAACATAATATAAAATTAGATTTTACTAAATTTAATTTATTACAAGATAAGATTTATAAAATAAAAGAAGGGTTCTTTACTGAATTTGTAAGAATATTTACCCAATTAGCCTATATAAAATTAATTGAATTAAAGAAAAGTTTTTCTATTTTCAACTTTAATGATCTTATAAAGACTGTAGAAAATACATTTCTAGATTCGGAAATTAGTAATAGTAATACCCTATCTAAAATTCAAGAAAGATTTAAATGTGTCTTAGTTGATGAGTTTCAAGATACAGATATTACTCAGTGGAATTTAATAAAAAAGTTCTTTAATACAAAAAATCATTTTTTACTTTGCGTAGGTGATCCAAAACAAGCGATTTACAAATTTAGAGGAGGAGATATTGAAACTTACTTAGATGCAAGATCTAATGCAATAGAAGTTTTTAGTCTTACAGATAACTATAGATCCTCAAAAAAGTTAATCGATGTTCTTAATAAACTTTACAAGAATGGACTTAAACAATCAAAACTAAACTATAGTAAATTAACCTCAAGAATAAATGAAAATATTAATCCTAAATTTAAATTTAAGGATGTATTTGAAATTGTAGAATTTTCAAAAAAAGAGACTGATATAGAGGATCTTGTAACTCATTACATAGTTAACTTTATTTTAAATAATAAAGAAATTGATATTAATAAAATTGCCATTCTTACATTAAATAATTCGCAATGCTTAGATTTTAAAAAAAAATTAGATCAGTTTAAACTCCCGTGCAAAATTCAAAATAAACAAAATATTTTTGATACAGAAGCAAGTTCTCTACTATTTTTATTCATTGAATGTTTATTAAATCCGAGGTCTTTAAAAAATATAACTTTGCTTGCTGCTTCAAAGTTTATAGAAATAAAATTAGAAGATTTAATTGATCATGGAATTAGTAATAATTTAGAAAATTTAATTAACAAATGCATTACTTGGTCCCAAGAACTAAGAGAAAAAGGATTTTTAAACATTGTTAATGAACTACTTATAAATTATAAGTCATCCTCGATTATTCAAGATTCAGATTTAAATTCAAATTTATTTCAACTTTCAGAAATTGTTGAAATACAATTAATAAACAATGATTTTGATCTCAATATAGTCTTCAACTGGTATAAAAATCAGTTAGATCATGTTTTAAGAATTTCTACTGGAGAAGATTTTTTTACAAAAGATTATAATCTTCAAAATGGAATAAATCTTTCTACTATTCATAGTAGTAAGGGCCTCGAATTTGAAATAGTGCTATGTCCATATCTCTCAATTATTTCTAATAAGTCAAATAAAATTAAAGGACCTCTTTGGAAATCAAATATTGATAGAAATATATACGTTAATATTTCTAATAATTACACGAAGGTTGAAAAATTTAAATTAATAGAAGAAGAAGATTTATTTAAAGAGAGTGAGAGGTTAATTTATGTAGCACTTACAAGGAGCAAATATAAACTTATTGTTTTTAATGATTTAGAGGATACAAATAATATTTTAAATAATGATTTACTTAATAATTTGGAAAATACCAATATTTATAAGTCTACTTTTGAAGTCGGGATAGAAAAAGAGAAAATAAATCAAATTTTTTCTAAGTTCCAAACCAACCGATTGAATAATAATCTTTGGAAAATCGATAACGTTAATAAAAAAATATCTAATGTATTTAATTCTGATCAATTTATTTCTTATTCAAGTTATTCTTCTTGGATACGTAAAGATAAAAATATTGATAAAGTAATTAATCAATATAAGGATTATGAAGATAATATATCAATTATCAAAGATTCTAATTTTAAGAATTCAAAGAATTATCCTAATTATTTTTCTTATCCAAATCCCTTAAGTGAATTTCCAAAAGGAAATATTGCTGGGACTTGCCTGCACAAAATAATAGAAAGATTTGAATTTAGAAAAGATAATAATCAAGAATTAATTGATTTAATTATTGAGGAATTGAACTTTCATCAAATTGATACTTCTTTGGCTTTTAAAGTAAAAGATGCGATTTTAAGAATCATAAATATATCTTTAGGAAGAGAATTACAAAATAAGAAACTAGTTGATATTCCAAATGAATACTTAATTAAGGAACTAAAATATGATTTAACCCTATCTTATGAAGGTAGAAATATTAATTCTAATGATATATCAAATTGCTTTCTTTTAGATCAGGAATATGAATTTGGTGAAGAATATGCAACTAAAATAAATGATCTTCAAATTATGAATAAAGGCTTTCATTCAGGATGTATTGATTGTGTTTTCCCTGTAGGAAATACATTAGAAGATAGTAAATGGTGGGTAATTGATTGGAAAAGTAATTTGATTTCTGGGAGTGATAATAGTGATTGTTTACCAAGAAACTATAACTATGAAAACATGAGAAATGAAATGATTAAACATCATTATCCATTGCAATCTCATCTTTATTTATTAGCATTACATAGATTATTAAAGTGGCGACTTAAAAATTATCAACCACATAAACATCTTGGAGGATATATTTATTTGTTTTTAAAGGGATTACCAGATTATGAATTATTTGAAGAATCTAAGTATGAAGATATATCTCCAGGTATTTTTATTAGCAAAGCACCTTTAAGAAGAATTAGTTATCTAGATAACCTTTTTTAGAATGACTAAAACTACTACAGATATTGAAAAGTTCCAATACGATCATATATTTAATTTAATCTTAGGTATTTTCAAATTTAGTGAAAAAAAATATGGAAATTTCGTAAAAGATGTAATAAGAATTTTATTAGAGTTTGAAAAAAATGGTGAAACTATTATTGATGTTGATAATAGTTTGATAATCTTTGAATTATTAGAAGATGGCTGGCCCAATAGACATATTGATGTTCTAAAAAATATAGGTTTGATTGGTTCCCTTCACTCTCCATTTGTATTAGTAAATAGAAAATTATCCTTATCAAAATGGTCAAAAAAGATAGAAAGAGTTATTAATTCATTCCTTAAAAAAATAGATACCAATAATTTGATGAACTCAATAATTTATAAAGATGATAATAAAATTGATCAAATTAAAAATATATTTAAATATTCAAACTTGGTTTTTCTTCAAGGCGGCCCAGGTACTGGTAAGACCACTTTAATAATAAAGTTAATACTAGAACTCCTTCAAATTGATAACTTTTTAAATATTGGTTTATCTGCTCCAACTGGTAAAGCTACAGCTCGTTTAAAAGAAGCTCTTAATGATAAAAAAAATATTTGCTTTAGCAAATTTCTAGATCAAATAGAATTTCAAACTTTACATAGATGGATTTTAAATTTTCAAAATAAATCTCTTAAGTTGAAATTTAAACTAAAAGAGCTTGATATTTTCATAATTGATGAAATGTCAATGGTTAATATCGATTTGATTGAATCAGTTTTAAATTTGCTAGCAAAGGACTGTAAAATTATTTTAGTTGGAGATAAAAATCAATTGTCTCCAGTAAATAACTGTTCTATATGGAATTATTTGTTTGAATATTCCGAGAATAGTTCAATTAAATCTTGTATGGTAAATTTAGAAAAAACTTATAGAAATACTGGAGATATAGCATTAATTAGCGGTTTAATATTTAATAATGATTTTTCTTCACTTAATCAAAAGATTAAAGAATTAGAAAAAGATAATAATTCAAAAGAAATTACTATTTCAAAGAGTAGAGAAAAAGATATTCCAAAAGATCTATTATTTTCTATTAAAAGTCATCTAAAACAGTTAAATATTTCAACTTCAAATTTAAGTAAAAATAAATATATATTTGATGAGAGTATTGATAATTTATTACTTAATGAAAAAGATTTAGTAGATAAGATATTTCAAGATTTAAGAAGTAATTTGATTTTATGCGAAAAAAATTCCGGAATATGGAGTGTTGAATATTTGAATGAAATTGTTTTTGGTCAAAAAAAACCCTATGACCTTAAAACTCTTAAAGAAGGTGTTCCGATCATGTGTACAAAAAATAATAATGAACTTGGATTGTCAAATGGGGATATCGGAGTACTTATAGGTTTAAAAAATAAAAGAAAATATCTTTTTAGAAAATTCAATGATAATAACGAAGAAATTGTCACATTAATTGATCCATCTAATTTAGAAAATGTTGTACCAGCAATAGCCATTACTATACATAAATCTCAAGGAAGTGAATCTGAAACAGTAAACATTTTGTGGTCTCAAAATCATAGAAGAAATCAATATGCTGTAAAAGAAAAAAAAGATAATCAAAATATCTTTTGCAGAGATAATTTTGAAAGAAGGTTATTTTATACTGCTGTTACAAGAGCGAAAAAATCTTTAAATATATATTATTTAAATTAAATTTTATTTTTGAGAAATTAGTAATATATTAACCCTAGGATGTTAGATTAATAATTCGGCTCTGTAAGGCTAATCAACAATTTAAGTCAATTTAGATATTTGTTGAATGCCTAATCAGAAGATTATTAGGCATTTAAAATGGCTTTAAA
The DNA here is from genome assembly GCF_902536725.1 of uncultured Prochlorococcus sp. Classification (GTDB taxonomy): domain Bacteria; phylum Cyanobacteriota; class Cyanobacteriia; order PCC-6307; family Cyanobiaceae; genus Prochlorococcus_A. Next base: position 19,321 of record NZ_CACAYO010000014.1, read on the forward strand.
AAAAGATAGTAACTCTTTTGGTAGTGAGCAGGAAAAGTTTCAGAATGAAGATTCTTCCCTACTAGAGCTCAATAACTTAGATAAAAATAAAGAAATTGAATCTCAACTATTGGAAGTATCCAAAGGAGATAATAATGAGAACGGATTTCTCGATTTTGGGTTTAATCAATCGATCATAAATTCGTTAATAAATAAAGGATATAAAAATCCAACTCCCATACAAAAGGCTGCAATTCCCGAACTAATGTTAGGCAGGGATTTACTAGGACAAGCACAAACAGGAACAGGAAAGACTGCAGCTTTCGCATTACCATTAATAGAAAAACTTAAAGATAATAAAGAATTAAATGCCAAGGTTTTAGTTATGACTCCTACAAGAGAATTAGCAACTCAAGTGGCAGAATCTTTTAAAAGTTATAGTTCTGAATCTAGTAATTTTAAGACAGTTGCAATTTATGGAGGTACCGACTATCGAAATCAAATTTCTGCATTAAAAAGAAAAGTTGACGTAGTAGTTGGGACCCCAGGCCGAATAATGGATCATATTAGGCAGGGGACTTTTAAAATTAAAGATATAAATTGTCTTGTTTTAGATGAGGCAGATGAAATGTTAAATATGGGTTTTCTTGAAGATATTGAATGGATAATAGATCAACTTCCGGAAAATAAGCAGATGGTATTGTTTTCAGCAACAATGCCTAGTGAGATAAGAAATATAGCAAAAAAATATCTAAATGATCCTGCCGAAATATTAATCAAAAGTGTCAAAAAAGAAACTCAATTAATTTCGCAAAAATTTCTATATGTACAAAGGCATCATAAGTTAGATGCTTTAAAAAGAATACTAGAACTTAATAACGAGGGAGTAATTATTTTTGTTAGAACAAAACTACTTACTACTTCAATAGCTGAAGCTTTAGAGAATTCAGGTCATACTGTGGCAGTACTTAATGGAGATATACCTCAAAATCAAAGAGAAAATACTGTAGATAGATTGAAAAAAGGATTTATTAATATTCTTGTTGCAACTGATGTTGCAGCTAGAGGATTAGATGTTGAGAGGATAAAACTTGTTGTTAATTACGATTTTCCTTTTGACAAGGAAACATATACTCATAGAATTGGAAGAACTGGAAGGGCAGGCAGATCAGGAGAAGCAATTTTATTTGTTAATCAAAGAGAAAAACATTTTCTAAGAAACTTAGAAAACTCAACAAGAACCAAGATTGAAGAAATAAATATACCAAGTAATAAAATAATAAATGAAAAAAGGATGGAGAAACTTATAGATAATGTTAATGAGAGTTCTTTAGCTAAAGATGAAAATGAAGAAAATAAAGCTTTGATTATTGATGTACTAGATAATTTAAAAGAAAAACACTCTATGGATGACTCAAATATCGCAATGGCGGCGATTAACTTAGTAATAGGTAATAAATCATTTTTTGTTAATGAAGACGATTCTTGGATTAACAAACAAAATAATACTGATCGAAATAGATCAAATAGAAATAGTAATAATCGTATTAGAAATTCAAATAGAAGAAATAATTATCAAAATGATTCTTTTGAAACCTACAAATTTAACTTTGGTAAATTTGATGGAGTTAGAGTTGCAAATATTATATCCTCAATCTGTAATTCAACTAATATAAATGGTAGATCAATAGGTAAGATACAGATTTTTAATGATTACAGTTTGGTAGATTTACCCCGAGATCTGCATAGAGAAACTAAAAATAAATTAAAAAAAATTAAAGTCAGAAACTAGAGATAGAAAATGAAAGCTAGCAAATATAATTTCTTTATTTTTGTGAATCTGATAATACTATTAAACTCCTTTAATAGTTATTATTTAGCTCAAACGAAACAAAATTCAATCATAAAATTATTTTGTCTTCAGAGTGTCAAAGAGGAGATGATGAATGCAAATATGATATATAGTGAAGAAATTGCGAATGAAACTTGTGATTGTTACTACGAAGAATTTATGCAAACTGCAAGTCATCAAGATGCAAAAACAAAATGTAAATTAGAAACTAAAGAAAATTTAAATCAAAATATAAAAATTTAATTATTATTTTTATGAGGTCTAAGAAAAATCAAAATCCAATAATTAGACTTTATCTAAATTTGATTGAGGAAAGAAGGTTACTATTTTTTGCTTTTCTTAGTTCCATAATTAATAAAATATTAGATTTAGCTCCCCCTGTAATAATTGGTCTTGCAGTGGATATTGTTGTAAAGGAGCAGAATTCATGGATTGCTGGTTTTGGATTAAAAGAAGTTCCAGCACAATTGATTTTTCTTGCATTTGCTTCAGGAATAGTTTGGTCTAGTGAATCCTCCTTTGAATATTTATATTCGATTTTATGGAGAAATTTGGCTCAGCTATCGCAACATAAATTAAGAATAAAAGCTTATGAGCATATCCAGGAATTAGATATGGATTTTTTTGAAAATGATAATACTGGAAGGCTATTATCTATTTTGAATGATGATATAAATCAACTCGAGAGATTTCTAGACCAAGGGGCTAATCAGATTATTCAGTTATTTATAACTGTCTTAATAATTGGGGGCACTATGATTTTTATCGCTCCAAAAATCGCTTTATTTGCTTTCTTTCCTATTCCAATTATATTTTTAGGATCAATTAAATTTCAAAGGAAGCTTGCCCCAAAATACAAAGATGTTAGAGATAAAGCTGGACTGTTGGCATCAAGGCTTAATAATAATTTAAGTGGAATTCTAACCATAAAAAGTTTTACTAAAGAAAAATGGGAACTAAATAGATTAAATAAAGAAAGTCTTGATTATCAAAGAAGTAATAAGGCTGCGATAAAATTATCTTCTGCTTTTATCCCTCTTATTAGATTTGCAATTTTATTTGCTTTTATAGCGATTCTATTAATTGGAGGTTTCCAAACTTGGAATAAGACACTTGATGTAGGTACTTATAGTTTTTTAGTTTTTATTACACAAAGACTATTATGGCCTTTAACTACTTTGGGGCATGTTTTAGATGATTTTCAGAGATCTATGGCTTCAATAGATAGAGTAATTGATCTCATAGATACGCCTATAAAAATAAAAGATGGAAAAATAAAAATGGAACCTAAAGATATCAAAGGAGAAATTATTTTTAATAATGTAAATTTTAATTATCCTGGAAGAGATTTAACTTTAAAAAACATAAATTTCAAAATTGAAAAAAACTCAACATTAGGAATTGTTGGTTTAACAGGTTCTGGGAAAAGTACAATAATAAAACTACTACTTAGAATTTATGATAGTAATAATGGGTCAATAACCTTGGATGGGGTTACTGTTAAAGAAATAAATTTGAGGGATTTAAGAAAGTGTATCTCTTTAGTAAGTCAAGAAACTTATTTATTTCATGGCAGTGTACAAGAAAATATTGCTTATGGCTCAATCAATCCAAGTCTTAAAGATATTATTAAAGCTTCAAAGATTGCGGAAGCTCATAAATTTATTGAACAATTGCCAGATGGTTATAAAACTATAGTGGGTGAAAGGGGCCAAAGGCTCTCAGGCGGTCAACGTCAAAGAATTGCCTTGGCCAGAGCTGTTTTAAAGGATGCTCCAATATTAATATTAGATGAAGCTACAGCTTCAGTTGATAATGAAACAGAGGCTTTAATTCAAAAATCGTTATCTAAAATCACAAAAGAAAGAACAACTATAGTAATAGCCCATAGATTAAGCACTATAAAAAATGCTGATAATATTGTAGTAATTGATAAAGGTAAAATAGTGGAAACCGGAAAACATGAAAAACTATTAGATCAGAATAAAATATACGCTGATTTATGGAATGTTCAAGTAGGAATATAGAATTTCTAAACTATATTAAAAAGTTAAACGATTCAATTACATTACTAAACATACCGTCAACTTTATTCCATCTCTCTTCATTTGTTCCCACAGCGAAAGTGTAAAGTGTTCCTCTATCAATTACGACAGTAGCTAATTCGTGTCTTGCCTGTTCATTTAAATTTAATTCATACTCCAAATCATAGAAAATATGATTAGATGCCTCCCTCTTATTGGCATTTATAAGTTTTACCTCTCTACCTGAACCCTCGGGAGCAATGACTTTATCAATTAATGTTTGACCTACTTCATTTGGGCTTCCTAATTGCTCTAATTGAACCTCTTTATTTACATCAGAAATAACTAAACTTAAAGTCTCATTACTATTTATAAGATCATGATAAATAATTTCAGGTCCTCCATCGACTTTTACTCTAGTCCATCCTGTTGGATACAAAAAGGCATATCTCCCATCTGGACTTTGATAAGCTTCTAGTCCAGCATTTAGTCCGCCACTACAAGCACTAAGTGTTAAACACAAAAAAATCAAAAATAAATATTTGAAAGGGTTAAATTTAATATTTTTCATTTTGTTTGAAATTACTAACTAAAAACATAATAAGACATTAAAAGCAAACAATTATGGCAATTCAGAATTTTGCGTCTAAATTATTCCTAGAAATAGTTTGATTTTGATTACCTATACCAAACCGCTTTCAAAATTAATTGGTCATTTTGAGAAATTTCCAGGGATTGGTCCAAGAACAGCTCAACGGTTAGCATTGTTTATTTTGAAACAACCTGAAAGTTCAATAAGAGATTTCTCAAATGCATTGTTAGAAGCTCGTAGTAATGTTGGCCGTTGCAAAAAATGCTTTAATTTGACTTCAGATGATGTATGCGAAATTTGTAGAAATACTGAAAGAAATCAAAAACTAATCTGTGTAGTAGCAGAAACTAAAGATTTGCTTGCCTTGGAGCGTGCCCGAGAATTTAAAGGTGTATACCATGTTATTGGTGGTTTAATATCTCCAATGGATTCTGTTGGTCCCGAACTCTTAGAAATAAGAAGCTTGGTAGAAAGAGTTAGTAAGTCTGAAATAGATGAGATAATATTGGCATTGACCCCCAGTGTTGAGGGAGATACAACAAGTCTTTATATTGGTAGATTGTTAGCCCCTTTTACTAAAGTTACGAGGATTGCATATGGTCTCCCAATGGGTAGTGAACTTGAATATGTGGATGAAGTTACACTCGCAAGGGCTTTAGAAGGAAGAACAAAACTAAATTAGATATGAGAGATAATAATCTAATCAATAAAGAAAAAATCTTAAGACTTCCCTCTTGGATTAAATTTCCTATTAGTAAAGCTTCAGAATTCGAAAAAATACAAACACTCATCAAAAAATCAAATATTCATACTATTTGTGAAGAAGCGAGATGTCCAAATAGAGCAGAATGTTATGCCTCAGGAACAGCCACTTTCTTACTTGGTGGATCGATATGTTCTCGTTCATGTGCTTTTTGTCAGGTAAATAAAGGTAGACCTAGTTCTATCAATATTGATGAATGTACTCAAGTCGCTGAAGCAGTGAAAGTACTAAATCTGAAATATGTTGTTTTGACATCTGTAGCTAGAGACGATCTCCCTGATCATGGTGCAAATTTATTTATATCTACAATTGATGAGATTAGAAAAATTGATTCAACAATTAAAATAGAAGTTTTAACTCCTGATTTATGGGGAGGGGGCAGAAATTTTGATGAAACTGATAACCTTCAGACTGAGAGATTGAAGATGATTTTAGAAAAAGATCCAATATGCTTTAATCATAATCTTGAAACTGTTGAAAGACTTCAAAAAGAAGTTAGGAGAGGTGCAAATTACAAAAAATCTCTTGGTTTACTAAAAAAGTCAAAAGATATTGCTCCTCATATTCAAACTAAGTCAGGCATTATGCTAGGTCTTGGGGAAACATTGAATGAAATAAAAAATACAATTTATGATCTCAAAAAAATAGATTGTGATCAAATTACAATTGGCCAATATCTGAGGCCCTCATTCAATCATTTGGCAGTTAAGAAATATTGGGATCCATCAGAGTTTGAATATTTATGTCGATTCTCTAAGGAATTAGGATTCAAAAAAGTATCTTCGGGCCCTTTAGTTAGAAGTAGTTATCATGCGGGTTGACTTGCTTCAATTGAAGAGAGTTTCTTTTCAAGTTTTTTCAATATGGAAATACATTCCCCATTCATAAGTGTACCTGCACCTCCCCAAACCAATCTTAATAAAAGATCTACTGGGCTAGAACCAACTTCTTTTACAATTTTGAATCCTATTAATTTGAAATATCTTGTAAGTTTTTTACTATAACCTTCACTATCAAAAATAGCTAAAAGTCTTACTTTGTTGCTTGATTTTTTTTCAATTGCCCAAGCCATAGTTGTTGCCCATATTAATTCCGAAACAAAAGCAGGAGCTTTACTAAGGATTATTAATGTATCAAGTTGAATACCTTGTTTATTTAAATAAGTCCAACCTTTCATTTCGGCCCAAATCTTAATTATGTTATCTTTCTGTTCTGCTATAACGATTCTAAAAAAACATAATCCGAGAGTTTCTCTAACTTGAATTTTGATTAATAATCCAATGGTGCCTGCTAATTTTTCTAATTCTTCAACCTTCATGATTTTGAAAATTATCCCTAATGGATTTTATGATTTTCCACTTTTAATCTATCGATCTGTTTTTGCCTTTCTTCAAACCTTTTCCTATCATCATCACTGAATTGATCTATGCAGAAATGACATTGGATACCCTTTCTATATTCTTTTCTTTCTTGATCTTGAATTGATACGGGCATTCCACATGCATGACAAATCGAATAGGAGCCTTTTTCTAATTCTTGATTTAAAGCAACTCTTTTATCAAAAACATAACATTCACCTTCAAATAAGTTTTTTTCTTTTGGAATATCATCAAGGTATTGAAGGATGCCCCCTTGTAGGTGATATATATTTTTATAACCCTTCTTTTTAAGCAAAGTAGTAGCTTTTTCACATCTTATTCCTCCTGTACAAAACATCGCTATATTTGCAGAATCTTTATTTTCTAAATATATATCTAAATTATCATCAACCCACCCGGGGAATTCGCTAAAACTTTTTGTATTTGGGTTTATAGAGTTCTGAAATGTACCTAAAGACACCTCATAATGATTTCTAGTATCAATGACTATTGTATTTTGATTTTTAATTAACTTATTCCAATCAGCTGAGTCAATATAGGTCCCGTTATTTTCTGAAGGGTTTATTTCAGGGATACCCATTGTAACTATTTCTTTCTTGATTTTTATTTTTAATTTTTTGAAGACTTTGTTTTTTGAAAAGTTAACTTTAATATTCAAATTTCTATTATCTGAATATTTATTAAGTAAACTGATAACAATATCAATTACATTTTTCTCAGCACAAATAGTTCCATTAATACCCTCATTAGCAAAAATAAATAAACCTGAAAGATCGTTTTCATTTTCGATTTCTAATAATTTATTTTTAAGATCAAGAATTAAGTTTTCTTGAAATGGGAAGAAAGAGTAAAGAGAAACTATTTTATAATTTTTGCCTTTCATAGAGAAGATAATGTTTTTTTACAATTTTCGAAATCTTTGTTAAATGATACTCCAACTTCTTTAAGAAGTTTTCTGTCTGATTGAAATGATGGATTTGAAGTTGTGAGTAACTCATCTCCATAAAAAATTGAATTTGCCCCACATTGAAAACATAATATTTGGGCTTCTTTTGTAAGCTTTTCTCGCCCCGCACTTAGTCTTATTTTGCTCTGAGGCATAAGAATTCTTGCTGTAGCGATCATCCTTATCATTTCAAGAGAATCAATTTCTTGATTATCTTCTAAACCAGTGCCTTCAATAGCTACTAATGAATTAATAGGAACACTTTCAGGATGTGGATTCATGTTTGAAAGCACTTCTAAAAGAGATGCTCTATCGCGATTAGTTTCACCCAAGCCTATTATTCCTCCACAACAAACATTTATTCCTGCATTCCTTACTCTTTTTATAGTGTCTAGTCTGTCTTGATAAGTTCTAGTCGTAATAATATTTTTATAATGCTCAGGACTAGTATCAAGATTGTGATTATACGCGGTCAAACCTGCATCAGCCAGTCTGGAAGCTTGTTCTTCTGTAAGCATGCCAGCAGTAACGCATGCTTCCATCCCTAAATCTCTTACACCGCTAACCATCTCCAACATTGCATTAAAAGATTTCCCATCTCTAATTTCTCTCCACGCCCAACCCATACAAAACCTATCAGCACCCTCATTTTTTGCTACTTTAGCTCTTGCTAAAACCTCTTCAACTTGAAACTGTGGATGACTTTTAATTTCGCTAGCACTATAAATTGATTGGCTACAGTACGAACAATTTTCCTCACATCCACCAGTTTTTACGCTGAACAATGATGCTAATTGAATATCGTATTTGTTATATTTCCTATGAACGGTTTGTGATTCCCACATTAAATCAATAAGAGGCATATTAAGTATTTCCAATATCTCCTCTTTATTCCAATCGAACCTAATTTCTTTTAATAACTGATTATTCGAATTAGCCATTTTTATTAGGAAATATATTGAGAATCTTCAAAAGATTCATTTGGTAATGATTCTATACCGCCAAAACGTCTATTTCTTGATTGGTAATCAATTATTGCTTTAAGAAATTCATGCTCATTGAACTCTGGCCAAAGTACGTCAGATATATAAATTTCTGAATATGCTAATTGCCATAATAAAAAATTACTTATCCTTTTTTCACCACTAGTTCTTATTAGTAATTCTGGATCGTTAAGTCCTCGTGTTAATAGCTCTGAATTAAATAATTCTTCATTAATTTCACTTGGTTTTATTTCTCCAGAAGAAGATTTTATTGCTAGTTCTTTTGCAACTTTTACTATTTCTTGTCTACCTCCGTAATTAACACAAACATTGAATAAAAATTTATTGTTGTTTTTAGTAAGTGATTCTGAACTAGATATTATTTCTTTAAAATTTTTTGGGAAAGGAGTTAAATCTCCAATAAATTTTATTTTTGTTGATTCTTCATGTATTTCATCAATTTCGTTTTTCAAAACTTCGCTAAAAAGATTTATGAGAAAATCAACCTCTTTTGATGGTCTTGTCCAATTCTCAGTTGAAAAAGCATAAACAGTAATTACTTTACAACCTAAATTTTTTGCAGCCTTGAGAATTTTTTTTAATACACTAACTCCCTGTTTATGTCCAAATGATCGGGGTAAACCTTTTCTAGTAGCCCATCTCCCGTTGCCATCCATAATTATTGCTACATGCTTGGGCAATTTTTGCTTATCTATTTTCATTAATAAGTCGGTAATTTTATGGTCTATTACTTTTTCTAAACTCATTAGTTAATCCTTATTGTTGATAAACATTTCTGATTTTTCTGACTCTTTTTTATTAACATCACTGATTATATTATCACTAGAGTCTGTCTTTTGAGATGGAACATTTTTACTTAAAGATGCTTTATTTGCTCCCATAGAGTTTTGATTCCCAATCAATTTTGCAAGAAGTTCTTGTAACCTGCTGCTGGTTATTGGCCTCTCGAGTTTACCTTGGTTTGCTAATGATAACGTACCTGTTTCTTCAGAAACAACAATACAAATACATCTGTCAAATCTTTCTGTAATTCCTAATGCTGCTAAATGCCTTGTGCCATATCTACTTATTCCTTGTCTTGAGAGAGGAAGTATTACGCCAGCAGAAATTATTTTATTTCCTTTCACAAGAACTGCTCCATCATGTAAAGGCGTATCTGTAGCAAATAGATTAATTAAGAGGTCAGTTGATAATTGTGCTTCAATATTGGTACCTGAATATAAAAAATCTTCTGGTCTTAAATCACTCCCCAAATCTACAACGATTAAGGCACCTCTTCTATTTTGAGAGAGTTTACCGGCAGTATCAACTAACTGAGTAATGGTAGTTGAAGTTGCTCTAAATTCCTTTGGTGGATTACCAAGTAATACAGCTAGTCTCCCAGTACCTAATAGTTCCATTAATCTTCTTAACTCTCCTTGCCAAAGGATCGCTAATGAGAGAGAGCAAGCGAGGACTACAGCATCAATTAATTTTGATGTAAGTGGTAAGTAAGCATATCTTTGAATAAACCATGCGGATGATACTAAAAACAAATATCCTCTGAGAAGCCATAATGTCCGTTGTTCTTTTACTCTAGAGAATAATAATAGTCCGAAACCAACAGCAAATAAGACATCTAATAAAAGCTTTAAATTTATAATCCCCCAGAAATTCACACTAAAAACAAAATTAATTTAAATGTACCTAATTTTGTTTGATAAAGCGATCAGGTAATACGTCATATTTCAAAAGATCCAATGGGCTTTCTCTTTTTTGAATAATTTCTGCCTCTCCATCTTTAACTAAGAGAGCAGCAGGTCTTGGAATTCTGTTGTAGTTAGAACTCATTGAATTATTATATGCACCTGTACCAAAAACACATATAAGATCTCCCGTTTTACACTCTGCTAGTTCAATTTCTTTAAACAATACATCTCCCGATTCGCAGTGCTTACCAGCAATAGTATATTTATTTTTGGAATTAATATTAAATGGATTACTTACTAAACATGCAGAATAATTTGATTGATATGTAATTGGTCTTGGATTATCACTCATACCACCATCAACAGATAAATATGTTCTAATACCGGGAATTTCTTTAAAAGCCCCAATTTTGTAAATGGTTATACCTGCTGTTGATACAATAGATCTACCAGGTTCGCACATTAATGTGGGAAATTCTAAGTTGTTTTTTC
>NZ_CACAYO010000015.1 GCF_902536725.1 uncultured Prochlorococcus sp.
ATAACTCAAAATCTAGGATGACTGAAACTTTAGTTGGTCAATTTCCAAAGCATATAGGAAGTACTGGGGGTTTATTAAACTCAGCAGAAACCGAAGAAAAATATGCAATCGTATGGAAAAGTTCAAAGGAACAAGCATTTGAATTGCCCACCGGCGGAGCAGCTATTATGCATGAAGGTGATAATTTAATGTACTTTGCAAGAAAAGAACAATGCCTTGCATTAGGGACACAATTAAGAGCCTTCAAACCAAGAATTGAAGATTTTAAAATCTACCGAATTTTCCCAGGTGGCGATATTGAATTTTTACATCCAAAGGATGGTGTTTTCTCCGAAAAAGTAAATGAAGGCAGAGAGAAAGTAGGTCATAATCCTAGAAGAATAGGTGAGAATCCTAATCCAGCTGGTTTGAAGTTTACAACTAAAAATACTTTTGATTAACTTCCTTAAAGTTGATATAAAAGAAGAAAATAATTATAATTTGGGCTGACATTAATAATATGATCAGCTCAAAGAAAGATAGTTTTTTAAAGGCATACAAAGAAGGTAAAAATTTTATACCTATCGTTGAAACTTGGCCAGCAGATTTAGAGACTCCTTTATCGACTTGGTTAAAATTATCTTCAAAAGATTCCCATGGTGTTTTTCTTGAATCTGTTGAAGGTGGCGAGAACTTGGGTAGGTGGAGTATTGTCGCTACTAGACCTCTTTGGGAAGCCATTTGTTATGGAGAAGATATAGTTAAAACTTGGAATAATGGCAAAACTGAAACTCATCGAGGTGATCCTTTTGATATTTTAAAAAGTTGGACAAAGGAATATAAGTCAACCATGCTTAAAGAATTACCATCAATTGGACAGTTATATGGCTCTTGGGGTTATGAATTAATAAATCAAATAGAGCCTAGCGTTCCAATAAATAAAATACCAGAAAACGATATCCCTCATGGTTCCTGGATGTTTTTTGATCAATTAGTTGTTTTTGATCAAATAAAAAGATGTATTACTGCAGTGGTTTATGCAGATACGACTTCTTCTCAAGATTCTTCGATTGAAGAGTTATATCTAAACTCAATTTCTAAAATTCAGGAAACTAGAAATTTAATGAGAGTTCCTCTTAAGGAAAATGTGTTTTTAGATTGGAATGAAAATGAGAATTTGAATTTAGATCTAAAAAGTAATTGGAAGAAAAAAGATTTTGAGGATGCAGTTCTCTCTGCAAAAGAATACATAAGAAAGGGAGATATATTCCAAATAGTTATAAGTCAGAGATTTCAAACTCAAATCAATAATGACCCTTTTAGTTTATATAGAAGTTTGAGGATGGTTAATCCATCTCCATACATGTCATTTTTTGATTTTGGCTCATGGTATCTGATAGGTTCGAGTCCTGAAGTAATGGTTAAAGCTGAAAAAAATAAAAATGGTAATATTGTTGCAAGCCTAAGACCAATAGCTGGCACAAGACCTAGAGGTATTGATAATCAACAAGACTTGGAATTAGAAAAGGATTTATTAAAAGATCCAAAAGAGATAGCAGAGCATGTAATGCTCATTGATCTTGGAAGAAATGATCTTGGGAGAGTTTGTGAAATTGGTACTGTGAAGGTTAAGGAATTAATGGTTATTGAGAAATATTCACATGTCATGCATATAGTAAGTGAGGTTGAGGGAATCTTAAAAAATAATGCTGATGTATGGGATTTGTTGAAAGCATCTTTTCCAGCTGGGACAGTAACTGGTGCGCCAAAAATAAGAGCTATGCAATTGATTAATAACTTAGAAAAAGATGCTAGAGGACCTTATGCGGGTGTTTACGGGTCTATTGATATTAATGGTGCATTAAATACTGCAATTACTATAAGAACGATGATTGTAAAACCCTCAAAAGATGGGAAATATGATGTTTCAGTGCAAGCAGGAGCTGGAATAGTTGCTGATTCTTTTCCGGAAAATGAATATCAAGAGACGATAAATAAAGCAAAGGGGATACTAAAAGCGTTAGCTTGTTTGGATAAATAAATGACTCAAAATAATCTTTATAAGGGTTTTGAGGTGGAACTTTTCACAGGTTCTTTAAATTCTCATATTGGTCTTTCGGCTGAAATAGAGAAAAAATTTCCTGATTTTGTCAAAGAGCCAGATAATAGAAATGTTGAATACATAACAACTCCTGAAAAAGACTACAGTTTGTTATATGGCAAATTAATAACTCCAAGAAAAAAGTTAAGACGATGGCTAAACCAAAAAGAGTTAACAATTATTCCTTCATCCACTCTGTGTTTCAAACATGATATTCAATTTCAAAGATCTGATATTAACAATGTTTATCATCAATTTATACAAGATAATTATGGAACCTCTATTGCAACTTCAAGTGTACATATAAACTTAGGAATAGATGATTTAGATAAGCTTTTCGCGGCTATTAGACTAATAAGATGTGAGGCTGCTTTATATCTTTCCCTAAGTGCTAGTTCACCTTTTTTAAATAATAAAATTACGGAGAATCACTCTCAGAGATGGATGCAGTTTCCTAAAACACCAAGTAAAGTTCCTTTTTTTGTAAATCATAATTCTTATATCGATTGGATCGAAGAAAATATAGCTAGTAAAAACATGCAAAATATCAGGCATTTTTGGTCTTCAATCCGACCAAATGGTCCCCAAAGACCTTTGATTCTTGATCGTTTGGAATTAAGAATTTGTGATTTAGTTTATGATATTGATTTGCTTTTAGGGATTACGGCCATGATAGAACTAAGGATTTTAAATCTGTTCGAAAATATAAATACTTTAGATCCTTTGAATGCCAGTTTTTTTTCTATTGATAAATTATCAGAAGTTTGTGATCAAAATGAAACTAATGCTGCTAAAGATAGTTTGAATTCAGAATTAATTAACTGGCAAGATGGTAAAAAAGTTATTTGTAAAGAGTGGATTCAAAACTTATTATCAGATTTGTCATCCACAGCAGAAAATTTTGAAATGAAACATCTTTTGAATCCCATCCATAAAGTCCTTCAGGAAGGTAACCAATCTATGAAATGGATAAATCAATATAAAAAAGGCCTTTCTATTGAGCAAATAATGAAAATTTCTATCGAAGATATGATTAGGATTGAAGACGAAAATGTTTGATTATTTAAATAAATATTTGATCTGAACATTTTCAATTGTGACATAATGATTATATGGAATCTTTTCGACAGATAAAAAATAATAACGTGGATCTGATAAGCAATAATGATCCACTTGATAAAAATCGTCTTTTAATAGAAGAGCTATGGGAATCTGTACTCAGAGAAGAATGCCCAGAAGATCAAGCAGAGAGATTAATACAGCTTAAAGAATTAAGTTATTCAAAACAAATTGATAGTGATAGTTCAAAAACTTTTAAAAAAGAAATAGTTGATATTATAAATTCTATGGATTTATCAGAATCCATAGCAGCAGCAAGGGCTTTTTCATTATATTTTCAACTCGTGAATATTTTGGAACAAAGAGTTGAGGAAGATAGATATATTCAAAGCTTTACCAATAAGGATGTTCAAAAATCTCCCGATAATCTTGATCCTTTTGCTCCAGCATTGGCTAGGCAAAATGCTCCAGTAACTTTTAGAGAATTATTTTATAGGCTAAGGAAATTAAACGTACCACCAGGTAAATTAGAAGAGTTATTGCAGGAAATGGATATCCGTTTAGTTTTTACTGCACATCCTACTGAGATCGTAAGACATACGATTAGACATAAGCAAACTAGAGTAGCAAATTTGTTAAAAAAAATACAGATTGAGCAATTTCTAGCAAAAGAAGAAAAATATTCTCTAAAAAACCAATTAAAAGAGGAAGTAAGACTTTGGTGGAGAACAGATGAGTTGCATCAATTTAAACCATCAGTTTTAGACGAAGTAGATTATGCCTTGCATTATTTTCAACAAGTTTTATTTAATGCGATGCCTCAATTGAGGGGCAGGATCACTGAAGCACTCACCGAAAATTATCCAGATGTTCAGTTGCCTTCTGAATCTTTTTGTAATTTCGGTTCTTGGGTAGGCTCCGATAGGGACGGCAATCCATCAGTTACTCCTGAGATAACATGGAGAACTGCTTGCTACCAAAGGCAGTTGATGTTGGAGAGGTATATTATCGCGATATCTAATCTTAGAGATCAATTAAGTGTCTCGATGCAATGGAGTCAAGTCAGTTCTTCTCTATTAGAGTCACTTGAAACGGACAGGGTTAAGTTCCCAGAAATCTATGAAGCTCGGGCTACAAGGTATAGATCAGAACCTTACAGATTGAAATTAAGTTATATTTTAGAAAAATTAAGGTTAACTCAAGAAAGAAATAATTTACTAGCTGATAATGGTTGGAAATTTGATTTAGAGGGTGAAATTAATAACAAAAATCTAGATAAAGTTGAAAACTTGCATTACATGTCAGTAAGCGAATTTACTAATGATCTCGAATTAATTAAAAACAGCCTTATTAGTACTGATTTAACTTGCGAATCTGTGAATACCTTACTTACTCAAGTTCATATTTTTGGATTTTCTTTGGCAAGTTTAGATATTCGTCAAGAGAGTACAAGGCATAGTGACGCTATACAAGAGCTTACAAATTATCTTGATCTATCTGTGCAATATGATCAAATGTCTGAGGAAGAGAAAATTAAATGGCTAATAGATGAATTAAATACAAAAAGACCTCTAATTCCATCCGATGCTGACTGGACAAAAACGACAGAAGAAACCTTTTCAGTTTTTAAAATGGTTAAGAGATTACAGCAAGAATTTGGAAGTCGTATTTGCCATTCTTATGTAATTTCAATGAGTCATAGTGCATCTGATTTGCTTGAAGTTCTTTTACTGGCAAAAGAAATGGGACTTCTTGATCAAAATTCACAAAAATCAAAATTATTAGTTGTTCCTCTTTTTGAAACTGTTGAGGACCTTAAAAGAGCACCAGAAGTAATGGAAAAGTTGTTTAAATTAGATTTTTATAGAGCATTATTGCCAAAAGTGGGAGAATCTTTTAAACCTCTCCAAGAATTAATGCTTGGATACTCTGATAGCAATAAAGATTCAGGTTTTGTTTCTAGTAATTGGGAAATTCATAGAGCTCAAATAGCTCTTCAAAATCTTTCAAGTAGAAATAACATATTACTAAGACTTTTTCATGGAAGAGGTGGTTCTGTAGGGAGAGGAGGAGGACCAGCCTATCAGGCAATATTGGCCCAACCAAGCGGCACTTTAAAAGGGCGAATAAAAATAACAGAACAAGGTGAAGTTTTAGCGTCTAAATATAGTCTTCCGGAATTGGCTTTGTACAATCTTGAGACTGTCACTACAGCGGTAATTCAAAATAGTTTGGTAAATAATAGACTTGATGCTACTCCGGAATGGAATCATTTAATGTCTAGGTTGGCAGAGACATCAAGGTCTCACTATAGAAAATTAGTCCATGAGAATCCTGATTTGTTAAATTTCTTTCAAGAGGTCACTCCAATAGAAGAAATAAGTAAATTACAAATATCTAGTAGGCCTGCTAGACGAAAGAAAGGTGCAAAAGATTTATCAAGTTTAAGAGCTATTCCATGGGTATTTGGTTGGACCCAAAGTAGATTTCTTTTGCCAAGTTGGTTTGGAGTAGGAACTGCATTGTCATCTGAATTAAATTCAGATCCACAACAAATTGAATTATTAAGAGTTTTACATCAAAGATGGCCATTTTTTAGGATGCTTATATCCAAAGTAGAAATGACATTATCTAAGGTGGATTTGGAAGTGGCTAGGTATTATGTTGATACTTTAGGCAGTGAGGAAAATAAAGATTCTTTTGATGATATTTTTGAAGTAATTTCTAAAGAATATAATCTTACAAAATCTTTAATACTTGAAATTACTGGTAAAAGTAGGCTCCTCGAATCTGATAGGGACTTGAAATCATCAGTAAGCTTGAGAAACAAGACAATCATCCCATTGGGGTTTTTGCAGGTTTCACTTTTAAGAAGACTAAGAGACCAGACAAGACAACCCCCAATAAGTGAATTCCTTATTGATAAGGATGAATCTAAAAGAGCTTACAGTAGAAGTGAACTATTGAGGGGGGCACTTTTAACTATTAATGGGATAGCAGCCGGCATGAGAAATACAGGTTGATAATTGCAATATTTTTCTAAAAAAAAACTTGTCCTTCCCGAAGGTTATTTTGTTAACTCTTCACAAGTTCCATTAGCTAAAGAAGTTAACAAACTGTTAGCGTATTGTGGTTGTGAGACATTTCCGATGAAACCTCTTTCTGAGGCTATTCATAAAAGTAATTTCTTTTTTACCATACAGAATGAAATAAAAAATAAATTATATGGTTTTGTAAGAGTTACTTCCGACAGGGGATTGAATGCTAATTTATGGAATTTAAGTGCATTGCCAGGTAATAATCAGCAACTTTTTTATTCAATATTGCTTCAAGTAACTCTTGAGAAAATAAATAGAGAAATGCCTGGATGCAGTATTTCTGTACAGGCTCCAGTATCTTCGTTTCAAAGTTTAGAAGAAAATGGATTCATACTAGATCCCAATGGAATAAGAGTAATGGGATATAAACTTTAAAACAACATTACGAGCATGGAGGGATTCGAACCCCCGACTCTCAGAACCGGAATCTGATGCTCTATCCAACTGAGCTACATGCCCTTTAATTTTTCAATTTCTTTAAAGAAAATCTAAATATTTTAAACTTAGCTAATTTAATTAATGAATGCACAAAAAAAATTTTTTTAAATAAATTAAAAATTAAAAATTTTCGGAACCATAAAAGTTTTGAAATTGATTTAGAAGAGCAAAGAGCAATTGTTCTTGGTTGTAACGGTATTGGCAAGTCAAATTTACTTGAATCAGTGGAATTTTTGAGTCAATTAAAATCTAATAGAGCATTAAGCGATAAAGATTTAATAGAGAATGACAGTGATATGGCAGTAGTCATAGGACAGGTAAATTTTAAAGACGATTTAAAGTTAAATTTATTCCGAAAAGGCCCTAAAAAAATTTACGTAAATGAATCAATTTTGAAAAAACAGAGTGAAATAAAGAACTATATTAGGAGTGTATGTTTCTCTTCTAATGATATAAATATTGTCAGAGGTGAACCAAGTTATAGAAGAACATGGATTGATAAAGTTGTATCTCAGCTAGAACCAGTATATTTAGACCTGATAAGTAGATTTAACAGGCTTTTAAAGCAAAGAAGTCATTTTTGGCGTTCGGAAAGTTTCTTAAAATCCCAATCCTCAGATATTGTTGAAAGCTTTGATATTCAAATGTCAATAATAAGCACGAGAATTTTTAGGCGCAGAAGAAGGGCTTTATTAAAAATAAAACCTTATGTTGAGTATTGGCATAATCATTTAAGTAAATCTAAAGAGCAAATAGAAATAAATTATCTTTCTGGGATACAAAATATTAGTCCAGAAGAAGAAGAAGAAAAAGTTATTAGTAAAAAAATAGAGGAACAACTCTTAAATCAGCGTTCAATAGAAGCATTGACTGGTAAATGCAATTTTGGCCCTCATCGTGATGATGTTGAGTTTCTAATTAATAATGTTTCAGTTAGAAAATATGGTTCATCAGGACAGCAAAGGACTTTTATCTTGGCTTTAAAGATGGCTGAACTAGATTTATTAACTAAAACATTAAATGTTCCTCCATTACTGATATTGGATGATGTCTTGGCGGAACTAGATTTAACTAGGCAAAATTTGTTGTTAAATTCTGTTGGCAAAGATAGTCAATGTTTTATAAGTGCGACACATTTGGATAAATTTAATCAGTCTTTCTTGGGTTCGTCACAAATGATTCACTTATAATTTCAAAAAAGCATGATTTTTAGCTAATCTTAAATTCATATAAATTTCTTAAATGGAAATCTACAAAAAAAATCGAATTTTAAGTTCATGTAGTGGTGATCAAAAATTAATTCATAAAAGTAAACACTTATTGTTGGAACTTTATAGTTGCGATCGTGAAAAATTAAATGACGAATCCTTTTTGCGTTGTACATTAAACAAAGCTGCTAAATTGGCAAATGCAACAGTTTTGAATTTGATCAGTAATAAATTTGAGCCTCAGGGGGTTACGGCAATTGCATTACTAGCAGAATCTCATATTTCAATACATACTTGGCCTGAATCTAATTATTCTGCAGTGGATATTTTTACATGTGGTCAAAATATGATGCCTGAACTAGCTAGTCAATATTTGATTGAATCTTTAATGGCTAAAGAACATTCTTTGCGTGTCATTGAGCGAAATCCCCCTTCAGCAGTATCTAAACAGATTAGAACGGTTGTTTAATACAATTTTTACCTATTTAATTTTCCGCTTATTAATCCTTCGAGATCCAAGCTTGTGCAATTAAATCCTAAATTAGAAAAATATTGAACTAACTCAGTAAAATTATATTTGTTAAAAAAATACTTTATGTCATCTTGGGGGATTTCTATTCTTGCAGTTGACCCTTGGCATCGAACTCTAACCTCCGATAAGCCACCTTCTTTAAGGTATTCTTCTGCTTTCTCAACCATTTTTAGCCGATCACTAGTTATTTCATGGCCATAAGGAAATCTTGATGATAAGCAAGGTTGAGCAGGTTTATCCCACCATGGAAAACCTAATGCTTTTGATATATCCCTAATGTCTTGTTTTGAGAATTTAAATTTCGCAAGGGGAGAAATAACTCCCGCTTCTTTTGAGGCTTTTATACCTGGTCTGAAATCTTTCAGATCATCACGATTGACTCCATCTAAAACAATTTTGTAATTAAGTTTTTTAGAGAGGAAGGTTGTATGTTTGTGGAGCTCTTTTTTGCATGAAAAACACCTGTCCTTAGGATTTTTACTGTAATTTGATTGTTCTAATTCTGATGTTTTAATTTCTAATTGCTTTATTCCAATCCATTTTGCTTGACTTTTTGCTTCTTCGCGAAGACTATTGGCTAATGCAGGTGAAATACCAGTTATAGCAATTGCCTTGCTACCCAATTGCTCGAATGCCAATGATGCTACTAATGTACTATCAACCCCTCCGGAATAGGCAACACAAACACTTTCTAGATTCTTAATGTATTTTCTAATTGTATAAAGCTTTTCATTTTGTTCATCAGAGAGAATTTCTAGTTGATTGAACATGTTAATTACTTTAAAATTCAAAGTACATATAAATAGGTTGAATTTATTATTAAGTCTTTAATAAAATTCTTATTTATATATTAGATTAATTTTATTAATTTTGTTCAATTGGCGAATACGAGTAAAAATAGAGGAATTGGAATTGTCACTGCAAGTGACAGTCAGGAAAGATCAAAAGGTCAACTACATATTTATGATGGAGAGGGTAAGGGAAAAAGTCAGGCTGCTTTGGGAGTAGTTCTCAGGACAATAGGATTAGGTATATGCGAAAAAAGACAGTCAAGGGTTTTACTTCTAAGATTTCTAAAAGGTCCTGAGAGGCCATATGACGAGGATTCAGCTATAGAGGCTTTACAAAGAGGCTTTCCACATTTAATTGACCATGTTAGGACAGGAAGGTCTGAATTCTTTACTGCTGACCAAGTCACAAAGTTTGATGTTGGTGAGGCTGAGAGAGGTTGGAATATCGCTAAAGGAGCAATTGCTAGTTCTCTTTATTCTGTTGTTGTACTAGATGAGTTGAATCCAGTTCTTGATTTAGGAATGCTTGATATCAATGAAGTAGTTGACTCTCTTCAAAATCGTCCGGATGGATTAGAAATAATTATTACCGGAAGGGCAGCTCCTTCCTCTTTGGTAAGAATATCCCAACTCCATTCAGAAATGAGACCACGTTTGACAGGAAACTTATCAACACAAACCAGACAAAGTAGTTCTAGTGGTGGAATTGAGATTTATACAGGTGAAGGCAAGGGTAAATCCACAAGTGCACTTGGCAAGGCTCTTCAAGCTATCGGTAAAGGAATATCTCAAGATAAAAGTCATAGAGTTTTAATCCTACAGTGGTTAAAAGGCGGTAATGGTTATACCGAAGATGCTGCCATAGAAGCTTTGAGAGAGAGTTACCCTCATTTAGTAGATCATTTGCGTTCAGGCAGAGATGCTATCGTCTGGAGAGGGCAGCAACAACCAATTGATTATGTTGAGGCTGAAAGAGCATGGGAAATTGCTAAAGCTGCTATTTTGTCTGGTTTGTATAAAACAATAATATTAGATGAATTGAATCCAACGGTTGATTTAGAGCTGCTACCTGTTGAATCGATACATCAAACACTCTTAAAAAAACCAGCAGAAACAGAAGTTGTCATTACTGGTAGATGTAAAAATGAACCTTCATACTTTGATCTTGCTGATGTCTACTCTGAAATGGTTTGTCATAAGCATTATGCAAATGTTGGAGTTGATTTGAAAAGAGGTGTAGATTACTAAATATTCTTTAAATTATTAGTTTCACAATATTTTTCTTACCTTTTCAATACCGCCTTCAATAGATTTTGACTGAATTTTGAATTTAGATAAGATTCTTGATGCTTCTTCAGAACGCTTCCCCGATTTACATATAGTGAAAACCTCTTTACTTAAACTTTCTTTTTGAATAAATTTTAAGTCAGAATCTTGATCCAAATGGCTTAAGGGAATTGATATAGATCCCTCTATTGCAGAAGTAGAAAATTCTTCATTTTCTCTAACATCAATTAAAAGAATTTTGTTTGGTTTTGCTTTATATAAACTATTAAATTCATAAGCATTAATACTGTTTAAAGCATTATTTTTTTCACAATATTCGTCGCAATCATAAAAGCCCTCAAACTGAGACAGAGTTTTGATTCGTTTATTTAACTGATCACTTTTTAGATTTAATTTTTTCATATTCATATTCAATAGATCAAAAATTAAAATCTTCCCATCTAAAATTTCACCTTTTTTCAAAATAATTTTGATAATTTCATTAACCTGGAGAATTCCTATTAAACCTGTTGAAACACCTACAACCCCGTATTCTGCACAACTTGGGGCAGCATTTTTTGAAGGTGATTCCGGAAGTAAGTCTCTTAAATTAGGACTGTTTTTATTTAAATTGAAAACACTCACTTGTCCTTCAAAGCCTTGTACACTTCCAAAGACTAAGGGTTTATTTAATATCAGGCATGAATCATTTATTAAATATCTTGTACCAAAGTTATCCGAGCAATCACAAATAACATCAAACTCCTTTATTAATTCAAGAGCATTTTTAGGATTAATTCTCTCTGAAAAGGTTAATACTTCACAATTAGGATTGAATTTTTTAATTCTTTCCCTAGCAGAATCAATTTTAAGATTGCCAATAGTGTTTGTTTCATGAATTATCTGTCTCTGGAGATTAGACTTTTCAACTTGATCATTATCAACTATTCCAATTCTCCCAATTCCTGCTGCAGCTAGATAAAGCAAAACGGAAGACCCAAGTCCACCTGCTCCAATGCATAATACTGAGCTGTTTTTAAGATTTAGTTGGCCCTCATAGCCTATCTCTTTGAGGACAAAATGTTTTTGATATCTTTCTTCTTCATCAGAGTCTAAGAAATTAAATTTTATATCTTTGGACATTGAGATACTTTAATTTTTGCGAGGTAAACTATGAAATATAATAATTAAAATAAAAATTTTAGACTTTTAAATTTTTTTTATTGCTCTGATTTATTAATGTTTTTGTTAGAACTAGACCATAATGTGAAGTTTTTATAAATCAATTTTATGTTTAAATATCTTCAGAAAGCTTGCGCACCAACGCCTCTAAAGAAATACAAAATGTTTCGGTTCGGAATTTTGCACAACAAAAAGGTAGTCAATAGACGTTTTTTCCGATACTGTCTGGTTCATATATTAAGTTTACTGAATTCATGAGTGATAACACTCCAGAGTCAAACCAAGACTCCGGCTCCGATACAAGCTCAGAAACCAAAAGTTTTTCAGAGAAGTACTCTGATGTTATGGGAAAAGTCAACGAAACCCTTGGTAATGTTGATTGGACTCAAATGGGTAAGTACGGCAAGGCTGCAGGCATAATTGCTGTTGTCGTAATAGCTCAGATAATAATTAAAGTTGTCATTGACACGATAAACTTTTTCCCAATTCTTCCTGGTTTACTAGAACTATTAGGCGTCATTGTTGTTGGTCAATGGAGCTGGCAAAATCTTCGTACCAGTGAAAATCGTGAAGCTGTTCTAGATAAGGTACAAAATCTTAAGAAGACATATTTAGGGTAGTTAAAGATTACATATTAAGAATTGCTTTTACGTAATCCTGAACTTGTTTAAAGTACCCTCCTCCAAACATATTGGCGTGATTCAATATGTGATAAAAATTATAAATAATAATTCTTTTTTCAAATCCGCTTTTTATGGGAAAAATTTTATGATATTCTTCATAAAATTCTTTTCTAAAACCTCCAAATAGTTTTGTCATAGCTATATCTACTTCATTATCTGCCCACCAAGATGCAGGGTCAAATATAACTCCCTTACCATTTTTGTCTATTCCTGCATTGCCTGACCATAAATCACCATGAACTAAAGCATTTATTGGTTTGTGATTCTGTAATTCTGATTTAATTTTTTCATTAACTTTATTTATAATTTCTTTATCTAAAATCTTCGATTTAAGACTTAATAATTGAGGAATTATCCTTAAGTTTAAAAAACAATCTATCCAATTATCTTCCAAGCCTTTTTTCTGATCTGTTGTTCCGATAAAACCCTCAACTGGAAACCCAAACATTTTGGGATTGGATTCAGCTGATTTTAAGTGCAATTCACCTAAACCTTTTCCGAGCTTTTTTTGGTCAAAGGCATGCATATCTATCCATTCAATTAAAAGAATCTCTATATTTTTTATGTTTTTATATGCAATAACTTCAGGAATAACTAAATTTTCTTGATTAATATATTTCCTCAAATTTTGGAGACAATATTTTTCAAATTCAAGAAATTTTTTGTTTCTTATGTTTCTTTTGAGAAATAACTTTTTATTTGCGAATTCTATTCGCCAGGAACTATGAATATCACCACCATGCACTTGATCAATACTTTTTGGATAGGTTTCACCTAATTCTTCGCAAATTTCGTTAATTTCAATAGGTGATAATTTTTGCATTTTAATGAGAAAGTCTGAAGTAATTGTTGTTGGAGCTGGTATAGCAGGACTAACTTCTGCCGCGATTTTATCAAAACAAGGTTTATCAGTAACTTTAATCGAATCTCATACTCAAGCCGGAGGATGTGCAGGTACTTTTAAAAGAAAGAATTATATTTTTGATGTTGGCGCAACTCAGGTTGCGGGTTTAGAGAGGGGAGGAATACATTCTAGAATTTTTGATTTTTTAGATATTCCATCCCCAGAAGCTACAATTTTAGATCCTGCTTGCATTGTTGATTTGAATGATGGTAGTAATCCTATAACTATTTGGTATGAAAAAAGTAAATGGATAGCTGAACGAGAAATGCAGTTTCCTGGGAGTCAAAGGTTTTGGAAACTTTGTACCCTTATACATGAAAGTAATTGGATATTTGCTAATAATAATCCTGTATTACCAATAAGTAATTTTTGGGATTTTTCTCAACTTTTTAAAGCATTAGTACCTTCAAACCTTGTCACAGGTATTTTACTTAAATCTACTATTTATGATTTATTGCGGATATGTGGATTATCTAAGAATGAGCGTTTGATTAAATTCTTAAATCTTCAACTAAAACTTTATTCTCAAGAGGATGTTTATAACACAGCAGCATTATATGGATCTACTGTTCTTCAAATGTGTCAACAGCCACATGGTCTGTGGCATCTTAAAAAATCTATGCAGTCTTTAAGTGAATCATTAGAAAGTTCATTAATTAAAACTGGAGTTAATTTAATTTTTGGACAAGAAGTTAATTCTATAACTTTTGACGATGTAGATATGTGTTGGCAAGTATCTGCTAATTCTAAGAAAAAATCATTTATTTACCTAGCAAAAGATGTGATTTATACAGCGCCTCCACAATCTTTGCTCAAGCATTTGAAAGATCCTTTAGAAAGAAAAAAAAATTATAAAAATCGAATTAATAATTTGCCTGATCCAAGTGGAGCTGTAGTTTTTTATTCAGCCTTAAAAAAGGAACATATTAAAAAAACATTCTCCAATCATTATCAATTTGTTTCGAAAGAATTTTGTTCGTTATTTGTATCAATTAGTGATGATGGTGATGGAAGAGCGCCAAAAGGTGAGGTTACTTTAATTGCCAGTATCTTTACCAAAACTAAAGATTGGTTTGATCTAGATAAACAAACTTACTTAAAAAAGAAAAATAGTTTTATGAAAAAAATTTCTCTTGAATTGGAAAGTCAATTTGATATTGATCCTGAAAAATGGCTACATAGGGAATTAGCAACTCCATTGGGCTTTGAAAAATGGACAAAAAGACCTAGTGGAATAGTAGGTGGGCTTGGTCAAAATCCAGATATTTTTGGTTTATTTGGATTAGCAAGTAGGACACCTTTTGAAGGTTTATGGTTATGTGGAGATTCGATTTATCCAGGAGAGGGGACTGCAGGTGTTAGTCAGTCTGCATTAATGGTTTCAAGGCAAATTTTAGCTTCCAAAGGTATAGAAAATTTCAGTTTATAAAATTTTGTCTGTTTTCTTTTGCTTCAGCAAGTTTTTTAGAAAGTAAATCCCAATTTTTTTCTTTAATAAGAGATTCCAGTATATTCAGCTTATTTTTAAAATTATTTATGGAATTTAAAACATTAATCTGATTATTAATAGCCAAATCTAAGCCTAGTTGTTCATTGCCTCCGCCAACTCTCGAAGTGTCAGCAAATCCTGTAGCAGCTAATTTTTGAGTGAGATCTAATAAAGATTGATTATTTTTTGTTTGTGCAGTTTCTATTAGCGCAGAAGCTAAAAATATAGGTAAATGAGAAATTAGAGATACTGCTTCATCATGCTCTTTTGGCGAAGCTTGGCAAATTTCACAATCCATTGATTTTATGAGCGTGGAAATAGTTCTGATTGAATTTAAATCACTATTTTGTGTTGGGGTAATAATCCATTTTGCATTTTTAAAAAGACCTTCATAACCTGAATCAACTCCTTTTTTTTCTGTTCCTGCCATTGGATGAGATCCAACAAATAGAGGATGCAAATTTTCCCATGTATTTACAATTGGTTCTTTTACAGAGCCTACATCAGTTAATATTGCTTCTTGAGGTATTGATGCGAGTAATTGTTGAGACGGACTGATCAAATCTTTGATAGGCAATGCCAAAATTATTAGCTTACATTTTTTTAATAAGCTCAGATCACAGCTAACAAAATTTGCAAGTTTTTTATCCTTAGCTTTTTTTTCATTAAATTCATTATTTGCTATTCCATAAATTGTATGATTAAGACTTTGGAGTTTTAATCCTAAAGAACCCCCAATTAAACCTAATCCTACTATTCCAATTTTCATAGATTAATTAATTAAAGACCCTCTTATATTGATACCAATTTTTTGTATATTAAGTTCATAATTTTTGTATGTATTTGAAATTAAATTAATTATAAATGCTTGAAATTTTAAGTCATCAATATTTGAAAAATTATTTGAGAGATCAAAGTATTAATTGGGAACACATATATTCTTTTGGAAGAATAATTTCTAAATGTATTGAAAATGATTCTACATATCTAATAAATTCAGAAATTTTCTCTAGCTATGAATGGTTACCTCCAATTTTGATTTCTTTATTTTTAAAGGAAGAGGATTCATCTTTTATTTTATCTAAAGAAAAAATTCAATTTATAAGCCAATTTCAGATAGATTTATTGAGAAATCTTGGGTTTAATTTTATTTTGAAAAATGATCAACTTATTTTTGCAAATCATCATATTCGTTTGATAACAATCCAAAATTTACTTAATGACCCCAATTCTCTTAAACTTAAAAATCATCGAATAGTTTATTCTGGAATTGAGGATATAAAACAGGATTTAAAAAATCATTTTAGAATTTCTTTGCTTAAAAAGGATTGGACAAATAATCTTAATGAATTTGAATTAATAAATCAAAAATTTATAAAAGTATATGATTCATTGAAGAAAAAGTTCTTAATGAGAAAAGTCTTAGGAAATAGTTATATCCATTTAAATGAAAAAGAAATAAGTTTTTTTTCAAACTTTTTTCATGAAAATTCTTTTTTTTCTGATAAATTTTTAAAGATTAATAAAGCATTATCTAAAGGATGGGCGTGCTGGGTAAAGTTAAACGATAAAAATTTAGATTGGACTTTGTATTTGCAGCCAATAGATGAACTTTCTTACATTAAGGAATTTTTTTTACATAATAAATTTGTTTTTTTATCAGCATTGAGAAAAGATAATTTTTTTCAAAATTACTTTAAAAAATACAGTTTAGATATTGACTTGGTTATTAATTTTAAAAGTAATTTTGAAGAGAAAAAGATTTCATTATATATACCCTCTAAACAGTTGCTTCCTAATAATCCTCTTTTTACCAATTCAATCTTGGATAAATGCAAAAAGTTAATACTTTTTAGAAAGGGTTTAACTTTAGTTTTGTCCGATGATATCGATTTAAAAACTAATATTGCTACAGAATTAGCTTCTAAGTACGGGAAGAGGGTATTGCTAGAGACAATTCCCTCTGGTAAAAATGAAATTCTTTGCTCTAGTTTTGACTGGTGGATTACGAATTCTTATTTAATTCAAATTCCAGAACAAATTATCATTCCTTTACTTCCTATTCCGAATATGTCAGAACCTATTAATACAATTACAGTCTCGCATAAAAAGAAGCTTTCTCAAGATTGGTTTAGAGACTTCTTTCTTCCTCAAGCTCGAATTAAAATCGAAAGATCTATTTCTCCTCTAAGAAGAAACTCAGGTAAATTAATAATCTTAGATGGAAGAGCAAATAAAAGAAACTGGGGAAGATTACTTTTGCAAAACATTCAACCCTCAAAAAAAATTAACTATATGCTACCTTTTGATTAGGTTATGATTCTGTAAATAACTAAAGAAATATGGGAGAAGCAAAAAGACGTAAAACACTTGGTTTACCTCCAAAAAAAAATAATACTAAAACTAAAATTGATGAGTCTCCAAGATTATTTGAATGGCTTCCCTTTACAATCAATCAAAGAGATAACCTAATTAAATTGAGTATTAAGGCCAGTTGGTTTGGTATCGGAGGATTAGTTATTTTATGGATTGTAGTGAGATTTATAGGCCCTGCTGCTGGGTGGTGGATTTTAGCTGATTCTCTATAAATCTAAGCTACTGTTTTTATATCATTAACAGCGATTGTATTAGCAGGATTGCTATTTAATGCTTTCATTGAATTAGAACTGACTTCAGTTCCTTCTGTTAATTTCGCTTTAACCATAGATTCTACTTTATTCCTGATTTCTAGGTTTTGATCAAGCCAAATAATTGTATTATCTCTTCCTTGTCCAATATTTTCTCCTTCATAACTATACCAAGCACCTCTTCTTATTATGATATTAGTCTCTTCTGCTAAATCTAATAAACATCCTGTTGTACTAATACCTTGTCCGAAGAGAATATCAAACTCTGCAATTCTAAATGGTGGCGCAACTTTGTTTTTTGCTACTTTCACTTTTGCTCTTATGCCATATTCTTCAGTACCTCTTTTAAGAGTTTGAATTCTTCTGATATCAAGTCTCACTGAGGCATAAAATTTTAATGCATTACCTCCTGTGGTTGTTTCTGGATTGCCGTATGTAACGCCAATTTTTAGGCGTAATTGATTCAGGAATATTACCGTACATCCAGATTTACCAATATTTCCTGTTATTTTCCTCATTGCCTGGCTCATTAGCCTTGCTTGGCTTCCAATTACGTGATCTCCCATCTCTCCTTCTATCTCAGCTCTTGGGGTTAGTGCTGCGACCGAGTCAACAACTACAAGATCTACTGCACTGGATCTTATAAGTTGGTCAACTATTTCTAGAGCCATTTCACCTGTATCTGGTTGTGAAACTAACAAATTTTCAACATCAACTCCTAAAGAGGCTGCATAAACTGGATCGAGTGCATGCTCAGCATCTACAAATGCTGCTACTCCTCCATTCTTTTGTACTTCTGCAATCGCGTGCAGCGTTAATGTAGTTTTTCCTGAGCTTTCTGGTCCGTAAACTTCTACTACTCTTCCTTTTGGATATCCTCCTCCTAATGCTAAATCTAAGGTGAGTGCTCCAGTAGATATTGTTTCTACTTTCATTCTTGAGGCGTCACCAAGTCTCATAATTGATCCTCGTCCAAAATTTCTTTCTATTTGACCTAAGACAAGGCTTAATGCTTTGTCTTTTTCTTTTGATTCAGTTTTTTTCTTTTCTTCAAGGCTCATTGTTTGATTTATCGGTTAAAGTTCTTGTAATTATTCTAAATTTGGAAATTTTTATTTAAACCAAACTTCATAAATACAAACTATAGTACATCTGTACTCTAACTGATTATCTTTAAATTGCAACTAATTCCTCAAGGTTACTTAATTTTAATAATTTGATTTCATTACTTAATGTAATCTTATCTGATCCTTTCAAATATCCCCAATCAGCTAGGAAGCATGGAATGTGAGAAGTTTCTGAATTTTGTTTAATATCTATTAGGGTTTTTTTTCTATCTTCTATAAAGCCTAAAATTTCATAAGTTTGTGTAAGCTTCTCAGCTATTTTGACTTTTGTTCCGGATTCATAACCAAAAATAAATTCTGGAAAAATATTTAATTGTTTAAGAATTTTTTCTGCAAATATTTTACCTTTAGTTGTTATAACGCCAGTTTTTATTTCTCTTTTCCTTAATTCTCTCATAAAATTTATAATTTCAAAAAAAGGATTATGTAAATTTACCCACGATTTAAAATCTTTATTAATTTGGTCCTGACGAGACTGATCTAACATTTTTTGTAAATCTTGGGCAATCCAGGAATTTTCATTTAATATCCTCTGGCAATTTTGATGATAATTATTAATGAAATCATCTTTATTTTCATTTTTTAATGGATTTTCTGTTTTTATAATTTCGTGAACAATTAGAATCATCTCCCAACCATATTTAACCCAAGGCCTAATTTCTTTGAAGGAATTTGGTACTCTTTTATAAAGTTTTTGATCAACAGAGATGCAGGGTGAATTTAAATATCTTTCACAGGCTAGCAGGGAACTATGCCAATATTCTTGCATTCCATCGACTATTACTCCATCGAAATCAAATAGAAATATTTTTTGAGTAGACACATATTGAATATTAGAACTGGGCCGCTAGGATTCG
The DNA here is from genome assembly GCF_902536725.1 of uncultured Prochlorococcus sp. Taxonomy (GTDB): domain Bacteria; phylum Cyanobacteriota; class Cyanobacteriia; order PCC-6307; family Cyanobiaceae; genus Prochlorococcus_A. Next base: position 19,342 of record NZ_CACAYO010000015.1, read on the forward strand.
AACCTAGGAATGTCGAGACCAAAACCCGATGCCTTACCACTTGGCGACGGCCCATTAATTTTTTTATTTTAATACATGAAAAGATTTTTTTCTATCCAAAAAATACAAAAATTTTATAAACATGGCGCTAGTTTTGAAAAATAAAAATATTATTTGAATTAGCTCGATTTCCATGGCTCTAGAAATTTCTTAGCTTTTTTGATCGCTAAAGACATTCTTTCAGGATACTCGTAGAGTTTTTTGTTATTTTTGTGAGCAAATTCAATAAGGGGCTGCATAATTTTTCTTGCAGCACTTCCAAATGCTATACCGTCTGGGAGATTGTTTGAATTCAAAAATTCATGGGTTTTTTCATTTGTTCCTCCTGCCAATTGAATTAATCCAGGTGGAAGATCTGAACCGATCTTTTCAAACAACTTAACAGCATCTCTACTTGTGGAAGGAGCAAGATCTCCAGACATTGGTCTTCCATCTAGCTGCCAAATAAGGGGAATATCAAGTTTTTTAAGAATTTCATATCTTTCCCAAAGAGCTTTCAAAAGATCTTGGGGCTCTTGTGATTTTTTGAAAGATTGATTTAATCCACAACTAATAGATATCTTGTCTAATTTCATTCCAGAACTTTTAAGGATGCTGACAACTTTTGCAAAAGAATTTAAGCGATTGATTTCTGTATGAATTTCTACTGCATTAGGCTTTATTTTCTGAAGTGTTGATCCTAAATCATCTTTTGACAAATTATATTCATATTCACTAATTAGATTTAGGGGACAGCTATTCAAACATCTTCCACATCCATAACATTTACTCTTTTTGATCCCAGAATTATCAATTGCAAAGGTGGGGCATACTTTTTCGCACGGTCTTGGACAATTAGGGGGGCATTTCAATGGATCAAATTTTGCTTTACGAAAGTGGATATCATTTCCATCACTAATGCTTATCATTAATCCAGGGGAGTTTTTAAAGACTTTTTTTGCCCACTCGATTCCTTTTTTTGCTGCGTGGACTATAGATTCTTCTGCGGCAACATCTATGTAGTCGACACCAGCAGCAGTATAAATTGCACATAAATCTTCTATGGCAACAATATCTTCATTACTGGCACCACAAATTAATTTAATCCATTTATCTTTTTTATTCTTAGTAGTAATCAAACAATTTAACTTTCAAATTCATCTAAAATATAATTACTTAACGGCTTCCATTCAAGTTTTCTTGAACCCCCCATTTCAACAACTATCGTTAGTTTATTATCGTTAGTGCAAATTTCTATTAAACTCTCTAATTCAGATTGGGACAGTACTTGACCTTCTAATAACCAAAGTAATTTATTTTTATCATTTTCATTAAATAACTCAGAAGCTTGTGGGATAACTTGTTGAACTTCCCCGAGTGCTCCATTTCTTCCTACGCTTTGATGGCCAAGGTGCGGTGGTCTAACTCCATGCAATTTAAGCAAGAAGACTTCTGGATCTCCAAGCCCTCTTGCTGAAGTTATAAAAGTTTTAAAGCCCTTGGCCCTCATTCTTCTCAAAAGACGAGTTTCATAACCACCTTCAAGAGGAGCAAAGATTGCAAGACATTTGTTAGTTTTTAAATCGTTATGAAACTTTTTTCCTGTGAGAAGTAATGGCATAAAAATTTCCTTTATTTTTATTTTATTTTATTTTATGGTACTTGATGATGTACAATTGTAACTCAGTGAATTTTTAAGCTCGCAAGCTAGCCGAGCCTCTGTAAAATTTCACATTTTTTAGCGTTTCGTTAAAAAAAACAGGTGGGTTTATCCCAAGAGAAACTATCTGGATTTCTAGATAAGTCTCAACCTTATTAATTGTTTTTTTATTAACTGCACCTTAATAACTGAGGGTTTAGATAATTTAAAAATGATTACGAGCTAGCCTAATTTAGTCTTATGTCTATAGGAATTTTAGGAAAGAAATTGGGCATGTCCCAGCTTTTCGACGAGAAAGGTAATTCGGTGCCAGTTACTCTAATTGAGGCTGGTCCTTGCCGTATCACTCAATTGAAAACAACCGCTTTGGATGGTTATACTGCCGTTCAAATAGGTTATGGCTTGTTAAAGGATAAGCATATAAGTAAGCCTGAAAAGGGACATTTGTTGAAATCAGGTGAAGAACTTTTAAAGCATTTGAAAGAATATAGAGTTGAAGAAACTTCATCTTATGAAATCGGAAATCAAATAACTGTAAAAAACTTTGAGGTTGGTCAAAAAGTTGATATCAGTGGCAAATCTATGGGTAGAGGTTTTGCTGGTTACCAGAAAAGACATGGTTTTAGCAGAGGTCCTATGAGTCATGGTTCAAAAAATCATAGAGCCCCTGGATCTACAGGTGCAGGAACCACTCCAGGCAGAATTTATCCTGGAAAAAGAATGGCAGGAAGATATGGAGGAAAACAAATTACTACTAAAGGTTTGTTAGTTCTAAAAATTGATGATCAGAAAAATTTGCTTGTAGTAAAGGGTTCTGTCCCAGGTAAGCCAGGCTCAATAATAAACATTAAGCCAAATAATGTTGTAGGCAAAAAAGGAGGTGAAAAATCATGACAACACTTGAAACTCTTAAGTGGGATGGTAAAAAATCAGGCAAAGTTTCTCTTGATTTAGCAGTTGCTAAAGAAACTTCTTCGGCAGACTTAATACATAGAGCAGTCCTTAGGCAGCTAGCAAATAAAAGACAGGGAACAGCATCAACTTTGACAAGATCTGAAGTCCGTGGAGGCGGTAGAAAGCCCTATAAACAGAAAGGTACTGGAAGAGCCCGTCAAGGATCAATAAGGACACCCTTAAGACCTGGTGGCGGAATTATTTTTGGACCGAAGCCACGTTCTTACAATCTTGATATGAATCGTAAGGAACGTAGGTTAGCTCTTAGAACTGCACTTATGTCTAGAGTATCTGATATGAGGGCCGTTGAAGATTTTGGATCTACTTTAAAGCAGCCTAAAACAAGTGATATCATCAATGGCCTTGCTCGATTAGGAATACAAAAAACTGAAAAAGTTTTGGTTATTCTTGATAGACCGTCCGATGTTATAAAAAAATCCATCAACAATATTGAAAAAGTAAAATTAATTGCCGCCGATCAATTAAATGTATTTGACATTCTCAATGCTAATAAATTGGTCATAGGGCAATCAGCGATAGATAAAATTCAGGAGGTTTATGCATCATGAGTAAATTATTCGATTCTCGTTTAGCTGATGTAATTAGAAAGCCAGTTATTACTGAGAAAGCTACAAATGCGCTAGATCTTAACCAATATACTTTTGAAGTAGATCATAGAGCGGCAAAACCACAAATTAAGGCAGCTGTTGAAGCCTTATTCAGTGTTAAAGTCATAGGAGTTAATACTATGAATCCTCCCAGGAGAACTAGAAGAGTCGGGAAATTTTCCGGTAAACGTTCTCAGGTCAAGAAGGCAATTGTGCGTCTTGCTGAAGGAGACAAAATCCAACTATTTCCAGAATCTTAAGGAGTTTTAATCATGGCAATCCGTAAATTTAAACCTTATACACCTGGTACTAGGCAGAGAGTAGTTACTGACTTTAGTGAAATAACAAGTTCAAAACCCGAAAGATCACTAATAGTTTCAAAACATAGAGTTAAAGGCAGAAATAATCGTGGAGTTATCACTTGTCGTCATCGTGGAGGTGGTCACAAAAGGCAATATAGATTAATTGACTTTAGAAGAGATAAAAGAAACATCAACGCTAAAGTTGCAGCCATACACTATGATCCCCATAGAAACGCGAGACTGGCACTTTTATTCTACGAAGATGGCGAAAAAAGATATATTATCGCTCCTGCAGGAGTAAAAGTGGGACAAAATGTCATATCTGGAGAAAGTGTGCCAATTGAAGATGGTAATGCAATGCCACTTTCTGTTATGCCATTAGGATCTAGTGTTCATTGTGTTGAGTTGTATGCAGGTAGGGGTGCGCAGATGGTTAGATCCGCAGGAGCAAGTGCTCAAGTTATGGCAAAAGAGGGAGATTACGTTGCTTTAAAACTCCCATCTACCGAGGTAAGACTTGTAAGAAAAGAATGCTACGCAACTCTTGGTGAAGTTGGTAATTCTGAAATAAGAAATACTAGCTTAGGTAAAGCAGGAAGAAGAAGATGGCTTGGAAGAAGGCCCCAAGTAAGAGGTAGTGTAATGAATCCATGTGATCATCCACATGGAGGAGGAGAGGGAAAAGCACCAATTGGTAGAGCAGGACCAGTTACTCCATGGGGTAAACCAGCTCTTGGATTAAAGACACGTAAAAAGAACAAACCAAGTAATAAATTAGTTGTTCGAAGACGCCGTCGCGTTTCTAAGAGGAGTAGAGGAGGAAGAGACTCTTGATTACTTCATTTATTATTTCAATTTCTATTACATAATTATGGGACGTTCACTAAAAAAAGGACCTTTTATAGCAGATAGCCTGCTCAAGAAGGTAGAAAAACAAAATACTGATAATGACAAGTCTGTTATCAAAACTTGGTCGAGATCCTCTACGATTTTACCTTTAATGATTGGTCATACAATCGCAGTACATAATGGCAAAACACACATTCCAGTATTTATTACTGAACAAATGATTGGTCATAAACTTGGTGAATTTGCTCCTACACGCACTTACCGAGGTCATATAAGAGATAAGAAAGGAGCAAAATCATGACAAAAACATCTGAAACAACAAAAACAGCAATTGCTCATGGGAATTACGTTCGCGGATCAGCCTCTAAAGTGAGAAGAGTTTTGGATCAGATAAGGGGTAGGTCTTATAGAGATGCATTAATTATGTTGGAATTTATGCCTTACAGATCTACAGACCCCATCACTAAAGTTCTAAGATCTGCAGTTGCCAATGCAGAACATAACCTTGGAATGGATCCATCCACCTTAGTTATTTCCTCTGCATGGGCTAATAGTGGTCCAGTAATGAAAAGGTATAGGCCCAGAGCTCAAGGCCGTGCTTTTTCAATTAAAAAACAGACTTGCCATATCAGTATTTCTGTTGAATCTGCTCCTACTCAAACTAATGCGGAGGTACAAAACTAATGGGACATAAAATACATCCTTCTGGACTAAGATTAGGAATTACACAAGAGCATCGCTCTAAGTGGTTTGCTACTTCCAAAACATATCCAATTCTTCTTCAAGAAGATTTTAAAATTCGTACCTTCATACAAAAAAAATATGGAGCTGCAGGAATTAGCGATGTTTTAATAGCTAGAAAAGCTGACCAACTGGAACTTGAATTAAAAACAGCAAGACCCGGAGTTATAGTTGGAAGACAAGGAAGTGGGATTGAAGAATTAAGATCTGGCATTCAAAAAACTATAGGGGATAGAACAAGGCAAGTTAGAATAAACGTTGTAGAAGTTGAACGCGTAGATGCTGATGCCTTTTTACTAGCTGAATATATTGCGCAACAACTTGAAAAAAGAGTAGCCTTCAGAAGAACTATAAGGATGGCTTTACAAAGGGCTCAAAGGGCTGGAGTCTTAGGTCTTAAAATTCAAGTAGGGGGAAGGTTAAATGGTGCTGAAATAGCTAGAACTGAATGGACTAGAGAAGGTAGAGTTCCATTACATACATTGAGAGCTGAAATTGACTATGCAACACGTGAAGCTAATACAACTTACGGTGTTCTAGGCATTAAAGTTTGGGTTTTCAAAGGTGAAGTTCTCCCTAAAGAAGAACAAAGTATCCCTGTGGGTGCGAGCCCTAAGAGGAAAGCTAGTAGAAGACCTCAGCAATTTGAGGATCGTTCAAATGAGAATTCATAGGAGGTATAAAAATGCTTAGTCCAAAACGTACTAAATTCCGTAAACAACATAGAGGTAGAATGAGGGGTGTAGCCTCAAAAGGTAATACTATTGCATTCGGTCAATTTGCTCTCCAAGCTCAAGACTGTGGTTGGGTAACTGCACGTCAGATTGAAGCAAGCAGAAGAGCTATGACCAGATATATCAAACGTGGAGGTCAAATCTGGATAAGAATATTTCCTGATAAACCCGTAACTATGAGACCTGCTGAAACTAGAATGGGTTCTGGTAAAGGTAATCCAGAGTTTTGGGTTGCAGTTGTAAAACCTGGAAGAATACTTTTTGAAATGGGTGGTGAGGATATCACTGAGGAAACTGCAAAGGAAGCTATGCGTCTGGCTCAATACAAACTTCCTGTAAAAACTAAATTTATTTCCATTGATAAAAATCTAGAAAATTCCTCCCAAGAAAATACAAAAAATAGTAAAAAATCTCAAGAGGAGGTTAAACAATGAAAAACTCAGAGTCACTGAAGGAATTTAAAAAATTAAATTCTGAACAAATTACTGAAAAGATTGATCAATTAAGAAAAGATCTTTTTGACTTGAGATTCAAGCAAGCTACAAGACAGCTCAATGAAACTCATAAATTTAAAATTATCAAGAAACAAGTTGCGCAATTACTCACTCTCAGTAAGAGTCAATCTGCTTCTAAAACAACTTCTGATTAATTATTAGTTATGGCACTTAAAGAAAGAATTGGTACTGTTGTCAGCGACAAAATGGATAAAACAGTTGTTGTTGCTGTTATTAACAGATATCCACATCCCACTTATAAAAAAATTGTAAGTAGAACTACACGATATAAGGCGCATGATCCAGAAAATACATGTGTTTTAGGTGATCGAGTTAAAATTAGAGAAACTAGACCGCTCAGTGCTCATAAAAGATGGGCAATAGAAGAGATTCTCAATAAAACGAGTCAGGCTAAGGAGGTTAAAAAATGATTCAACAAGAAACTTATTTAACAGTCGCCGATAATAGTGGAGCAAAAAGACTCCAATGTATTAGGGTTTTAGGTTCTAATAGAAGGTATGCGCATGTTGGGGATGTAATTGTAGCAACTGTAAAAGATGCTCTCCCAAACATGGGAGTTAAAAAATCGGAAGTTGTTAAAGCTGTTATCGTCAGAACTAAAGCAACACTAAGAAGAAATACTGGTAATTCAATCAGATTTGATGACAATGCGGCAGTATTGATTAATGAAGATAAGAATCCAAAAGGTACGAGAGTCTTTGGTCCTGTAGCCAGAGAATTGCGGGATAAAAATTACACAAAAATTGTTTCTCTTGCTCCGGAGGTGATTTAAATGTTGGATTCATTAAAGCAAAAGAAAAATTTCAAGAGAATAAAAATGAGAATCAAAACTGGAGATTTAGTAAAAGTAATTAATGGCAAGGACAAAGGGAAAACTGGTGAGGTTTTAAAAACTATCCCTCTTGAAAATAGAATAGTTGTAAAGGGAATTAACCTTAGGACTAAACATGTAAAACCAACTCAGGAAGGAGAAACTGGAAGAATACTTACAGAAGAAGCATCTTTACATGCATCAAATGTAATGTTCTTTTCAAAGGATAAAAATCTCACAAGTAAGCTTGAATACTTTATTGATAAAGAGGGGGTTAAGAAAAGAAGATTGAAGAAAACTGGTGAAGTAATTGATTAATTTTTCATCAGAAACCAGATTTCAACTTTTTCTAATTTATCAATTCTGACAAAGACCAGAATTAACAAAAAATTATGACTCTAAAAAATCGCTACAAAGAATCAATAAGACCAAAACTTTTAAAGGAACTTGGTCTTAAAAATATTCATCAAGTACCTAAAGTTGTCAAAGTCAACGTTAACAGAGGTCTTGGTGAGGCAGCTTCAAATTCGAAAGCTCTAGAAGCCTCTTTAAACGAAATGGCAACAATTACAGGACAAAAGGCCCTCGTAACTAGGGCTAAAAAAGCTATTGCGGGTTTTAAAATTCGTGAGGGCATGCCGATTGGTTGTACTGTGACTTTGAGGGGAGATAGGATGTATTCCTTTTTGGAGAGATTTATAAATCTAGCTTTACCAAGAATAAGAGACTTCAGAGGAGTTAATCCAAAAAGTTTCGATGGTAGAGGGAATTATACCGTTGGAGTGAAAGAGCAATTGATTTTTCCCGAAATCTCTTTTGATAAAATAGATTCAATAAGAGGTATGGATATAACTATTGTCACTAGTGCAAAATCAGATCAAGAAGGTAAAGCTCTCTTACAAGAGTTAGGAATGCCTTTTAGTAAGAATTAAATTAAAACTATGTCAAATCACGATCCTATTTCAGATATGCTCACTCGAATTAGAAATGCGAGTCAAAAAAAGCATACAACCACAACAATCCCAGGTTCAAAAATGTCCTTAAGTATCGCCAAAGTGCTTCAAAAAGAGGGATTTATTTCTGATATTAATGAAGAGGGTGAAGGTTATAAATCACAAATAATACTCGGCCTCAAATATAGTGGTAAAAACAAATTTCCTACTATCCGATCTATGCAAAGAGTTAGTAAACCTGGTTTAAGAATATATAAAAATACTAGAGGTTTACCAAAAGTTCTTGGAGGTCTTGGAGTTGCCATAATTTCAACTTCTAAAGGAGTTATGAGTGATCGCGATGCTAGAAAGCAAGGCATTGGCGGCGAAGTCCTTTGCTATGTTTATTAAGGAGAATTAATCATGTCAAGAATTGGAAAAACACCAGTACTTATTCCAGAAAAAGTTACAATTGATTTTGATGGATTAACAGTTACAGTGAAAGGCCCAAAGGGTGAGTTAAAACGTCTCATGCCTGAGGGAGTTAGTTTTGATAAGAAAGATAATACTGTTGTCGTAAGTCCTACTACAACTAAAATATTTTCAAGGCAGAGACATGGTTTATGTAGAGCCTTAATTGCAAATATGGTTGAAGGGGTTACTCAAGGTTTTTCAAAGAAACTAGAAATTGTTGGCGTTGGATCAAGAGCACAAGTAAAAGGTAAAAATCTAGTTGTAAGTGCAGGATATAGTCATCCTGTAGAAATGATCCCCCCTGATGGTATAACATACAAAGTTGAGAGTAATACAAACGTTACCGTATCTGGAATTGATAAGGAAATTGTTGGCAATGAAGCAGCAAAAATCAGATCAATTAGACCTCCAGAGCCATATAAAGGAAAAGGAATTAAATACCATGATGAGAGAATTCTCAGAAAAGCTGGTAAATCTGGCAAAAAATAATTCAAATTAAAAAAATGACCAAACTTTCAAGGAAATTACAAACCCAAAAAAGACATAGAAGATTAAGAAGATTCTTAATTGGAGATGCTACGCGTCCAAGATTATCTGTTTTTCGCTCTAATAACCATATTTATGC
>NZ_CACAYO010000016.1 GCF_902536725.1 uncultured Prochlorococcus sp.
CCTGAAAGTAAAAGTGTTTTAGTACTTTGCATTACAAGAAAAGATGCTTGTTTTTTTGCTCCTGGTGATGATGCAGATCCCTTGTACGGCAATCTTTTTAGAGAATCTTTAAGTGCAGGAATGATAACTATCCCATGTGCATTCGAATTCAATTTAGACCACGTATCATGGTATGGAATTAAACCTTTAAAATAGCCGAAAAACTTGATATTTTGAAATCCCAAAAAAATAATTTTTTAATTTAACAAATAATTTTTTAAGGTGCAACTATAAAAATGGTATAAACAACTACTAGACACTGATAAGTTTTTTGAATAAATTTAAATTTGAAAGGAAACAGCACAAACTGTTTTTTTGCAGATCTAATTTTTTTTTATGACCACTGCTTTGCAAACGCCTCAAAGGCGCTCTAGGTCCAAACTTCAAGATGCGAGTCTTGTAAACGGACCTATGCTCCTTTTGAGGAGTATTCGAGGATTTAGTTCAAACCGCTCTATGTTGTGGCTTGCAACTGTTCCCCTAGCTTTGTTTGGTTTAGGTATTTTTAATCTTTCAGCTCACGCGGCTGATTTACCTGAGTTGAATGCAGCTTTTCTTGCTAACAATTTATGGCTTTTGATCGCTACTATTTTGGTGATCTTTATGAACGCCGGTTTCGCTATGGTTGAGGCAGGTATGTGCCGTTCTAAGAACGCTGTTAACATTCTTGCTAAAAACCTCTTTGTATTTGCTTTAGCTGTAACTTCTTATTGGTTTATCGGCTATTCATTAATGTACGGAGGAAGTGTTGCTGACGGTTGGCTTTATTTTGGCGGCTTATTTTTTGATCCAACAGTTACTGCAGATATGGTAACTGATGCTGGATTAGTACCAACTGTTGATTTCTTGTTCCAGTCTGCGTTCGCAGGAACCGCGGCAACTATCGTATCCGGTCTTGTTGCTGAAAGAGTTAAATTTGGAGAATTTGTTGTTTTTGCTGTTGTATTAACTGCATTTATATATCCAATTGCTGGTAGCTGGAAATGGAATGGTGGTTGGCTTGATTCTTTAGGTTTTGTTGATTTTGCTGGTTCTTCAATTGTTCACTCAGTTGGAGCATGGGCAGGTCTTGTAGGAGCTATGCTTCTTGGACCAAGAATTGGCAAATACTCTGATGGGAAACCACAGGCTATGCCTGGACACAACATGGCAATAGCTACTTTAGGTGCATTAGTCCTATGGATAGGTTGGTATGGTTTTAACCCCGGTTCTCAACTTGCTATGGATCAATGGGTTCCATATGTTGCTGTAACAACTACTTTGGCAGCAGCAGCTGGTGCTATTGGTGCAACTATTGTTTCAACATTAACTTCTGGTAAGCCTGATCTTACAATGATAATTAACGGAATCCTTGCTGGTTTGGTTAGTATCACTGCTGGTTGTGGTGATATGACTCTTGCTGGAGCCTGGTTTGCAGGACTAGTAGGAGGAATTATCGTGGTATTTTCTGTTGCAGCACTTGATGCCGCTGAGATCGATGATCCTGTAGGTGCATTCTCTGTTCACGGAGTTTGTGGTGTATGGGGTACTGTAGTTATCGGTCTTTGGGGTACAGCTGTACAAGGTGATGGAGCAGGTATGGGATTGTTCAATGGTGGAGGTATTACCCTTCTTCTAGTTCAAGCTCTTGGTGCCGCAGCTTATGCTATTTGGACACTAGTTACTTGCTGGATTGCTTGGTCTGTAATTGGAGGATTATTCGGTGGAATCCGAGTATCTGAAGAGGAAGAGACTCAAGGTTTAGATATAGGGGAGCATGGAATGGAAGCATATCCAGACTTTGCATCTGCTAAATAATCTAACTGAAAATTGATTTAAGAAACCTGACTTATGTCAGGTTTCTTTTTTTTTACAAAAAATTATTTAAAACGTTGTAATATAATAAGATGGATACTCAAGCTTTTAGAAGATCCCTTCATCATTCTGATAGATATAACAGAAGGGGTTTCGATTCTCCAACAAAAAGAGCTCAAGCGTTAGAAGAAGCTTACCAAAGTGATTTGATAAGTTCTATTAGGGATAATGATTTTACTTTCACAAAAGGCAGATTAAATATTAAGTTGGCCCAAGCTTTCGGTTTCTGTTGGGGAGTTGAAAGAGCTGTAGCAATGGCTTATGAAACTAGAAGGCATTACCCAAATGAGAATATTTGGATAACAAACGAAATAATTCATAATCCCTCGGTTAATGATCATTTAAGAAAAATGAATGTAAAATTCATCTCAGCTAAAAATGGAATTAAAGATTTTTCTTTAGTTTCTAATGGGGATGTTGTTATACTTCCAGCTTTCGGAGCTACCGTTCAAGAAATGAAACTCTTGCATGAGAAAGGTTGTCATATCATTGATACAACTTGTCCATGGGTTTCTAAGGTTTGGCATACAGTTGAAAAACATAAAAAACATATTTTCACATCTATTATTCACGGAAAATTTAAACATGAAGAGACTCTCGCTACAAGTTCATTCGCAGGTAAATATTTAGTTGTACTTGATTTAGAAGAAGCAAACTATGTTTCTGAATATATTCTGGGGAGAGGTAACAGAAATGAGTTTATGAACAAATTTGCTAAAGCTTGTTCTAATGGATTTGATCCTGATAAAGATTTAGATAGAGTGGGAGTTGCAAATCAGACAACTATGCTCAAGAGCGAGACTGAGGAAATTGGAAAGGTTTTTGAAAGGACGATGTTAAAAAAATTTGGACCAGAAAATTTAAATAGTCACTTCTTAGCTTTTAATACTATTTGCGATGCAACTGAAGAAAGGCAAGATGCAATGTTCTCTTTGGTTGATGAAGACCTTGATATTTTAGTAGTTATTGGAGGCTTCAATTCTTCTAATACTACTCACCTGCAAGAAATAGCAATTAATAAAAATATTTCTTCTTTTCACATTGATACGCCAGAGAGGATATCAGTTGAAGAAAACTCAATATTTCACAAACCCTTAGGATCAGAATTAGAACTTAAAAATAATTTTCTACCTAGTGGAAAAATTAATGTTGGAATTACCTCAGGTGCATCCACTCCTGATAAGGTTGTGGCAGATGTTATTGAAAAGTTAATTGATATTGCTTCCTGAATTTGTTATTCATTTATAAATTTGCTTAGTTTTTTTAATTTATTAGTTAGATAATTCCAAAAGATCTACTTTATTAACTAGAATATTAAAAAAAAAAAAGAAGTATGGAAGACAAAGCACAAACTAATCAGGTTCAAACTGCAAGTATGAATAGAACTAAAGCGCCTCAAAAAGTTGAAGTTGTAGTTGCCAATTCATCTTCAGGGTCAGAAGTAAATATCCTTGGAGAACTATCGATTTTTGTTTTAAGAATAGGTTTTTGTGCTTTGATGATTCATCATGGTCTAGAAAAACTTCAGGATCCGCAGGGTTTTGCAGAGTTTGTAGTTGGTAAGTATTTCCCATTTTTGCCTGGTGATCCTGTTATTTGGACTTTTGGTGCAGCAATTACTCAACTGGTCTGCCCAGTAGGATTGGCTTTAGGGATTTTCGCGAGGCTTTCTTCTCTTGGTCTATTCTCCACCATGGCATTTGCAGTTTATTTTCATCTCCTCGATACTGGACTAGAAGGTTTTCCTCTGGCAGTGGTTGAAGGTCATAATTATGCTTTCGAATTGTCTTTTATATATGGGGCTATTTCTCTATACTTTCTATGCGCAGGTCCTGGCAGGCTCTCTTTATTCAGAAAAACCAACAAGATTACATATTATCCAAAGTCAACATAATTTAATGCAAAAAATGCCTTTTTTGCGTAAATACCATCGATATACCCTTAGAGTTGCACATATTAATACTCTCTTGATCCCTTAGACTTCCTCCAGGTTGGATAATAGCTTTTATACCGTATTCATTTGCAAGCTCTACAGTATCTGCAAATGGAAAAAACCCATCGCTGGCCAGGACAGCATCTGAACATAATTTTCCAGCTGCTTTTAATGCAATTTTTGCTGCTCCGACTCTATTCATTTGCCCAGCTCCAATACCAATAGTTTTTTGGTCTTTTGCAATAACAATGGCATTAGATTTCACGTGTTTACATATTTTCCATGCAAAATTTAGATCTAAGTTCATTTGATTACTTGGATTTTTATTAGTTACTGAAATCCAACTTTCAGTTTCTTCTTCAATATCATCTGTATCTTGAACGAGTAATCCTCCCATTATTGATTTAGTAGAAGTTTGATTTTTCTGAGGCAGTTGATCTTTTGAAAACTTTAAAATTCTTAAATTCTTTTTAACTTTTAAAACCTCTAAAGCTTCTTCATCAAAAGATGGAGCGACGACACACTCTAAGAAAATATCTTTGAGGTGAATTGCGGTCTCACTATCAACATTTGAATTAAAAGCAACTATTCCTCCAAATGCACTAACAGAGTCGCATTCCAAAGCATTCAAAAATGCTTTAGAAGCTGAATTACTTCTAGAGGCGCCACAAGGATTATTGTGTTTTAAAATAACAGAGGCAAACATCTCGGTTGTCAGTTCATCTTTTTCTGTGTAGCCGAATTCTAAAACTGTTGAAAGTGCCGACTCTAGATCTAATAGATTGTTATAACTTAAGTCTTTCCCTTGTAATTGTTCTGCTGAGTTCCATCCAATGTTACTTAAACCATACCAGAAAGCTTTTTGATGAGGATTCTCCCCATATCTTAGGGTTTTGATTAGTGGATAAGATTTAATATATTTGGAGGATTGTAAATCTCTTTCTTTTCTTATCCAATTAGATATTGCAGCGTCATAGTCTGCTGTATGTTGAAAAGCTTCAAGGGCTAATTTTGCTTTATATGAGTCTTTCAATTCACCTTTTTTAATTTCTTCAATAAAATTTTGATACTGACTAGGATCCACTAAAACGGAAACATCTTTATGATTTTTAGCTGCAGAACGAATCATAGATGGCCCTCCGATATCGATATTTTCAATAGCATCTTCCCATTCAGCTCCCTGATCTACAGTTTTTTTAAAAGGATATAAATTCACAACTACTAAGTCAATTAATTCAAGATTGTTAGCTTCTATATCTTTTTTATGTTTCTCATCAGTTCTTTTAGCTAATATTCCCCCGTGTATTTTTGGATGTAGAGTTTTAACTCTTCCTCCAAGAATTTCTGGAGAATTAGTAAAATCAGCAACTTTGATAACTGGAATATTAGCCTCTATAAGATGTTTGGCAGTACCTCCACTTGATAGAATTTTATAATTAAATTGTTCTACCAATTCCTTACAAAATGGGATTATATTTTTTTTATCAGAGACACTTACTAAAGCTAATGGAGACATTATGGGAAAGTTTACTTACTTAAGAATATAAACATGAAATATGCTATCAATCATGAATTTGTCTCGATTAGCTCTCAAACTGCAACTCATAGAATTATTTTGATGCATGGTTGGGGAGCTGATTCAGATGACCTTTTAACATTTGGAAAGGAGATGACTGAAAAAATAAATTTTGATTTTGAGGTAATTTCTTTGAGGGCTCCTGGATTACACCCAAGCGGTCACGGAAGACAGTGGTATGGATTATACCCACATGATTGGTATGGAGCTGAGGTTGAAGTAAATAAACTTTTAGTTACATTAAAAAAATTTGATACTGATCAGATTCCACTAAGAAAAACAATTTTGTTGGGGTTCTCTCAGGGGGCGGCAATGGCAATTGATGCGGGATTTAAGTTAAATTTTGGATTAATTGTTGCTTGTAGTGGTTATCCTCACCCCAACTGGGCCCCTGGAGAAAAATTCTCGCCATTGATTATTAGTCATGGTTTATTTGATGAAGTTGTGCCTATAGATGCTTCTAGGTCTATTTATGAAAAGGTACAGAGTAAGTCTTCTAAATTTTGTAAATTATTAGAATTCGATGGATTTCATCAAATTGATTCAAATTTAATTAATTTTATAAATTCAAATATAAGTAATATTTTTTAAACAAAAGCATATTCATATTCTTCAATCTCTTCCCAATCATCTGCAGTAAGTTCTAGACCCTCAAATATTTTTTCTTCACCAATTCCTTCAACTACAACTTTTAGTGATGGAAATAGAAAATGATTTTCTTCAGCATATTGGGCGCTAAATAACCCTTTTTCACCCCAAAAAAACCTATCGGTGGTATGTTCATTTCTTCTGACATTGAAAACTGAAGGAGCAGAGAGACCATTTTCGGCTATGAATCTTCTTGCTGCAGTAACTGGTTTATGTTTGCCAGTTTCGATATGATAAATAGGTACATGTGCCATTACTCTTTGGCCAGCCAATCTTCTTCTGCTGATTCTTTTCCTTTTTTTTGACATTGATTGGTTCTCCTGAAATTTTTAATGAGATTAGTCTTATTTATTTTTACTAATCTTATATATGTGACTTTAAATTCACTTCAAATTACATAGAGGACCCATCAACCCCTGATGTAGCTTAAAATATGATTAAATATTCATATTTAGGGCTGGCTAAAGTCAGACCTCTTTATATATCTTAATACTTTTTTCATATTTTACAAGCCCTTTTCAAGTTTTTTTTAAAAAAAAAATTCCTTTTAATTTCATTTATTATGAATCTTTCAAAAAAATTTGAAGAATTAATCATAAAACAGCTAGAGAGTTTTGGTTGCTCAATGGGCGTGACTGATTTAGTTATTTATATTGCTTCAGCTAAGCAAGGAACAAAAGCATCTTTTGAAATGATTGGTCAATGGCCACAAATTGATAGGCTACTTACATCAATTGAGGATGATCCTGCACTTAAAGTTTCATCGCCTAATAGAAGATGGTACCCGCTTCAAGAAAACGATATTTTACTTGGCGTCCTTAGGGTAGAAACTGATTTGAAAGGAGGAAATTGGCCAGTATCTCTTGATTCTAGATTAAAAGCGCTTTCAATATCTTTAGCTAAATGCGTCTCTATCGAATTAGAACGTCAAAATAAAAATGAAGAAATCAATTATTTAAAAAATCAGGTCAATGTCATAATCCATCAATTAAGGAATCCATTGGCTGCTATTAGAACATATGCAAAATTACTAATAAAAAGACTTGGTTCAGATAATAGCTCTATTGAAATAGTCGAACGCATGATAATAGAGCAAAAACAAATTAATAATTATATGGATTCTTTTGCACAATTAAATTCACCTATTCAACTTCCTATAGAAATTGGAGAGGAAAGATTATTATTACCTCCAAATTTAGATAGTAAAAAAATTATAACTGTTCAGAGTTTATTAAGGCCAATATTAGAAAGGGGTAAAGCTAATGCGGACTTAGAGAATAGAGATTGGGCTGAACCTTCTCTTTGGCCAGATTGGACTTTATCACCATTAAAGGCAAAATATGCTGTGATTTCTGAAATTGTGGCCAATTTATTAGAAAATGCTTTTAAATATGCCCAAGAAGATGCTGAAATTGGACTCGCTATCACGAGTAATGGACTTTGTATATTTGATGATGGTAAAAAAATAACCAAAAATGAAAACGAGAAAATTTTTGAAAAAGGATTTAGAGGATCTGCCGCTAAGAAAAAAGACGGCACGGGTGTGGGACTTTTTTTAGCGAGGAAATTAGCAAAACAAATTGGAGGAGATTTGAGATTGCTGCAAAATAATTCAATTGATAATACTGCGAAATCAAAAAATCTTAAGAAGAAAAATATTTTCTATTTAGAACTACCTATAAAAGAATTGCATGCATAAACAACATTGCTGTTTCAACTAATACAACACTTGCCCCGCAGGCATCTCCGTTGAATCCTCCAATTTGATTACCCAATATGTTTGGGATAAAATAGCTTAGAAAAATACCAATCAAAATAAGAATTAAAAATTTAATTAATAATGCTTTGGATGTAATTGAAACAAATTGGTATGAAATGAAAATTAAAAGAAAAATAATTGAGATCAAAGATTCTTTTTTAAATCCATTCCAAAACTTTTTGTGACTAATAGATTTTTTCTTATAACTCATATATTTAAACTTTTCAATAAAAAATAAATTTGAAAATCTTCCCCAAAATAAGCATATAGGTAAAACAAAAATTATTAGGTTTTGAATTTTCAGTATGCAAGCAACTTGAATTAAAGTTATAAAAACTAAGGCTTGAACACCAAAGGAACCAACTTTACTGTCTTTCATCGCTTTTAAACGTTTCTTTTTACCCGCAAAAATACCATCGAAAGTATCCATTAAACCATCAATGTGTAGACCACCAGTAATTAAATATCCTGAAGCCAAGCAAATTAATGTAGATGCATAAATGGACCAAGAGTTTGTTCTTAAAAAAAGAAAAATATAACTCTGTATTGTTCCAATTAAAAATCCTAAAGGCGGAGCAAATTGTGCAATATTTTTAAATTCTGGATTAATTAAGGGTATCTTTGGAAATGTCGTATAGAAAATCCAAGATCCTGCTAAATTTTTTATTAAATATTTTTTGATGAGATAAAAATAGATTCAATATTAGATAATAGGGTAGATTAATGAAAAAGGATCAAAAAATTTCATAAATTATCGTGTTTGAATTTGAAATTACGTCGAATTGCAGTAATACAGCCGCAAGAACTGGTATATTTCATACACCAAATGGTCAGGTAAACACGCCAAAATTTATGCCTGTGGGTACTTTGGCAACGGTTAAAGGAATTTCATCTAAGCAGTTAACCTCTACAGGATCAGAAATGATTCTCTCAAATACCTTTCATCTTCATTTACAACCTGGAGAAAAACTAGTTAAAGAATCTGGCGGAATACATAAGTTCATGAATTGGCCAAATCCTGTTCTTACTGATTCAGGAGGATATCAAGTTTTTAGTTTGGCCAAATTAAATAATATTTCTGATAAAGGTGTGGAATTTACAAATCCAAGAGATGGTAGTCATGTTTTTTTATCACCTGAAAAAGTAATACAGATTCAAATGGATCTTGGATCGGATGTTGCTATGGCTTTTGATCACTGTCCTCCGCATACAGCTAACGAAAATGATATTGAGGACTCCTTACAAAGAACTCATTCATGGTTGAAAAAATGTGTGGATACTCATCAGAAATCCAATCAAGCATTATTCGGTATAGTTCAAGGTGGAAAGTATCCGAGATTGAGAGAATACAGCGCAAAATATACAAGTTCTTTTGATCTGCCTGGAATAGCAGTGGGAGGTGTAAGTGTTGGCGAGGCAGTCGAAGAAATACATAGTGTAATTAATTACGTCCCGAAATTCTTACCAAAAAATAAACCAAGATATTTAATGGGAATTGGCTCTTTAAAAGAAATTTCTCTAGCTGTTGCTAATGGATTCGACATATTTGACTGTGTTTTGCCTACTAGACTGGGAAGACATGGGACTGCATTTTTTAATGATGAAAGATTGAATTTGCGAAATGCTCGATTTAAAAATGACTTTTCTCCGATTGATAAAACTTGTAAATGCGAAACCTGTAAATCCTATTCTCGAGCATATTTGCATCATCTAATTAGAAATGACGAAATATTGGGCCTAACTCTCATAAGTTTGCATAATATTGCTCACTTAATAAGATTTACCAATTCAATTTCTTCTGCAATTAGAGATAATTGTTTTACAAATGATTTCGCTCCTTGGAAAACATCCTCTATTGCTCACCATACGTGGTAACGTCTTATAATAATTAATTAAATTATCAAAAGGTGCTCATTCTATTTAATACATTCGCTGAATTGCCCGAGGCTTATAAGGCCTTTGCTCCAACTGTTGATGTTCTTCCACTGATTCCTTTATTTTTCTTTTTATTAGTGTTTGTTTGGCAAGCTGCAGTTGGATTTAAATAAAATTCTTTTAGTTTAGATTGTCTTTATCAGAAGGGATTTTCAAGTAAAATCGCATCTCCAGAATTTTCTACAGCACTCTCTATAAAATCGGCAATTTTTAATGCTCTTGAGGCTTGCTCCCCATCCACCTCGGGTAATTCTTTGCCTTGAACGCACTTAAGAAAATGCTCTAGTTCTGCATAAAGAGGTTCAATGGAGGTTGTGCTAACTTCTTCGACATATCCATCATTTCTATAAACTAATTCTCCATGCTCTGCTGTGTATGATTCATTAGATTTTCGATGGATTTGTAAAGAGTGATTTAAAAAATCAGTTTCTACTAGGCCATTTTGGCAGTGAGCACTTAAACTTCTAATTTTTTTGTGACTCATTTTGCTTGCAGTTAGGCTTGCAATAACATTATTTTTAAAAACTAAAGTAGCATTGACATAATCTATTAATCCTTCGCTATTTCTTCCTCCAACTGCTGCTAATTTTTCTATTTTTGAGTTTACAAGCTCCAAAATAAGATCAATGTCATGAATCATTAAATCCATTACTACAGATACATCATTTGCTCTGTCTGCATGAGGACTGTGCCTCCTTGCTTCTAAAACAACAATTTCTTCATTATTTACTATTTTATTTAATTCTCTAAAAGCAGGATTAAATCTTTCAATATGTCCTACTTGTAATAGACAGTTGCTTGCATTAGCAGCCTCTATTAAAGATTTTGCTTCCAACTCGTTAGCTGCAATTGGTTTTTCAATGAGAACGTTAGCACCTCCATTAAGACAATCTAGTCCTACTTTTTGATGAAGTAGTGTAGGGACAGCAATACAGATAGCATCAACTTTTGGAATTAGGTCCTTATAATCCTTGAACCATTTACATTGAAATTGCTCAATAGCTAATTTACCTCTCTCTTCATTTGGATCTGCGACTCCAATGAGATTTGCATCTTTGAGTAAACTTAGTACTCGAGCATGATGCCAGCCCATATTTCCTATACCTATGACTCCAACCTTTACGGGTGATGAGGTTGGGTGCATAATTTCAAATCCATATATTAATTACTATTATCCTCTATGGGGAGTCACATTTAGCTTTTTGGAAGAATTATTTTAACACGATCAATTTTTGGACCTGACATAGAAATAACTTCAAATTTAATATTATTAAAATCTAAAACGTCGCCGATTTTTGGAACCATTTGAAATTTTTCTAACATAAATCCAGCGAGAGTATAATAATCAGTACCTTCTGGAATAGAACATCCTATTTTTTTATTGATTTCAACAATTTCTGATTTTCCAGCTATTGACCATTTTTTAGAGAAATTATCTAACATTCTCATATCTGAATAAGTTCTATTATTGAGCATTTCCTCTCCAACTATTTCGCCATTTAGATCAGCTGCAGTTATAAGTCCTTCTGTTCCACCGTGTTCATCAACTACTAGTAAGAACGGATTGTAGTCTCTTACTATTGGAAATATTTCTGCTAGTGAACATGTTTCTATTATTTTTGTTACAGGTAAAAGGAATGGCTCTAATAATGTATCGGCTTCCATTTCACCTTTTGATATTGGCTTAGCTAGAAAACGTAAATCTAATACACCTAATACATCATCTAAAGACTCACCAATCACAAAGAAGCGAGCATGTCGAGTTTTATCTACTTGTTTCATTAGTTCTGAAAAGGTTATATTTTTTGGCAAAGTTACCATTTCAGATCTTGGAATCATCACTTCTTTAACCTGTGTATCTTTTAAAGCAAAAACTCCTTCAAGAATATTCTTCTCATCTGGTTTTAAACCTGTTACGTTATCTGTTTCTATAAGAGTTTCTAATTCTCCAGCAGATAAACCCGAGTTTAAAGAATCCCATTTGTTATTTAAATTGAACAAGCCTAAACAAGCGCTAGCAAAGAATTCTATTGTTTTCACTATAGGATTCATAGCTTTTCTAACGGCATCGAATATTGTGGTTAACCTTAATGCAGCAGATTCTGGATTATTAATTACTAAAGCTTTTGGAATTAGTCCAGAAACAAGAGTAGCAACTAAAACAACAAATAAAAATAATAGAAGATCATAAAATCTATTTGACAAAATATTGCTTTTCCAATAATCATTAGCCAGGTTATTGCTGAGCCATCCAATTGCAATTAATGAAATTGTTACTCCAAATTGAGAAGCAATTAGCGAAGATCTAAAGCGTTTTTGAATTTTTAAAATTGAAAATGCTCCTTTCTTTTTTTCTTCTATTAACCTTAAAACTTTACTTGGCCTTATCAATAAAAAAGAGAGTTCACTCGCTGCGAAAAAGGCTGGTAGAAATAAAAGAAATAAAAGTAGAGTTATTTTCATTCAATGACAAATGAATAATGGGGGTGGCGAGGATCGAACTCGCCTTAGCCAAATTATGAGTTTGGTGCATTCACCAGATTGCTACACCCCCAAGGGAATTTATGTAATTTTAATTACATTGAATTTCAATATACAATATAAAAATAATATTTCAAAAAACACCTCATTAGGAAGTTTTTGTGAGATTTCTTTTTTTTCTTCTAATCTTTAAATATAAATTCAACTTTTACTAATGGGCAAATTTTCGGATAAATATGATTTAAATAAAGCAAAATTGTTAAAGCAGTTAATTGAAAAATCTTATAAAAAAGGAAACTTCACTTTATCTTCAGGGAAAAAAAGCAGTCATTACTTGAACTGTAAACCAGTGTCATTAAATGGCGAAGGCTTAAACTTAATAAGTGAATTATTTTTAGATTTAAAGGACTCAAGATCAAAAGCTGTGGCAGGATTGACATTAGGTGCAGACCCTATAGTAAGTGGATTAATTGTTAAAGCAGCTTTGAATGGACTAGAACTTGATGGTTTGATAATTAGGAAAGAAATCAAAAAATATGGAACAAAAGCTGGAATAGAGGGACCTATATTAGAAGAAGGAACTTTGGTAACTGTCTTAGAGGATGTGGTTACAACTGCTGGTTCAGTAATAAAAGCTATAAAAAAATTACGAGAATATAATTATGTTGTTGAGGAAGTTTTGTCTATAGTTGATAGGCAAGAAGGGGGGTTAGAAGCCCTTGAAGATGAAAATGTTAAATTAAAGAGTCTTTTTACAATAAAAGACTTTTTATAATTATTTGAAAATGCAAGATATAAAACAAAAGTTTTGGCTTGAAAAATTTGATTGTTTTTCAATTACTGGAAAAGATGCCAGAAAATTTTTGAATGGAATAACAACTGGTAATATTCTTAATTCAGAAAATAAAGTTATCAAAACTTGTTGGTTAACTCCAAATGGAGTTCTAAGGTCATTAATTGAAATTATTTTTTTAGAAAGAAGCTTAGAAGTAATTATCTTGGCGGGCAACACAAACGAAATAATTGATTACTTTAATCAAATTATTTTTCCAGCGGACGATGTACTTCTGAGTGAACCTTCCTTGATAAATAGAATTCAAGAAATTGATGAATCTAGTTCATGGAGAACTTACCAGCCTATTTTCTTCAAAACAGAAGATAAAGAATTTGAAATTTATAAAAATAAACTAAATTTACTAAATCCCAATGATTTAAAACTTTGGAAGATTAATCAGGCAATACCCTCATTAGAAATGGAAATAAACGGAAAAAATAATCCTCTAGAGCTTGGATTACAAGATCTTATAGATTTTAATAAAGGTTGTTATTTAGGACAAGAAACAATGTCAAAAATAAGAAATGTTTCTTCTTTAAAACAGGAAATAAGAATTTGGAAATCAATTGAATCTAATTTTAATTTAGACTTAGAAGATAAAAATTTATATACAAATTCTGCCAAAGATATTTCTGTAGGCAAAATCACAAGTTTTTTTAAATCAGATTGTCAAATAAAAGGTTTAGCTATGATAAAAAGAAAATATTTAGAGGAAGAAAGTTATTTTTTTTCAGAAATTTTTGGAAAAATTATTATAAATAAATCTGTAGGATCAATTTTTCTTTAATCGATTTTTGATTAAATATTCTGCAATTCGAAGAGTAGCAAAACAATCATCTTTGTTATATTGAAGAATTTTCTTTAAAAATATTTGGTTTTCTGTAATTTGATATTGAATCCACCAATAAAGTGCTTTAGGGCCACTCACATTTTTCTGCGCCCATTCAAATCCAAGCCAATTAGAAACATTTTTTAAGCCATAGTTTTTTAGTGGTAATATCCAAGACTTTCTTATTAAGGTATGTAAGTCAATAAATCTATAGGAAAGTGAATCAATTTCTTCAAAACTAAAATTTAGTTCTTTAGCAATATTAATTATTGATATTTTTTCAGTTTCTCCGTAATGCAAAACTGGCCATTCCTTTTTTGAAAAAAGTATTTCAATAATTTGCCTGTAAAATTCTCCTTTATTATTTTTAAGATTTAAAATTGGTTGATAAATAAGATCTTCTTTTTTTATAGACAAATTATTTACTTTTAAAAATCCATATAAAAAATCATGCTTTTCATTTGGATTTGACTCAATATCAAATATATAAAATCCCGAACATATTTTTTCTAATAGATCTTCCGTATTATTTTTATTAGAAATGAAATACGGTTCTCCAGAGATATATGCTTGTGCTTGTTTTACAAATATGGACGCTTTTTCATACTTCTGATCTTTGAATTTAGATAATTTCTCTCCAAGTTTTTTTTCGCTGTACGAAGCTAATGTTTGGGTATTAGTTATTCCATTTGCTTTGAGTAACAAGGCCGTTTTGGACCCTATTCCATCTATATCTGTTAGATATCCATTTTCTTTTGCTTCTTTGTCACAAAATTTTTGCCAGGAACAGATAGTACATTTTTTTCTATCTTGAGTTATTTCTGGCATAGATCCCTCCAAGCATTGATTCAAATTTATTAAAACATTTAAAACTTTTTTTCTTAATTTTTTATTTAAATAAATTTCTTCAACTTTAACTTTTTTATAAAAAGTTGAAATTACTAATCCTTTCTCAATTTTAGATTCTTGAAAAGATTCCAAAAGCATAGAACTAAATGCTAAGTCTAATAAATGTTCTTTAGTTGTTTTGTGGCCTAACTTATAAACAGCAGGTAAATATTTATATTGTCCCCATTTACTTTTACCTTTAGTCTTTAAAAGTAATTGTGGAAGTATCTCTGCGTTTATATTTTGGAAAAGATTTTCTTTGATTTTTAATCCAATTACCCCTTGATAACCATTTTCACAGGCTTTTAATCCTGTATATATTTCACCCTTACAAAATTCAGAGAAAATTTGAAACTGATTAATTTTATCTATAGCTTTATGGGGAGACCAAACTTCATAAGATTTTTTACCCTTAAAATCGAGCCATGCTTTTCTTTTGCATCTTGTAAAACTTTTTAAATGAAGAGAATTCAAATTATTTTTTAAGTGCGGTTTTAAAATTTACTCATATAAATTAGTATAGATAATTAAAAGAAATTAAGGAAATTTGAAATTTGACAGCTGATAAATTAGATAAGATAAAATTTGGAACTGATGGTTGGAGAGGAATTATTGGTTTTGACTTTAACCTGTCCAATCTTTCAAGAGTTGTTGTCGCTGCATGTCAGGAGTTGCATTATCAATACTATAAAGAAGTTAATTCAAAGAAAATTATTATTGGATATGATCGTAGATTTATGGCTTGTGAATTCGCCAAGCAAATAGTGCCTTTTGTAAGAGGATGTGGTTTCAAACCGATCTTATCTGATAGCTTTGTTACAACACCCTCTTGTAGTTTCTATGCCAAAGAAGTCGGTTGTCTTGGAGCGTTAGTAATTACAGCAAGTCATAATCCATATAATTGGCTAGGTCTGAAAATAAAGAGCTTTAATGGATGTTCTGTTGACGAATCTTTTACAAGTGAAGTTGAAAAAAGATTAATGCTTGGAAATTCAATTGAAAAAATAGATGGTATTAATCAATTGGTAGATATTAAGAAATTTCATTTAGAAAGAATTAAATCCCTTTTTGATATTGACTATATTTCCAAGAGATTAAAAAAAATGAAATTGAGAATTTTTGTAGATTCTATGCATGGTTCAGCTGCAAATTGTATGGCTGAGATTTTTGCTTCTAATGATTTAGAAGTTATTTCAGAAATCAGGAAAGATGCTGATCCTTTTTTTGGAGGAAAACCTCCTGAACCTCTTTTGAATTATGCAGATGATCTAAAACGAACACTAATGAAAAATTCAACAAATGAAGTGAAAACTTTAGGAATTATATTTGATGGTGATGGTGATAGAATTGCGGCAATTGATGAAAAAGGAAGATACTCTAGTACTCAAAATTTACTCCCATACTTTATTAGCTATTTGGGCGAAATTAAAAATAATTCTTATCCAGTTTTAAAGACTGTTAGTGGTTCCGATATTATTAAAAATATATCAGAGAGTCAAAATAGAGATGTTTTTGAACTTCCAGTTGGCTTTAAATATATTGCTGAAAAAATGATTAAAGAAAAAATATTTATTGGAGGAGAGGAATCTGGGGGAGTTGGTTTTGGTGACTTTATGCCTGAAAGAGATGCTCTATATGCAGCGATGGTTTTATTAAATGGAATTGCTGAAAAATCTCAATATTTATTTGAAACCTTAGATGAAATTCAAGAAGATTTTGGGCCAAGTTTTTATAAAAGAATTGATATTAAATTTCCAAATCAATCAGAAAAAAATAACGTAAAAGAATTTATCATAGATAATATTCCTGAGAATATAAATAATCACAAGTTAAAAAGTATCTCAAAGATTGATGGAATAAAGTTGAGAATTGATAAAAATTTTTGGGTTCTTTTTAGGTTTTCAGGAACGGAACCTCTTTTAAGGTTATATTGTGAAGCACCAAAAGAATCTTATCTAATTGAGGTATTAGAATGGGGTCAAGAATTTATAAATTTGGCAGGAAAATAAGAATGAAAAATTTATTTTTAGCGAGTAAGAATAAAGGTAAAATTGAGGAATATAAGAAATTGCTTTCTGGAGTAAATTGTAAATTGTTGCTCCAGCCAGAATCATTAGAAGTTGAAGAGGATGGACTGACATTTAGAGATAATGCAATTAAAAAAGCGAGTGAAGTTTCGAGAAAAACGAATAATTTTTCAATAGCAGATGATTCAGGAATTTGTATTGAAGAACTAGGTGGTAAGCCTGGCATTTACTCATCCAGATATGCAGAAAATGATCAGAAGAGAATTGAACGAGTTTTAAGAGAACTTGATGGAGTTCAAAATAGAAATGCTTTCTTTGTTGCCAATATTTGTGTTTGTTCCCCAAATGGTGAAGTGATTATTGAATCAGAGGCCAAATGTCATGGGAATATTATCTTAACCCCCAGAGGAAAAAGTGGTTTTGGGTATGACCCAATTTTTGAAGAGAGTTCTACCAGATTAACTTTCGCGGAAATGAATAATGATATTAAAGACTCTTGTAGTCACAGAGGTAAAGCATTAAAAAAAATTATTCCAGATTTAATTGAAATTTTTTCTTAAATTCAATTAACCCAAGATCCATGAAGGCCATGAGGAATTGAAATGGGTAATTCATAAACAGCTAATTCTTTTAAGTCTTTTGCATTTAATATCACTAAATCGCTTCCTCTTCTTACTCCGTTCCATAGAAGTATAAATAAAAATCCCTCATCTTCTTTTGAAGAATTTTCTGATGGAACCATAATTGGTTCACTAACAAATCCACTTGCACCTGCTGACCAAAAAATCTCTTCCTTAGAAGTTAAATTTATTTTTTTTATTGCTTGAAGTGGAGCGTTCCCCAGCTTTTGATATGTGCTTGCCATCCAACTAAAATTTGCTTTTAATCCTAAGTTTTTAGGATTAACAACAGCAAATTCACAACATTGCTCACTGAAAGTTTCAAGTTCACAAGTTTTTGTCTTTAGATCAATAATTGATCTTTTCAGTTTTCCCTCTGGATATTTATCAAAGTCAATATCCCTAAAATTCTCGTCTGGACCAACTGATGGAAAATCATCATAAAAAATACTATCTAATACGATTTTGGAATCTTTTTCAAATGCGTTTACATGATGAAAAACGAATCCTTCTGGAGCATCTATTGTTAAAGGAGGCTGTCCTCTAAATAATCCACTTTCTCTGGGGATGATAAAAAACTTTGCCTTTTTATTAGGGTTTGACTTTAGACATTGTGCTGCTCCTCTTTGACCCATTACAAATGGAAGAGGATTGAAATCAATAGCATTCTGTAAAAATATTGCCCAATTAGTTGTAATTGCGAAATCATGAAGGAATGCAAAGCCATTAAAGGTATCTTTTCTCTCAAAAATGAGCTCTCCAGAATTTGTACCAGCATTATCAAATTCCATTAATCTAATGGTACTTTTTGGCCCGGTTTGTACTCCAAAAGTGACTAAAAGTTCTGAAGATGCATTTGAGTTTAGGTCTGTTTTGGGATGAGCACTAAAAGCTTCGTTAGGCTTTAGTACTCCTTTTAATGTTGTTAAACCAATAGTTTCAAGACTATCAGGATCCATTGCATGTGGACCTGCTGCTTCCCATAATGCGAGAATTTCATCTCCTAATTTAATGACATGTGTATTAGCGATATTCTTGAATTTTAGATCTAATGCGTTTTTTAAAATTCCTCCATTTTTTTGTGTTCCAAAAACACCTCTATAAATAAATTTATCTATTTTTTCTTCTTCTAAATAGCCTTTAGTTTTAACAAATCTATTAGTTAAGAATGGCTGACCATCTTCGAATTTTATGGATGTTATCATCCCATCACCATCAAATGGATGATGAACCCATTGTCCACCTCTCTTTAATATCCCTGGTCCATTTCTTAATAATGTTCCATTTAAATTTTCAATATTATTACCTTTGCTAATTTTTAGAGGCTCTTTAGTTAGCTCCTTTTCTACATTTTGATAAGCACTTGACCAATCTTCTTTTTTAAAAATATTAAGTTTATCAATTTTTTTATCTTGTAAATTAGTCACAACAAAATAATAACTTTATTTATTTTCGCCAAAAATCAACTGAATTGTGGCTGATTCGAAAAAATTCCTATTTTATTGTTTTTCTAACATTCCTTTACTGCTTGGGATTGAATCAGATCTTCTTGAATCTATCTCGGTAGCCATTCTCATTGCTCTTGAAAAAGCTTTAAAGCACGCCTCAACTATGTGATGTGAATTACTTCCTCGTATTTGATTAATATGAAGAGTAATACCGCTGTTATTTACAAAGGCAATAAAAAACTCTCTAACTAGTTCAGTATCATAATTTCCTATTCTAGGGGCTTTTAATTGAAGATCATAAGATAGATGTGGTCTACCAGAGCAGTCTAAAGTGACTTGAACTAATGCTTCATCTAATGGGGCAAAGAAATGTCCAAATCTGGTTATTCCTTTTCTTTCTCCCAAGGCTTTTGAAAATGATTTGCCTAGTGCAATTCCTACATCTTCATTTGTATGATGATCATCAATATGGGTATCTCCAATTGCTTTTATTTTTAAATCGAACAAACCATGACTGGATATTTGATGAAGCATATGATCTAAGAATGGTATCCCAGTATCAATCTCAGAAATTCCATTTCCATCTAAGTTTATAAATACAGAAATATCTGTTTCATTCGTTTTTCTTTTTATTTCAGATTGCCTTAGAGATGACATTTTTATGCAAAAAACTTAGTTTACATTCCATTAATGCAGTAACCCGCATCAACATAAATTGTTTGGCCTGAAATGCCGCTAGAGAGATCACTTAATAAAAAAGCAGCTGTATTACCTACTTCTGTTTGAGTGACTGTTCTGCGTAAAGGAGCCTTTTCTTCAACATTGTGAATCATATCTAAAATGCCACCTATAGCAGAACTCGCAAGTGTTCTTATAGGCCCAGCACTTATTGCGTTAACTCTGACTTGTTTTTCGGGACCAAGTTCCGCAGAAAGATATCTTACTGAAGCTTCCAAAGCCGCTTTAGCAACTCCCATCACGTTATAGTTAGGAATCGCCCTTTCTGAACCTAAATAAGTTAATGAGATAACCCCAGCACCATCACTAAAAAGTGGTTTTGCTGCTTTACATAAAGGTGCTAACGAATACGCACTTATATTAAGAGCCCTATCAAAACCCTCTGAAGTGGTAGCACTATAATCTCCAATCAATTCATCGCGTCCTGCAAATGCTAGGCAGTGAACTAATCCGTCAATTTGCCCCCAATTGTCTTTTATATTTTTAAAGATTTCTTCTATTTGAGCTGGATTTTGAACATCAAGAGGCAAAAATAACGATGGGTTTAAAGGTTCAGTTAGTTCTCTAACTTTAGACTCGAATCTTCCCTTATCATCAGGCAAATATGTGATTCCAAGTTCTGCGCCAGCTTTTGAAAGTTGTTGAGCGATACCCCATGCTATTGAACGATTGTTCGCAATTCCCGTAACAAGAATTTTTTTCCCAGTTAGATTTAGAAGCATTTTGTTTATTATTTCTATATATTCTCCTATATAAAAGTACCTATCTTTACGGATTACTGCAAAATATACAATAATTTTCAAATATCAAAGAATTTTTAACTTGAACATGGTAAGAACAAATTCTATGGTTTTGGAATTAGGTTTTCAATTACCGAATTTCGAAATGTTAAATGCTAATTCTTCAAAAAATGAATATTTTAATTCTCATAATCTAGATTATCGGCATTTACTTTTAATGTTTATTTGTGCCCATTGCCCATTTGTTAAATATATTGAAAATCAAATTTTCACCATAAGTAAAGAAATTGAAAATACAGTTCAAACAGTTGCAATTTCTAGTAACGATATTGTCACTCATCCTTCAGATTCTCCTAAAAATTTGAGATTACAAGCACAAACGCAGGGATGGAGTTTCCCTTATCTATATGATGAAAATCAAAATTTTGCTAAGAAATTAAAAGCGGCTTGTACCCCAGATTTTTATCTTTTTTCAAATGAAGGAAATGGTAAATTTTCATTGTATTATCATGGCCAATTAGATGATAGTAGACCAGGTAATAATATCCCTTTATCTGGTAAAGATTTGCGCTCTGCTGTAAGAGATTTGAATCAAGATAATTCTTATCCTTTAAATCAGATGCCTTCTTTAGGTTGCAATATTAAATGGATTCCTGGTAAAGAACCAAGTTGGTTTAAATGAATTAAAAATTTTTATTTACCCATAGAAATATGGTTTAGGGTTAATATATTCATTATGCAGATACCTCCATTTACTTTAAATAGGCAATACCAAGAAATTAGCTCAGAAATTGAGAGTAAGGTTTCTAAAGTTTTAAAAGGGGGCCAGTATATTGGAGGTCAAGAAATTGCCAAATTTGAGGAAAGTTTTTCTAATCTGATTGGTGTTGAAAATACTATTGGATGTAATAGTGGAACTGACGCTTTAGTATTAGCTTTGCGCGCACTAGATATTGGTGTGGGTGATGAAGTTATTACCTCATCTTTTAGCTTTTTTGCGACTGCAGAAGCTATTAGTGCAGTTGGCGCTAATCCTATTTTGGTAGATATAGATCCAGAAACTTATCTCATTAATACTGAACTAATAGAACAAGAAATAAATGCTAATACAAAGGCAATTATGCCAGTTCATCTGTTTGGGAATGCAGTGAATATGACCTTAATAAAATCTTTGGCTAACAAATATGACTTAAAAGTAATCGAAGATTGTGCTCAGGCAACATGCACAATGTGGGAACATTCCAAAGTTGGAAGTATCGGTGATATAGGTTGTTTTAGCTTTTTCCCTACTAAAAATTTAGGAGCTGCTGGAGATGGTGGAGCAGTAACAACTTCAGATCGGAAGATTGCAAAAAAAATTAGAGAACTGGCTGTTCATGGTAGTCCAATAAGATATCACCATACCCAAATTGGATATAACAGCAGACTGGATACCATTCAGGCTGCCATATTAAACATCAAAATCAAATATATAGCTAAGTGGATTAATAATCGCCAAAAAATTGCTAAAAATTATCTTGATTTATTAGAAAAAAATCCATTTATTAGTTTCCCAAAAATTAGCTCTGATTTAATTTCCCATTCTTGGAATCAATTTGTCATCAAATTAAGAAATGATAAATATTTTTTAGATGAAGATTATTCAAATTTATTTGATACTGATTGCAAAAAATACTATTCCTTAAGGAATTTGGTAAAACAACAACTTTTTGAAAAAGGTATTAATTCAATTATTTATTATCCAATTCCAATACACGCACAAATAGCTTACAAAAATAAAAATTTTTCTAGAACAAAACTCATAAATACAGAAAGAATTTGTACAGAAGTTCTTAGTCTTCCAATGTTTCCTGAAATTTCTTATGAAGAGCAAGTTTATGTAGCAGAAAATTTAAATAAAGTTTTAAAGAATTGTATAGAGGAAATTCAAATTTCAGCATAAAGTGATTTAAATAATCTTTGTTGTATGTTGTGATTGACAATAGGGCTTGAATAATTATTTTTTTCTAAATTAGATATCTCACCATTTAATAATTCTGAATTTGACACTTTAGATAATTCAGGAATCCAATGTTTTATATATTCGCAAATAGGATCAAATTTTTTTGCTTGGGTATATGGATTAAAAATTCTAAGTGGTTTTGGATCCATACCGCTACTGGCGCTCCACTGCCATCCCCCATTATTTGCAGCTAAGTCTCCATCAACCAATGTCTCCATAAATTTTTTCTCACCCATTTGCCAACTGCATATAAGATCTTTTACGAGAAATGAAGCGACTATCATCCTACATCTGTTATGCATCCAGCCAGTACTATTCAGTTGACGCATTGCAGCGTCAACTATAGGTACTCCGGTCTCTCCGTTGCTCCAATTTTGAAACCATTCATTATTGTTTTGCCATGCAAAGTGATTCCATTTTTTTCTATATGGACCTTTCTCTAGCCCTGGAAAATGGAATAAGCAATGTTGATAAAATTCACGCCAACCAAGTTCTTTTTGCCAGGTTTCAATTGATAGGTAATTTTCTTGATTTGCAAAATCTGAATTTAAATTTAATGTGGCGTTCCAAACTTTTCTAATGCTGATGGTACCGAATCTGAGTGATGCACTTAGAAATGATGTCCCATTAAGGAAAGGAAAATCTCTTGCAGAATTGTAAGAATATATTTTTTTTTCGTTTATAAAGTTTTCTAATAATGTTTCTGCAGCATTCTCTCCAGGTCTACATGGACAAATATTCGAACCAGGAAATTTGATATTTTTGATAAATTTCTCTAGAACCGAATCAGATGAATTTATTGTTTTATTTTCTTTGAGTTTATTATCTATATCTTTAAACTGGAAAACAACTTTATCTTGGTCATATGAACCTAATAAATTCATTTTTGATTTAAGGTTTTTATAAAAAGGTCCATAAACTGAATAGGGATTGTTATTACCTGAAAATATTTTTAAAGGTTCTATTAATAAGTGATCCCAAGTTTCAATAACTTGAATATTTTGTTCTTTTAAATTTTCTTTTATTTCTAAATCACGATTAATCTCATAAGGTTCAATTGATCTATTCCAAAAAACAAATTTAGCATCTATTTTCTTTGCTAATTGAGGAATTATTAATACCGGATCTCCTTCTTCTATAATTAATCTACTACCCATTTTTTTCCAATTATTTCCTAATTCTTGAAGCGAATTTCCTAGAAACCAAGCTCTTGAACTTGCATTGAAATCGTGTGAGTAATTTTTATCAAATATATAGGTTGAAGTAATAGCATTTGATAATGAAAATGCTTTGATTAAAGCTTTATTATCAAATATTCTTAAATCCTTTCTATGCCAAAAAAGTATTCTAGGTTTATTCATAATTTATCTAAAAATTGTTTAGCTCTAAACCAAGCTGTTACGGTTTTTGCGTCAAGAACTTCATCCCCACTAGAAATAAAATTATCTAGTTCGTTCGGATCTAAAATTAATACTTCTATATCTTCATCTAAATCTCCTTTAACCTCGGAATTGAGTTTGTTTAAATCACGAGCTAAAAATAAATGAATTTCTTCATCTGCATAACCAGGAGCAGGAACAAGAGTTCCTAGTTCATCCCATTTGTTTGCACTGAATCCAGTCTCTTCTTGTATTTCTCTTTGAATTGAATTAATAGGTGTTTCACCTATTTCTAATGTACCTGCTGGAAATTCTAATAAATACCTTGAAATAGCAAATCTATATTGCCGAAGAATTATAACTTTAGAGTCTTTTGTAATAGGAACGGCTAAAGCTGCCCCAGGATGCTTAATGTATCCATATTCACCTTCATGGCCATTAGGAAGCTCAATTCTATTTATTTCGAAACTAAATTTTTTTGACTTTAACTCAGATATTTTTTCTTTAAAAATGGATCTTTTTATAAGGTTTTTGTTGCCCATAATTTTTAAATATAAATAGCCTAACAGTTATTTTTTGGTTTTGTAAATCATTTATATATACCATTTTGGGACATCAAACTTTGTGATTTTTTGGCTTCTACTTAAGATTTCAGATAGCGGTGTAATAACGAAATTCCTATTCATGAATCTAGGGTGAGGTAATGTTAATTCCTCGTCAACCGTATGAAAATCTTCCCACCAAAGAATATCTAAATCTAGACATCTTGATAGCCATTTCTTACCCTTTGGCGTCTCTTTTCTTCCGAAAAATCTCTCTAACATTTTTAGCTCTTTTAAAAGTAATTTCGCGTTTCTATTTGATGGTTTAGGAAAAGAATTACTTTTTATAAGCAATAGGGTATTTAAATAATTTGGCTGCTCATTTTCAACACCATGGGGTAATGTCTCATAAATTGAAGACCAAAAAAAGTTTGCATGAAATTTGCTTTTCTCGTCTTTTTTTTTGTTAGAACTATCCCCCCACTCATTTATTACTTTCTCTATTTTTGGTTTGCAAATTAAAAGTGACTCAAGAGGGCTTCCAAATTTACTATCAATATTTGCTCCGAGGGATATACATAGTCCATTTTTGATATTAAGATTTGATAATTCCACTACAAAAAACAAAGTAATTGGATAAATTCTATATCAGGCATTTTTAAAGTGATTTTGAACCCCGAGTTAAAGGAAAAAGGAGAAATAAAAGATTTAATGAACTCAAAAGACTCTTTTAGAGCTTTTCCTTTGGCAGCAATTACAGGTCATAGCCTATTGAAATTATCTTTGCTTTTGGCAGCAGTTGATCCGAGTTTAGGAGGCGTGATTATCGCTGGCGGAAGAGGTACTGGTAAGTCAGTATTAGCAAGGGGTTTACATACTTTACTTCCTCCTGTAGAAGTATTAGATAATGAATCAATACTGGAAACACTATTTAAGAGAAATAGTAATACTTCATTAAGACCTATTGGTAGGAACCTAGACCCAGATAAACCAGAGGAATGGGATATTAGTACTAATAAATTGTTAGAGGAAGCAATTGGAAGTGATTATTTGAATCAAATTGATGAAATTCCAAAAAAAGTCAAAGAGGCACCATTTATTCAAGTTCCCATTGGTATAACTGAAGATAGACTTGTTGGATCAATTGATGTCGCTGCCTCATTAAGTACAGGAGAACAAGTGTTTCAGCCTGGAATTTTAGCAGAAGCTCATAGAGGTGTTCTGTATGTAGACGATATAAATTTATTGGATGATGGAATTGTAAATTTAATTCTTGAAGCTATAGGAAGAGAGCAAAATAATATCGAAAGAGATGGGTTGAGCCTCTCTCATCCTTGTAAGTCCCTTTTAATAGCAACTTATAATCCTGAAGAAGGTGCTTTAAGAGATCACGTTTTAGATCGTTTTGCTATTGTACTTTCCGCAGATCAATCTATTGATAATGCTCAAAGAGTTGAGATTACAAAATCTGTTTTATCACACGCTGAAAATAATATTAAGTTTTCAGAAAAATGGTCAGAAGAATCTGATAATTTATCTACTCAATTAATTTTGGCAAGGCAATGGTTAAAGGATGTCAAGATAACAAAAGAGCAAATAACCTATTTAGTGAATGAAGCTCTTAGGGGAGGAGTAGAAGGTCATAGGTCAGAATTATTTGCAGTTAAAGTAGCAAAGGCTAATGCGGCTCTTCGAGGCGATGAGAATGTAAATTCTGAA
>NZ_CACAYO010000017.1 GCF_902536725.1 uncultured Prochlorococcus sp.
ATCACTGAACCTCAATTAGGGGAATTTGATGACAATTTTACTTGGTCTGCAATGATACTGGCTGCTCAAGGGAAAAAAATAAATCAAATATCGATTGATGAAATTGATTGGTTAACTAAATTACGGAGGGGATTAGAAGAAACCCGAAAAGGATTTGTTACTGAATTATTGGATAAATTGGGTGATGATCCCCTGACTCCTGAAGCACTCGATGATTTAGAGACATTGTTACTAAGAGCTGATGTAGGAATTGATTCAACCGATAAAGTTATAAGTTCTCTAAGAACAAAATTAAATGAGGAAGTCTTAGGTGCAGAAGCAGGAATAAAATTTTTGAAGAAAGAATTAAAATTAATTGTCGATAAACCAATTAAAAATTCGGGCACTGATCTCTTGGTTCCCCAAAAGGGTAAGTTAAATGTATGGTTATTAGTAGGAGTTAATGGTGTTGGTAAAACTACTACATTAGGAAAATTAGCATATTTGTCATCCAAAAGTAATTACAAAACTTTGATAGCTGCGGCTGATACTTTTAGAGCTGCTGCAGTAGAACAACTTAAAGTATGGGGAGATAGAAGTAATGTTGACGTTATCTCTAATCAATCAAAAAATGCTGATCCAGCTGCTGTAGTTTTTGATGCAATTAATTCTGCAAAAAAAAGAAGTGTTGATTTATTACTTGTAGATACAGCCGGTAGATTGCAAACAAAAAATAATTTGATGGATGAATTAGCGAAAATAAAAAAAATTATTGATAGAAAGGTTCCAGATGCAATTGTTGAATCTTTATTAGTTTTAGATGCTAGTCAGGGTCAAAATGGCTTAAAGCAAGCAAAAAGTTTCGCTAAATCAGCAGATTTAAGTGGTGCAATTATTACTAAATTAGATGGGACTTCTAGAGGCGGAGTCTCTTTAGCAGTATCTGAAGAAGTAAATTTGCCTATAAGGTTTATTGGAGCTGGAGAAGGTATAAAAGATTTGAGACCATTTAATAGTTTTGAATTTGTAGAGGCTATGCTCGCAGATAAATAAAAATTTAATTAATTTTTTCTAAAAATTTAAATTTAATGTTAAAACATATTTATCTATTAAGTTTGTTTTGACAAATAATCAAAAAGAAAAAATATTTTCGAACAAATTTATTCAAAACTTTTTAGAAAATGAATCTACAGCAACTTTAAAAAATAAATATAAATTTGATGAAATTGCTTTTTCATTAGCATATTATTTAAAATCATTTTCCAACATAAATAAGTTACTGGATTATGTATCTTTAATTTTAAAACATATTTTTTCTGAGAATATAGTTTTAATTATTCCTCTAAATTATGAGGGGGAGATATGGAACGAAAATATAAAAATTTCTGCTAATGATCAATTTTTAACAATCCTACAGAAGATTAACGGTTTTTTGAATAAATTTAATTTTTCAAAAAATTTTAAAATCAAAGATATACTAACTTTTGAAAATACTTTAAAAAATAACTTTAAAGAATATAAAATTGAAACAAAAAAAATACTATCTAGAGGTAAATGTAGAGGATTTATCTATATTTTTAGCAAAGATATTTCTGGGCAGTCGATCACTGAGGATAGTTATTTTAATTTTATTGAGAATTGTTTAGCGGTTGGATTAGAAAATCACTTCTTAATAAAAACAAAGAAAAAGCATGAAAACGTAGATAGAGAAATTTCCACCGGTGCTGAAATTCAATCTCAATTACTTCCGGAGTATTGTCCCACTATCCATGGTTTGGATCTTGCGGCGCATTGTAGACCAGCTCTCCAGCTTGGTGGGGATTACTATGATTTTATGTGCTTAAAGACAAATATTTCTGAAAAAAGAAAAGAAAAATCAAGGTGGGCTTTTGTAATAGGTGATGTCATGGGTAAAGGAATTCCTGCCGGTCTTTTAATGACTATGTTGAGAGGAATGCTACGTGCAGAGGTTCTTACCGGTTTGCCTCCAGATAGAATTTTGCATGATTTGAATCAGCTAGCAATAAATGATTTAGATCAATCCCATAGATTTGTGACATTATTTTACTCAGATTATGACCCTAGAACTAGAAAATTGAGATTCGCTAATGCAGCTCATAACCCTCCTTTGCTTTGGAAAAATTCAGATCAGAAAATTGTAAAATTAGATGCAGAAGGATTTGTACTTGGACTACAAAAAGATGCTGAATATCATTGCGGTGAAATTAAGCTGAATGAAAATGATCTCGTTCTTTATTACACAGATGGAGTTATTGATACTTCTAATTCTTTAGGGCAAAGATTTGATGAGGAAAGGTTAATTAAAACCCTTACAAAATTATGTAAGCAATCTTATACATCCCAAGAAATTTTAAATAAAATATTTAAAAAGTTAGATGACTTTACAGGTCAAAATAGACATATGGAAGATGATGCAACGATGGTAATTTTTCAATTGAAATAGATATTTTTTGTCACTTATATAAAAAAATGCTTTATTAGAGATACTTAAAGTTAATAATTAATATGGCAAAAGTTTGGAGTAAAAGATTTGACAATTCACTTGACCCTTTTATTGAAAAATTTAATGCCTCAATAAGTTTTGATAGAAAGCTTATTTTGGAGGATTTAGATTGCTCGATTGCTCATGCGAAAATGCTTGGCAAAACAAAAGTTTTATCTTCTTCAGAAACGTTGCAAATTATTAATGGTCTAGAGTCAATAAAAGTTGAGTATTTGGAGGGTAAATTTTCTCCTAGTCTACCTTCTGAAGATATTCATTATTGTATAGAACATAAACTGATTAGTTTAATTGGTGAAACCGGAAAGAAGTTACATACCGGTAGAAGTAGAAATGATCAAGTTGGTACAGATATAAGATTGTGGCTGAGAAAAGAGATTGACAATATTGAAATTTTAATTACCGATTTGCAAAAATCCCTCTTAAATCTTGCAAAAGCAAATATTTATACCTTAATTCCTGGATATACCCACATGCAAAGAGCTCAACCATTATCTTTGGCTCATCATTTATTAGCTTATATAGAAATGCTTCAAAGAGATCGTGAGAGGTTTAAAGAAGTGCGCGGAAGAGTAAATATTTCTCCTTTAGGAGCTGCAGCATTAGCTGGAACAAAAATAAAAATAGATAGGCACTTTACTGCTGCAGAATTGGGCTTTGAAAAGATTTATAAAAATAGTATTGATGCAGTAAGTGATAGAGATTTTTGTATAGAGTTTGTTTCTACATCTGCTTTATTGATGTCTCATTTAAGTAAAATTTCAGAGGAAATAATTTTATGGGTAACTGATGAATTTTCTTTTGCAAAGTTAACAGATAAATGTGCCACAGGAAGTAGCTTAATGCCGCAGAAGAAAAATCCTGACGTTCCAGAATTGATAAGAGGTAAGACGGGAAGAGTGTATGGACATCTTCAGGCATTATTAACTATGGTCAAAGGGGTACCTCTCTCATACAATAAGGATTTTCAAGAGGATAAAGAGCCAATATTTGATACTGCAGAAACAATATCTTCTTGTATTAAGGCAATGACTATTCTACTTAATGAGGGTATTGAATTTAATATTAAAAATTTATCTGAGTCTGTAGAAAATGACTTTTCTAATGCTACTGATCTAGCAGATTATTTAGTAAGTAAAGATGTTCCTTTTAGAACAGCCTATCAAGTTGTTGGTGAAATAGTTAAATATTGCCTGAACAGAAAAATATTGTTTAAAAATCTCAAAATTGATGAATTTAAAAAATTTCATCCGGAATTTGATGAGGATGTTTTTTTGGACCTTAAACCTTTTAATGTAGTTAAATCAAGAAATAGCGAAGGTGGTACAGGTTTTTCTCAGGTAGAAAAAGAGGTAAATAAGTGGAAAAAAAAATTGTCAACTTGAATCTCAATTTTTTTTCTACAACAAGGGTATGCTTTGAAGTAGAATAATAAGGCAACATTATGAGATTACTTATTGTAGTTTTTTTGTAAGGTAAATTTTCTTTGTTTAGTTTAAAGTGAGTATTTTTGTTGGCAATTTGCCGTTCCGCGCAGAGCGTGAAGATGTTATACAGTTGTTTGCCCCTTTTGGTGAAGTTTTAAATTGTTCTCTTCCCTTGGAGAGAGACACTGGAAGGAAAAGAGGATTCGCATTTATTGAAATGGCTGATGAAGCGATTGAGTCAACAGCTATTGATGGTTTGCAAGGTACGGAACTTATGGGCAGGCCATTAAGAATAAATAAAGCTGAGCCAAGAGGTTCTGGTGGCTCTCGTAGAGGAGGAAGAGGCGGCTATGGTGGTGGCGGTAATAGTGGTGGCGGCTATGGCGGTGGCGGCTATGGTGGCGGCAATTCTGAATCTAATAGCTCTTATACTAATAAATCTTCTGGAGCAGAAGGTTGGGAAGATAGAAGCTATGGAAATTCTTCTGAAAATGCTGAATATGAAAGTGGTAGGAGCAGGAGAAAAAGGGGAGTTTCGAATGAGAGCAATGCTTCAAACGAGACAAATTAGAAACCCATTTCTTTAAGCGCTGACGTTAAATTAAATAGATATTCAATATCTAATTCCTTTTTTATCGATTTTTTTGAAATTTGATTTCTCCAAATTTTTGCTTTTGGTATACCTTCGACTAAATTTATAAGATGTTTACAAATATCCCAAGATTTACCTCCATTTCTTAAATGCGCTTCTATGTAGGGAATTAAGGAGAATATAATATTAGAAGCAGATTTGGGTTTTTTATCAATTCCATAAATCTTTTGATCAATTTCAGACCATCTTAAGGGATGTTTATAAATTGACCGTCCAATCATGACCCCATCAAAATCATTTAGAGCTTTTAATGATTGATCGATATTCGTTAAACCCCCATTGATTTCTATTAATAATTCTGGATTTGATTTTTTCAATTTTTTCACTACGTCATAATTTAGTGCAGGTATGGTTCTGTTTTGTTTTGGATTTAGACCTTTTAATATTGCTTTTCTTGCATGAACTGTAAATCTATCTGCACCAGCATTTGCGACAATTCTTACGAAATTATTCAAGTTAACGAAACTATCATCATTGTCTACGCCGATTCTGTGTTTGATCGTAACCGGTAAGTTGCAATTATTTTTTAAGGACTCTATACATTTTGCTACTTTTTCAGGATCTTTCATAAGTGATGCGCCAAAATTCCCAGAACAGACCCTTGGACTCGGACAACCAACATTAAAGTTTATTTCGTCATAACCCCAATCCTGTGCCATTTGGGCTGCCTCTTTAAGGATTTTAGGATCGTCCCCACCAAACTGAATCGATATCGGGTGTTCGTCACTATTAAAGTCTAAAAAATTTTCTTTTTTATTCGTATAAACTAAACTCTGAGCCACAATCATTTCGGTATACAATAAAGCTTCAGAACTTATTTTTCTCATTATCATTCTGAAGTGCTTATCTGTACAATCCATCATTGGAGCAATACTTAATTTATGAATATTTTTTATAGAATTAGGTTGAATGAAATTCATAACTTTCTTTGTGATTTAAATATATGAATCAATTTCTATCAAGAAGAACTTTTATTCTAATTCCTACTATGTCATTCTTAAAAATAATCTTTAAGCCCATGCAAGTATTAGCATCTTCACTTGATTCTAAAGAAGAGTGGAATTTCTCAAAAGAGGAATGGAAAGCTAGGCTTAATCCAGAATCTTATTATATTTTGAGGGAGGAAGGGACTGAAAGAGCTTTTAGTAGTAAATTAAATAATGAGAAAAGAAAAGGGATTTTTCACTGTATGGGGTGTGATTTACCACTTTTTTCCTCAGATAAAAAATATGATAGTGGTACAGGATGGCCAAGTTTTTGGGATTCAATTCAAGGATCAGTAGAAACCAAAGTTGATTTCAAGTTAATTGTCCCAAGAACCGAATATCATTGCTCTCGTTGCGGAGGTCATCAAGGACATGTCTTCAATGACGGTCCACCTCCTACTGGTAAAAGATACTGTAACAATGGATTAGCATTAAAGTTTGTTCCTGATTAAATATTTGTGCGGCCTTCCGCAACTTGTTTTGTGCAGCACTTTATTGGAAAATAGTTTTATTAAATTTTAGAAAAATGATTGAAAATCAATCAGACAATATTGATAATCAAGAAAATGATTTTACTAATCAGGATAATGCTCCTGAAAATATATCATCTACGCAAAATTTAACCAGCGAAAACGATGAATTATCTTCTCAAAAAACAGAAGAAATAAATACTGAAGAACTAAAAAATACTATTTCAAATAATGATGCAAGATTAGAACAATTAGAAAAAGAACATGAAACACTAAAAAATCAATATGTAAGGATTTCAGCAGATTTTGATAATTTTAGAAAAAGGCAGTCTAGGGATCAGGATGATTTAAAAATCCAACTTGTTTCAAAGACTTTAACTGCAATACTTCCTATTGTCGATAATTTTGAGAGAGCAAGACAACAGCTTAAACCAGAAAGTGAAGAAGCTCTAGCTCTTCATAGAAGCTATCAAGGATTGTATAAACAATTGGTAGAAGTGTTAAAGCAACAGGGAGTGTCACCCATGAGAGTTATTGGTCAACAATTTGATCCAAACTTGCATGAAGCCGTATTAAGAGAGCCTAGTGAGGAGTTTGAGGAGGACTTAATTATTGAAGAATTGCAGCGAGGATATCATTTAGAAGGTAAGGTTTTGAGGCATGCATTGGTTAAGGTTTCTATGGGACCTGGTAAACAAAATTCACAACAGGAAGTAGAAAAGGATAAAGTTGAAGAGGATGTTGATTCAGAGGCAAATGCTTCTGAAGATGAATAAATTCCAAATTTTTATTTAGGCATTATCTAATGGCTGATTTTTACCAAATACTTGGAGTTTCAAGAGATGCTGATGCGGATACCCTAAAAAGGGCATATAGAAAATTAGCGAGACAATATCATCCTGATGTTAATAAAGAACCTGGTGCTGAAGATAAATTTAAAGAAATTGGCAAGGCTTATGAAGCACTAGCTGATCCTGAAACAAGAGCTAGATATGATCAGTTTGGAGAGGCCGGCCTTGGAGGTGCCGCTGGAATGCCTGATATGGGCGATATGGGTGGATTTGCAGAT
The DNA here is from genome assembly GCF_902536725.1 of uncultured Prochlorococcus sp. Taxonomy (GTDB): domain Bacteria; phylum Cyanobacteriota; class Cyanobacteriia; order PCC-6307; family Cyanobiaceae; genus Prochlorococcus_A. The sequence goes on from NZ_CACAYO010000017.1 coordinate 7,105, forward strand.
TTATTTGAAACTTTTTTTAATGGTTTTGGTGGACAAAATCCTCAGGGTGGAAGAACTCAAAGAAGAGGCCCTCAACAAGGAGATGATCTAAGGTATGATCTTAATGTTGACTTTAAAGATGCAATATTTGGCCAACAAAGAGAAATTAAAATTCCTCATCTTGAGACATGTGAAGTCTGTAGGGGAATAGGAGCCAAACCAGGTACCGGACCAAAAACTTGTTCAACTTGTGGGGGAAGTGGACAAGTTAGAAGAGCTACTAGAACACCTTTTGGTAATTTTACACAAGTAGCTGAATGTCCTTCATGCAATGGAGCTGGTCAGATAATTGCAGATCCATGTGTAAGTTGCGGCGGTAATGGAGTAAAGCAGGTTAGAAAAAAATTAAGAATTAATATTCCTGCAGGAGTTGATACAGGTACAAAATTAAGAGTTTCCGGAGAGGGTAATGTTGGTTTGAAAGGGGGTCCACCCGGAGATCTTTATGTTTTTATAAAAGTTAAGAATGATTCAAAACTTAAAAGAGATGGTTTGACTATTTACTCCGAAATTGATGTGAGTTATTTACAGGCCATTTTAGGCGACACTGTTGAAATTACTACAGTTGATGGAAATGTTAATTTAAAAATTCCAAGTGGTACTCAGCCAAATACAACTCTTTCACTCGAGAATAAAGGGGTACCTAGACTTGGTAATCCAGTTGCTAGAGGAAATCATGAAGTCTTAGTAAAAGTAAAATTGCCAACTCGTATAACTGACGAAGAACGAAAGCTTTTGGAGGGTTTAGCTTCTCAATATTCAGATAAAAATATTAATTCCAGTAGTGGACTTTTTAGTAAATTATTTGGTAAAGAATCCTAATGACTTTTATAAAGCATTTGGATCTTAAATCTGTTCCATGCCCTTTAAATGTTGTCAAAATCAAATTGGCTTTGGAAAAGTTATCCACAAATGAATGCCTTATAGTTGAACTAGATAAAGGTGAACCAGAAGAAATGGTATTAAATAACCTAAAAGAGATGGGATGTTTGTTTAAGCAAATTAAAGAAAGTGAAAAATTTATAAAAATAAAAATATTGAATGGAAATTAATAGTGAAAGTTTAGGTTTAGTTACGAAAAAGTTTAATGATTTTTTTTTAGTTGACTTAAAAAATCAAGAAAACTCTGAAAATAACGACAAATTTTTATGTAAGGTGAGGAAGTCTATAAATTTCAAGGATCAATTTATTTATGTTGGTGACGAAGTAATAATTGAAAATATTGACTTTAAAAGCAAACGCGCAGTAATAACAAGTCTTAAAAAAAGAAAAAATTTTTTAGTTAGACCCTCAGTTGCAAATATCTCTAATATTTACGTCACTTTTTCAGTTGAAGAGCCAAAGTTGAATTTATCTCAAGTTAATAGATTTTTGATATCAGCAGAATCTATGGGTGTCGAAGTGTCATTAGTTTTGACAAAATGTGATTTAATTTCAGATATAAGAAGATCTTTTTTAATTGATAAATTTGAGAAATGGGGTTATCAAACAATAACTTTAAATTTAGAGAGATCTGATTACTTTAATAATTTATTAGTTGAGTTAAAGCAAAAAAAGTGTTCAATTTTTATGGGCCCATCAGGTGTTGGCAAAACTACTTTGCTTAATATGATAGTTCCAGGTCTTCAAAATAGTACTGCTTCAGTTTCTAAAAAAATTAAGAGAGGTAAAAACACTACTCGAAATATTGAGTTATTTTCAATATCGAATCAAAGTTATATTGTGGATACTCCTGGCTTTAATATGCAACCTCTAGATGTCGATATTAACTCGTTACCAAATCTGTATTCAGAAATACATAAACAGGTAATCGAAGAAGGAATTAAGTGTAAATTTCGTAACTGCTTACACTTAAAAGACGAAGGATGTAATTTAAATAAATCCTTCGAAAGATATTCTTTTTATAAAGAAATGATTGAGTCTTCTAAGAGTCACCATTATCAAAACCAGGAAGATTAAGATTTAATCCACCAGTCAAATCATTCATCCTTTCTTTCATAGTTGTAGTTGATAATTCATGAGCTTTTTTAATAGCTTGTAAAATATTTTGCTCTATTTTTTCTTTATCTGCGTTTAAAAAATTTTCTTGTACTTCTACCCTTAAAGGAAGTTGATTTCCACTTATCCAGACTTTTATCATTTCATCATCACTTTTTCCTTCAATCTCCATATTTTCAAGTTCATCTTGTAATTTTTGAGCATCTTGCTGAATTTGTTTAGCTTTTTTAAAAGCTTCTGTAAGTTGTCCAAAGTTAGGAAGTCCAAAACCCGCCATTTTGTAAAAAAGTTTCTTTAGTTAGGATAGTCAAAACCAATCATTCTTACTTCCGGTTGCAAAAAAATTCCTTTGTTTTGTAGTACTTTTTGTTGAATTACTGTTATTAATTCATAAATATCTTTTGAACTTGCTGAAGAATTGTTAACTATAAAATTTGAATGTATTGTAGAAATTTCAGCACCGCCAATTTTAAATCCTTTTAAACCCATTTCATCAATTAATTTTGCAGCATAATTATTTTCAGGATTTTTAAAAACACTACCAAAACTTGGTTGATGATATGGTTGTGTTTCTGTTTTTAATTTAAGGTTATTCTTCGTTCTTTGAATTAGTTCTTCTAAATTTCCATTCGGCTCAAAATGTAGTCTTGCACTAATAATTGTTAAATCATTTTTTTGAAAAGAGCTAAATCTATACTCAAAGTTGATATCTTTTTTTTCAATTTCAAGTTTTTCATGCGTTTTATTATTTATAACTTTTACGGAAATAAGATTTTGCGCTAGCGATAAATTACCTGTGCCAGCATTCATATAAATTGCTCCTCCTAATGTTCCTGGAATTCCGATAGCCCATTCCCCTCCTTGTAAACCATTTTTAGCAAGAGAATTAGATAATGTTGGGAGCATTACTCCTGCTTCCGCTTCAACAATTCCTGAATATGGCTCTACTTTTAATGATTTTAATTTTTTTGTACACACGACTAAACCTTTTATGAAAATATTATTTATTAAAAGATTTGAACCTGCGCCAATTATTTGACATCTTTGATTGTTTAAATTAGCCCATTTTATTAGATATGTAAATTCTTCAATGCTTCTTGGCTCAGCAAAATATTCAGCTACTCCTCCCACTTTAATAGTTGTATAACTACTTAAATTACAGCTTTCAGAAAAAATTTTTTTATTCATAAATTAGTTAACTATTTAATTGTTTTTTCATTTAAAATTTTCCATAAATTATGACAATCACCAGCTCCCATATTCAAAATTAAATCACCTTTTTGAGTTAATTCGTAAAAATTATTTGTAATTTCATAATAATTATTTATGTAACTAACATTTTTATTTTTTTTATAAATCAGATCAGTGATAATTTTCGAAGTGATTTTATTTGTGTTTACTTCTCCTGCTTCATAAATACTTGTTACATAAATAACATCTGCTTTTGATAATTCTTCAGCGAATTCTTGCGTAAATTGCTTTACTCGAGAGTATCTATGAGGTTGAAATATAGCTATTAATCTACGTTTTTGACACACATTATTATGTTTTTGCTGAATCAATAATCTTCCTAATTTAATCGTCTCTTTTATTTCGTTTGGGTGATGAGCATAATCATCATATAAAGTTCTTTCATCTACTTGGCCTCTGAATTCAAATCTTTTTTTTGGTAGTTTCAGATATTTTATATTTTTCTTAATTTCTATAAAATCTACTCCTATCATTCTTGTAGCCGCTATTGCTGCGGTGATATTAGATAGATTGTGTAATCCTGGAATTGGGATATTTAAACTACTAATAAAATTTTCGTTTTCATAATATTTTCCAATTGTATACTTTGAATTAATTTCAGTCGGAATTATTGCATAAGTTACGTTTTTAGCCGTTTTGTTTGACCACTTCCAATTAGAATAAAAATTATTTCGTGAAGTTTCACAATCAAAATTAAATAGTAATTTTTTAGATTTTTTAGCAAAACTTTTAAAAGATGATATGACTTCACTTAAATTAGAAAAGTAATCGCAATGATCAAAATCAATGTTATTGATTATTCCGATATCAGACTTATATTGGTTAATTGTTCCATCAGATTCATCAACTTCAGCTACTAAGTATTTTGTATTACCTAAATGACAATTAGAGTTGTAAATAGGAATTATTCCTCCAGTTATTGAAGAAGAATTACGTGTACATAACTCAAGTATCGTAGAAAGAAATGTACTGGTTGATGTTTTTCCGTGGCTGCCTGCTACCGCCAATGCAGTGTAAGTTTGCATTAGCATTGCAAGTATCTCTGAACGATGCTTTATGGTTAGATTGTTTTCTCTGCAGTACGAAAATTCTTCATTTTCTGACTTAATCGCGGAGCTTACAACAAAATAAATCAATTTGTTAGTAAATTTTGAAATTACAAATTCAATATTTTGTCGAACTTGAGAATTAAAGATTACTGCACCTAATTTCTCTAATTTATTAGTTTCATCATTTTTAACTAAATCAGATCCTGAAACTGAACAACCTTTTTTAAGTAGACCTATTGCTAATGCTGACATCCCAATGCCCCCAATCCCAATAAAATGAAAATGACTTTTCAACAGTAATTCTTTATCCAATGTTTATCTTTTACTTAAATCAAAATAACTTCTAGGTAAAATTTTGCTAATTTTTCTTAAAAAAAAAATTTTTTCCCCCTTGAATTAATACAAAACTAGACTTATTTGCTTAATAAATCAAAAAAACCTTACGTTATTGCACAAAGTTCAGTATGATCAGCAACTTAGGTTAATTATTTAGAAATTATTTGTTATGACTTTGCGTGTTGCAATTAACGGCTTTGGCAGAATTGGTCGAAACTTTATGCGTTGTTGGCTTAGTAGAGGGGCTTACACCAATATTGAAGTAGTTGGTATTAACGTTACATCAGATCCTAAGACCAATGCACATCTATTAAAGTACGACTCAGTCCTTGGTCAACTAGATGGTGTTGATATTCAATATACTGATGATACTTTTGTAATTAATAACAAGACCATTAAGTGTTTCTCTGACAGAAACCCTCTTAATCTTCCTTGGAAAGATTGGGGTGTAGATTTGGTTATTGAATCTACTGGGGTTTTTAACACAGACATAGGTGCTAGTAAGCACTTAGACGTAGGTGCAAAAAAAGTAATTCTAACTGCTCCTGGTAAAGGTGATGGCGTAGGTACTTATGTAGTTGGAGTTAATGCTGATACATATAAACACAAAGATTATGATATTTTGAGTAATGCTAGTTGTACAACGAACTGTTTAGCTCCAGTAGTTAAAGTATTAGATCAAACTTTTGGGATTAACAAAGGTTTGATGACTACAATTCATAGTTATACGGGCGATCAAAGAATATTAGATAACAGTCATAGAGATCTAAGAAGGGCTAGAGCGGCTGCTACTAACATCGTTCCTACTTCTACAGGTGCTGCAAAAGCAGTAGCACTGGTATACCCAGAAATGAAAGGCAAATTAACAGGTATTGCAATGAGAGTTCCAACTCCTAATGTTTCAGCTGTAGATTTCGTTTTTGAATCTTCTAAATCTGTCACAACAGAAGAAGTCAATAATGCTCTTAAAGAAGCATCTCTAAGCTCAATGAAAGGTATTATTAAGTATGGTGACGAGCCATTAGTGTCAAGCGATTATGCAGGCACCAATGAATCATCAATTGTAGATAGCGACCTCACTATGTGTATTGGAGATAACCTTGTAAAGGTTCTTGCATGGTATGACAATGAGTGGGGATATAGCCAAAGAGTTGTAGATTTAGCAGAGATTGTTGCTAAAAATTGGGAATAATTAAAAGTGTTTGAAAGGTTTCTTATTAAATAATTTGTTTTTATTATTATCTTTAAATTCTATTGAAGGTTCACCATCTTCAAAAAAACCAATTTCGTTAATATCTTTATCAAGTTTAGATAAATTTTTTGCCCATTTTATTGGTAACGAGAAAACTAGTTCATAGTCTTCACCTCCAAAAAAATAATATTCGTCCCATTTATCTCCTACAGGCCAATCCTTATCCTTAGGTATTTTTTCATAATTTATGATTGCTTTACAATTGCTAGCTATTGCTAAATCTTGTAAGGCTTGAAATAGACCATCACTGCTATCAGTGCATCCTATTCTGCTTATTTTATTATTGGAGCGAGTTTTGAGGAGATTATTCAGAAAATTTGGGTAAACTCTAGGGCGACAAAAATGTTCAATAGACTTATTCATTAATCTTTCATTAAGTGAAAATTCATTATCGAAATTAGTTTTATTTTGAATCAAATATCCCAGTTTGCTAAGACCATGAATTCCTGTAGTTAAGATCATATCTCCCGGTCTACATGCGTTTCTTCGTAATTCAAGTTCACCTTGAATTCCTAAGGCCGTAATTGAAATGATTTTTTCATTTCCCTTTGAGCAATCTCCCCCTAGTATCACCCCGCCATATTCTTTTAATGCTTTATTTATTCCTTTGTATAATTCTTCAACCCAAATCCACTCAGTTTTAGTAGGTAGAACTAGGCTTATTGTAATACCTATAGTTTTCTTGCTTCCACTCGACAATAAGTCAGAGATGTTACTAACAACTGCTTTCCAACCAAGGTCCCTAGGGCAAATAGTACTGTCATTGAAATGAACATTTTCTACCAAAGAATCAGTATTAACAAGTAAATTCTCATTTTTAGTTTTAATTAAAGCGCAATCATCTGAAATTTGATTTTTAGGCATAAATTTTCCTAGCCTATTTATTAATTCTTTTTCCCCTATATCTTCTAATATTTCTTTAAGCATTTAATTTTAGGTTTTCAATCCCCTCTAAAACATCAATTGAAATTATTGTGTCATCTTTAGTAAGCTCTTCTAATACATCAAATCCATCTACAACGTAACCAAAGGCAGCATTCCTCCCGTCAATTAAATTGCGTCCTGCTGGATTTAGTTCTGCTTCATATAAAAAGAAGAAAAATTGCGATGAACCATCATCAACTGCGGTATTTGAATGGGACCATCCAAGAGTTCCAAGTGTTGCAAAAGGTAATGTTGGCGTCTCTGTGTAAAGACCTAAATCTTCAAATGTTTGATTATAAAAAGTATCTTTTTCATTAGGAATTCTAATTTCTAGGGGAACGTGACGTTCTTCGTTTGTTTCAGGATCTATGTAACCAATGTCTTCACCAATTGGATCACCTGTTTGCAGTACAAAAAATTCTTCTGCTCTATTGATAGGTAAATCTTTGTAGAAGTTTTTTGAAGATAAATCTATAAATGCTCCTGCTGTAATTGGAGCGTTAAATCCATCCACAATAGCTTGCATATCTCCTTTGGAGGTTTTTATATTTACTTTTGCTCTGCCCAACAATCTTGGTAAATTATCAAATTCTTGGGGAATAGAGTACGGAAATTCATTTGGGAGAAAATATTCTTCTAATCCACCTATTTTATCTAAAGCATCTCTTCGGGTCGTTATAAATGAGTATTTATCCTTTGATTTAGAGAAATCTTGAAGGCTATCAAAATTTTCTTTGAGTTCTAAAAACGTTTTTTCTGCAATTTTCTTTTTATCGTTTGGTAATTCTTGAATAATTTTACTCTGGTATTTTTTTAGTAAAGATTGACATTTTGTAACAGTTTTCATAAGAGCGGGCCATCTTCCTCCTCTTACAAGATCACTAGTTTCTTCCAATTTGTGTTGAAGTTCTTGCAACTCAATTTGCTTGATAGGGAGTGCGTTTCTAAGGATTGCACTAGGATCTTTTACTGCATTTCCAGTAGGTAAATCAGCTAGTACTTGAACCGGTTTTAAGAGAAAAAATTGTAAAAATACAATTGATAGAATTAAGGAAAGTTTGTTCTGATTTGATAAGAATTTTTGCATAGCACTCTTGCAGGTTTATGATCCTTGGGGATGTAATACAGGAATGATTTCCAGTAACGATTTTCGCACAGGTACTACCATCGAATTGGATGGACAAGTTTGGCGTGTTGTAGAATTTCTACATGTCAAGCCTGGCAAGGGTTCTGCTTTCGTGCGAACAAAATTAAAATCAGTTCAAAGCGGCAACGTGGTTGAAAAAACTTTTCGAGCCGGAGAATCAGTACAGCAGGCTATCCTTGAGAAGTCTAACCTGCAGCATACTTATGTGGAGTCTGGTGATTATGTTTTTATGGATATGACAAGTTTTGAAGAGACAAGACTCACTTCTGAACAGATCGGTAAAGGCGCCAAGTATTTGAAGGAGGGAATGGAGGTTAATGTAATTTTTCATAATGGTAAAGTTTTAGAAGTAGAACTTCCAATATCTATTACATTGAAAGTTACAGAGACTGATCCTGGAGTTAAAGGTGACACTGCTAGTGGTGGCACGAAACCAGCTATTCTAGAGACAGGTGCTCAAGTTATGGTTCCTTTATTTATTTCTGTGGGAGAAATGATTAAAGTTGATACTCGTAATGACAGTTATCTTGGACGTGAAAATTAATGGCTATGAAATTAGATCATGATGACTTAAATCGCTTAATAGAGAAAATCTCTACAAGTGATATACAAGAGTTCTCGTTAGAAGGAGAAGATTTTAAACTCGAAATAAAAAGGAATGTATTTGATCAAAACCAAGTTATTGATAATTTAGTTTCTAATACTTCATCTGATAAGCAAACAATTGCTAATCAAAAAACTATTAATGATAATATCCCAGTTGTAAATGAGCCTGAAGTCCCACAGGTGGCACCCCCAGGACGTTCTGATCTAACTGAAATAACTTCTCCTATGGTTGGGACATTTTATAGGGCTGCAGCGCCAGGTGAGGAGCCATTTGTCGAAGTAGGGAATAGCGTTAAGGTCGGTCAAACTATTTGTATCTTGGAAGCAATGAAGTTAATGAATGAAATTGAATCTGAATTTAATGCTGAGATAGTAGAGATTCTCGTAGAAAATGGAACTCCAGTTGAATTTGGTCAAGTTTTAATGCGTGTTAAGCAGTCTTAAGTTGTTAGTCATTTCTACGGCAGCCTTAATAGCCTCAATCATGCTCTGAGATTGAGCAATTCCTTTGCCTGCGATATCAAATCCTGTTCCATGATCAGGAGATGTTCTTATAAAAGGTAAACCGATTGTGGTATTGACTGAGTAATTAAGAGCTATCACTTTCATTGGTATTAAACCTTGATCATGATACATAGCTAGAATGCCATCATGCTTTTCAGCATTTTTGTCATTCCAAGCTTTTACAGAAGAATTCCAGCAACTATCAGGAGATAAAGGACCTGATAAATTAATATCTCTATGCTTTTCATTCCAAGTAATTAACGCATCATTTAACCAATCTTTCTCTTCTTGACCTAAAATACCCTCTTCGCCGGCGTGAGGGTTTAATCCTGCTACTTTTAAACTAGGTTTATCAGTATAGGTATTACAAAAATCTCTGAAAAGATCCAATTTAGAGTGTATTAATTCTGTAGTTAATTTCTTGGGAACCTCAGAAAGGGCTATGTGGGTTGTAGCTAATAAAGTATTAAATCTCCAACCTGTAAGTGGTGATTTAGCTGTAAATAACATGCCAACGTTTTTTACTCCACAGGATTTTGCTAGTACTTCAGTTTGACCAGAGAAGTAATGACCTGCTAAAGACCATGATTTCTTGCAAATTGGTCCAGTTACAAGTGCTGAATTGGGATATTGTTTTACAATTTCTATTGCTTTTGTTAAATATTGGAAGCTTGAATTACCGTAACTTGATTTATGGTTATTATCTGATGAAGAAATTTCGAGATCATGTATCTTGAAATTTTTAGGATTTGCAAGGTTTTCTAATCCTAAAGATCTAAAGTATTTATATGTATTTTGTAAATTTTTTTTTGATCCAACTAATACATAGTCAATATTTTTTGGTATCTGATTAGAGTAGAGTGCTTTTAAGATTATTTCAGGTCCAATACCTGACTCATCTCCGACGCTTAATACTATCTTCAATATTTTATTTGTATTTTGAAAAGTCATAAAAAGTTTTTAATTTATTTTTTTAAACTATTCAGATAGCAATTTTTTAGGCCTAATTTATAGTTTTTATAAATTAGTTTATACCCGAGTGTTTCGCATAAAAGTTTATTCGAAACTCTTCTATTTTCCATCCAAAAAGATTGAGCTATAGGTGATAATTTTTCTTTAGCATCCTCAAATAAAATTGGCTTTGGCATTGTTAAACCAAGTAAATCGTAGCAATATTGAATAACCTCTATCTGAGAGCAAGGTTCATCATCTGCAATATTAATAACTTGGTAAAACTTTAAGGAATTTTTGTTTTGCAATAAATAGATAATTGCATTTGCAATATCAGCAACATGAATTCTTGAAAATACCTGATTTTTTTTTGATATAACGCGAATTTTTTTATTTTTTATTGCTTCAAAAGTGGATCTGCCAGGCCCATAAATTCCCGGTAATCTAAAAATTTGTACAGGTAAGCCAGATTCAATCCATTCTTTTTCACAATTTAACCTTTTATGACTTCTTTTTTGAAAAGGGTTTGGTTCATCAATTTCATAAACCCAATTACCCTTAGTGTTCCCATAAACACCTGTCGTAGATAAATAGCCAACCCACTCAAGGGACAAACTTTTTAGTATATTTTGAAGACTTTTTAATACTGGATCATTCCCATTTTTGTCTGGAGGTATGCAACTAAGAATATGTGTTACCCCATCAAAAATTTTTGCATCAGGAATCACACCGTTTTCACTGTTGAAAACAAAACTATTTGGATCTCTGCTTATAGATCTTGTGCTTGTTAAAACAGTGCAACCAAATTTTTTAATAGTTTTTGCAAAATAACTACCGCTGAAACCACATCCTAAGATTAAAAATTTATTTTTATTTCCGATTAAACTTGCAGGTTTCTTCATGCTGGCTTATAGTAGTACATATGTATTAATTAATGATGAAGACAGCTCTTAAGCAAGATTTAAAATTAAAAACTTTCTGTGTTAGCAAAAGTTATCCTCGTTTTATAGAGAAAGAAGTTAATCTGGTTAGTTTTAAATTCTACCAAAAATTATTTGTCTTTCTCCTTGCAATTTCGACAATTTTAATATTTCCAGAATCCCCAAAAGAATTGGAAAATATTTGTGAGAGTTATAACTCTAGAAAAATATGTAATGTTTGGTAGTCAAGCTGCTTTATACTCTGATTCATCTTTTTCGTAATTTTTATTTTGTACCTTAAAGTTAGGATTAGCCCATTGCAGTAATCTAATAGCTAATCTTATATCACCCTCTAACCAAGCTCTAATAGCCATTGCTCTTCTAGGATCATAAAATTTTTGTTTTCTATACCAATACAAAGCATTTTCATTTGATTTGTCACCATTACAGGAAAGACATGCAGGGACACAGTTTTCTGTTGTACTTAAGCCTCCTTGGCATCTTGGTATTACATGGTCAATAGATTCAGACGTTTTTCCGCAATATATGCAACTTTTTCCTGTAAACCTATGAATAGATTTTCGCCATTGTCTCAATCTGAACTTAGGACATAAATCCTCTAAAAAAACCGCATCGTTAATATGCATTCAGAATATTTAGTTAAATAAATAATGGCTTGAAAATATTAAAAGTCAATAATTAGTAACCCTTTAAAGGATATATTTGCCAGTAAAAATATGTTTTAGTGTGTTTAGATACAAAATAGAATTTAGTAATGTTGGAAAAAAAATTATTATCTTTCTAAAAACTTGATTAATAACTATATCTCTCAAGTGTTTCATCAGTAATTTCTTCATTAGTTTCTTCTAACTCTTTTTCTAATTTTTTTCTTTTCTTTTCTCTATCTTTTGTTTCTTTTTCTTTTCTTTTTTCTTCTTTTTCTAAATCTCTTATTAGTTGCCTATTTGGATGGAGTTGATCTAGGTACTCAACACAATAGCTGAAAGTTTCTCTATCTCTAATAACTGATTCAGTAATTTGTGCTGCTGCTTGTTTAGGTGAGACTTTGAAAATTCCACCTTTTTGCTTTTTTATGTATGTATATGCTGCATCCCAACTACTTTCATGATCATTGCCTCCATCTCTCATAGTACAGAAAATTTCAGCTCCGAATGATCCTGCATTTACTTTTAACGTATGAAGTGAAAGAGGAGTTATAACTCCTAGGGTTATAAAAATTAATTCTTTTTTAAATCCCTTCATTGTTGATATTCTTTCTATTTAAAAATATCTTTTATTGAGCATATGTCTATAGAAATTTAAGATTTAATTACTCCAAATATATTTAAGCATTTTACAACTAAAGGAAGAATTAGAAGCACAGTAATTAATCTTACTGCGTGTAGAGTTGCGACAGCAGCTCCTACCCCATACTCTGACCCTACAAGACTCATACCGCTAATGCCTCCAGGTGCCGCACCAAGGATTGTTGTTATAACATCGATATTAAGTAATCTGCTTGTCCATAATCCAATTGCTAATCCCGTAATAACTAAAGTAAAAGTTATTAAAATAGCAGGTCTCCATAAGGTTTGAAGATCCATTAATGAGTCTTTGGTTAATGATGTACCAATAACTGTGCCAATGCCGATTTCTAAAATTGTTCTTGTGCCTATTGGCCACTCTGCAATATCGACTTTGCCACTAATACTAAGTATGCTGGCGCCTATTAAAGCACCTGCAAGGGGAGCAGCAGGGATACCTGTTTTTAAAGCTAAAGCTCCAAAGATTCCGCCAGCTAGAAGATAATATATGAGATTTATGTTTGGCATAAATTTTAGTGATGTTTGGACATAATATTAGAAAAAAATTTATTTGCTTAAGTTTATAGTCAAATAATATTTTTGATTTTCTCTCGTAATGTCCCCTTTTGTTGGCATAATAATACTTAAAGCATGAATTTTTATGTCTTCACAAATTTCATACAAAGATAATAAAAACCGCATAAAGAAAAAATTATCTTTTATTGAGGGTGGTCACCAGCTCGAGAAATTAGAGTTTGCACTTGCAATAGCTCAAACTAACGGTGATGAAAAAAAATCAGTTGTTCTTAGAAAAAAGATTGTCGAATTAGGCGGCAATGTTGAAGAACCAGGTACTTAACTTAATTTTCTTCAAGATATTTTGAAGCCACAACTAATGCTTCACCAGCTTGTTGGGATGTGATTTTACCAAGTTTGAGAAGTGTATTACTAATAGCAGAAACTACTGTAATGATATCTCTATCATTAACATAACCTAAGTGTCCGACTCTAAATATTTTCCCTTTCAAATGGTCTTGACCACCAGCCAGTAAGATATCAAAATTATTTTTTATTGTTTTTCTAAATTCTTCAGCATCCATCCCTTCGGTTTTTATTGCAGTAATTGAAGGGCTTAAATATTTTTCATCAGCAAATAATTTTAGATTTAAAGCCTTTACGGCATTGCTCATTGCTAGTTTATGTTTATTGTGTCTCATAAAAATATTTTCTAAGCCTTCTTCTCTCATCATTTTTAAAGCTTCATCTAAAGCAAAAACCAAATTAACTGCTGGAGTATATGGATTGCTGTTACTTTTAAGACTTTTTCTGTAGGGTTTTAAATTTAAATAAAATTTTGGTAAATTAGATTCCTCTGTAGCTGCCCATGCTTTTTGGCTCATAGCTATAAAACTAAGCCCTGGAGGTATCATATATCCCTTTTGTGAACCTGAAGCAATGATGTCTAATTCCCATTCATCTACAGGTACATTGCAAGCTCCAAGACTTGTAACACAGTCAACTATTGATAAAGCAGTTTTGTGTTCGCGAATATATGAACTTATAGTTTCTAGATCATTTATTACACCTGTTGAGGTTTCGGAATGAGTTAGAATAACTGCTTTTATTTCTTTTTGTTTATCTTCCTCTAATACTTTTTTGAATTCCTCTGGATTAAGCGGAGTACCCCATTCGGAATTAATTTGTATTACTTCTAAACCAAATTCTTTAGCAACTTTCACCCATCTTTCTCCAAATTTTCCATTTTCTCCACAAATTACTTTATCTCCTTTACTTAAAGTATTTATTATCCCTGCTTCCATTGCTGCAGTCCCACTACCCGTAATTGTTAGAACATCATTTTGAGTTTGATGAAGCCACTTTAAATTTTTAGTAGTACTTTCTACGAGATTTTGAAATTCTTTACTTCTATGGCCTATTGGATGCTTACTTAATGCTTGTAAAACTTTTTCTGGAACTGGGGTGGGTCCAGGAATCATCAATGATAATTTTTGTTGTATGGCCACTTTATGTTAAATAGGTCATTCTTAGATTAGTTCTCATTAAATATTTTTCAATTACTTGATTTGAAAAAAGGATTTTCTTTACCTTTGTGGGTTGCTGGAGCTGCTAGATCAGCATTAAAAAAGCTAGTAGGGTTACCATTTGAAAATTATGAACTCATAAGAATCTCAAATGAAAAGAAAGAAATAAAAATTGAGATTCACTCTGTCGGTCTTCTTAAAGATGATTCACATGCATTAGGAATTTCTTTTGCAAAGTCTGGCTTAGATCTTGACATAACGCAAAACTTAGAAATATGGACAATAGTCTCTTTAGAAAAAATTTCACTTAAAAATTCCGTTCAAAAAAATCCAATAAATATTATTGCAGGATCTGGTGTAGGTACAAAAGAGAATACATCCGAGATTTGCATATCTCATTTTGCCAAAGAAGTTTTAAATGAAAATTTACTAGATATTATTCCTGCGGGCTTTAACCTAAACTTAGAGATTATTTTCCCAAATGGAGAGTTTTTAGCTGAAAGAACTAGTAATAAGTCATTTGGTATTGTTGATGGATTATCTATTATTGGAACTTCTGCGGAGACTTATTCGAGTGCTTCACCTGATCAATTAGAGGAGGCTAAAATTAAATTAGCAAAGTTAATTAAAAATGATTTTCAAGGTAAAGTCGTTTTTGTTATTGGTGAAAATGGTTTCAATTTAGCTAAAACATATAATTTGAATTTGCCAATTATTAAAATTGGAAATTGGATAGGACCATTATTAGTTGATGCGGCAATAAAAAAAGTTAAAACTGTAATTCTTTTTGGTTATCATGGAAAATTAATTAAATTAGCTGGTGGTATTTTTCATACTCATAACCATTTAGCTGATGGCAGAATTGAGATTCTTGTGAATTTAGCCGTACAAGAAAAGGTTCCATTTGAAATTATTGTTAAATTATCCCACTTAAATACTCTTGAAGATGCATTACTGGTTCTTGAAAGATTTAATAAATCTTTAGCTGATAAATTATTTCAGAATTTATCAACTAAGATCGAGAAACGTTCACTCGCTTATGTAAATAGGTATGTAAAAACGGATATGGAAATCGCATCAATTATTTTTGATAGAAAAAGGAAAATAAGGTGGGCTGGAACTTACGGTAATAAATATATTTCTTGTTTTCAATGAGATTAATTGTTGATTCATTATGCTTTTTAAATAAATTGAGCTAACTTTTATACATGAGTCAACCATATTTAAAAAAAGAACGAAATCCTTCAATATTAATTCTAGATTTCGGATCTCAATATTCTGAATTGATTGCAAGAAGAATTAGAGAAACTAATGTTTTCTCTCTTGTGGTAAGTAATTGTATTTCAATAGATGATATTCATGAAATAAATCCCAAAGGAATAATTTTAAGTGGAGGCCCAAATTCTGTATATGAACAAAATGCTCCTAAATGTGACAACCAAATTTTTAATTTAGGAATTCCTATTCTTGGCATATGCTATGGAATGCAATTAATGGTTAAAGAACTTGGAGGATCTGTTATTTCAGCAACCAAAAAAGCTGAATATGGTAGAGCACCAATAAATATAGACCAAGAATCTGATCTCCTTTCTGATGTAGAAGATAATTCTATTATGTGGATGAGTCATGGCGATTCTATTAATTGTCTACCCGATGGATTTAATAAAATTGCTCATACTGAGAATACACTACATGCAGCAATTTCAAATGATGTAAAGAAATTATTTGGCGTACAATTTCATCCAGAAGTTATACATTCAGAGTTTGGGATGACAGTTATTAAAAATTTTGTTTACAAAATTTCTTGTTGTGCGGCTGATTGGACAACCAAAACATACATAGAAGAAACTATTCCTAGAATAAGAGAGCAAGTTGGTAATAAAAAAGTTTTGCTTGCTTTGTCTGGAGGAGTTGATTCCTCCACTCTTGCTTTTCTTCTCAATAAAGCAATTGGAAATCAGCTTACATGTATGTTTATTGATCAAGGTTTCATGAGAAAAGGTGAGCCTGAATTTCTAATGGACTTTTTTGATAAGAAATTTCACATAAAAGTTGAATATATTAATGCAAGGGAAAGGTTTATTGCCAAATTAAAAAATATTACTGATCCCGAACAAAAAAGGAAAATTATAGGTGAAGAATTTATTAGAGTTTTTGAAGAAGAAAGCAATAAATTGGGACCTTTTCAGTATTTAGCCCAAGGTACTCTTTATCCTGATGTTATTGAAAGTGCTGGTACTAATATTGATCCTAAGACTGGTGAAAGAATAGCTGTAAAAATAAAGAGTCATCATAACGTGGGTGGATTGCCTAAAGATTTACAATTTAAATTAGTTGAGCCATTAAGAAAACTTTTTAAGGATGAAGTCCGAAAAGTTGGAGCTGCTTTAGGTTTGCCGGATGAAATTATAAAAAGGCATCCATTTCCAGGCCCCGGATTGGCTATAAGAATTTTGGGAGAGGTAAATAATGAAAAACTTGATTGTTTAAGAGATGCGGATTGGATAGTAAGAGATGAAATTAAAAAATCTGGTCTTTACAATGATATTTGGCAAGCTTTTGCTGTATTGTTACCGGTTAAAACTGTGGGAGTGATGGGAGATAAAAGGACTTATGCATGGCCAATAGTTTTACGTTGTGTTTCAAGTGAGGATGGCATGACAGCTGATTGGTCAAAAATTCCTTTTCAGATTTTGGAGAGAATTGCAAATAGAATTGTAAACGAAGTCGACTCAGTAAATAGAGTTGTTTATGATATTACAAGCAAACCTCCGGGAACTATTGAGTGGGAGTAAAAAAAGCATAAACCCACTTATAGAAACAAAAAATAGGGTTCCCGTAGGTTTCTTGTGGAGTAAAAATACTGTCTCTATAAAGAAATCGTAGAGTTTTAAATATCTTTGCAGTAAAATCAAGGATCTTAAATATCTATCTAGTATTTTTTCTCTTTTTAGAGACCCAGAATTGATACATACCTCTGAAAGTGTTGGCATGTTTTTCCTCAAACTTTGCCCAGTTTTCTAAGTTATTTTGTTTTTTATCTTGCGGGAAATATTGCTTATAGAGAGATTTAACTGGTTTTTCTAGCAAGAATCCAAGAAACTCTAATTTATTATTATTTAGAGTTTCTTTTAGCTGGTTAATTGTTAATCTATGTTCTTGAACGTTAAAGCATAGATCTCGGCATTCTGATGTTGAATAAAAACTAGACCTCTTTTGAAGATTTTCAATTTCTGGATAAGTTCCAGAAATTACATCTTCTCTGAACCGACGAATATCAGTTATTGTTGGTTTTAGATTTTTCCCGTCAATATAATTTCTCGCTTTGATTATATCTTGTCTTGCTAGTTCACTATATAAACCTAATTTAAGAAAACCATTATTTTTTAAAGCACCAACTAATGCGCTCAAACCTTTTGAGAGATCAGCCATGTGGTGCAAAACACCCGAGCATAAAATAATGTCAAATTTTTTCTCTAGTAAACTAATATCCAAGATATCCATCTGAATCAGTTCAACATTATTAATCCCAAGTTCATTGATTTTTCTTTGAGCATAAGAAAGACTAGATAAACTTAAATCTATAGCAGTTGTATGAGCATTTTTATAGACTTGTGTATGTAAAATTTGTTGACCAGTTCCACACCCAGCGACTAAAACTTCTACTTGCTCTTCTCCAATACTAGAAACTATGGAATTAGGTTTAATTTCAATGTTAATTGCTTGGTTAATTGATAATTTTTGATTCTCATGATAACTTCCATATCTCCATCTAGGATATGGATTTTCTTCATATTGAGATTTAACTTTTTGAGAAATTTCATCATTTATTGTGCCTAATTTCTTTATGTTTTGAGATAAGTCAATTTCTTGAAGTGGTTCTGATATTTGCAATTCCATTAGTTCTGTGAAAATTTTATTGGGAGAACTAAAGGATTTTAAAGATGGTATTTTGTCTATGAGTTTATAAAGAGGAAAATAACAAGATAAGATTGAAATATTTATCTCATTTAACTCAATATTTTTACATCTTTTGATGATTTTATTAATTGATAAAATTTCTTTTTTCGTTAATGAGTAAATATATTCGTTAAGGAAGCATTGTTCACCTAATGCAATTATAAAATGCAATTCAGATTCATTTATAGTATCTAAATCTTTAGTGATACGATCGCAAATATTACTTCTTACTTTGGTTAGGAATTTTTCAATTCTAATATCTTTAAAAGTTACCTTTTTGAGTGCATTAATTATAATTTTATCATTGATAAGTAATTCTATTTTGGAAAAGTCGGAATCAACATTTTCCAATATATCTATTATTTGATTGTTATATAGAAAGTTAAATGCTCTTATTAATTCCCCATGAGTTACGTCATTTCTTTCAAGCAAAAGATTTAATACATCTTTTATTTTTGATTTGTTTAATTGAGATATGTCTGACTCTTTTAGTAATCTAGTAATCGATTCGTAAATATTAGAAATTTTCGGATTGATATCAATAACTTTTAGATAAGAA
>NZ_CACAYO010000018.1 GCF_902536725.1 uncultured Prochlorococcus sp.
AACTGCTCTAGCAGTTCTTGCTGCATGGCCAGTCAAGTTCAAACCAAAGTTATTTTTCTTCTTGATATTGGTTATGGATGGTGGGCAAATCGCTGTTTTTGCTGTACAAGATATGCTTTTATTTTTTCTAACTTGGGAACTTGAGCTAATTCCCGTTTATTTATTACTAGCTATATGGGGTGGTAAAAATCGACAATACGCAGCAACAACTTTAGAATCAACCTCTAAAACTTCCTTAGCAAGTTTTCTACTACCCTTAACAAAAAGTTTTTCATTAATATCGTCTAAATACCATTTATTGGATAAAAATCTATTGATGCTAGGAAACTTTTCGGCAAATAAAACTGATAAATTAATTTTTTTCACAAAATATGCCTGATAAGCAATAATAATTCCAGCTGATGCAATAAGTACAGACGCAATTGCTAAAGGCAAAAATTCTTTTAATTGGAAAGCTTGTGCAGCAGCCTCTGCTTCTTCAGTATCTAGTAAATTTGCGATTTTGCTATCCCATGGGAGTCCCATAAAACCTATAATTGCAGAAGGTACAGCAAGAAATACCAGGGGAAATGTCATTGACCAAGGCGACTCATGAATAGAGCCATGTTCTTCATGCCCTTCTTCATTTTCTTCATCTAGGTTTGTTTTAGAGGCTATTAGAAGCTCTTTTTGCAATTCTTTATTCTCCCCTCTGAAATCTCCTTCAAATGTCAAGAAATAAAGCCTAAACATATAGAAAGCAGTCATACCAGCTGTTAGAAATCCTACGAACCAAAAAGCTGGAAATGATATAAAAGCATTTCCGAGTATCTCGTCTTTACTCCAAAAACCTGCCAATGGGGGAATTCCACTAATTGCTACACAACCTATTAAAAATGTTGTGGATGTATATGGCATTTTTTTTCTTAAACCGCCCATCAATCTCATATCTTGAGCTAATACAGGCTGATGGCCAACTACTTCTTCCATAGCATGTATTACTGAGCCAGATCCCAAAAATAGCATTGCTTTAAAGCAAGCATGAGTCACTAGATGAAAAATTCCTGCTACTGGTGCTCCACAACCCATTGCGAGCATCATATACCCAAGCTGAGAAACTGTGCTATACGCTAAACCTTTTTTTAAATCCATTTGTGTCAAAGCTATAGAGGCTCCTAAAAAACAAGTAATGGTACCAACTAAAGCAATAATGAATTGAATAGAGGGAAATATTGAATACAAGGGTTGAAGTCTTGCTACAAGAAATATTCCTGCTGCAACCATAGTTGCAGCATGGATAAGTGCAGAGATAGGTGTTGGGCCTTCCATCGCATCAGGCAACCATACATGAAGAGGAAACTGAGCAGATTTTGCCATTGGCCCTAAAAAAACTAAAAAACAAAGTAGTAAAGCAGCCCAAATCGGTATCGAATTGTCAGATATTGATTGAGAAATTCCAATAGCTATTTCATTAAAATCAAAACTATTTGTTGCCCAAAACAGACCAAGAATACCTAGTAATAAGCCGAAATCTCCTACTCTATTAACAACAAATGCTTTTTGTGCAGCATGTGCAGCGCCATCTCTGTCGTACCAAAAACCAACCAATAAGTAAGAACACATTCCAACAAGTTCCCAAAAAACGTAAATTTCTAGTAAATTTGGGCTAACTATTAATCCCATCATTGAACTACTAAATAATGCTAAATATGTAAAAAATCTGACATAACCCTTGTCATGAGACATATATCCATGAGAGTAAATCATTACCAGCAAAGTTATAGTAGTTACTAAAGCAAGCATTACACTTCCCAAAGGATCAAGGACAAAGCCCATTGGAATTGTAAAATCCCCAGCGTTAGCCCATACAAATAATTTTTCTACTGATTGATAACCATTAACTTGTTCAATCAAAGCTTTATAACTAATTACCGCTGAAATCCCTACGAAAGAAATTAGACCTACAGAAACAATTTCTCTTGAATTATTAATTCTATTGTTAATACTTATAAGTCCTAAGCCAGAAAGTACAGCTCCAATAAGAGGGAAAACAGGAATTAACCAGGCAATTTCTGAAGCTTGAGGCATGTTCTAAAAATATTTTAATTTGATTTTAAACTGTCAATTGAAAAATTCAGACAAAAATGATGAATTAAATGTTTTAACAGCAATATTTATATACTGATGAGACCACCAAAGTACTCCTATTGCAATCAATATTCCAAGTTGAGATAATCTAAAAAATTCTCTAATCTTAAATTCTTGCCTTCCTTCAAGTATTGCCATAAAAGGAACTATAGAAGTATTTTTTTTAAACTTTTCAAATTCTTCTCCAAATCTATTTGCTAGCCTCTTATCTCCATGCCAGATTGCAAAAAGATGATGCAAAATTAGGCCAATAGAAGTTATTAATGTGAATGATGTCCCAATCCATAAAGTATGAGCAAAGCACCAAATTATCTGACCAAATGCTTGTGGGTGCCTTGTAATTCTCATTATCCCGGTTCCATATATTCGTACTTGAGGTTTTAAAACAGAAGGAATTTCTAGCAAATTGTAAGTAGCGGGATATAAAAATAAAAAACTTATTGCAGTTAAGAACCAGACCACTATAAAAACGAAATTATTACCTTGTAAATTCCATAATCTGATTCCATCATATCTATGAGCTAAAAAATAACTAATTAAAATAAATGCAGATGGCAAACTTAAAAAAACAAAACATAAACGCCATAACCTCGGACCCATAAGAGACTCTGCTTTAATTCTTAATGCAGCACCTCCACTATGAATTACCGCAAAAATTAGAATCAAGATCAGGATTATTAAAGAAGTTTTATGAGTTTCCATATATTTAACTATTCAAATAATTTTTTCTTCTTAACAATAATGCTTCTACGCATTAGAATTATAAGTAATTGTAGGCATAATAGATGCCAGAGTTACCATTTACTCTCGACCAATTAAGGATACTAAAAGCTATAGCAGCTCAAGGTAGTTTCAAAAAAGCTGCAGACATATTGTATGTAACCCAACCTGCCGTAAGTTTACAAATACAAAATTTAGAAAAACAACTTGAAATTACAATTTTCGATAGAGGTGGTAGGAAGGCTCTATTGACTGAAGCCGGGAGACTATTACTCGAATATTGTGAACGAATTTTGAATCAATGTGACGAAGCTTGCAAAGCTATTGAAGATTTAAATAGCCTAAAAGGAGGAACTCTTGTCATTGGAGCCAGCCAAACAACTGGTACCTATTTAATGCCTAGAATGATAGGACTATTCAGACAAAAATATCCTGATGTATCTGTTCAACTTCAAGTTCATAGCACTAGAAGAACTGGTTGGAGTGTCGCCAATGGACAAATTGACTTAGCCATTATTGGCGGACAATTGTCTGGAGATTTAGAAAATTTGCTTCAAGTAATTCCTTATGCCTCAGATGAATTGGCATTAGTTTTACCAACTAAACATCCACTTTCGACCAAAAAAGAGCTTTTAAAAGAAGACTTATACAAATTAAATTTTGTAACATTAGACTCACAATCTACAACAAGAAAAGTTGTTGATAAACTTCTTCAAGATTCTGGGCTTGATATTCAAAGATTAAAAATTGAGATGGAACTTAATTCTCTTGAAGCAATCAAAAATGCAGTTCAATCAGGTTTAGGCGCTTCCTTTTTACCTGTTGTATCTATTGAAAGAGAATTATCGGCTGGAACTATCCATAAAGCATTCATTGCTGACTTAGAGGTTAAAAGAGAACTTAAATTAATTACTAATCCTTCAAGATATACATCAAGAGCATCAGAAGTATTTAAGAAAAATATTCTTCCACAATTTGCTAGTTTAGAAAGCCCTTTAAGGCAAAGATAATTTGAATCAAAACTGAATCGCTTCTTTGTTAATACCTACTCCCCCGTCTTCTGCTTGTCCATCGCCTTTTATTATAAATTTATTTTCATTTACATCGGTCTGATATACGCACTTAACTATTGGCTTATCTCTTATAGATCCAATGTAAGCAAAAGTATTCATCCTTTGCTTACATTCTCTTACATCTTCATTACTAATTGCGCCCTGTTTTTGTAAAACTGTCCAATTCTCTCTTCTAATCACACAACCTGGCTGAAGAGCTGGTTGTGTTACAAAACTTGTAGATGGATTCAGAGTTGTATACATTTCAACATCAATTACGAAAGCACTAGCTCCCCATTGCCTGCAAAATTCAGGATCTGGAACAGCCATATCTAGTTGTTGTTGACTAGCTATATTTCCCTGTCCGCCATCTGTTGTACTGGTAATAGCGCTTCCAATACCAACTCCTAAAATTAGTACTCCCGCAAGTACGGCAATGGTTCCTGTACTGAAGTTAATCTTTTGTTCAGAAGAACTAGGCAATCTATTACTTCTTTGACCATACGGATCCATATCCTTTGGATTTGGTGGATAATAACTTCTATTTGAGGCTCTTCTAGGCCTTCTATTTGAGGATGATCTATTCACAGCACTTCATTTGTCTTTGGTAAACCCATTGAATAATTCATTACCCTACAATCAGGGTTATAGCTAAGCTGACCATTTTGAAGCAA
The DNA here is from genome assembly GCF_902536725.1 of uncultured Prochlorococcus sp. Taxonomy (GTDB): domain Bacteria; phylum Cyanobacteriota; class Cyanobacteriia; order PCC-6307; family Cyanobiaceae; genus Prochlorococcus_A. Next base: position 4,574 of record NZ_CACAYO010000018.1, read on the forward strand.
AAATTTAATCAAAACTTCAATTTCTGATCCTATTTTTCGAAGTTCATAATCATCTAAATCCTTTCCTGCTCTCTCTTTTATTAATTCATTGAATTTTTCATTTATTTTGTTTAGAGAATCTTCGTTCCAAATAAATTCGTTATCGGGATCTAAATCAAGAGTTAGTTTATTAGGATGAAACTTTAATTCTTCATCTACCACTTCGGCAGTAAAAATTCTTACATGCCTAGTAGTCGATTTTAAAAGCATTTTTTCCATAATTTTACGAAATAATCAACGAAAAAAACTATTATGTTCTAACTTTAATGTAGCTTATTAGTAAGTGTTAATTTATTTCTTGATTTAATAATGCGTGTTGTAATTGCTGGTGCTGGTTTAGCAGGTTTATCTTGCGCTAAATATTTAGTTGATAATGGACACATTCCGATTGTGCTTGAAGCCAGAGACGTCTTAGGTGGGAAAGTTGCCGCATGGAAAGACGAAGATGGAGATTGGTATGAAACTGGGTTACATATATTTTTTGGAGCCTACCCAAATATGTTGCAACTTTTTAAGGAACTAGATATTGAAGATAGACTTCAATGGAAAAGTCATTCAATGATTTTTAATCAGCCATCAGAGCCTGGTACTTACAGTAGATTCGACTTTCCCGATATACCTGCTCCAGTTAATGGTGTATCAGCAATACTAAGCAATAATGATATGCTTTCATGGAATGAAAAGATTCTATTTGGATTAGGTTTAGTGCCTGCAATGTTGAGAGGCCAAAAGTACTTAGATAAATGTGATACAAAATCATGGACAGATTGGCTAAAAGAGCACAATATACCAGAAAGAGTTAATGATGAAGTATTCATAGCGATGAGTAAAGCTCTTAATTTCATTGGACCGGATGAAATATCATCTACAGTTTTATTAACAGCATTAAACAGATTTCTACAAGAAAAAAATGGTTCTAAAATGGCATTCCTTGACGGAGCTCCTCCAGAAAGACTATGCCAGCCAATGGTTGATTATATTACTGCTCGTGGTGGTGAAGTTCACATGAATAGTCCATTGAGGGAAATCAATCTCAATGAGGACAGCACTGTTAAAAGTTTTACTGTTGCCTCTTTAGATAAAAACGAAAAGAAAGAGCTAACCGCTGATGCTTATGTAAGTGCAATGCCTGTAGATCTCTTTAAATTAATGATCCCAAAACAATGGAAAGGGTTAGATGCATTTTCTAAATTAGATGGTTTAAATGGTGTGCCAGTCATTAATATCCATTTATGGTTTGACAAAAAATTAACAGATATTGATCATTTATTATTCAGCAGATCACCTCTCCTCAGTGTTTATGCAGATATGAGTATCACCTGCAAGGAATATGAAGATCCAAACAGATCAATGCTTGAATTGGTTTTTGCACCAGCAAAAGATTGGATAAATAGGAGTGATCAGGATATTGTTGATGCAACTATGGAGGAACTCAAAAAATTATTCCCAACTCATTTCATGGGAGACGAGAAAACAAACTTACGAAAATATAAAGTGGTCAAAACTCCAAGATCTGTCTACAAGGCCGTGCCAGGATGCCAAGAGTTCAGACCTAGTCAAAAATCTCCTATAAAAAACTTTTTTTTAGCAGGTGATTATACTATGCAAAAATATTTAGCATCTATGGAAGGAGCTGTTTTAAGTGGTAAATTATGCGCGGAATCAATCAATAAGGAGTATTCCAAAACTCCTCAAAATGTTTATTCATGAGATTTACATTCCAGTAATTTAAAAATTCATCTAAAACTTTTTGAAAAATTCAATTTCTCAATTAGATCAAGCATACGAGATATGCCGAAAAGAAACCCAAAAATGGGCTAAAACCTTTTACTTGGGAACGCTTCTGCTACCCGTAGAGAAAAGGAAAGCTATTTGGGCTATTTATGTTTGGTGTAGAAGAACAGATGAAATAATGGATAGCTTAGAAGCTTCAACTAAATCACAAGATGAACTTGCAGAAAATTTAAATGCATGGGAAGAAAATACAAAGAATGTTTTTAAAGGCAACATTAAATCGGAATTAGATGCCGTTCTACTAGACACCATCGAAAAATATCCACAAAGTATTCAACCTTATCTAGATATGATAGATGGCCAGAGAATGGATCTTAATAAATTTAGATACAAAGATTTTGATGAATTAAAACTCTATTGTTATAGAGTCGCAGGGACAGTTGGTTTGATGACTCAGAATGTCATGGGGATTGATAGTGCTTATACATCAGCCCCATGGAGTGCCAAACCTGACCCCTCAGAAGCCGCTATAGCTTTAGGTATAGCTAATCAATTAACAAATATATTAAGAGATGTCGGCGAAGATAGGCAAAGAGGTAGAATTTATCTTCCTCAAGAAGATATTGAAAAATTTAATTATTCTGAAGAAAAACTTTTAAAAGGTGAAATAAACAAACAATGGAAAGCACTTATGAACTTTCAATTAACTAGAGCTCGCCATTGGTTCCAGAAATCTGAAGATGGAATCAAATGGTTATCTTCTGACGCAAGATGGCCTGTTTGGACATCCTTACGTCTTTACAGAGGAATATTAGATTCTATAGAAAGGCTAGACTACGATGTCTTTAATAATAGAGCTTTTGTAAAAAATTCAGTAAAAGCTTTTGAAATTCCAATATCATTTTTAATTTCTCGAATTAAATGACTAAGCAGGAGTCTTCTGGTTAGCCAACAAATCTTTTAATTTAGATAGTTCTCCAGCCCATCTTGGATCAGGAGCTTCTAGGTTAGGAGCATCACTATGAACAATTTTCTTAAAATCTTTCCTCTTCTTATTTTTATTTGATTTTCCACTATTTCTTTTATTTGAAGCAGAATCTTTCTTTTCTGATAGCTCTACTCTTAATTTAGAACCATTAAATTCAAAACCATTTAACTTTTGAATTAATAAATTAGCATTATCTTCATTATTAGTTGTCGCAAAACCAAAACCTCTGCATTCCTTAGTTTCCTTATCTAGAACTGCTTTAAATCTGATCGAATCAGAAACTGACTTTAAAAGTGTATCAAATTCTTTTGGATTAAATCCTTGTGGTAAGTTACCAACGTAAATGCGAATGCTCATAAATTTTTAAAAATGATTTTGAAGTCTAAACTTCTAAACAAAACTAAGCTATGTGTATTTAATCACATTTTGGCGCATTTTGTTCAATCCATCGCTTTGCTTTATAAATAGCTTCATCAAAATTATTCAATCTTTTATATGCAAGTTCTTTCGAAAGATACTCTAAAAGCTCTCCTAAGATAGGCCCATCCTTCATTTTTAAATTTTTTTTAATTACATCACCATTAATTAAGTTTGAAGGATGAAATAATTTATCATTGTTGTCACGCCATCTATAAAGCCAATCTAACCGAAAGTTTTGAGGTAAATAAAAAATAAATAATGGAAGAAACATCTCTAATTCTTTATGTAATGCAAATCTTTCTGCTTCACTTAATTGAGTAAGATTTTTCTTCTCCAACAAAAAATGCCATTTTCGTAATAACTTAGTTTTTGAAATTTCAGCTTTACTAAATTTAAGTTTCTCTAGAGATACAACATCTAAAATTTGAACAATAAAAAATGATGGTAAAAACTTTTCTTTTTCTTCCTGATTAAGTTCTGCATAATTAATTTTCTCTAAATCCAAAAAAAAAGAATCTTCAGATAAATTTTCAATACCAAATACATTTAATTTTTTTATCAGCAATACTGCATCAAGAGCATTAGCTCCAGTTACTATTTTCTGTATTTCATAATTAATTCTCTCTTTAGCAGCAAGATATAATTTCACCTTATTTTTTTTTATAAAAGTAATTAAATTAAGATCAATTTTAAAATTCAATTCTGATACAAATCGAAAACATCTTAATATTCGCAAAGGATCATTCAGTAAATTTTTTTCAGAATGACTTCTAAGCAAAGAAATCTCCAGATCTTTAAGACCATTTAATGGATCTAACAAACATTTCTTATCTAATAAATAAGCAATTGAATTAATCGAAAAGTCTCTAGAAAACAAATCTCCTTCTACCGTAGATGAAACCTGATTAGCTATATCAATATCAATATTATTATGAAAAATTCTTACTACTTCTCTTTTTTTATCTAAAATTATAAATTTTGATTCAATATTTTCTGCAATCTTTTTCCCAATTTCAATTGCATTTAAAGGTACCACAATATCAACATCTACCTTTTCAGTTTTTCTTCCTAAAATAATATCTCTTATGTAACCACCAACCAAATATGATCCTTTAGGTAAAAAACCTAATATAAAATTCAAATTATGAAATTTTATACTTGTTTCTAATTCATCAATAATTAGTGTATGATCTGTGAGAATGCTATTTTTCATTTAGTTTATTTATTATGTGCATTTGCATCAACTGTAAATGGGTTGATAGATGTATCACTTATCATGATGTTGAAAATAATCATGGTGTTGATCACATTTGTGATCTACCTGATTTTAAAGCAAAAAAACCATTCATTCATGTCAGTATAGTTAAAGATAATGAAGGTGATTATAAAACTGATTGGGATGTCCAATCTTGTGAAAGTTTTGAAAATGAATTTGGTAAATGGTCTAAATGTAACCCTGGCATGGAATTACCTGTTTAAAGGTAATAGATGACAAATAAACTTAAACAAAGAGAAAATTACCCTATTTTAGCGATCTACAGCACAGATAATTCTTTTGGCTTTGGTTATAGAAAAAACAATAACTCTGAATCTGATGAATTATTCATCAAAAAATTTGATAATGACCTTTGCAACAATTTAATAAATGACCTTAACAAATTCATTTCCAAAGAAAATTTACAAAAAATAAATAAGTTATCTGTCAGTTTAGGGCCTGCAAATTTTAATGCCTCACGACTTATTGTAGTTTTAGCAAGAACTATCTCACAACAAATAAATTGTCCACTAGACAGTTTTAGTTCATTTGAAATAATGGCAAAAAGAATTGCATCAAAAAATAATATATTTATAAACAAAAAATCATTCTGGATTTACAAAAAATTAAAACGAAAGGGTGTTATTGCTGGTAAATATGAAATTTGTCATAACGAAAAAAATCCCTCTGATCTAGTCATTCGAGAAACAGTTTTACCAAAAGTTATCAAAAAACTTGATAGTAAAGAACTTTTTTTTGAAGCTATTTATGATACTAAAGAAGATTTAAAAGAACTATTAGATTTGTCTAATAAAAATTTATTAAATTCAAATGTAGATTTCTGGAAAAAAGTTTTACCTCTTTACCCTATTTCTCCAATTAACTAAATATTCATCCAATCAAATCATTAATTTCATCTTGAAGGCGCATTGTTACAGAATTTAGATCATCTCTTGATGAACTTTGTGGAGGTTGAAAAGGTTTTCCAACTTTAATAACTATTTTTGAAAATAAAGGAATACAGAATTTAAATCTCATTACTCTATGTGAATTAACTATTGCAACAGGCAATAATAATTTTTGATTTTTAAAAGCTAATAATGCTGCACCTTGCTTGGGCTTATTCACTCGACCATTTTTTTGACGAGTACCATCAATAAAGATTCCAATACAATTATCATTTGATAATTTATTACATGCTGTTTTAATTGTATTTTTATCCGCAATTCCTCTTTTTACAGGATACGCTCCACAAGCCTTGATAATAAAGCCAAGAAAAGGAACTTTAAAAAGTTCTGCCTTAGCCATAAAAGATATATTACGTCCAAGAGCGTGTCCCAACAAAGGAGGGTCAAGCAAAGAACCATGATTAGAAACAACTATAAAAGAATCTTTTTGCGGAATATTTTCTTTACCTATTAAACAACCTCTAAATACAAGTTTATAAATTGGAAATACTAAAAGCTTGCTTACTAATTGATAGATTAATTTTTGAAAAACATCATTTTTCATAAAGATTAATATGATATTTGATCAGAAGATGAAACTTGAGAAATTTTTACATCTTTAAGATGTCTTTTTCCTAAACCGCTTAGTACATTAGAAGGGCCAATTTCAACAATATGAAGATCCGTATCTTTTGCCATTAAATCCATAGTTTCTCGCCACCTCACACCATGACACATTTGCTTTTCTAATCTAATTTTAAGCTCGCTGGGATCACTACAAAGTGAAGGTTCATAATTGCTTATGACAGGGAAAGAGGGATTATGGAATTTAATCTGTTTTAAATACTCAGAAAATCTTGATGAAGGTTCATTCATAAATGGGGAATGAAATGCACCTGAAACATTTAATTTCAAGAATCTTTTACAAGAAATTTTTCTCGATAAATCATCTAATGCTTCAGCAGAGCCGGATAAGACAACTTGGGAAGAACTATTATCATTAGCAATCACAATATCATCGATTTTTTGTACTAATAGATCAAGTTGATTTCTATCAAAACCAATTACTGCTGCCATAGATCCTTTCCCAGCATTTACCATTAATTGAGACCTTTCTTTTATTAGAGAAACGCAATCTTCGAATGAAAAAACATCCGCACAATATAGTGCAGTGATTTCTCCTAGACTATGTCCAGCAACATATGTTGGTTTAAAACCTCTCTTTTTCAAAGCATCTAATAAAATAGATTCAACCAAAAAAAGACATATTTGTGTATTTCTTGTGTTATTTAAATCAATAAGAGGATTTTTTGGTTCAGTATTTAACTCACAAATTTCAAATAAATTTCTCTCAAATATCTCAGATGCATAATTAAACCTCTCTTTTGTATTTGGCAAATTTTCAATTTGTTTTGCCATTCCAATTTTTTGCGAACCTTGTCCAGGGAATACCCATGCAACTGTCATAATGCTCCTTTTTTTTAACCCCATTTAATGAGGGCTGCACCCCAACTTAACCCAGCACCAAAACCACTTATGGCAATAATATCATTTTGTTTAATTCTATTACTTCTAATAGCCTCATCTATCACTAGTGGAATTGTTGCTGCTGAAGTATTACCGTATTTTTCTAAATTGCTAAGAATTTTTTCTCTAGGGATTTTTAACCTATCTCCAACAGAATCTAATATCCTTTGATTAGCTTGATGAAGTACAAGCCAATCAACTTCATCAGAAGTATAGTGCGTTTTATTAAACAACTTTTTAAGAATTATCGGAACTTCTTTAACTGCAAATTTATACACTTCCTGACCATTCATCTGAATTGGAGAAAAAGCTCCACTTAAAAAATCAATGTTATCAATTATTAAATCCTTATTATTTTTTGATGGAAGATTAAGAAAAGAACCCCTTTCACCGTCAGTTCTCATATCAAAACCAATTAAATTATCAAATTGATTAGAAGCTTCAATTGCTAATGCACCCGCACCATCTCCAAAGAGAATACAACTTCTTCTATCATTCCAATCGACAAAGCTTGATAGTTGATCTGCTCCTATAACAATAGCCCTTTTAAAACTACCACCTTTTAAAAATTGTGAGGTTGTAATTAAGGCAAATAAGAAACCACTACATGCTGCAGTTAAATCGAAAGCTACAGCATTAGCTGCCCCTAATTTAGCTTGAATGGATGGTGCTGATCCAAATAAATCATGCGGAGTAGAGGTAGCTAAAACAATCAAATCAATTGTATTAATATCCCAATTAGCCATTTCTATAGCAGTTAGAGCCGCCTTATAACCCATCTCATTAACATTATCTCCTAAGCTAGAGATTCTTCTCTCAGAAATGCCTGTTCTAGATTTTATCCATTCATTACTTGTATCAACCTTTTGACTAATTTTTTGATTGGTTAATATTTGATCAGGTACATAACTTCCGCTTCCCTTGAATGATACTCCAATCTGATTAAAATCTATTTCTTCCAAAAGAGTTTTTTAGTTACTTATATTAGTCAAACATAAATTTGACTCAATATGTTTTATGAATTTAAAACTTGAAGCTTTTGCAGTTGATTTAAATTTTCCATAACACCATGATTAACTGCGGAGTGTGCCAAGCGAAGAGCACTAACTACTGATAAAGATTTGCTACTTCCATGACCAATAACGCAAATACCATTCACCCCAAGTAATAAAGCTCCGCCATGTTCGGCATGATCTAGCCTTTTTTTAATTCTGAGTAGATTACTTTTTAAAAAAGCTGAACCAACTTTCCCACGCCTTCCACGAGGTAGCTCAGATCTCAAAATGTCTAATAAAACACCTCCCACTGATTCAAGAAATTTCAATAATATATTTCCAGTAAATCCATCACAGACTACTACATCGAAATTACCTGATAATACATCTCTCCCTTCACAATTGCCTCCAAAATCAAAACTTTTTTCAGAGGATAATAATTCAAATGTTTTTAGAGATAAATCATTACCCTTGCATTCTTCTTCTCCGATGTTTAAAAGTCCAATTCTTGGTTTTTTTACTTGTAAGACATCTTTTGCGTAAATATTACCTAGAAGAGCAAATTGATGCAGATAAGATGGCTTACAATCAGTATTTGCACCGACATCTAAAACTAGTACCGGGCGAGTTTGATCCCTTGTTGGAAATAATGCTCCTATAGCTGGTCTATCAATCCCTTTCAATCGCCCAATTCTAAATATGGCAGAGGCCATCATGGCGCCTGAATTACCAGCTGAATAAACAGCTTCAGCTTTATTATTTCTCACTAAATCCATTGCAACGTTAATACTTGCATTTTTCTTTTTTCTAACTGCAGTAGCTTCTTCGTTCATCCCAATAGGTTCTCCACTATCAATTAATTCAAAACGATTATTATCAATTTCATTTTCTAATAATTCTGTTAAACCTGTTTTTTCGGCAGCATCTTTAACTGCTTCAATTTTACCGACGAATTTTATATTTATTGGAAATCTACTTATTGCTTCAAGGCAGCCCTCAAGAATTGGACCAGGAGCATAATCTCCACCCATACCATCAACAGCGATCCAAATTCTTTTAGATTGAGATTCCTCCACCCTATCTAAAATATTATCGTTATTTTGTAATCTTTTTAATGGGTCAAAAACTAATGGCTGTAATGTATTTTTAGCTATTGAGCTAGCATTTGAAACGACACTGCTTGCAGTATTTACAACAGATTCAGCGCTTGAAACTACATTACCTGCAACATTACTCGCGACATTACTAGCTGTGCTCACGACAGAACCAGCACTAGAAACTACATTACCCGCCACATTACTTGCGGTTACTGCAGAACTAGCAGCAGTATCTACTATTGAAGTTACAGCCGAGTTTTTTTTGTACCAAATAACTAATCTTCTGATAGCTCTGGGCTTATTAATTTTTTGTACACTTTCTTTACCCATTTATTTACCGTCAAAAGGAGTAATATCTACAATTCTTTGAAAAAGATATCCTGTGCCCCTTGCTGTTAATATCAATTCAGGATTTGCTGGATCAGCCTCCAGTTTTGATCTTAATCTTGATATGTGAACATCGACTACTCTTGTATCTACGTGTCTCTCAGGTGTATATCCCCAAACTTCCTTCAGAATTTCTCCCCTACTAAACGGCTCGCCTGACCTACTTACCAAAAGCTCTAAAAGACTAAATTCCATACCTGTTAATCTAATTCTCTCATCGCTTTTAAAAACTTGTCTTCGATTTGTATCAATTTTTATATCAGTCACTAAAATTAATCCTGAATTAGGCATTCCAGGAATTTGTTCTTTGTCAATTCTTCTTAGAACACATCTAATTCTAGCTTCTAATTCCTTAGGACTAAATGGTTTAACAACATAATCATCCGCTCCTAATTCTAAACCTGTTATCCTGTCTGCAACATCTCCTAACGCAGTCAACATGACAATTGGAACATCAGAATCTTTCCTTAATTCTTGACAAACTCCATAGCCATCTAATTTCGGCATCATAACGTCAAGTACGACTAAATCAGGCTCATAATCTTTAAATAACTTTAGTGCTTCTTTACCATCACTTGCAGTTACTACTTTGTAACCAATCATGGAGAGGCGCGTCTCCAAAATTCTTCTAATACTTGCCTCGTCATCTGCGACAAGAATTGTTTCTTTAGTTTGACTAGATAGAGCCATTTGTTTCTATTAGCTAATCAGGAAGAGAATTAATTATTATCCTAATCTAACTTGTAGAGGGGCAATATCCCAAACATTCTAGTTCTAATACTTGATTCAAAAACTTAATGTCTAGCAAATTATCTATTTTTATTTGTCAGAATTGCGGATCTGAAACTTCTCAATATTTTGGTAGATGCTTAAATTGCAACTCATGGAATTCCATTGTTGAAGAAATAAAAAATAAGAGATCTAATTATCAAGAAATAACAAATAGTAAAAAATCTATACCCTTTAACGAGATTTCATCAAAAAAAATATCGAGATTTACAAGTGGTTTTAGGGAATTTGATCGAGTGCTTGGTGGTGGAATCGTACCTGGATCTGTTGTTTTACTTGGAGGAGAACCAGGCATAGGTAAAAGCACAATAGTGCTTCAATCAGCAGGAAAAATATCTCTCAATGAGAAAGTTTTATATATAACCGCAGAAGAATCTTTAGAACAAGTAAAAATTAGATGGGAAAGATTAAATCAGAGTAGTATTAATTTAAAAATTTTTGCAGAAACGAATTTATCCCTAATTATTGAAGAAATCAAACGTTTAAAACCAAGTTTCGCAATTATTGATAGTATTCAAGCCATCCATAATCATGAAATGCAAAGTTCTCCAGGATCGGTTTCTCAAGTTAGAGCATGTTCATCTGAATTGCAAAATCTTGCGAAAGAAAATAATATTGCGCTTCTAATAATTGGTCATGTAACCAAAGATGGTGCTTTAGCTGGCCCTAAAACTCTAGAGCATTTAGTTGATACAGTAATAAACTTTGAAGGAGATAATATTTCCTCACATAGGTTACTAAGGAGTATAAAAAATAGATTTGGATCTACCTTCGAGATTGGAATTTTTGAAATGCTTGAAGAAGGTTTACGAGAGATAAAAAACCCAAGTTCAATTTTTACAAATAAAGAAAATATTTCAGGTGTAACAACTACTATTACAAATGAAGGCACTCGACCATTAGCAGTTGATATACAAGCGCTGGTAAATAAAACTTTCTACAGTAACCCAAGACGGACTACAACTGGAATAAGCATAAATAGATTGCATCAAATCCTGGCGGTTATTGAAAAACACGTAGGGATAAGATTATCTGAATTTGATTGTTACATAGCTACTGGTGGGGGTTTTGAGATTAATGATCCTTCATCTGACTTAGGTGTAGCAATATCTATTTTATCAAGTTTGAAAAATATTCCTCCTTTGGCCAATTGCTCATTTATTGGGGAATTGGGTTTGAGCGGTCAGGTTAGAAAATCAAATAACCTTCGAACAAAGATAGAAGAAGCTGTAAGACTAGGGATCAAAAATATCGTTGTACCAAAACTAGAGGAGGAAATAAATAATAATTTTCAAAATTTAATAAATATAAAAGAGATATCCAATATCAAAGAAGCAGTTGAATATTCTTTATAAGTTTAAAAAATTAGAGATACATATCGATTGAACTTCTTCCTGAGTTTTTCAACCAATTTTCAATATCTAGATAACCACCTGGATATAATCTTACTGCTTTAGACCAGACTTCTGCAGCTTTATCGAACCAAATATCTCTCTGATCTAAATCACCATTTTGCTCAGCATATCTTCCCCTTTTTTCATAAATCAAACCTATATTTTTAAGGCATGACGGCTGTTTAGGATTTTCTACTAATGCTTTTTCATAAGTTTCAATAGACAGATCCTCTTCACCATTACTCATATATATAATTGCCATATTTTTTAAAGTTTCACCTCTATCAATTTTATTTTCTTCAAGTAGCAAACTTTCTTTATAGTACTCTAATGCTTCCGAATAATCCCCATTATTTTGTGCAGCCAGGCCATCTCTATAATAGATATATGCTTTTTTTTCTTTCTCTGCAATAGGCATTATTTTTACTATTGATTCAGCAATTACAGTAAAAGCTTTATCGATAAAATTGTCTCTGTTTTGATTACTAGGCACCGCTCTAAAACTAATAAAATTAATATAGTAATTTAAAAAATAACTATTTAAAAAGTCTATTACATTTATTATTATAGTTAAAAAATAAGCAGAGCATTAATTTGCTTCAATCGCGAAAAATATGGAAAGCATTCAATTAAGCATTACAGGAATGAAGTGCGGAGGTTGTGTTAGCACTGTTGAAAAAATATTAAAAAATTCTGATGGTATTGAAAATGTTTCTGTTAACTTACTAACTGAAAGTGCATATTTTGAAATTACCCAGAAAAATATAGAACTAGAAGGAGTTCTCGAGAATCTAAAAGAAAATGGTTTCCCATCAAAAATTTACATAAATGATTTTTCAAAAAAAATAAATAAGGCAGAATTAGAAAAAAAAAAGAAGTGGAATAATCAATGGAAAAAACTAACTTTTGCTTTATTACTTTTATTATTTTCAGGTTTAGGTCATCTAGCAGAAGGAAGATATATAAATTTTCCGATATTAGGTAATATATTTTTTCACGCTTCATTAGCAACATTAGCTCTATTATTGCCAGGCAGAGTAATAATTATTAATGGGTTTAAATCATTTATTAAGAACCGTCCTGATATGGATTCACTAGTAGCTCTTGGAGTAACTAGCGCATACATAACAAGTCTTCTATCTCTAATATTTCCTGCCACTGGTTTTCCTTGTTTTTTTAATGAACCAGTTATGCTGTTAGGTTTCATATTGATTGGGCGTTTCTTAGAGGAAAGAGCAAGATACCAAACTGGTTCGTCCATTGGAGAGTTATTAGAACTTCAACCTGAAATGGCAAATATCTACACAGAAGATAATCAAATAGAATCAATAAGAGTAAACACTTTAAGACCTAATCAGGAGATTCAAGTTTTAGCAGGAGACAGAGTACCTGCTGACTGCATTGTTACTCAAGGTAATTCATATGTTGATGTTTCACATATCACTGGAGAATCTAAACCTATCGAGGTAAAAGAAGGCGATAATCTATCTAGTGGGTCTTTAAATCTTAATTCAACTCTTAGACTTAAAGTACAAAAGGTCGGAGGGGATTCTTCTCTTGCAAAACTAGTAAATCTTATTGAGTCTGTAAACGCTAGAAAACCTCGCATTCAAAGAATTGCTGATGACATTGCAGGCAAATTTACTTACTTTGTACTTATATTTGCTACTTTAACCTTCTTCTTTTGGTGGAAGGGGGCAATAAACATTTGGCCAGATTTATTAATTCATAATCATCAATTCATCACTCACTCAAGCCATACACTTCATAGTTCGCTTGGTAGTAATGCTGAGAATTTCCTTAGTTTAGCCATACAATTGTCAATTGCTGTTTTAGTAATAGCATGTCCTTGTGCATTAGGTTTAGCCACACCAACTGTAATAACTGTCGCATCAGGTAAAGCAGCAAAAAAGGGCGTTTTATTTAAAGGCGGGGACAAAATAGAGATGGCTTCAAAAATTAATCACATTATTTTTGACAAGACAGGTACATTAACAAAAGGTAAGCCATTCATAGTTGATTATAAAAATAATGATGATCATTCTTTTTTATTAAGGATAGCTGCCAGCTTAGAAAAGGAAAGCAGACATCCAATCGCAGATGCATTGATTCAAGAAGCAAAAAAACAAAATTTAAGTTTATTTCCAATAAAAAAAATTATCACTCATTCAGGCCGAGGTATTTCTGGAGAACTAGAGTCAATTGATGGACTTATTAATATTGGAAATATTGAATGGCTACTGAGTAAAGGAATAATTATTGATAGTGATGCAAAAAAAGTAATTGAAAATGAAGAGACAAAAACGAATACTATTATTGGAGTAAGTATCAAAGATAAGTTATTAGGCTTTATCTTCCTAGGAGATTTAATCAGAGATGATTCAATTAAAACAGTTCAAAATTTAAGAAAAAACAAATTTAAAATTAATATTTTAAGTGGAGATAGGAAACAAACAGTTTTAGCTTTAGCAAAAAAAATTGGTTTTAAAGAAACAGAAGTAAAATGGGATCTTCTTCCTGAAATGAAGCTAAAAACTATAGAAAATTTAAAAATTGATAATAAAGTAGCAATGATTGGTGATGGTATTAATGATGTCCCAGCCTTAGCATCCTCAGACTTAGGAATTGCGGTGGGATCAGGGACTCAAATAGCCAAGGCAAATGCAGATGTAGTATTAATGGGAGATCAACTAAATGGATTACCATACGCCTTAATTCTTGCAAAAAAAACTATAAGAAAAATAAAGCAAAATCTAACATGGGCTTTTGGTTACAACTTACTAGCTATACCCTTAGCAGCCGGCATTTTATTCCCTAAATACGGTATTCTTCTTACTCCTTCAATAGCAGCATTATTGATGGCTATTAGCTCTATTACAGTTGTAATTAATGCTTTATCTTTGGATTAAATGAAAGGAAAATTTATCGTTATTGAGGGTATTGATGGATGTGGTAAAACTACCCAAATAAATGAACTATCTAGATGGCTTCCTAATAGTGGTCTAATAAAGAAAGGGTCTAAATTAATCACAACTAGAGAACCTGGGGGCAGTCTTTTAGGCAAAAAACTTAGAAGACTGATTCTTGATAACAATGAAAATAACAAGCCTTCATCTCTCGCAGAATTATTGCTTTATTCAGCAGATAGAGC
>NZ_CACAYO010000019.1 GCF_902536725.1 uncultured Prochlorococcus sp.
ATACCATTACTTAGATTAGGTATAAATGAATTACAGTTAAGCGATATTTCTTCTGAAATGATTAAAGAAACAAAAAAACGCATTTATGAATTAGGTTTGAATCAAGGCAAAATCAAATACAAAGTCTGTGATCTGGAAAAATTAAGTGGACTATTTGATGTTGTAGTTTGTTTGGACGTTTTTATTCATTATCCTCAACCGGTCGCAGAAGAAATGGTCCAACATCTATGCGATTTAAGCAAAGAAAAACTAATTGTTAGCTTTGCTCCTTATACTCCAGTTCTTGCTGTTCTAAAAAATATTGGGAAATTATTTCCTGGGCCAAGTAAAACTACAAGAGCATATACATTAAAAGAAAAGGGTATTATAAGTGCTGCTAAAGAAAGAGGATTTAAAGTAGTTAAAAAGAAATTAAATCAAGCTCCTTTTTATTTTTCAAAACTAATTGAATTCGAAAAAATTTAATAATCTATTTTACTAAATGATTTTCAAGTGCATAACGAACTAATTCGGTTCGGCTAGACGTGCCTGTCTTGATAAAAAGTCTACTAACATATTTCTCAACATTTCTAATAGATGTTTCAAGCTGCCTTGCAATTTCCTTGTTCATAAGACCTTCTGCTACTAGTTGAAGTACACTTGCTTCTCTAGGAGTAAAACTAGGAATATTTATTTTATTTTCTGAATTTGTTGGATTTTGGTCTGTGAGCATAGATTTTATTTCAGTAATCTGTTTCGCCATTTTGCTTACATCAATATCTGCGAATCGTGCCGCTTCTTTTAGTAAACGTTCTTGTCTGTTGATTACATTTTTAACTCTTGCTGCTAATTCATCGGGATCGAAAGGTTTAGAAATATAATCATCAACTCCTGCAAGATAACCTTCGGTTCTGTCTAGGGTCATTCCTTTTGCAGTTAGAAAAATAACTGGAGTTCCTCCTAATTTTTCATCCTCTCTAATTTTTTCTAATAAAGCATAACCGTTTGCTCGGGGCATCATAACATCGCTAATTATCAGATCGGGAAAAACTGTTTGAGCTTTTTCCCAACCATCCTCTCCATCAACTGCAATAAATATTTCAAAGCCTTCATCTTCAAGAAATGTTTTAACAGCTGTTCTTAAACCAGGCTCATCATCAACTAATAAAATTCTTGATTTTCTTACCGGTTCATTATTTATTTGATTAATTTCATTCATTTTTTAAATTCTTTAAATTTGATTTTCTAGTAATAAACAGAATTTTATATACTAAACATAATGCTATCAACTCCCATACTACTAGACTATCAATCTTCGACTCCTTGCTCTAAAGATGTTGTTGATTCTATGAAACCTTTTTGGAGTGAGATATTTTCTAACCCTGCAAGCAAATCTAATTTGGCGGGTATTAATGCAAGCGCTATATTGGAAGCCTCAAGAGAAAAAATAGAACAAAATTTATTACTTAAAAATAAAAAAGTTATTTTTACAAGTGGAGCAACAGAATCTAATAACTTAGCTTTACTAGGTTTTGCTAGAAATTACTATAAAAAAACAGGAAATTATGGACATATTATTACCTTAAAAACGGAGCATAAAGCTGTTTTGGAGCCTCTAAACCAACTAAAAAAAGAGGGATTTATGGTGACAGAAATTAATCCTGAGAAAGATGGCTTAATTTCAGAAGAACAATTCAAAAAAAATATAAGAGAAGATACATTTCTGGTTAGTGTCATGTTGGCAAATAACGAAATAGGAGTTATTCAGCCCATAAAGAATATTTCAAAAATATGTAAATCGCGAGGAATGACTTTTCACTCTGATTTCGCACAATGTTTAGGTTATATCGAGTTAGACAATCTTTTATCAGATGTAAACATGATTACGATGAGTTCTCACAAAATATATGGTCCTAAAGGGATAGGACTTCTCATAATTGATGAAGAAATTAATCTTGAGCCTTTAATTGTTGGAGGAGGTCAGGAATATGGTCTCAGGTCTGGTACATTACCTCTACCTTTAGTAGTTGGCTTTGCTAAAGCAATAGAGATAGCAGTTTCTAATCAAAAAAATAATGCTGAGAAATTGCGTTTACACAGAAATTACCTTTTAGAGGGTTTGTTAGAAAATAATTCTGGTTTATTAATTAATGGCAACATAGAAAAAAGATTACCTCATAATTTAAATTTGACTGTTTTGAATTTAAACGGAGCAAAGTTTCATAAACTTTTAAAATCTAAAATAATTTGTTCTAGTGGATCTGCATGCAGTAATGGTGAACCATCTCATGTTTTACTAGCCTTAGGTAGATCTTTTAGAGAAGCAGAATCTTCAATAAGGTTAAGTATTGGATTAAGCACTAACTCAGACGATATAAAACAAGCGATTCATATTCTTACAAATACCATCAAATCATTGCGTTAGAAATTATTGCCTCTTTAATTTAATTGAGCAATTCTTAATTTCCCACTTCTAGCTCTTTTATTTAGTTCGACCTCTTTTACGGAAGGAGTTATTGGCTTTTTTGTTAGGTTTTTTAGTCGTTGATCATTTTTAAAAGAACTTTTAACTAACCTATCCTCCAGGGAATGAAAACTAATAATAGAAATAATTCCTCCCGGCAAAAGCCATTCAGGAACAACTTTCAAAAATTTTTCTAATACTTCCATTTCTTTATTAACGGCAATCCTTAGTGCTTGAAATGTTCTTGTTGCTGGGTGTATTTTTTTAAATCTTTGTTTCGGTGGGAAGCAGCCCGCAATAGAATAAGCTAACTGTTTTGTCCCAGAATATTTCCCATTTTCTTTCAAATCCATTTTTATTTTCCTAGCAATTTTTCTTGATAATCTCTCATCTCCATATTTATAAATTAGGTTAGCTAGATCTTTTTCATTTAAAGCCTCAATTAATTTCTCTGCATCAACATCAAGAAAAGGATTCATTCTCATATCAAGGGGACCATCTTTTTGGAAACTAAATCCTCTTTTAGGGTCATCAATTTGGTTACTATTAACTCCAAGATCTGCAATTACAAAAGATACTTTTTCTTTTGGTACAAAATCCGCAAAATTTGAAGCCCTTATATCAATCCTACTTTTAAACTTATCAAGTTTTTGTGACGCTGATTTTCTTGCAAATGGATCTTGATCAAGTCCAATTATATTTAAATCCGAATATTTTCTCAATAACTGATAAGAGTGCCCGCCTCCGCCTAGAGTTGCGTCTATTCCCTTAAGTTGATTGTTATGTATAAGTGGGTAATGCTCTAATGAGGCCATAATCTCATCGGTCATAACTGATTGATGATTGAAAAAAGATGAATCAGATAGGTCAGTTTGCATAACTTTCGACTAAGATTTATTTAGAAGATAAATTTCGAATGGCTCAGCTAGAGACTAGAACAGAACCAATGGTGGTCAATTTTGGCCCTCACCATCCCTCAATGCATGGGGTTTTAAGGTTAGTTGTAACTCTTGATGGTGAGAATGTCATTGATTGTGAGCCAGTAATTGGATATTTACATAGAGGAATGGAAAAGATAGCTGAAAATAGGACAAATGTAATGTATGTCCCTTATGTAAGCAGAATGGATTATGCAGCAGGAATGTTCTATGAAGCTATTGTAGTAAATGCTCCTGAAAGATTAGCTAATATTCCAGTTCCCAAAAGAGCTAGTTACATCAGAGTTCTTATGCTCGAACTTAATCGTATCGCTAATCATCTTTTATGGCTTGGTCCCTTTTTAGCGGATGTAGGAGCTCAAACTCCATTTTTCTATATTTTTAGAGAAAGAGAGATGATCTATGATCTTTGGGAAGCTGCTACTGGGCAAAGGCTAATAAATAATAATTTCTTCAGGATAGGTGGTGTCGCATGTGATCTCCCATACGGATGGTTAGAAAAATGTTTAGACTTTTGCGATTGGTTCGGCCCTAAGATAGATGAATACGAAAAATTAATCACAAATAATCCAATTTTTAGAAAAAGAATTGAAGGTCTTGGAAAAATACAAAGGGACCAGGCAATTAATTGGTCTTTGTCTGGGCCAATGCTTAGAGCGTCTGGAGTTTCCTGGGATTTAAGGAAAGTCGATAGTTATGAATGTTATGACGATTTTGATTGGCAGATTGCTTCAGAAAAAGAAGGAGATTGTTATGCGAGATATCGAGTAAGAGTTGAAGAGATGAGACAATCACTAAGCATAATTCGCCAAGCCTGCAAAATGATTCCGGGAGGTCCAACAGAAAATTTAGAAGCTCAAAGAATGGCGACTGAAGATAAGAAAAGTGAAATATTTGGTATTGACTATCAATATGTAGCTAAGAAGGTTGCTCCAACTTTTAAAATTCCTAACGGAGAATTATATACAAGATTAGAGTCCGGTAAAGGAGAAATAGGTGTCTTTATCCAAGGAAATAATGAGGTTACCCCTTGGAGATTTAAAATAAGAGCAGCTGATTTAAATAATCTGCAAATATTGCCTCATATTCTTAAAGGTGCCAAGATCGCTGATATTATGGCAATCCTTGGTTCAATAGATGTCATTATGGGATCTGTTGATAGATAATTTTTTTAAATGAAACCCGCTGACTGGTTAATCTTGCAGAAGAAGGTAAGATTTGGTGATTGTGATTCTGCAGGTGTAATTCATTTTCATAACTTATTAAAATGGTCGCATGAAGCTTGGGAAGAAAGTATTGAAATTTATGGAATTCCTTCTCAAGATATTTTTCCAGATTTTTCTAGACGTAAAAGTCAAATTATTTTTCCAATAGTAAATTGTGAAGCAAACTTTCATGCGCCTATAAAAATTGGAGATTTATTAAAAGTAAAAATTGCCCCTAATAAAATTAATACTCATTTGTTCCAAGTAAATAGCATTTTTATAAAAAATGGAAATAAAGTAGCCGAAGGGAAAATCATACATTGTTCTATAGATGTTGATTCAAGAAATAAAATAGAACTTCCTGATCAGTTAGAAAGATGGATAGAGGCTTCTAATGTCAGTAAAAATTTAAAAGAATGCTAATTATTATTTTTTAAATTCATAGTTTATTTTTTCTGTAATGCTATTTTTGTTTTGAACAATCCACTTTTCAGGCTTTTCATGTTTAGGCCAACTTAGAGAAAAATTTTTTAATAAATTTAAATAAATTTCAATATTTTTATTATTTGTAAGTTCTCTAAATTCAACTATTACTTTTATTTTATTTCCCCATAATTTGTTACATTCTTTTGAAATATTGAATTTATTTATTGGGATATTTTCTTTCATAATGAAATCATTTAATCTAGATTCAATTACTTCAGGGAAAACGATTTCTCCTCCTGAATTAAAGGCATTATCACTTCTTCCAACAAAGTTTAAATAGAAAGAATTATTGATTTGATTAATTACACCCAAATCACCTGTTTGCCACCACCCATTTTTATTTTTGAAATTTTCAGTTTTTAAAGAGTCTATTATTTCGATTCCAATTCTGGCTGATTTTATCTCGATTAATCCTTGTGCGTTAATTCTTATTTTTGTATCAGGTAGTATTTCTCCAACATTTTTAAAACCCATTAAGAATTCTTTTGGTTTTAAACTCGTAACCATTGCTGCTGTCTCAGTTGAGCCGTAACAAGGTGCTAATTTTATTTTTTCTTTTATACATTGTTCTGCAGTTTCGTCTGAAATTGAAGCTCCACCTACCCAAATTAGATCGAAAATTTTTAGCCAACTAATTCCATCTTTTTGAGCTAAAAGTCTTTGTAATTGAGTAGGTACTAATGACGTAATTAAGTGTTTTTTGTTTTTTTTAAATTTAATTGTAAAAAGTAAAAGTTCTTGAGTTTTTTTTATCAAATTCGGAGAAATATTAATACAATCACATCCCCAAGTTTGACTTCTAAAAATTGGCATTAACCCACTTATATGGTTCAGGGGTAAAGTATTTAAAATTAAGCAGTTTTGCAATTCAAATCCTTGCTCTATTAGCCATTGACCTGATGTAGCTGCAGATAATTTAAGATTATCTAAATGGTGAAAACATTTTCTCGGTTTTCCAGAACTCCCACTACTGTTTAAGATAATTGCTGGCCCATTTTCAGTAATTGAATCTAATACATCTTTATCTTGATAAAATTTGTTTTTTACATAAATAATTTTATTCTCTCTAATTTTTTCAATAATTTTCTCTACAGATTGAGTTTCATTATTTTCAACTTCAATAGTATGAATTTTATTTTTCATAGTTGATCCCATATCTTTTTTGCTTCATTTAAAAATAGAAACGAATTAGGGAATTTATTCATTGCTAAACCAGGAACTTTTGGAGTTGGTCCTTGTAATTGTAGAGACGATAAATGATAAAGCCATCTCTTACCTATACCAGTTTCAAATGAGGTACTTATAGATATTAAAGCTTTTTTATTTTCTAATTCTCTTAAAAGCTTAACTGGATTATTTTCTTGAGAAGGCCTTCTAATTTGCCAACCTTTCCACTCATCAATCAAATTTGGAAATTTTAAAAGTGATTCGTCTAAGGCTATAGGGATTTTTTTGTTGAGTTCTTTCATTCCTTCAATATCATCAACACAGAGAGGTTGTTCTAACCAATCTACATTTTTGTTATCCTTCAAAATATCAGCCCATCTATTAGCTATCTTTCTTCCCCAAGAACCATTAGCATCTATTCTTAACTTAATATTATTGCCTATTTGGCTTAAAATTTCTTCTAAACTTGCTTCTTCCTCATGATTATTTTTTAATGCTACTTTCCATTTTATGGTTAATGATTTTCCAATATCAGATTGTCTTTTTTTAATTTCATTTAGATCTGAAACCAC
This sequence comes from uncultured Prochlorococcus sp., assembly GCF_902536725.1. Classification (GTDB taxonomy): domain Bacteria; phylum Cyanobacteriota; class Cyanobacteriia; order PCC-6307; family Cyanobiaceae; genus Prochlorococcus_A. The sequence goes on from NZ_CACAYO010000019.1 coordinate 6,812, forward strand.
ATTTTCATGATTTAACAATATGGCTGTTTTATCAATTTCATCAAAGTAGTAGTTTTCTTTAAAAATTATTTTTCCATTTATTTCGGCTAATGCAGAATTTATTGCAGATTGAATGCATGGGTGAAAAATATTTATTTGCTCAGATAAATTAAATAATTTTAAATACGAAGGGATCATATCTAGTTGTTTCGCACATTTTTTTAAGTCTTCTTCTAAAAGTGGTGAAACTTCTCCAAACCCAATTTTTTCATTAATTGTTAATTTAATTATCCAACCGAATTTTGTCAGAAAAGTGGTTTTAGAATTTTCTACTTTTGTGGATAACTTAAAGCTATAAGATTTTTTTTTAAATAATAGGTTCATTTATTAAACAAGTAATTAAAAATTAATCCTGTGATTAACCCAACTCCATTAAGAGTTTGAAATTTTATTGCGATGAATTTACAATTTTTTATTGCAGAAGGTTTTTTATATGAAGATTTTAATAAATTTATAAGTCTTATTGCTTGAGGAAAACTAATCAAATAAAGGATGCAAAACACTGGAATAAATCCAGTAACTATAGTTAAAAGTTGAAAAACATATATTGTAAAAATTATCCAAGGCACAAATTGAGAGCCTTTTTTTGCCCCTAAGCGAACTAAAGGTGAATTTTTCCCATGCTTTTTATCTTCAAAAATTTGATGAAAATGAGAACAAAATAATACAAGAGTTGTTGCCAAGGAAGGTCCTGAACCAAGTAATAAAGAAACTTTCCATGGAATATCTTCGAAGTAAATATTAGACGGATTTAACGCAATTAAGACTGCAGAATAAGCAAAAGGTCCAAATGCAAGCCAGCATAAAGGTTCTCCTAAACCTTGATAGCCCAATCTAAAAGGAGGACCTTGATACAAATATCCTAAGAAGCAGCAAGCTGCCACCAAAATCAAAATGTTTATACTTGTTGATACTGAAATAATTGAAATTATTAATAAACCAATAACTAAAGATGTATATGCAATAAATGAAATTATTTTTTTATTTTTTACAAGATTTACAATTGAATGGAATTTAAATTCATCGATTCCTGTTTCTGCGTCGTATAAATCATTAGTTAGATTTTCCCAAAGTAATATCAAAATTGCAGCTAAAGTAAATGAAATCAAATTATAAATTTTTACATTTTCATATTGATTGAGCAAGTAAGCCCCTGTTATTAAAACTGGAAGTATGGCAACAGAATAAAGAGGCCATTTTATTGCTTTTTCCCATAATTTTTTTTTATCTTCGTCCATTTTTAATTAACATGCAAAATTAGATAATTATTGAATGTAGTTTATAAATTGAGTTACATTTTTTACTTTATTGCATCATTTTTAGTTATTTTCAATAAGTGATGAAAAATGATTTAAACTTAACAGATTTTTTAAAAGATGTATTTTCCTCTTTCGATAAGAAAGTTGAAAATTCTGGATTAGTAAGTATTTGTGTTGAGATTCCTTGTATTGATTTATTTCAAGTTTATGAATTTTTAATAGATAAATATCCGTTTTCTTCATTTTGGGAGGAATCTGATGGCATTTCATATATAGCTTTCGAGAAGTGTAAATATGTTACTTTGGATGGCCCAAAAAGATTTGAGGTAGCAAAAGAGTTTAATTCTGAGAATTTTAAAAATTTAATTAACTTAACTAATGAATCGCATAATTCTGCACTTTCAAAAATAATTTATTTATTTTCTTTCTCTGAAAATTTGAATAATAAGAATTTACCTTCAGATATCCCTAGTTTAGAGGCCATTTTGCCAAAAATATTAATTACTAAAAGTGGCAAGAATTGCTGGCTAAGAATTAATAGTCATGTTGAAGGTAAATCATCATTAAGAACATTAATTGAAGAAATGTGGACAATTAGAAATCAAGTTATTAATTCTGGCTCAGAATTAATAAAATCATCTCGCTTAAAAACTAGTTTTGATTCCCCTTTTATTGATGATTTCTCACGCTCCTTAGAAACTTCTAAAACAAACATGAAAAAAGTAGTAAATAGAGGAATTCAGTTAGTAGAGAAAGATATCCTCGAAAAGATAGTTTTAGCGAATAGAATTAAAATAAAACTTAAAAATAAATTAGATTTAGTAGAAATTTTAAAAAGATTTAAAAAGAAGCAACCAAATACATGTAGATACGTTTGGAAAAGGAATAGTAAAGATATTTTGTTTGGAGCATCTCCAGAAAAATTATTTTCTTTCTCTAAACCTAATTTAACTTTAGAGGCTCTTGCTGGTACTATCTCTACTAATTCAAATTTTAAGAAACTCCTAAAAAGTACTAAAGACTTAAATGAACATAATTATGTAATACAGCATTTGATTAAATCTTTAGAAGTTTCAAAAATAACAAACTTTAAAAAAAGTGATATCAAGGTAAATTCATTTGGAGATATTTCTCATTTGCAAACACTCATTTTCTCTAAAGTTGAAAATATTTGTCCTTTTGAATTGCTTAAAAACTTACATCCATCTCCAGCTGTTTGTGGATATCCAAAAAATGCAGCACTCGATTGGATAAATACTCTTGAGTCTTTTCCTAGAGGAAATTATGCTTCTCCAATGGGTTGGGTTGATTCATCAGGCAATGCTTCATTTCTTTTGGCAATAAGAGGCGCAAGATGTATTGAAGAAAATATTGAATTTACTGCAGGTTCAGGTATAGTTTCTGGCTCCGTTTTAGAGAAAGAAATAGATGAGATTAAATTAAAATTCGAATCTATAGTAAAACAGATATTTTGCGCTAAAAATCCTAGATAATTTCTACTAATTTTTCAATAACTTCCGCTGAAACATTTTTATTGGACAAATTTTCTATTTCTCTTAACCCTGTTGGACTGGTTACATTAATCTCGCTAAGCATTCCATTTATTACATCAATACCTACAAAAAATAAACCCTCATCTTTGAAGTGTTGAGATAATTCTGAGCAGATACTTTTTTCTTTTTCTGTTAATAATGTAGGTTCAGCCTTGCCTCCCATCGCTAAATTACTCCTAAAATCGCCTCCTTGAGGAATCCTATTTATTGATCCAATTGCTTCTCCGTTTACGATAATTATTCTTTTATCACCCTCTATGACTTCAGGAATAAATTTTTGCATCATAACGGGTAATTCTTCTTGAGAAGTGATTAATTCAATGATTGATTTAATTCCTGGAGAATTTTTATTTATCCTTATAACACCTTGACCACCTTTTCCTCCAAGAGGTTTTATGACTACTTCATTATTTATATTTGCAAAATTAATAAGATCTTTTACCTTACTTGCAACTATTGTAGGTGCCATTAAGTGGCTGTATCTTAAAGCACCAAGCTTTTCATTCCACGCTCTTAACGATGAGGGTTTATTGATTACTTTTACTCCTTTTCTTTCGGCAACTTCTAAAAGATGGGTTGCATATAAATAAGCCTCATTTACAGGAGGATCTTTTCTCATCCAAATGCAATTAAATTCGGCGAGAGGTATGCAATCATTCTCTTTAAAAGAAATCCACGGAATTACTTCAACTTTTACGGAAGATGCCCATACTTCATCACCTCTAGCTTCAAGGTCTTGAGGAGTACAACTCCAGATTTCAATATTTTTTTTTGATGATGCTTGCATTAAAGCAGCAGTTGAATCTTTTAAGGGATTTATATTTTTAATTGGATCTATTACGAATAGAAATTTCATAAGATCTAGTTTAATAATGCTTCTAATTTATTTTCATTTTCTAATGCATAGAGATCATCGCAGCCTCCGATACCCTCATTATCTATAAATATTTGTGGTAATGTTCTTCTACCATCAGCTCTTTCAATCATCAATGCTCTGGCATCTTCGTCGCCATCTATTTTATATTCTGTAAAATTTACATTTTTTTTCTTGAGTAGTGATTTTGCTCGAATACAGAATGGGCAATATTGCCAAGTATAAATTTCGACTTTGGACATTTTTTTAAAATAATACTTAGTTTATACTATTAAACAAAAGTGCCTGTTAGATTATAAATAACGATTAAATTCTATTTTGATAGATATTACAGATTTCAAAAAAGATCTTTCGGAACTAACAGAGCGCCTGGGTAATGCTCAGGATTGTCTTTGACGTTCCAAGATTAAAAGCGAAAAGGAAAGAGTTAGAGCAAATTTCTGCTCAGCCTGAATTTTGGGGAAATCAAGAAGAAGCTAAAAAGCAAATGTTAATCCTTGATGATGTCAAAGCGCAACTCGAATTGTTAGATAAATGGAAAACTTTTATTTCTGATGCTAATGCCTCTCTTGAGCTTTATTCTCTAGAACCAGAAGAGGAAATGATTTTAGAATCGCAGCTGGGATTAAAGAAATTAAGAGAGAATTTGGATAAATGGGAATTTGAAAGATTGTTATGTAGTGAATACGATAAGGAAGGAGCAGTAGTTTCTATTAACGCAGGTGCGGGTGGAACAGATGCGCAGGATTGGGTAGAGATATTATTAAGAATGTACTCAAGATGGGCCGATAATAATCAAATGAGCCTTGTCATTAATGAATTATCTCAAGGAGAAGAAGCAGGTATTAAAAGTGTAACTTTTGAAATTGATGGAAAATATGCATACGGCTATCTGAAATATGAAAAAGGAACTCATAGATTAGTAAGAATTTCTCCTTTCAATGCCAATGGTAAAAGACAAACCAGCTTTGCTGGGGTAGAGGTTATGCCAAAATTAGACGATAATATTACACTTGATATACCTGAAAAAGATTTAGAAGTTACAACGAGTAGATCCGGTGGAGCTGGAGGACAAAATGTTAATAAAGTAGAAACAGCGGTGAGAATCGTTCATTTGCCTTCAGGGATTTCAGTAAGATGTACGCAAGAAAGATCTCAATTACAAAATAAAGAAAAAGCTATGTTACTTCTTAAGTCTAAACTACTAGTGATTGCTAAAGAACAACGAGCTGCAGAAGTCGCTGATATTAAAGGTGATATTGTGGAAGCTGCATGGGGCAATCAAATAAGAAATTATGTTTTCCATCCTTATCAAATGGTAAAAGATCTCAGGACTATGCAAGAGACTAACGACTTAGATAGTGTTTTAAATGGTGGACTTGAACCATTTATTCATGAATTATTACGCATGAATATTTCTTCTAAATAATCTATTGAATAACTAATGAAAAATAAAAATGAAAATATAGAAAAAAAAGTTGCGCCTCCAAGCTTTATAAAGCTTGCTATGCGTAATATGGTAAGGAAGGGTTCAAAAAGTATTTCTCATTTTTCAATAACCTTTCTAGTTTTAATTGGGATATTAATACTTGTAGCAACAATAGGTAAGCCTAATATTCCTGTATAAGAATGTATGACAGAAAAAATTATTTCTGAAATAAATTTAGATTTGGTTTTTAAATGTAATCAATTTTCTCAGTTTTCAAATAATTTAAAAGATTCTAAAAATAAGCTTATTTTTGAATCTAATTTTTGGGAGAAAGTTTTTTTATCTTGGATAAAAATAATATTAAAAAAAGATGATTATAAATTGCCAAATTTCATTTTTGAAAAAAAATCTTTTTCATTAGGCTTACAAATAATATCTAATCAAGAAATTGCTTTTATGAACCAGAAGTGGATGCAAAAAAATGGACCAACTGATGTTCTATCTTTCCCAATCATTTCTGATGAATCTCTAAATAATTTAGATCATATAGAGTTGGGAGATATATTTATATCATTAGAGATGGCACTTAAGCAATCTTATGATTATAAACAGTCTGTTTATAAAGAAATGCTCTGGTTGGCCAGTCATGGATTTTTACATCTTTTGGGATGGGAACATAATAATGATCTTGATTTAGAAAATATGTTAAATTTTCAGGAATATTTAATTAAAAAATTAGATTAAAAAATCTATGTATAAAAAAATAAACTCTCTAAAAAATAGAATAGAATCATATAAAACTTCTAGTAATGTATTAAAAAGTTTTAAGTATGCTTTTAGTGGAATTAGTTACGTATTAAAAACTTCAAGAAATTTTAAAATTCAATTAATTTTTGCAGTTACAAGTTTAATGATTGGTTTTTTACTGCAAATTAGTCAAAGTAATTTTGTAATTTTGATTGCCACAATTATGTCTGTTTTAATATTAGAAATATTAAACACATCTCTTGAATCAATAGTTGATTTAGTAGTGAAAAAAGAATTTAGTAGTTTGGCTAAAATTTCAAAAGATACCTCTGCAGGAGCAGTGTTATTAGCTTCCATTAATTCTGTTATTATTGCTGTATATATATTTGTTCCTAAAATTAAGTTTTTATTTGAATCCATATAAATATGTTTCTCGTTATTGATAATTACGATAGTTTTACATATAACCTTGTTCAATATTTAGGAGAACTTTCTGTTGAGCATGAAATAACTAGAGAATTAATAGTTAAAAGAAATGATGAAATTACTTTAGATGAAATTATTGAACTAAATCCTAGTGGTATCTTATTATCTCCAGGTCCTGGTAATCCAGATCAATCTGGAATTTGTCTGCCAATACTAAAAAAATTATCTAAAAATATTCCGACATTAGGAGTTTGTTTAGGGCATCAAGCTTTGGCCCAAGCTTTTGGAGGTAAGGTTATAGTTGGAAAAGAACTTATGCATGGTAAGACATCCAAAATATTCCATAATCAAAAAGGTTTGTTTGTAGATATCGAGACTCCATTTGTGGCGACTAGATATCATAGTCTTATAGTTGATTCAACTTCATTACCATCTTGTTTCGATATAACTGCGACTTTAGAAGACTCAACTATTATGGCTATTTCTCACAAAGAATATAAGCATTTACATGGAGTACAGTTTCATCCTGAAAGTGTATTGACACAATTTGGTCATAAATTAATTAGTAATTTTCTAAAAATGGCTGAACAAAAGTAAAATAAAAAAAAATTAAAAATATGATTTCTCAAATTAAAAACATTTTCTTTTTTATATTATTTAGCTCTTTTTTACCTACCTCATTATTGGCAAGGAATTTAGTAATAAAAAGTCTGGGACATAGTAGTTTCTTAATTAATAGTGCTGAAAAATCGATTCTTATAAATCCCTTTAAAGCAATTGGTTGTGCGAGCAATTTAAAAGAGCCAAAAGAAGTCAATGCAAATTTTATTTTGGCTAGTTCTAGGCTTCCAGATGAAGGATATAACCCTAATAATCAATTAATGTTTGTAGAGCCAGGAATCTATCAATTTGACGATATTTTATTAAATGGAATTTCCGTACCACATGACAGAGTAGATGGAAGAAGATTTGGGATGGCAACTGTCTGGAGTTGGGAGCAGAATGATCTTAAAATTGTTCATATGGGAGGCGCTGCTGGTGATATTGATATAAATAGTCAAATTATTTTGTCTCGCCCAGATATCTTATTTATTTCAATTGGAGGAGGAATAAAATCTTATGATGGGGAAGAAGCCTCAAGAATAGTTAAGATCTTAAAACCAAATGTAGTTATTCCTGTTCACTTTGTTCGCGGCAAAAAAATTAACAAAGAATGTGATTTCTCAAATGCTGATTTGTTTATCGAAAATATGAAAGATTTTAAAGTAAGATATGTTGGAAAAAATTTTCAAATAAAACGTAAAAGAATCGATCAAAATACAATTTATATTTTTGGTAATTAATTTATTAAATCTAAGACCTTGTAATTGTCCCAGAAAACAATCATTTGTTCTTTAGTTCCAATACTAACCCTTATTGACTTACCAATATCTTTTTTGTTTTCCATACTTCTGATAAGAATACCTTTTTCTCTCATCTTTTGTATTAAAATTTTAGGATCTTTTTTGGGCCAAATTAAGAAATAATTACCACCACTAAAATGAGTTCTGATTTTTGTTGATTTAAATTTATTTAAAATCCATTCCCTTGCTTTTTTTACTTCTAAAACATAATTATCAATATATGGTTTGTCTTTAAGTGCTGCTAATGCTGCCGTTATAGCAAAGCTATTTACATCATATGGTCCTGTAACTTTATTAATGTAATTGATTAAATTTTTATTGCCAAAAGTAAAACCTATTCTCAAACCAGCCAAACCAGCTGTTTTTGATAGAGATTGGATTATTACTATATTGTTATTCTTATCAAAATCTATCGATTCAAGAAGACTATCTCCATTAAATTTTTCATATAGTTCATCAACAATTATCAATGAATCATTTTTGATATTTGCTAAGTCAATTATCTCTTGCGCACTTAAAACTGTTCCTGTTGGATTATTTGGATTACAAATAAATATTAACTTTGGATTATACTTTTTAATTTTTTCACTAAATTCTTCGATGGGAAATAGAAAATTTTCTCCAATGTAAGAACAAGTTATTTTCTTCATTCCTCGCATTTCTGAACAAGGAGAATAGTAACCAAAAGTTGGATTCGTAGTTAGAAATATTTGATCTTTTTCTCCAAAGCAATTGAAGATTGCATTTATTGCTGCGTCTGCTCCATTGAAAATTCCTATTTCATCATTATCAAATTTTCTTGATTCAAGATATTTATCACATATAAATCTTTTTAATAAATTATATTCTGGATAAATTGAAATCTCATTTAATTTTATCGCTTGTAATGCCTCGAAAACTTTAGGACTTGGACCTAGAGTATTTTCATTAAAGTCTAAGCGGAGTAAATTTCTTCTATTTTCTAAAGGTGCAGAGTAGGACTGCAAATTTATTATTTCTTCTCTTGGTCTTGGGAAAAGATTATTTAATTGATCAAAATCATTCATTACATTCTTTCTAAAGTTTCAATTCCTAGAAGCTCTAAGCTTAATTTTAGTGTTTTTGCAGTTAGATCACATAAATTCAGTCTAGAAATTTTTATATATTTTTCTTCTTTGAGTATTGGAACTTGATCATAAAATCTATTAAAAGTCTGACATAGCTCAAACAGATAATTGCATAATCTATTTGGCATTAAGTCTTTTTCAATAGATATTATGACTTCATCGAACTTAAGTAATTTTCTGATAAGTTTCCACTCGGATTTATGCTCATAATTTGTATTTTGAAAATCTTTAGAGTCATAAATAAAATCATTTTTTCTTTTAATTCCCGCAATTCTTACAAGTGTATATAACAAATAAGGAGCCGTATTACCATTTAGGGAAAGCATTTTATCAAAACTAAATTGATAATTTGTAATCCTATTTTGGCTTAAATCTGCATACTTAACAGCTCCTAATCCAATTATTCTTGAAGTATTTGTAATAAAATCTTCTGTCTCATAACGATTTTCATCTTCTAATCTTTTCAATAAATCTTCTTTTGCTCTTCTAACTGCTTCTTTTAATAAATCTTTTAAACGTATTGTTTCGCCTTCCCTTGTCTTTAGTTTTTTCCCATCAATGCCTTGAACTAAACCAAAAGGGACATGGTCTACTTGGCAATTGTCTGGGATCCATTTTGCTTTTTTGGCAATTTGAAAAACTCCGGCAAAATGATTTGCTTGTCCATGATCAGTTACATAAATAATTCTCGAAGCATCATCCCCATTAGGAGGTTTATTGAATCTGTATCTTATAGCAGCTAAATCTGTTGTGGCATAGTTAAAACCTCCATCTTTTTTTTGAATAATTAGTGGTAAAGGTTTACCTTCTTTGTTAGTCATCCCATCTAAAAATACACATTTTGCTCCTTGATCTTCTACTAATATTTTTTTTAAATTCAAATCCTCAATGACTGATTTTAAGAGGGGATTATAAAAAGATTCACCTCTTTCTTCTATTTTTATCTTTAAATTTTTATAGATCTCATTAAATTCTTTTCTAGATTGATCACATAATAATTTCCAAGCTTTAATCGATTTAATATCTCCACTTTGTAACTTAACTACTTCCTCTCTAGATCTTTTTTGGAATTCATCTTCATTATCAAATCTTTTTTTTGATTCTTTATAAAATTCTACTAAATCACTTATTTTAATTTTGCCTATCTCCTCTAAATCATTTGAATATAAATCTTTGAGCTGAGTAATGAGCATTCCAAATTGCGTTCCCCAATCGCCAACATGATTTAGCCTTAATACTTGATAACCTCTTAACTCGAAAATTCTGGATATTGAATCTCCTATTATTGTTGATCTTAAATGCCCTACATGCATTTCTTTAGCAATATTAGGACTAGAAAAATCTACAATGACTTTATTTGATAAGCCAGTATCTAAATCTTTTTTTATTTGAGGTACTCCACCCCTTTGGCATTGAATATTTGATTTAATTTCATTTATTAGAACTTCATCTTTTAATTTTATATTTATAAATCCAGGTCCAGCTATTTCTAAACTCTTACATAATTTTGATATGCTTTTATTTTTATTTAAAAGGTTAATAAAATCATTAGAAATATCTCTTGGGTTCTTTTTATATATTTTAGATAAATTTAAACAAACATTACATTGATAATCACCAAATTCCTCTTTTGATGCTTGTGTAATTAAATTTTTTCTAAGAATTTCGAATTCTCTTTCTTTATCATTTTTTTTAAGACTATCTAAAAGAGTTTGTTCGAAGTTATTTGTTAATTCTTTAAAAATGATTAGCATTATTTATTCAATTATTTATCTATATGATTAATTAATATAACGCATACTTAAATCAATCCAATCACTTTTGGTAATAGAGGAACTTGTTGAAATCAAATCAATACCTTTTATTAGATATTTACTAATTTCTTCAGGGTTTATTCCAGAAACTTCTATAATCAAATTTTTATTTACTTCTTTTTTTAAGCTATTAATTGATAAATCTCTTAATTCTTGAATCCTTTTTTTGATTGTTTCAGGACTAAGTTCATCTAATAAGACACTATCCGCTCCTGCTAATACTGCTTCTTTTGCCTGTTCGATATTCTCAGCTTCAATTATGATATGAGTTGTAAAAGGCGAATTTAGACGAATTTTTTGTACTGCATTCTTAAGATTATCTGTCCATGCAATATGATTTTCTTTGATCATAGCAGCATCGTATAATCCCATTCTATGATTCACCCCACCTCCGCATTTGAATGCATATTTTTCAAATATTCTTAAGCCAGGAGTAGTTTTCCTAGTATCTGCTAATTTTATATTTGTGCCTTCTAATTTATCTGTAAGATTCTTTGTATATGTTGATATTCCAGATAAATGCATTGCAATATTTAAGCTGATTCTTTCACTAGCGAGTAAACTTTTTGAAGGTCCATATATTTCTAAGAGTTTTTGATTTTTAACAAATTTCTCTCCATCAGAGATATTAAATTTTGGACTGATTTTTAAATCAATTTTTCTAAAAATTTCTTTTATAATTTCAACCCCACAGAATATGCCCTCCTCTTTTGCAATCCAATATGCGTTACCATTCTCTTCTGTAATAGAGGGACTTGTAAGATCTCCTCTACCCATATCTTCATCGATCCAATTATCAATGATTTT
>NZ_CACAYO010000020.1 GCF_902536725.1 uncultured Prochlorococcus sp.
ATTTTCTGGAATTATTTGAAAATAATTAGTTATTTAATAAATTCTTATACAAATTAAATTTTTGTTTTTTAGTATAAACAAAAAATTAATGAAGGATATAAATATTTTATGGTTCAAAAAGGATCTAAGAATAGATGATAATGAAGCCATTTTTGAATCTTTAAAAAATAATGACATCTTACCCATATATATATTTGAAATTGAGTTATGGAATCAAAAAACTCATTCAAGAAGGCAATGGCAATTTTGTAAGGAATGTGTATTAGATTTAAGAAATTCACTAAAAGAAAAAGGTCAACCACTAGTAATAAGAACTGGAAATGTAGTTGAAATCTTTGAAGAAATTAGTTCCAAATTTAATATAATGGGCATATATAGTCATCAAGAAACTGGAGATTGGCTTACTTATAAAAGAGATCAAGAAGTTAGATTATGGGCTTCAAATAAAAAAATAATTTGGAAAGAATATTTACAGTTTTCTGTATTTAGAGGAAATATAGATAGGGATGATTGGTCAAAGAAATGGGCAAAAAATACTGCAAGGGGATTAATTAAAGGTCCATTAAAAATTAATCCAATTGATTTTGATGCTGGAGAAATACCAAACGAAAAAATATTTTCTTTTAAAAAAGATGAATGTAAAGGAAGATTAAAAGGAGGAAGAAAAAAAGGCCTTGAAAGGATGGAATATTTTTTTAAAGAAAAATTAAATTCATATTCAAAAGATATTTCAAGCCCAGAAAAATCTTTTGATAGCTGCTCAAGATTATCTCCGTATATTAGTTGGGGATGTCTTTCATTGAAAGAGATTTTTTATCAAGCAAATTTATATAAAAATAATAACTCAAGAATGTTGAAGAGTAGATTAACCTGGCATTGTCATTTTATTCAAAAACTTGAAAGCGAACCAGAATTAGAATTCCAAGATTTCCACCCTTATTTTCAAAACATTAGAACTAATAAAACTAAATTACTTGTTTTATGGAGTCAAGGCAATACTGGTTTTCCTTTTATAGATGCTTGTATGCGTTCATTAAACTTTAATGGATGGATTAACTTTAGAATGCGCGCAATGCTCATGTCTTTTGCAAGTTATAATTTGTGGTTACCTTGGCAAGAGTCAGGATCAGAATTAGCAAAAAAGTTTGTAGATTATGAGCCTGGAATTCATTGGAATCAATGTCAAATGCAGTCCGGAACAACCTCTATAAATACTAATAGAATTTACAATCCTATTAAGCAGGGAAAAGATCATGACCCTAAGGGTGAATTTATAAAAAAATGGGTCCCAGAATTAAAAAAAGTAAGTGATACTTTTATTCATGAGCCTTGGTTACTAAGTGAATTTAATAATGAAGAATACTCAAAATTAGAATATGTCAAACCAATAGTTGACATTTCTAAAACATCTAGAGAAGCTAGGGAAAAAATTCAAGAAATCACACAAAAAAAAGGCTACTGGGATATATCAAAAAAAATCTACTTAAAGCATGGCTCAAGGAAAAAAACAGTAATCAATAAAAGACCTAAAAAAAGTAATATCAACAAACAAATCCAATATGAATTAAATTTAGGGATATAAATTTAATTGATTATTTTTTTTATATAGGATTAAATTCTTCATAATTAAATAATCGGGTAATGATTTTGGTAAATCCATTTAAAAAATCCACAGTCTAGTTATCTAAGCTTTATGGTAGATTTAACAATGTAAGAAAATGTCAAAACCTACTAAAGAGCTAAAATCAACTCCTTTTACAGAAGTTATAGAACTAGAAAGGACTATTACTCCTGATGAAGAAAAAAGAGTCGATCATATTTTTGTAAGAAGAATGAAAATTTGTACTCGCCATCCTGAAGGTTTTGCTACAGAAGAAATTGCAAGATTTGATGTTGCCTGGCCAGAAGAACCTAAAGAAGAACTAAAAGATTCAACTAAAGTCAGTGAAGAGGTTGAAATCAGTATTAATAAGTAATGTCAAATAGATTTGAGTGGGATGATACCAATAGCTCAGGTATATGGTGGAGTACCAATGTAAGTATTAGAGACGAGTGCATTTTGCTTAAAGAAGATACTCAATGCGAAGATTCTGATATAGTTGAACTTCTTAGGAGTATTGCACAAAATATTGAAGATAATGGCATTTAACTTTTAAAAGCATATTTTCTTTAATTAGAGATTTTCAATTTCTTTTACAGCCTTTATTAATTCGATAGTTATACCTTTTTCACTCATTGAATGACCAGCATCATTAACAATAATTAATTCAGAATTCTTTAATTTCTTATTTAGATCCCAAGCACTCCTAACGGGACATACAACGTCATACCTCCCTTGAATTATTTTTGTTGGAATATATTCTATTGTTTTTATATATTTCAAAATAAAATCATCCTCTAAGAAAATATTATTAATAAAATAATGACATTCGATCCTCGCAAAGGCATCTGAAAAAGAATTAACTTCGGACTTATCAAAATCAAATTTTTTATTAATTAAATGACTAGTTGAGAGTTCCCATTTTGTCCAAGCTGCTGCTGCTTTTGATCTAAGATTAGCATCTGAAGATGTTAGATATTTATAAAAAGAACTTATTAAATCATTTCTTTCTTCTTTTGGTATTACAGAAATATATTCTTCAAATTCATCAGGGAATATCTCACTTGCACCATATTGATAGAACCATAACAATTCAAACTTTCTACATAAAAATATTCCTCGCAAAGTTAAGCTGATAACTCTTGAGGGATTTTTAATCGCATATATAAGTGAAAGTGTTGAGCCCCAAGATCCACCAAATAAATGCCAAGTATCTATTTTTAAAAGAATCCTTAATTTCTCAATGTCATCAACTAAATGATTGGTCGTATTTTCTTTTAATTCGGAGAAGGGAGTTGAAGAACCGCAACCTCTTTGGTCAAATTGAATAATATCGAATTTATCTGGGTCAAAGTATCTTCTATATCTTGGTTGACTTCCGCCTCCTGGACCTCCATGAATAACAAGAATTTTTTTGCCATTTGGATTACCAGATCTTTCCCAATAAATAGTATGAATATCACTGACTTGTAAAAAACCCTTTTCACGTACTTCAATTTTCGGAAACAAGACTTGATCTTTCATTTTAAAATATTTTTAATCACTTTATTTATCTATATTATCCAAAAAGAACTCTAGTTTATAAGAAACTTATTAAACAAAAAAAAGGACTGCTTGTACAGTCCTTTTTAATATTTGATTTCCTTCTTAAAGGTTATAAATTACATATTTTAAAGTCTATTTACTCATAAACCTTGAATACGTGTATTCGGGGATTTCTTTCGATAATTTCAGTCCCTATTGTCGCTAGTAATTATAAAGCGAAGTCTTATCAGACTAATTGATTGAACTTTAATTTTCGAATAATCCCATTCTCAGGAATACGCTTCCTATATTTTGGAATTTGCTAAATTTCAGGCGGACTATCAATCATTTAGATTGCCTCCGAACTCAACATTTGTAAATTACTCCTTTTTATATTTTTAGTAAATCCGTAAATATGCTGATTTACTTTTTTCTTAATTTGTAAGAGGATTTTAATGATCCTTTGTTTTTTTATATATAAATATAAAAATTAAATTATATAACCCTCAGTTATTCAGATTCATAGAGCAAAATAGATTCAATTATTCTTTTATCACTATCAGAAAGTTTATAATCTTCCAATTTCCACTGAACAAATTTTTCACACTCATCAATAGAAGGATTCTTATCCCGGCACTTACGCCACTCTCTAATCCAATCAGCCAAGGCAAAAGTTATTTTTGTAGTAAGCATATTTACCAATCAGGGTAATTAAAATCTTCACCAATAGGTTCTTCATAAAATTCCCCTTCTTTTATGCCTTTGTCATATTTTTCAATAATCTTTTTATAAGAAGCTATTGAGGGAAGTAAATCTCCTACATATATGGGTTCCATCGTAATTGTTATAATAAATCTAATTATTTATTATTTTACAAAGGAATTTAATAAATAGATTATTAATATGCATTATGGATTTCATCAAAAAAAACAAGATCTTAACACTAATGGCAGTAATTGCGATTTTATCATTTGTATTAGAAAAAGTAGGCATAATACACCCTTAAATTAATAAAAATTATTTAATAGATACTTCCTAATGAAATAAGTAAACTGATACTATTACTGCAAAAATAAGCAATGGAGATAATAATGTAAAAATTAAAGTTGAAAGATTAATCATCATAAATTTTAAATAAATGCACAAATTAAATAAACATCACTTTTAAGCATTTGCAATAAGAAAAATTTTAATTATTAAGATATAAAAAAACATTTGAATAAAAAGAAATTAAAGAGAGATACAGATTAACATTGCCTATTGCATAAGAAGATTAAATATCAAAAAAATTTCAAATAAAATCTTTCTTACAATATTTCTTTTTTTTTCTTATTTCTTTTGCCGCCAATATTTGTTGTTTTCTTCTTATTTTATGATCACTGATGGGGTTTTCATCGTTATACACATATAAAATGTCCTTAACAAACTCTTGACGGGTACCGGCCATTTCTAACATCGGGAACATTATTGCGAGATCCCAAGCAACATTATAATATTTTCTATTTTTATCTAATAAATCATGCTTATTAACAGATAACCATAAATCATGTCTAAAAGTTCTTAAATGGGAGGCATACCAAAAATATTCTCTGAACAGGTTAAATTTTCTTATTAAGCTTGGATATTTTTTACCTCGAACACCTTTTGAGCATAAATGCGAACCATATGTTATTAAACAATCTGTTTCTGAATACTTTTCGTTAAGAATATTTAGAACATCACCACTATATAAGTAATCATCTCCATCAATTAAAATATCAATAGTCCGAGATGGTTCTTTAATTTTTTTATTAAGCAAATTAAAAATATTATTTAATGCTCCTAACTTCCTAGAATTTTTAATTATCTCAAAATTCTTATGCTTGCTACATATAGAAGAAGCGATATCAAAAGAAGAATCAGTAGAGCAATCATCGACAATAAGGACTCGAAATTTTTTATAGGATTGTTTAATAATTGAATTAAGGCACTTTTCTATATATTTCTCCGCATTGAATAGAGGAACTATAATATTAAAAGAGTAAGATGAATTTTTTTTAGGATATTTTTCCAATTAAAATTTAAATATTATTAAATTAAGATTATATACTTAAGGTAAAATTAGAACTATCAAAGAATTTTTTTCTTAACTTTATATTTTTTGTTAAAAATGCTTTTTTCTAGAATGGTTGGGGGATTAGGTAATCAATTATTTCAAACTACAGCATTTTTGAAATATCGCAGACAGAAAGAAAAAGTAATAATTTCTTTTCTAGGAGAGATTCACATACCAAAAAGAGAAAATTGCCTCAATTATATTTTTGAAATTCCTGATTGGCTTTATTATGATAATTCCAGAAAAATAAATTTATTTACGAGATTTTTAGCAAGAAGTTCAGCAGGATTAAGATTTGGGAGTTATATACCGTTCATAGGTGTAAACGATAGGAACTTTGATTTAAAAAATTCTAATTTTATTAATAAAAAAGTATTATTTTTCGATGGTTATTTCATCCGAAAATGGAATTATGAACAAATAAATGAATTATTTAGTCAATTAAAATTAAGACCTGTTTCCTTAAATAGAGAGCATATTAAAGTTTGTAATAAGAATGTAATTATTCATATCAGGGGAGGTGACTTCCTCAAAATAAAAAACTTAAATATTTGCGATAATTACTATTATAAAAAAGCAATTGAATATGCACTTAGAAATGGATTTAATACTTTTAAAGTAATTTCTGAAGATCGACAATATGGTAAAAAAATTATAAATGAAATGAAAAAATATTTTATAAATTTAAAAATTTCAATTCTTAAATCAGATTCTATAAAAAATGATTTTAATATTATAAGATCTTCAAATTTAGCGATACTGAGCAATAGTACTTTTTGCTGGTGGGCATCTTTCTTATCAAATTCTAAAAAAGAATTTTTAGTTCCCTCTAATTTTTCTTTAAATGAAAAAAGAATTATTCTTCCAAATGAAACTGTAATAGTTTAATAAATATATGTAAGTAAATATTTAAAAAAAGAAGTTTTCACATAAAATTAGAATATATGATCTTTTTAAGAAATTAAGAAGAATTCGATTTTCATAATGAATGTTTTTTTTCAGAGAATTAGATTCATATATCTTAAAACTTTTATTTTAAGACCTAAAATAATTTCTACGATTATATTTATTCCTTTTTTATATTTTCTAGGATGGATTTTAGCAATTCCTCTTATCTTTGTAGGTATTGAAAAAGAAAATATCTCTTTAATCGGGACTATTATAACTTTTTTAATTTTTGTTATTTCATTACCTAAATGGTTTGAGGTTCGATGGAAATTAAATAATGTTTGGGAGTTAGTTGGAATAAAGAAAACAAATAGAAATAGGAAGCCAAATTTTTATTTTTTAAAAGGTTTATTAGGAGCAATCTTCTTATTATTAGCAATTTTATTTCCTATTATTATTTTTAAAAATGATATTTGGTTAGGGGAAGTATCAATCGATATTTTGATAAATAGCGTACTCTTAATCTTTGGAGTGGGATTCGCAGAAGAACTTATCTTTAGAGGTTGGCTTTTAGAAGAATTAAAAAATCAATTTGGGCTAAAAAAAGGCTTAATTTTTCAGTCATTAATGTTTAGCATAGTACACATAGGATTTAATTTGCCTCTTTGGCAAATGCTAAGTATACTAACCGGATTATTTTTGCTCGGTATATTTTTAGCATTTGTAAGATTAAAAAATGATGACTCATTGTGGGTTTGTATAGGATTACATGGGGGGCTTGTTGGAGGTTGGTTTTTAGTAAATAATGGTCTATTTGACATATCAAAAGATGTCCCAATTTGGTTAGTAGGACCAGGAAATATTAATACAAATCCATTAGGTGGTTTTTGGGGTATTTCACTATTATTTTTTTTATGTCTTTTATATTTTTTTATTTTAAAAAAAAATCAAAAATTTAATTAAATTAGATATAAGTTCTTAAAATTAGATATAAATACCGATTGATTTTTGAGGAGTAATTGTCAGATTAAAATAAAGCTTAGTACTCATATGAACTTTGAGGCAGGAATAAGATTTATTTTCTTTTTAGTAATTTTTGGTTTTACAAACTATCTAATGATGTTGAGAAGATATGAAAACGACATCAAAAAAAAGAAATTTTTACAACATAAAAAAATTTCCAGGCTATATCCTAAAGGTTCATTTATTTTCTGAAATTAAAAAAATTTATTTTTAAATTTCATCACCATTTTTTACTAG
Source organism: uncultured Prochlorococcus sp. (assembly GCF_902536725.1). Lineage (GTDB taxonomy): Bacteria > Cyanobacteriota > Cyanobacteriia > PCC-6307 > Cyanobiaceae > Prochlorococcus_A. The sequence continues at coordinate 7,368 of NZ_CACAYO010000020.1, forward strand.
TTTTTTGCCAACCTTCATTTAACAATTTTTGCCATAATAATCTTGCTTCTTCAATAACAATTTTTTTTCTAGTTTTCATTAATGGAGGATTTTCACCATGAATTCCCATAATTATCCCCTCTTCAATAAACATGAAAGTAATAGATTTATCAAAATGCTCTTTATCTTTATAAAAACGCATCACCCCATCAAAATTAGGGTCAATTAACCAAAAATCATTATTTGAATTCAATAAACCAAATGAAATCAAATTAATCATATGCTTTCATTAGAATTTGCGAGGGAAATATCTATTTTTCTCATAATTGATATATTTTTTCTTTTTGCCTACTTTTTTTCAATTCGCCATGTTTTCTCTTAAACTCAACTCTTTTCTTTTGAGATGCTTTAGTAGGTTTTGTAAATTTTCTAATTTTAAATGGTTTATTTAAGCCATTTTTTATGATTGAACTAAATTTCATTAAAGCGAGCTGCCTATTTAGTAATTGATTTCTATGTTCTTGAACCGCTAAACATAAACAATTTTTCACTAATTTATTTTTCAAATTAAACTTGAGAATTTCTTTCTGATAATCATTTAGTACTTTTGAATCTTCTAAATTAAAAATAATCTCTACTCTGCTTTCAATTTTATTTACATTCTGGCCTCCAGGCCCTGAAGATCTGGAAAAGCGCCATTTAATTTCGTTGGATGGTATTACTAATGTTTTAGTAATTTGCAAATCCATTTTTAGTTCTTCTTAATTTAGATTTTTAGAATTATCTCTCTAGTACTTTAAAACATATCTTGAAATTTGATCGGTAAATACTGTGCGGTTATGTTATGTAAACCGAAATTCGGTGTATTTGCCGTATCAATATCTTCGGTATTTATCCTTTCATTTTTCAAAGAATTATCAGATATTGATATTGTACTAATTCAAAGGTCACTTATGTATTCAATGTTTGATCTTCTTTTTGAAACACCTTCATATCGCCCAGTGTATGTTATTTCCGATAGTGAAATGAAGGAGTTAAAGAAAAACCAACATCAAGAAGAGCTTGATGAAATTACGACACAAAAAGTAAGACTTGAAGATGCTTTTAAAGCTCAACTAAAACATCTTGAAGAGAGAGAAAAAGAAGTAAAGAAAGAACTTAAAGTACTCTCAGCCTCAAAAAATAAATAACTTATTTTTAGAGAAATTACTTTTTCCAAGGACGGTTTTTAACCGTCTTTTTTAATTCTTTTAGTTTTAAGGTATTCATTAAATCCACAGATTTTAAAAATATTTTCCATAATTAAAAAATGAAGAATAATAAAGAAAAAATAAGAATGTTTTTACCATTTAGTTGGGTAATTTGTGCAGCAATATCTTTTGCTTATATAAATTCCCATTTAATAAATACTTAACATAAATGTCTTATCCATCAAAAGACGAAATTCTTGCATCTTCAAAAGGGTGGGTAGCTTCTTTTTTAAATTTTCTTCCTGGTTTAGGATCGGGTTACTTGTATCAAAGAAGATGGAAACCCTATTTTTTTACCATCACTGCTAGTACTACGTGGTTCGCTTTAGGTATTGTTTTACAGGGAGATTCAGAACCTTCTCAAAATGAACAAATAATTGGAATTTCTGGTCTTTTTTTCATATCTATAGTTACAGTTATAGAAGCAAACTTGGCTTTCAAAAAAGCAAGTAATAAAACAAAAGCTGCAAAAGAGAAAATAATTTCCTCTGACAAAAAAGGATGGTTTAAATAATTCAAAAAATTATATCTAAGAAAATATTTTTTTTGTTCTCATTTTTTAAAGTAAAAATTACCACATAAAATTTTAAGATAATAAAAAAATTTTTTTAGTTATAAAAAAATAAAATTTCCTTTTCTTTAAGTCCTTCCCATCCTGAGTCTATTAATAATTGATTCAATGTTTCTTTATCAAAATGCTTAGAACCAGTTTTGACACATCTATTTCTCATTGATTTTTTAACACCGCTCCTTTGTCTTTTATTCTCCTCATCCATAATTCTGTTGTATAGATCTAGCATTTTTTGAGGGATTGGAGTACCGTCAAGATCCACTCCCTTTTGAATAGCAAGATCAACAGCCTGCATTCCCATTTTCTTCATATATTAAAAAAAGCTGAAACTATAATAAAACAAAACTTATTAATCTAAAATTTTTGAATAATAATTTATTGATTTTGAATTTCCTTAAGTACTCTAATAGCTTCTTTAATATGTTCAGGACCATTCAATAAATCTCTAAAAATATGCCTAACTGTTCCTTTGCGATCGATAACATAAGTTACCCTACCATCCATAAAACCTAATACTTTAGGAACTTTAAAAGTTTTCCTAAGAGAGTCATTCGTATCGCAAAGTAAAGGATATTGTAATTTATTTTTATTGGCAAATGCTAAGTGACTCGAGGTACTTCCATTACTTACTCCCCAAACTTGTGCGCCTAATACTTTAAATAAGTCATATTTATCTCTAAATCCGCAAACTTCTATAGTGCAACCAGGCGTATCATCTTTTGGATAAAAAAACAAAACAAGGGGACTTTTTAATCCCTTATTTGATCTTTTAACTCCATTTTGATCCAGTAAAGAAAATTCTGGAATTTTATCTCCAATCTGCACAATGATTCTTATAAAATTCCATATTAGAGGTTAATATGTTTTTTTTGTGACCTTAAAATAAATAACTGATATTAAAGTCAGCTTTTTTGTTTTAATAGATACTTAAAATTTATAGAAATAAACTAGGGTTAATCTAATTAGCATGAATTTATTAATTCAATAATATGGAATTAATGATTTATATATTTTTATTTCTTATTCTTTTTTTGGGAGTTATTTTAAACTTAAAAATAACTAATTTTAAAAAAGTTAAAGAAATCCAAAACAAAGCTAAAGATTATTCAAAAAAGAATAATTAATTATGTATGGCTAAGATTAAAATTCAATTTTTTCATTTGGAGTAAATACTGAGCAATATTTTTTTACTAGGTCCTTTGGCTGACTAGTGGAAGAATTCGTTAACTTTAGTTTTAGTTTTTCTACAGCCTCATTAGGGTTAATCTCACCGAGTCGATATCTTGCACAGGTATCCAATACTTTAAACATTTTTGTGGTAACGGCTTCAGCTGGATAAATTAGAAAAAATAGGTAAAAAACAATAAATAAGTACTTCATTTTTTTTGAGATAGTAGATATTTAGCAAATAGTTTCAATAATTTAGAAAAAATTAATTTAGAAAAAGATTAAAATTTAATAGAATAATCTTAATTTGATTTGAATGTAGAATTTCTATAAAATAATAATAAAAGAAATTAATATAAAATAAGTAATACTTCTAAATAATCTCGGCAAAATGAGAAAATTAATAAATAAACATAAAACTCTTATAAATTGGTACCAAAAAAAATTCAAATTGAGTGATTATCAATTACTTTGGTTAGTTTTCTTTAAAGGAGTATTAATAACAATAATACTTTTCAAAACTTTTTAATATTAATAAAGCTATTCGGAGAATGAAATTTTCACACGATTTGACTATATTTAATAGTAGATTTTCTAATTAGTTAAATATTTATCAGCTATGAATATTTTTGGTGTAGGTTTGCCTGAAGTTACTGTAATACTTATCTTAGCTCTTTTAATTTTTGGTCCCAAAAAGCTTCCAGAATTAGGAAAACAGCTTGGTAAAACTTTGAAAAGTCTAAAAAAAGCGTCGAATGAATTTCAAAATGAAATCGATCAAGTTATGAACGAAGAAGATAAAGATGAATCTCCTAAATCTATAGAAAGCAATCAAACCAATGAAATTAATCAAGAAAAAATAGATTCAGAAAACAGCAACAACTAATATCTTGGAAAGGCCTATAACCCCCATAGACGAATTTGAAAGAGCATTAGATAAAGCAGCTCTTACTAAAGAAGAATATGAATTGATAGACTACATCCGCTATACAAGTGTTTTTACACAACCTAGTCTTATTAAAGATTTAAAAAGGCCATCAAAACCTCCTCTTTTGTCAGTTCTATGTCAAGTTTGCAGAAAAATTGGTTCGGAGATGCCAGATCATTTCAATAAAGTAATTGAGTGGTCAATTGAAATAAGTGATCACAATACAAAATGGGATGCTCATTTAATTTGCGCAGAAGCATTGAATATTGACAAAATCCCATTAAGTCCTGTTCATGGAACAACTTTATTTGATGTTCTTGTTGTACACAAAGAATTATTTCTTGGCTTTGATTAAATTAATCATCTAAAGGCACAGAATCAGTATCTATAACTTCCGAATCATCATAATTATTTAATTTTTTTTCAATCAAATTATTTATGTAACTAACTAAAGGCAATGACCCTCTAAAAATAAAAATAGAAGTAGGCAAAGCGCTAAATAAACCGACTAAAGGACTTTTAAAAAGTAATCTTCCGGCTTTTATGTTGAATAAAATAATAAGCACTGAGGGAACTATAACTTTAACTACTGTTTTGAGTGCCTCAAGCCAACCAACACGATATGTCCACCATATTAAAATTATGCCAACTATATAGAGGAATATGTATGTCATGAGAATATTATAATAACTATCTATTGATCTTGTTCTTACTGAGAAAAAGATTTTATAAATTTCTTTAACATCAATCAATCGAATTCTAGCAATGAGTTTTTCTGAAATAAGAAAATTTTTAATTAAGATGCAATCTGATGAAGAATTAAAAAAGCAGGTCACAACATCCTCTACAGCAGATGATGTAGCCCTAATAGGTCAAAGCTTAGGTTATGACTTTTCAGGAGATGATCTCCTAAGATTTAATGGACAAAAAGTTGATAAAGTTACCGTAAGAAAAGTAGATCATCCGGGAGAATACCACTAAATTAAGACTTGACCCATATTGCAAGTCCCCCGCCCCTGCCTCGAGCACATAACCAATTATCTTTAGTGCTAATTCCTACAAGTGAGAAAAAAGGCATTTTTTTATCATCTGGTTTTTTTAATTCCATATTAAATATAGGAAAACTACTAATACTAATTTTCAATTCTTCAAAATAAAAAGCCAATAAAGGTCTAATCCCTTTTAATTCTGCGCTGCCTATAAAAGTAATATTTAATAATCCGAAATTAATTGAATTTTTTATTTCGTAATTTATTTGATCCTCTTTATTTTTACTTTTCAATTCGAGTCTTGCCGACAATACTTGGAGAATCGAACTGGGTATATTTTTAATTTCATCTGACTCCTTTCCCCATACATACTTAAACTTCCATATTCCTAACAATTCCTCATATACGATTCCGCTACCATTTTTTTGAGAATTTTTTTCTAATAGTTTTATCTCATTAATATCAGGAAAGTTTTTCATAATAGATTTTAATCTAAGAATCAAATACTAAGATAACTTCACAAAAATGTTCTTAGTCAAAAATCTTTCCAAAAAGATTTCTTTGTTTCAATATATTTCCAAAAAAAATAATTTTTGGCACACATAAGGAACAAGTTCTCGTTAATATATTTACATAAAGTAACTAAACCAATGGATTTCATTTCTAAAAGCCAAGGATACATACCTCTAAAAGCAGTCCCTTACATATTTTTCCTAGCTGTTGTTCTAAGTATTACAACTTCAACTAATACATTTGTTTAAAACGAATTAGTTTCAAGAGAAGAGTAGAGTAAATATTTAATGAACAAGTACGATGTAGTAATAATTGGTAGTGGAATAGGTGGATTATGTTGTGGATCGATTCTTGCTTTATCAGGCAAAAAAGTACTTATATGTGAAGCACATACTCAACCAGGAGGTGTTGCTCACAGTTTCAAAAGAAAAGGTTACACTTTCGAATCAGGTCCTTCATTGTGGAGCGGAATTGGGAAATGGCCGACAACTAATCCTCTAGGACAAATTCTTAAATTACTCGATGAAGAAATTGAACTATTTCAATACAAAGGTTGGCAAGTAATTGTCCCAGAAGGTAATTTTAATCTTGACGTGGGTGAAGAACCTTTTAAACAAACAATTAAAACTTTAAGAGGTGAAAAATCTGTTAAAGAATGGGAATCATTTATTTCCGGAATAAAACCTCTTAGCCAAATAATAAATGAAATACCTTTACTCTCATTTTCTCCTGAATCAATAAATTTCTTAGATCTAATAAATTTAACCTCAAAATTTTTACCTAATATCAAGCAAATACCAAAAATTAATAAAGGTTTTGGGAATTTAGTAAATAATCATCTAGAGGATCCTTTTCTCAGAAATTGGGTTGATTTATTGAGCTTTTTGATAAGTGGTATGTCAATGCATGATACAAATACAGCTGCAATGGCTACTTTATTTAACGAATGGTTTGAACCAAATTCATACCTTGAATACCCCAAAGGAGGTAGTGAATCTATCGTAAAAGCATTAATTAATGGATTTAAAAAAAATGGAGGAGAATTAATTCTCTCTTCGAGAGTAAAGACAATTAACTTCAATAAAAATTTTGCCACAGGAATAACTCTTAATAATGGTTGTAGTTATAGTTGCGAATTTGTTGTCACGAATACTGATGTTTGGAATTTAAAAAAGTTAATTCCAAATGAAATTTCAAAAAAATGGAATACAAAAGTTTTGAACCCTAATAAATGTGATTCTTTCCTTCATATACATCTAGGTTTTGATGCTGATGGTCTTGAAAATTTGCCAATACATGCGATACATGTTGATGAGTGGGAAAAAGGTATAACCGCAGAAAGAAATATAGCTGTATTTTCAATCCCATCTGTTTTAGATAAAAATATGGCCCCTAAAGGAAAACATGTTCTTCATGGATATACTCCCGCAAATGAACCTTGGGAAATTTGGGAAAACCTAAATCCAAAGGAATTAGAATATAAAAATTTGAAAGAAGAAAGATGTTCAATATTCCTTAATGCAGTGCGAAAATTTATTCCTGATATAGATGAAAGGATTGATTTAAAGATGCTAGGAACTCCAATCACTCATAAAAAATTTACCAATACCTATTGCGGTAGTTACGGCCCTGCATTATCTGCAGCAAAAGGTCTTTTCCCAGGCTGCAAAACACCAGTGAAAAATTTATTTACTTGCGGTGCAAGTACATTTCCAGGTATTGGAATTCCTGCTGTTTCAGCAAGTGGCGCTTACGCTGCTGAAAAAATTATTGGTAAAAAAGAATTTAAAACTCTTCTTAAGAAAATAAATTTATGAATCAAGTTCTTTTTTATAACTCTACAAATACTTAGTTAAGAAATAAGAATAAAGAAAGCAAAAAGGTTCAATAATGATAATCTTTATCTGAACATAAACTTAACTTATAGCTCTTATATGTTTTTCTTATCAATTCCTCAAGCCTGGCATTTAGTTGGCACTTGGTCAGAACAACTTCCAAACGAGTCAAATCTTATAGGAATGGGCCAAACAGAATTAATGATGACTTTACATTCAATATTCGTTCCTCTCTTACTTGTAATTTCGTATTATCTATTCAATAGACTTAATAAAAACGAATCAAAGAAAATTAAAGGATGATCGTTTAAGTTTATTTAGCTGAACTTCTTCTAACTACTTTTCTGCCTGTGGAAGTATCAACTCCGCTTGAATC
>NZ_CACAYO010000021.1 GCF_902536725.1 uncultured Prochlorococcus sp.
CTGGATTAATTGATGATATAAATAGTTTTCCACAAAAATTTAAAACTATTGTTGGCGAAAGAGGTATTACATTAAGTGGTGGACAAAGGCAAAGAACTGCACTAGGAAGAGCACTACTTGTAAATTCTCCTATTGTTGTTCTTGATGATGCTTTAGCAAGCGTAGATAATAAAACAGCAGCAAGAATAATAGATGAAATGAGTTATAGAAGTAATAAAACGATCATTATGATAAGTCACCAACTTTCTGTTGCAGCAACCTGTGATAGGGTTTTAGTAATGGATAAAGGAGAAATAGTACAAGAAGGGGCTCATAAAGAATTAGTCAAAGTGAATGGGCTATATAAACAACTTTGGGAAAGAGAACTAGCTACTAGAATTGTAAAGAGCTAAAAGTAAATTTTTTTCTTATAATAATTCATTTAAATTATGTTTAAATTCCTAAAGAAGATTATGAATACTGAGGAAGTAAATTTAACTAATGATGATTATTCATTACATAGAGTATTAAAAACAGATATCAAAAAAGATCCGAATTTAGAAGAAGATGAAATAATTTTTGGATGTGGTTGTTTCTGGGGAGCTGAAAAATGTTTTTGGAAACTTCCAGGAGTCATCACAACTTCTGTAGGTTATGCTGGAGGTGAAAAAAACAATCCGACTTATTATGAAGTATGTTCCGGCTTAACTGGTCATTCAGAAGTTGTAAGAGTTATATGGGATAAAAAGGAAATAGATGTGAGTGATTTATTAAAAATGTTTTGGGAATGTCATGACCCTACTCAAAAAAATAGGCAAGGAAATGACATGGGAACTCAATATAGATCAGCAATATATTATAAAAATGAAAATAATATTAAAACTATATTAGCCAGCAAGGAACAATATCAAACGGAATTAAGCAAAAAAAATTTTGGTTTAATTGAAACTGAAATAAAAATGATTAATTCATATTTTTATGCGGAAAAATACCATCAACAATATCTTGCATCATCTGGAAGCAGACAGTATTGTTCGGCTTCACCAACAAAAGTTAAGTTAGGAGTTTTTAATGGAAGCAACTATAAATTAAAAGACCATATATGGGAAAACTTTGATTGGGAAGTTGACAAGTGTGTATTGAGATCTGATAACAATCCTATAAAGAATAACATTTAAATCAATCTAATCCTTATAGTAAAGATACGGGGCGTAGCGCAGTTTGGTAGCGCACCACTTTGGGGTAGTGGGGGTCGTGGGTTCAAATCCCGCCGTTCCGATTATTTATCGTCTTCATTTATAAGCGATTTATATAGTTTATATGAACTTATGCCTACTGCTATGAATGTAAAAGAAGAAAAAAAAGCTAAAACCAATATGGCAAGGTTTGAAACTTCCACTTCACCTAATTGGAAAGTTATAAAAATGTTCATTAGAAAGAAATTTTTTAAAACCTTAACACAATCGCAAAAAATTTTTTTTGATCAAATTATAAATTTAAAAGAATTACAACACCAAAAATTACTCTATAGATGATAAATATTTTCAACCCATTTGAAGAAAAATACTTTAATAAGAAATCTATAGCAAATAAAGAGGACAAAAATGTAGTAACAAGGCCAACAAAAAGAGGGAAAAAACCTAATGAATAAAAATCATTAAAAGAAGAAATAAACTCAACAATCGCAGCAAGAGAAATAGCTGGCATCCCTAAAAGAAAAGAAAATTTCGCAGCATCTCCTCTTTCCCATCCTGATATTAAAGCGCTAGAAATAGTGACCCCCGATCTTGAAACACCTGGAAAAATTGCAAATGCTTGAAAGAAACCTATCAAAAAACTATTTGAATAATTATGGTTTTTTATATTAATAGAACCCCTTTTTGAACTATCTGCAAAGTACATAAAAAAAGCCATTAGGAATGAGACCAATGCTATAGATAAATTTGAACGAAGAACGTTTTCAAAAAAAGAAGGGATAAATATTTTTATCCCCCCACCAAGCAAAACAATTGGTATAGTAGCAATCAAAATAGACCTTAATAATCTTTCATGTAAGAGATATTCAAGGAATTTTTTAGAAGATTGACTTCTGAATTTAAAAATATCATTCCTAAAATACCAAGCTAAGGCTAGAACACTTCCAAGTTGAATAGTAGCGGATAAAGATGCTTCAGGATCATCAATACCTAAAAAAAGAGATATAACTTTTAAATGTGCTGTACTACTTACAGGGATAAATTCCGTCAACCCTTGAATTAATCCATATAAAACAAATTTTAAATATTCCAAAAATTATTAAATTACCTAATTAATTAATAGCAATTTACATTTAAAAATTAAAAGCTAGTATGGAAAAATGAAAAAAAAATCTATCTTAATATTATTTTTTCTTTTTTCCTTAATCTTTTCTGGTTCTGCGAAAGCTAACTATTGGTTGGTAATTGGAACTTATAGACAGGGACCAGGAGGAAGGCCAGAGGTTAGTGGAATAACAAGTCCTTCATTACATTCTATTCCCATGAAAGATTTAGATACTTGTAGTAAAGCAGGAGAAAAAATTGCTAACGAAATATACAAGCCTGTTTGGCAGTTTGATAGTAGATGGACCTGTGTATTTAGAGGTGATTAGTAATAAAGTTACCTTTTAACATCGTGAGCACAACCATCACCTTTATAATTATCACTCTCGTAAAAATCATTTTTTGTCCCAAAATAAACTGTTAATAACACGAAAGGTAGGCTTAATATAAATAAAATAGTTGTTAAATCCATAATGTTTACTTATTCAAGGAGGTTATTAAAAATTATAATTTATTCAATAATTCATGATTAATAATCTGTGGGTCCTTTTATACCAAGATAAAAGAATGCTCCTAAACCAATTAAAAGTAAAACTCCAGCGATAGCTGCAGAAGGGACGAAACCTCCTATTGCAAAGGAAGAAAAGTAAAACATCTATAAAACTAAAACTAGTTAGATAATATCAATAAAATCTAGGTATTTGTAAAAAATTTTGACTCGAAGACAATTAGATAATATCTGTTCTATGCCACTAAAGTTGAGTCTTCGCTATCAGCAGAAATTCTTATTCTCTCTTCCAACTTAGGGCCATATAATTCATTTCCCCAAATTTCAACTCTTGAATCATTTGGGGCCATAAAAGTAAGAATGTCAGTTGGAAATAAAACTCTCTCTAAGAAAAAATTTGATGGACCAATACATCTCAATACAACCATCCTACAGCCTTCATTTTTGTAAGAAAACTCAACCATTCCTAAGCAACAAAATATAGATAATTAAACACTATAAAGAGCTGAAAAAAATGTATAAAAAATTACTGAAAAAAAAGAAATTAAGAAAAATTTTACAAATTCAATCCAGCCTCAACTAAATTTCTTTCTTGATCAATTAATAAAATCGCATAGGATTTTATAATATCAAAACTTTTATGAGGAATTGAGACATTAAGCATTCTCAAGAAATTAGATAATTTTTCTTCTTTAAGGGCATTTCCTTTCTGTAAAAACATTTCTTTTTCCTGATTTGTTTTCCATATATTCATATATTCAATCTTCAAGGGCTTTAAGTGCCAAATATTGTCTATTAAAGACCAAATATCTAAATATTCGTTTAGGTTATTTTGAATTTTTAATATATAAGATGATTCTTGAAGACTCAAATTTGTAGTATTTATGGGTTGATCAGTTATTTCATTAGAAAAGGGTTTCACTCCTAAAAACCATCCCTCAAGAATTAACAAATCAGGATTTTCTAATCTCCAATGAGATCTATCTCCTAAACCATTTCTTAAAGATTTATCGAAAACTGGTACATTTAATTCTCCATTTATCTTCCAATTTAATAATTTTTCATGCATTAATTTTACTGAGTGACTACCAGGAAATCCCCTTGAAACATTCCAAGGGTTATTTTTAATTGCAAATTTCATTTCATTTGATGGGAGATAAAAGTCATCAATTGAAATAACCGCAATTTTGAAGTTTAATTTCAACGATATAGCCTCGAGCCATTTACCTAGTGTTGTTTTACCTGTGCCAGGTAAAGCTGAGATTCCAATAATTTTTCTATCAGGAAAATTATTTTGAAATTTATAAGCCTGAGATAAAAGAGGTAATGCCAAACCCCAAATCCAATCATCATTTACTTTATTGTTCCAATATTGATCAATTGAAAGAATATTTCTTTTATTATTCCAAAAATTGAACCAATCATCCAAGGATTCCCAACCAATATCAATAATTAATTTTTCAAATTTATCAAGAGGAAAATTAATATCTAAATCTTTCATCTTTCTAATTAAGTTCTCGCTTATTTATCAACTTATCGATTTCATTTTTCCAACCATATCCATTTGGTTCAGTAGCTAAAGTAAATTTCAAATCCTTTAATTGATCTAGTAAATTTAAGTTTGGACCATCTATTCCAGGAATAACAATTTTAATATCTGAGTTTAAAAGTAGAGGCAAATCATTTGGAGAATCCCCTAAACCTATAATTTCAATATTTGGAACATTTGAATATTCTTTAAGTGCATTTATTGCTTTACCTTTATTTGATTTTGTTGATAATAAGTGACTCATTCTATTTCCCTTAAAAATATCAACATTGAATTTTTTACAACAGATATTAATTTTCTCTTCTAGATAACTTGGCGGATTTAAAAAAGGCATGCTCCAGTGCCTATCACGCATTAAGTTCAAAGAATTACCTTCTAAACCTGTAAGTTTAGTGGCTTCTTGATCAGTGAGGTTATTAAGAGGAGTAAGTATATATTCGATTTCGTTAGAAATAAAATTTAAGATTTCTTCAAGAGATTCGTATTTTATTCCAAGAATAATTTCTCCATTTACTTTTTTAAGAGATTCTCCATATATTGCCGCACCATTTTCAACAATATAAGGATCCGTCAAGTTAAGTTCCTCTCTAATAACTTTTACTTCAGAAGCGGTTTTGCTTGTACAAAGAATTACGGGTATCGATAATTTTTGTAGTTTTTTAATTGTTTCTTTAGCAGGCGATAAATCATATGAGTGATCCATTAAAGTACCATCTACATCACTTACTACCCAAATAGAAGAATTTTCTATCATTTTTGTAAAGAACTAAGCCAAATAACTTGAAAAGGATCAAGGCTAATATTTTTGCAATTGTATTTAGTAGATGTTAAAAAATCATGGGTATTGAAGTCATTACCAATTATTTTTGGTAGATCATTATCATTCAATTGATAATTAATTTTATTTTCAGTCATATTATGGATTGCAAAAACTGACTCAGGACCTTTTCCTCTTTTGATTACAACAATATCACTTCTACCTTTAGACAAGGATTTCATTTCTGAACAAGGGTGAAATTGCTTTAATTTTGATCTGACATCCATAGCATTGCGAAGATATTTTAAGTTTTTATTAGCATTAGATTCAGGATTATTTAAAACGGCTAAAAGATTTTCTGATTTAAACTTTTCTCTATTAAGGTCTCTTCTTTGACCTGTCATAGAAAAACTCTTGATATCATTTTCTGAAGCTAGTAATGCTGGCAAATAAAATGCAGGGACCCCTTTTAGAGCCATTACAAATAACTGACTCAAAATAAATCTCTCATATTGAAATCTCTTAGCGTCTCTACTGGAGTCTTCCATTGCACTCCACCAACTAATATTCAATTCATAAGGTTTATCTTCGCCATTTGATAAACGTCTATGACTCACTAATCCGCCTCTTTTTTCACAATTAATTAATAAATTTTTAATTCTCTGCTCATTCATTAAACCCTCAAGAGCTCTTAGCCCAACACCATCGTGCGATGCAGTGAAATTAAATAAAGTGGTATCTACAGGTAAGATAGGCCAATCAAAAATCCATGAATTTAGAATATCAGCCCTTGAAGTAATAATTGCCTCTAGGAGAAGAGGAGGCAATGGGAAATTATATGCCATATGGGCTTCATCATCAGGTATCAGATAAGATAGATTTTCCTTCTGGGGAACATTAGTTTCAGTTATTAAAACTCCCTCATCAAGAAGATTATTTAAAAGAACTCTTAAGAGTTTCACAATTGAATGTGCTTTCGGCAAATGTAAGCATGTTGTCCCTGATTCCTTCCAAATAAAGCCTACAGCATCAAGTCTTAACCACTTAATTCCATTAGATAAATAAGTAATAATTAAATTTAAGAACTCAAGAGTCATTTTTGGATTATGCCAATTCAAATCAATTTGATCTGGACCAAAAGTTGTCCAAACTTGCTTAGGGCCATCTTCAGTATTTATTTGAGAAAACAGGGAGGAACTTCTTGGTCTAACTACATTTGACCAGTTAAGATTTTGTTTTGGTGAAAAAACATTTGATATGCCCGGTTCTTGGCATTTAATAAATTGTTGAACCCATGGATGGGATGATGAAACATGGTTTAGTACTAAATCAGCCATCAAATCATGATTTTTAGAAATACTTTTGAGATCATCCCAACCACCAAATTTTTCCTCTAAGGAATCATAACTTGAGACAGCAAAACCTCCATCACTTGTGGATTTCAAAAAAGGAAGAATATGGACAACTTTAGAAAGACTGCCAAAGTGTTTACTTAAAAACTCATTAAGAGTTGTTAATGATGCCTCGCCATTTTTATAAATACTATCTGCATAAGTTATCAAAACCGAATGCGATTCATTCCACCTTTCCTTGTCTATTTTTTCTTCATAAGCAGATTTCTCTGAGAAATCATCTAAAATCTGTAATAATTGATTTGAAATAAAATTAATTTCTTCTGTAGTATTATTTGAATAAATTGTTTTTAGCAATTCATCAATTTTTAATCTATCTATTTTTTTCTCTGAATCAATTTGCTTCACTTTGAAAAAATCAACGAAGTATTAATACTATTCTGCACCTCAATTAGAAAATGGACTTTCAACAAGGGTTAATCACAACAATACATGAATATGGAGTCACAAGAAATTTACTTAAAGAATTAAACAAAAGTCTTAAAAAAAGATCAACTAGCATTTTAATACCTTGCTTATATGAAGAGTTTGAGCGTCCAGCATTAAAAGACATAAGAGAAGTTTTAAAAAACCTTACAGGCTTAAATGAATTAGTTATTGCTCTCTCTGCAAAAACTGTTGAGCAAGTTAAAGCAGCAAAATCATTTTTTGACTCAATGCCATTTCCAGTTCATGTTCAATGGACTAATTCTCCCTCTGTAATTGAACTATTAAAAAGCCAAGAAAAAAATGGCTTAGAACTTTTAGGAACTCCAGGTAAAGGATGGGCTGTCTGGCAAGGTATAGGAGTTGCGACAAGAAAATCAGAAGTTGTTGCTCTTTTTGATGCTGACATAAGAACTTTTAGTTCTTTATATCCTTCAAGAATGATACTTCCACTTCTGGATGAATCATATGGAATATCATATGTGAAGGCTTTTTACAGCAGGTTATCATTGGAGACCAATCAATTACAAGGTAGAGCAACAAGATTATTTGTTGGTCCCTTACTGGCAAGTCTTGAGCAATTAGTAGGGAAGGGTCCCTTTTTACAATATCTTCAATCATTTAGATATCCATTAGCAGGTGAGTTCGCTTTCACTAAAGACCTTGCTATGAATTTACGAATTCCTTGTGACTGGGGTTTAGAAATAGGTTTATTATCAGAGGTATATAGAAACGTAAGAACTTCAAAAATAGCCCAAGTTGACCTAGGTTTGTTTGATCATAAACATAAGAATATTGGCGATTCCTCTAAAGAAGGATTGCAAAAAATGTGTAAAGAAATACTTTCAAGTGTTTTAAGAGGTCTCATGGAGCATCAAGCAGAGACTTTAACGAGTACTCAACTAGCAACATTAGAAGTTCTGTACAAAAGAGTTGGGGAAGATCGGGTAAAACAATTTGGACTAGATTCAGCAGTTAATCAACTTCCATACGATAGGCATGAAGAAGAGCTATCAGTACAAAAATTTGCGAAGCTATTGAGACCGGCTACGGAAGATTACTTAGCTTGCCCTACGACACAGCAGTTGCCAAGTTGGTCAAGAGTTCTATCTTGCGAGGACAAACTGCAAGAAGATTTGGCAATTGCTGGCTCAAAAGATATAAAAACAAATAAAAAAGAATTAATTAAAAACTTCTAAAGTAAAAAATACCTTTGAGCCATTGGGACTTCATCAAGAGGTTCACAAGTAAGAAGTTCCCCGTCAGAAAAAACTTCATAAGTTTGGGGGTCAACTGAAATATTTGGAAGCTTACTATTAAGTTTCAGATGTGATTTATTGATATTTCTGGTATTTTCTACAGCAATACATTTTTTTTGTAAGCCTAATTTGTTTGGAATATTTAGATCAATTGAATTTTTACTTAAAAAGGTAAAAGAACTCTTAATTAGAGATTGGCCGAAACTTGCAAACATAGGTCGACCATGTACAGGACCTGGAGTAGGTATTGAAGCATTTGCATCACCCATTTGGGACCAGACGATAGATCCTCCTTTAACAACTAATTCAGGCTTTACCGCAAAAAAGGAAGGTTTCCACAAAACCAAATCCGCAATTTTACCCTTTTCTATTGACCCAACATGTTTATCAATACCATGAGCTATCGCAGGATTAATTGTGACTTTAGAAATATATCTCTTTACTCTGTAATTATCATTTCTATGGGAATCCTGCGATAGCGGACCCCTTTGGACTTTCATTTTATGAGCGGTTTGAAAAGTTCTTGTAATTACTTCGCCAACTCTTCCCATAGCTTGAGAATCACTAGCAATAATTGAAAAAGCCCCTACATCATGCAAGATATCCTCAGCTGCAATAGTCTCTCTCCTAATCCTTGATTCGGCAAATGCAATATCTTCTGGGATTTTAGAATCTAAATGATGACAAACCATTAACATGTCAAGATGTTCTTCTAATGTGTTCCTCGTATAGGGTCTTGTTGGATTAGTGCTACTCGGAAGAACATTTTTTTCTCCACAAATTTTAATGATGTCTGGTGCATGACCTCCACCTGCTCCTTCGGTATGAAAAGTATGAATAGTTCTTCCTGCAATAGCATTGATAGTGTCTTCAACAAAGCCTGCCTCATTCAAAGTATCAGTATGAATACATACTTGCACGTCAAACTTATCTGCAACATTAAGACAAGAATTTATTGTAGAGGGAGTCGTTCCCCAATCCTCATGAAGCTTCAATCCACATACACCTGCTTCAACCTGATCAATAAGATTGCTCTCGTTTGTTGAGTTTCCTTTTCCAAAAAAACCTAAATTCATGGGAAATGCTTCTGCAGATTGAAGCATTCTTGCAATATGAAAAGAACCAGGAGTACAAGTAGTGGCATTAGTGCCAGTTGCGGGTCCAGTTCCTCCTCCTAACATAGTTGTAATGCCGGAGGCTAATGCTGTATCAATTTGTTGAGGACAGATAAAATGAATATGGGTATCTATTGAACCTGCAGTTAGAATATGGCCTTCTCCAGCTATTACTTCTGTTGATGCACCAATAACAATATCGACATTATCCTGGATATCAGGATTACCTGCCTTACCAATTTCAAAAATCATTCCATCCTTTAAACCAACATCAGCCTTAATTATTCCCCACCAATCTACGATCAAAGCATTAGTTATTACGGTATCTACAGCTCCACCAGATCTTCTTACTTGAGACTGTCCCATCCCATCTCTAATAACTTTACCTCCACCGAATTTAACTTCATCTCCATATGTAGTTAAATCCTTTTCTACTTCTATAAAAAGTTCGGTATCAGCAAGTCTTACTCTATCTCCAGTAGTGGGTCCGTAAGTTTGCGCATAAGTATTTCTGTCAATTTTATAGGACATAATTTTAAGTATCTAAAGAACCGTTAACTAATGAATTAAAGCCATATGCAATTCTTAACCCTGAATAAGGAACTAATTTGACTTCAGTTGTATCTCCAGGTTCAAATCTAATTGCTGTACCTGCAGGAATGTCAAGACGCATACCAAGTGTTAATTTTCGGTCAAAAATTAAAGCCTTGTTAGCTTCAAAAAAATGATAATGAGATCCAATTTGTACAGGTCTATCTCCAGAATTAGAGACTTTTACTGTTTTAACTTCCTTACCAAGATTTAGTTCGATTTCACCTTTTTCAGGAATTATTTCACCAGGAATTAAATTACTCATAACTAGTTAATCGGATTGTGGATAGTAACTAACTTTGTTCCATCAGGGAAAACTGCTTCTATTTGGACTTCATCAACCATTTCAGGAATGCCCTCCATAACTTGTGATTTTGAAAGCCATGTAGATCCCTCTGACATTAATTGGCTTACACTTTTTCCATCTCGAGCTCCTTCAAGAACTTGAAAACTCAAAAAAGCAATCGTTTCAGGATAATTAAGCTTAAGACCTCGACTAAGCCTTCTTTCCGCTAAGAGCGCAGCAGAAAAAATCAATAATTTGTCCTTTTCTTGAGGGGAAAGATGCATAATAAAAAATTAATCTATAAATTCTTAAAAAAGGTTCTTTCTGAACATAATTAATAATTCATAGAATCTTGTAAAGGCCATACACCTTGATATTTTGGCTCACAAAATCCACTAACAGACCTAATTTGTTTCCAAATACAAAAAAAACATTTCCTAGCTTCTTGAGAAGAACTCCCAAGGAATCTTACAGAGATTCCATTTTCAAGGATTCCAATAGATAAATTATTATCAGTTTCGTTGAAAATCTTTTTTATATTTCCCACAAGATTATTGATTTTTGACGGAGAAAAATCTTTTTTGCAAATCCAAATTAAAGATCCAAAAACAGGCATGTAATCCATACCTGACTTGGCCGAATAACTTGCCTTAGATAATTCAATTTGATCAACATATTCCCAATCATCATATAAATCATTATTTCTCATAATTTCTAATTTAGACCTAAAAACTCCACTCTCAATAGATTCTCCAGAAGAAGATCTTCCAAGTCTTATTAAATCAGTAAATAAAAAACTTGAAGTTTCTGAAATAGACACTTTAAACTTTTGCTCATATAAACCATTTGCAAAGATAATTGTTTCTTGAGGGAGATATTCCAAATGAGAATTATCAAGAATATTAATGAGATTTTTTTGCTTTGAAAAAGTTCCTTTTGGATTGATTTTAGATATCCCAACTGATCCATATACTTTCTGAGCTGAAGAAGTAGTCAACAATACCTTAGAGTTTTTTTCAAGATTTACCTCAAACTCAAGTAGATCGCCGCCAACCAATCCCCCTGCAGTATGAAGAACAGGTAAAATGCACCTGCCTTCCTGATCATGAGTAGACTTTAATAACTTGTAAGGAGAAGTTGATTTAGATTTAAAGATTGTTTTATCAACATTTCCTAAACTTGCTTTATTATTGAAAAAATTTAAGAAACAATTACCTTCCCAAGAAGTTTTAATCATAAATTGTTCTCTTTAATTACTAAATTAAAGTAACCAAAAATTTTGATTATGAGAATTAATAAACAAATTGTTGTAACTGATTGGATTAAGGAAAAACCCAAATTAGGTTCATTTTTAAAACTTACCCTGAATTCAGATGAAAGAAGAATTTTAAGAGGAAAAAGATTAACTGATTGTGATCAAGAAATAATTT
>NZ_CACAYO010000022.1 GCF_902536725.1 uncultured Prochlorococcus sp.
GGAAATCATATTATGTTAGGTAAAAATATCATCAAGATGACAAATTTGACAGAAACCGAAAAAAATAAATTTGGAACAAACGGCAGAAACTATGTATTGGCAAATTTTTTATATAAAGATCTTTCTGAAAAATTAGTAAAAGTTCTTAACGATGTAATCAAAAGTAATTAGGAACTAAAAATCAAGTATTTTCTATAAAATTACGTCCTAAATATTAAATCTCAAAGCATTTTACAAAATTATATTTTTTAATTTGCCAAATTTCTCTTAAATGCAGAATTATCAATTTTTTTTAATTTTAAGTACATGAGAATATACACTATCAAGTCCGTTACTTTCATACCAATTGATAAGATTACTGAGACTATCCCTAATGTTTTCTTTTGCTTCCCAACCTAATAATTTTCTAGTATGGGATGGATCCAAAACAACTTCTCTAATATCATCAGGACCAATAGCTAAGATAGGAGGCTCTTTAATTAAATCAACATTAAGTAAATTTGCAATTTCATCATGTAATTTTTTAATTGAAACCCCAATACCATTTGAGACATTAAATATTCCTTTTGGCGAATCATCTTCTAGAGAAATATCAATTAATGATAAAAAGTCATTAATACTTATAAAATCTCTTATTGAATCAGAACAGAAACATTCATCACCAACTTTTAATCTCTTATAAAAATTTGGTATAACACCAACAAAAAGTCTTGGGGCTAAGACACTCGCAAGTCTGAAAGATAAATAATTTAATTCAGAATTTATTAAAAAAAGTTCTCCTGCTGTTTTTGAAATGCCATAACTGGATTTTGGGTTTAAGTAATGATTAATTGGAATAGGTAGAATATAAGGATCGCCGTAACATAATGAGGTTTGAAAATTAATAAACTTTTTAATTTTAAATGCTTTTGAAACCTCAATTAGATTAATCATTCCATTTATATTTACTTCTACATCTTTATTTAAATCATTTGGATTTTTGTAAGAAGCTGCACAGTTTATAACATGAGTAGGTTTAAAAGATTCAAATAAATTTTTCAACTGAACTTCATCGGTAATAGAACCCTCTATTGATATCAAGTTTTGATGATTAATTTTTCCTTTTGGATTACTTGTTTCATAATTATCAAGAATGCAAACCTTATTATCTTTTTCTAAAAGGTAATTTGTTAAATTATATCCAAGACAACCATTACCCCCAGGGATAAAAATCCTCATAATAAAAATTCCAAATTTTGAACATTTTACTTAATTTCACATATTAATATTTAATTAATAACTATTGAAACTTTTTTTAGGATACTTACCCAATTGTAAAATAAATTATCGAAATTAAATTTTCATTTTAAAAATATCAACTAGATAAAACTGAAATATAAGAATAGGGTGGTGAACATATTCTTATTAATAGCTAATTGCATAAAAATAATTTATAGTTTTTGAAAAATTTATAAATTTCAAATAAATTTAGGAATATTACTCAGTAATTTAAAAAGTATTAAAAACTGATTTTTATTTAAATCTATCGCCATAACCATCAAAATTGAAACTATAAATCTTAAAATTTATTCCACCTGTCTTATTTTGTTGATTATAAAATAAAGATATATTGTAAGCTCTTCTATTTAAATCTATTTCATAGATTGTATTAGTAAATTTTTGGTATTTTTTTGAATTAACATCCAAATTATAATCACTTTTTACTTTCAGAGCTAGGGGACCTATTAGCTGTTGCTTTAATGTTAATTCAACAGCATGATTATCTACAGCTTGATCGAAATCAAATGGACTTTTGCCTTCAGCCAATGTTAATTTAGGGTATATACTAAATTTAGTGAAATCAAAATATTTTCTTTTGAAGTTTCCTAAAGTTACCTCAGGACCTATTTTGAAGGTATATAAATCCTGAAAATTATCATCGTTATATCTATATAAATCAACCTTAGCAGTCATATTAAGATAAATACTTTTTTGTATTATTTCAGGGGTATAAATATAATCTTGACTTATATTTTTTTTCTCCTTTTCTTTCCATAATGGATAGGAAAGATTTTTTTCTAATAATATGTTTAATCTATCTCTTATAATATTTTCAGTACCTATACCATTCTTATTTGACTGGTAGGTTCCATAACCAAAAGCCATAACTGATGATTTATTTACATTATTATTAGACGTATTATTTTTTTTTCCAATTCTTATGCCTGAAGCACTTAATATCTCTCTCTCTCCAAGCGAACCGTTCCAAATATTTTCGTTATAGTTTGTAAAAAAAGTTAATTTGGTTTCTTTAGAAAAATCTTTCTTATCTTCACTAAAAAGAACTTTTTCCAATGTATTTTTTGCCCTAAAAATATTATTAAATTTATTTATATCTAAGGAATTTATTTCAAACTCTGAATCAAAATCAAAGCCAAATATTTTGGAGCTAAGTTTACCACTAATTCCAAATAAGTCAGAAAATTTACTATTTTGTTTAATTTTTGGAGTATATAAGGAGCTATCCTGTTTAGTAAAACTTTTAGTATGACCTAGTAAAGCTCTTTGGAGGTAAAACTCTTTTTTTAAATTTAATTCTGCTTTATCATTACCAAAATATATAGGATTTGAGTTTCTTGTTATGTACAGACCATCTTTACTATTTTGATCGTAACCTACTCCCCATTTTAAATTTTGCAACTCACCCAACTTTATTCTTCTTGGACCTGTTGGTATTTTTAATTTTTTATCCAATATTAAAGTACTCCACTTTGTTTTAATTGTAATTTGATCATTTTTATTTAGACTTTCAAAATTTTTATTTTTAATTACAACTTGTGGATAATTATAGGGATCATTAGTTAACAAAAGCTCTTCTGAAAACCATCTGTCATTATCTATTTCAATTTTAGTTGTTTCAAATCTCCACTTTTGCATATTATTTAATTCTAATTTAACTTTCTGTTTAGAAAATTTAAGATTATTTGAATTATTTAAAATAACATTATTTATAGATTTATCTTTATCATTAAAATCTACTCTGCTTTTTAAATTCCTATCATCTACATTATCAATCTTTATTGAATTTAAAGTATCAAAATTTATGCTTCCATAAGCATCAAGTATATACCCCTGTTTATTTTTTGTATCATATTTAATCTCACTAGCAAGAAGAAATTGATCTTGTGTTTTTAATTTAATATTCCCTCTAATAATTAAAATATTTGATTTTGAATTATATTCAAATTGATCTGAATTTAGAACTATGCTATTTGTTCTAGCAATAACATTACCTTTAGCCAAAAATAAATCTTCAGTTGTTAATTTTGTATCTGAAATTATTTCCAAACCTATAATTTGATCATTAGGATTATTCCCATTATTTGCAATTTCTAAATCTACAAAATTAATAAATTTTCTTAACTCATTTTGGATATAAGATTTATTTTCTTTAACATTTGAGCTATCAGAAACTATTTTATTATTAAACGAAGAAACTTTTCCATAATTTGAAAATTCTGCAAAAACCTTTTGGCTACTTGCAATAATAAAAAAACAAATTAAAGGGAATCTTATTATTCTCAATTAAAAATCTTATACTTATATCATAATACTACAGTCTAATTTTGTTTATTTTTTTTATTTGAATTTTATCAAAATTTATTTAATAAAGATATTAATTTTAAAAAAGTATTTTCATAAACTATTCTAAAATTTTATTATTTGCTCTATTTATTTAAAAACTATAAAGGACTATAATAGATAATAAAATTTGAGAATTTATAATCAGACTTCTTTAAAATTTCAAAAATATGAAATCACTTTTCCACCACACAGCAATAATTGATAATGGAGCTGAAGTTGGTAAAAATACAAAAATTTGGCATTGGACTCATATAAGTTCTGGTGCAAGGGTGGGGGAAAATTGCTCAATTGGGCAAAATGTTTATATAGGAAGTAAAGCCAGAGTTGGAAATAATGTAAAAATACAAAATAATGTTTCTATTTACGATAATGTAACTATTGAAGATAATGTTTTTTGCGGACCTAGTGTGGTATTTACAAATGTGATTAATCCAAGATCAGAAATATCACGTAAGTCTGAATATAAAAAAACACTCGTAAAGAGTGGAGCAAGTTTAGGTGCCAATAGCACAATCATTTGCGGAATTGAAATAGGTCAATATGCTTTTATAGGTGCGGGGGCTTTGGTGAACAAAGATGTAAAATCGTTTGCTTTGGTTCTTGGAATTCCAGCAATTCAAAAAGGTTGGATGACTGCTTATGGAGATAGAATTAATATAGATTTAGATGGCGAAAGTGAATGGGTTTGTTCAAAAACCAGAGATAAATATTTTTTATTAAAGGATAATCTTATAAGAAAAAAAGGTGAATATTAGAATAAAAAAATTATTTTTAAAAGATATTTTAAAATTAGATTTTCTAAAATATTAATAATCAAATATGGTAAGTTTATAAAAATAAATAATGCGAATATATAGTATAAATATGAGAAAAAAAATTTTTAAAGAATTTCCTTCTTTATTAAATTGCAAAATTACAGTTTTAGGGATGGGTTATGTTGGGTTACCCTTAGCCGTTGAGTTTGCAAAAAGCTATAAGGCTAAAAATAGTTTGAAAAAATTTTCAAGAAATGTGATCGGTTTTGATATAGATAAAATAAGGATAAAAGAACTCAAAAATTGTTTTGATAAAACGATGGAAATAGATGAAAAGGATAAAAAAAATCTTAAAAAAATTATTTTTACCGATGATATTAAAGATATTTATGATTCTGACGTTTTCATTGTAACTGTACCAACACCTATAGATTCCGCTAAGAAACCTATACTCGATCCTTTAATATCAGTAACTAAAACTATTGGGTATGCCTTAATAAAGAAAAAAAAAGAATTTTTAGATAATAAAAAAACCGTAATTATTTATGAAAGTACAGTTTTCCCAGGAGCTACAGAAGAAATTTGTATCCCCATAATAACAAAAATGACAGGTTTAAAAGTTAACGAAGATTTCAATTATGGCTATAGTCCAGAGCGTATTAATCCTGGTGATAAAGTTAATAAACTTAAATCAATTAAAAAAATAACTAGTGGTAATGATGAATGTTCAAAAATTTGGATTGATAGTTTATACTCTTCAATAATAGAAGCAGGTACTGTGCCAGTCAGTTCAGTAAAAACTGCAGAAGCTGCAAAAATTATTGAAAATACTCAAAGAGATGTAAATATTGCTTTAATTAATGAACTCGCTTTAATATTTCAAAAAATGGGTATAAATACAAAAGATGTAATTGAAGCTGCAAGTACAAAATGGAACTTTATTAAACTATACCCTGGGCTAGTTGGTGGGCACTGTATTGGAGTAGATCCTTACTACCTTTCCTATAAATCCAAAGAGGTTGGATATTTCCCAAATCTTATAAATTCTGCGCGTAAAGTTAACGATTCTATGGGTTTAAATATTGTAAAAGTTTTAGTTAAAAGTATGATAAAAAAATCTATAGAAATTAATGGATCAAATATATTGATAATGGGTTTTTCTTTCAAAGAGAATTGTCCAGATTTTAGAAATACTGGAGTCTTAAATGTTTATAATGAACTGATAGATTATGAATGTAATGTTGATATTTATGACCCTGTTGTAAATAAAAATGAAGTTATCCAAAAGTATGGAATAAAGATATATGATAAATTCCCAGAAAAGAAATACTCTGCCATATTAATTGCAGTAGGACACAAATGTTTTCAGGACGAAGGATTTGAAAATATTAAAAAATATACAAAAAATAATTATGTAATTTTAGATCTAAAGTATTTATTTTATAAAAAAGATGGAATAGATTTAAGTTAATTTCATTAAGTTTTTATGTTAAAGTATTGAAATTCTTTTAATTTTTGAAAATTTTGGTTGATAAAAATAAGATTAATATTGCATTAGTTGGTTGTGGAAAAATATGTTATAGACATATTTCAGCAATAATAAAACTAAAGGATTCAATATGCCTAAAAGCAATATGTGATATTAATCAAAAAAATATAGACGAAGTATCTGAATTTATAAAAAACTCATTACCAAGTACAAATCTAACCTATAAACCGGTTGCTTCATTTTTAAATTATTATGAATTATTAGCTGAGGTCGAGAAAGGTAATTTAGACGTTAAAATTGTAGTTCTATGTACGCCAAGTGGGTATCATGTAAAGCAGGCTATTTCAGCATCAAATATTGGATTAAATGTTATTACTGAAAAGCCCTTAGCTACATCATTAGATGATGGGATAAAAGTTTTAAATTCTTTTAATAATAGTGATAAAAAACTATTTGTAGTTTTTCAAAACAGACTTAATCCAATAGTAAAACTTTTAAAAAAACAAATAATGAAAAAAAGGTTTGGAGAATTATTTTTAATTAATTCCAATATTTTTTGGCATAGACCTCAACAATATTATGATCAATGTTCTTGGAGAGGTACAAAAAAATTGGATGGAGGGGCATTACTTAATCAAGCTAGCCATTACATTGATCTGATGTATTATTTGCCTAGTTTAAAAATCAAAAAAGTAAATGCTTTCACAAAAACTCTTAATAGAGATATTGAAATGGAAGATACAGCCGTAATGAATCTGGAATATGAAAATGGAGCGCTAGGTAATTTATCAGTAACCATGCTTACCTTTCCAAAAAATTATGAAGGTTCTATAACAATATTTGGAGAAAAAGGAACTGTGAGAATAGGAGGAAACGCATTGAACAAAATAGAAAAATGGGAATTTGATCAATATGATAATGATGATAACTTAATTGACTTTAAAAATAATGAAGTAAATACAATTTTTGGATCTGGTCATGTATATTTTTATGAAGAAATTATTAGATTTTTTAAAAATAAAAAAGAAAATTTATTTAATCCAAAAGATGCTTTTCATGGATTAGAAGTAATAATGGCAGCTTATAAATCTTCAATAGAGAATAGAACTTTATGCTTACCACTTAAAGACTATAAGATTTAAATTATCAAAATTTGAAATCTATTAAATGGCACTATCAAAAATTAAAAACTTAAAGATTTATCAATTGATTAGAAAAATATGGATAAATTCTTTACTAAGAAAACTCAATATGATCCTTAACCCGTGGCATGTTTTTTATAAAGTAAGAAAATTAGAGAAGGAAATCTCATTTTTAAAAGGAAAATACGAAAATGACTTCTTGAAAGATGCTAAAGGTGTTATACATGTTGGGGGAAATCTTGGACAAGAGAGGTTTATATATGATTATTTTATGTTGAAGGTAATTTGGTTCGAACCTATTCCTAAAATATATAAAAAATTAAAAGAGAATTTAGAAGAATTCCCAAATCAGATATCTTATGAAAAATTAATCACTAATAAAGATGGGGAAAAATATGATTTTTATATTGCCGACAATTATGCCTCATCCTCGATCTTTAAATTTCATTTACACAAATCTTTATGGCCCTCAATTACTCAAGATAAAAAAATATCTTTAAAAAGCATAACACTTGATAGTTTTTTTGATGAAAATAATATTGATGATTTTGAATATGATACTTTAATCATGGATACACAAGGATCAGAATTATTAGTTTTAAAGGGTTCTCAAAAAATTCTTAAAAATTTTAAATATGTTAAGACAGAGGTTAGTGATTTTGAATCCTATAGAGGTGGTTTTCAGCTTAAAGATATTGATAATTTTATGAAGCAAAATGATTTTAAGCCTTTTATAAAGTCTTGCTTTAAAAGACATGAAGCGGGAAATTATTATGATATTTTATATAAAAAAATTTAAATTAATTTATAAAACCATACGATTTGATTCATAAACATCAATTAATCAAATATAAAAAATAAAATTTTTAATAGTAATGAATTCACCACTAAATCTTCTTAAACCTCAAAAATCTCCTTATAAATTAATAAGAATTGGTGGAAACAAAGATGGAGCATATTTAATACCTGATGATTTAAAAAATATTAAGGCATGTTTTTCTCCAGGAGTTTCTAATAGAAAGGATTTCGAGGATACTCTCGCAAAAAAATATAAAATAAAAAGTTATTTATGCGATTTTTCAAGTGATTTAAAAAATTTCAAAACTTCTTTATTAAAAAATATGCAATTTTTTGAAAAAAAATGGTTAGATATTGATCAGGGAAATGATTCCATAACATTAGAGGATTGGGTTTATAAATATATATCAAATTCTAATACAGATTTAATCCTTCAAATGGATATTGAAGGAGCAGAATATAGAAATATACTTTCATGCTCAGAAACTTTATTAAAAAGATTCAGGATTATAGTAATTGAATTACATCAGCTAGAGAGTATCTTTTCAAATAAAAAAGACAATCAGGTAGTTTCATTACTTAAGAAACTAAATCAAACTCACACTTGCATTCATGTACATCCTAATAACTGTTGTGGCGAAATAATTGATAAGGAAACAGGTATGAATATACCAAGAGTAATTGAAGTAACTTATTTAAGAAAAGATAGATTCTTAAAAAAGAGTAAATTAATAAATTCAGCAATTCCTAATCCTAAAGATATATCTGCTAATCTTTTAACTAGAAGGCCTTTGCATTTAAATAAAAATTGGTTTGCCCCTCAAAAAAGGGAATTTAAATCAAAACTTAAAATATTTAAAGATTACTTAATTTGGGTAACTTATGGCAAATTAATTTCAATACATGAAAAGTTTCCAGTAAAAAATAAAGTTTCCAAATTGTTTAAACAAATAAAGTTTTTAAAAAGAAAAAATTATTAAAACATATCGCAAATTAGAGGATAAGTATTATCTATTCTTACAAATTTAGATGCTGCCCCAAGAAACCAATTTTTGTATTTTAAACAATAGGCATTTAAATTTAAATTTAAAGATTTATTAAAGGCTTTATTTTCCAATAATTTTATTTGCCAATTCAATAAATCACTTGCTATTGTATCTTGACTCCACTTTAAAGATGACTCTTTAGTTACCCATAATTTCATGACTTCCTTACGAAATTCTTCTGAATTTTTAATTAGGTTTAATTCTTTAATCTCATCTTCCAAATAAAATCTTTTCATTATTCCTTTTGCATTGAATCTTCTATCGATTCTTTCTATATCAACTCCAATTTTTTCAATTGACCATCCAATTAATAGAGCATTATCACAATGACTCAAGCTTATGTAACCATATTCAGGAGGAATACTAGGTATTCTTCCAAATTCTCCATCTAAGGGAACTTTTAAGGGATCTAAATTAAATATCAAGGATAGAACTTCTCTTAGAGAACTTCTACTACTCATATAATCAGCCTTTCTGGATCTCACAAGTTTAGTAGATGAAAATAATTCTTTTTCTGATAAGAAATATGATTTAGTTTTTTTGGGCATTATCCACAACAAGTACTTTTTAGATGACATATTTAATTTGTATATAGGGTATTTTAAAAAACTCAAGAGATTTCAGCAAATTTCTCCAAAATATTACCTTTGTTAAATTATATTTATTTAATTTAATTAAAAAAAAAAAAAAATTCTGCATTTTTGACTATTATAAAAAGTTTAATTTAAGGAAGTTTTTAAAATTATATGACAATTCTTGTAACTGGAGCAGCTGGTTTTATTGGCTTTCATCTTATAAAAGAATTATTAGAAACAAATAAAAGAGTTATTGGGTTAGATAATTTTAATAATTATTATGATATTAAATTAAAACAATCTCGTTATAAAAAATTATTAAATAAAGCGAATGATCTAAATAGAAATTTTGAAATGATTAAAGAAGATATAAGCAATGAAGATGAAATGAAAAAAATCTTTAAATCTTATAGGTTTGAGTATGTTGTAAACTTAGCCGCCCAAGCTGGTGTAAGACATTCTATTAATAATCCATCAACATATATAGAATCTAATATAAAGGGATTTTTAAATATTCTTGAAGGCTGCAGAAATAATGGTGTCAAACATCTTGTTTATGCAAGCAGTAGTTCCGTTTATGGTGGCAACTCTAATATGCCATTTTTGGAATCCCAAAGTGTTGATCATCCAGTTAGTTTATATGCGGCAAGTAAAAAATCGAATGAGTTAATGGCTCATGCCTATAGTCATCTATATAATTTATCTTCAACTGGTCTTAGATTTTTTACAGTCTATGGACCATGGGGAAGACCTGACATGGCTTATTTTAGTTTTACGAAATCTATTATTGAAGGCAAACCTATTAAATTATTTAATGGGGGTAACATGATAAGAGATTTCACTTACATAGATGATATTTCTAAATCTCTTGTTTTAATTTTAAATAAACCTGCAGAAAAAGATCTTTCATTTAATACAAATAATCCTAAACCAAATTCTAGTTGGGCGCCTCATAGAATTTTTAATATAGGAAATTCAAATCCTATAAATTTAGAAGAATTTATTTTCGAAATAGAAAATAAATTGAATAAAAAAGCAATAAAAGAATATGTTGGGATGCAACCAGGAGACGTTACTGCAACTGAAGCAGATACTCAATCTCTTTTAGAATGGATTAAGTTTAAGCCTTCTACAAATATTCAAACAGGTGTATCAAAATTTATTG
>NZ_CACAYO010000023.1 GCF_902536725.1 uncultured Prochlorococcus sp.
AAATTACAAAAAATGCTTTATTAAAATTTGATCATGAATTAGCAAAAAAATATATATCGATTGGCGAACCTCAAATAAGATTTAAGGTTAATGATTTTAGGCCTTATCACTTTGAATAAATAAATTCAAAATTTCTTATAGATTATTTTTTGTTTTTATATTAGTTTCTATGGATATTAATTAAATTTTAATTTCTTACTTTGACTTGACCATTCATTAACATACCTAATAACCAGTCTCTTAATTTCTGAAGTTTTAAATTTTCAAAAGCGATATTATTTATTTGTTCAAATATAGGAGCAACTATTTCTGAATATTTTTCTAATAAGAAATCAGGAGGAAGTATGATTTTAGAATCATCAACTAAATCTTGATTAATATGAGGCTGTTGTGCGCCGGTCCTTAATGCACTCAATCGGGGTAATTCATTGATCAACCAAGGATAGAGAAATTCTTTTTTAAAATTATCTTTTTCAGGTAAAGCTACAACAGATTGATTAAAAGATGAATCCATTGCAAGAATAGAAACTCGTAAATGACGAACAATTGAAATTAAAATACTTCCTTTAGGTAGTACTTCAGCTACAGAGTTTTTAATTCCTCTAAGAGTTACTTTTTTTTCAGAAGAAATTATTGGAAATTGTTCTATTTCTCCTGAACTTAACCAGTGAATATTTCCATTTGTCCAATTTGCAGGATTTGTAGTAGATGGAGTACCCCCTAATACAGTAGGTATGACATCTCCTAATTTCTTAACCTCCCATCCAAAGGGAATATCAAGTTTCAATATTTCATTGAAAATCATTTTTCCACCTGAATATTTATAAGGTTTGCTATCCTCATTGGGGAAGTCAAATTGAACGAACCAGTAGTTATATATAAGTTGGATATTATCTTTTAATTGATTAATTATTTTTTTATTTAGTGCGATTTTTTTATCCAACTTTTCTAGGACAGAACAAATAACATCTTGAGTTGGTTTAGATGGGATCCTAAAAACCAAATCTTTAAGAAAGTCGATATTTATATTATCTTGAATACTTCCAATAGCTGTTTTCTGAATTGAATTACGAATAAATGAAAATACATAATGCATAAACAATTCGGAAGTCTTTCTCGAATCAGCATTGAAACCTACAATGCTATCTGGGAAACACATTGGGTAGGCAAGGATTCCCGTCTCAGCTATATTTGCAGCTATGGTTATACATAAAGTATTTGTTGGCCAAATAGCACTTTGCTTTAGACCATAATCGTTATAACAAGCATCATGACTATTAATATATAAGTCCGCGTTTTTAACATCTCCAGTTTGTATTAATGGGTGAGAACCATTTAGAAAAAGTCTTGAATCATTTCTTGGCCGATGTTTAGATTTACCCCTTTGAAAATTTCCAAGATTTGATAAAACCTCTTCATCCCAGTGCTCATTATATTTTGTTGAATTAAACTTCATAATCTAAATTTAAAAGGTTATTTGCAATTTGATTTTTTAGAATCTCTGATTCATTTGCGAAATCATCTAGTTTCGCAAGTGATTCATTAATACGTTTTGAAAATTCTTCAGGGGAAATATCTTCGTAATCAATTTTTATATCAAAGTATATTGCTGGATTAAATGAATAATCTTTAGTTTTCAAATCCTCGTAAGTTACAGCTATTGAAAATCCGTCTATTTTTTTTTTAGAAGTGTAGCTAGTTAATATTTTTTCTATATCTGTTGATCTCAATACTGTCTTTTGATTATTACCTTGTTTAACCTTTTCTCCCAATGAAGATGCATCTATTAGTATCACTTCATCTTGGTTAGTCTTATCAATAAATAATATAGAAACGTTAGTGCCTGTTTTAGCAAAAATATTAGTTGGCATATTTATAACCCCTGCAAGCATTTTTTCATTCACTAATTTTTGGCGTATTTTTTTTTCGATTTTATTTTTTACAGTAAGGAATCCTGTTGGCACAACAACTGCAGCTTTACCAGTTGGCTTTAAAGAATAAATTACATGTTGAAGAAAAGGTAAATAAATTGCCATTGACTCTTTTTCCTTAGGTGGAATTTTTGGGATCCCAGCAAAAAATCGATCATTATTTTCTTCTATCTCTAAATCACTTCTAAATTCAGAGAAATCTAACTTAAATGGAGGATTAGAGACAATAAAATCAAATTTTTTCAAAGCTCCATTTCTATCTTTATGAAAAGGTGCAACGAGTGAATTGCCCTGGATAATATTATGAATGGAATGCACTAATCCATTAAGAATGAGATTTAGACGAAGAAGGTTTGATGATTTCTGAGCAATATCCTGGGAGAATATTGTGCATTTATCTTCTCCGATTTTATGGGCTAAGTTCATCAGTAGAGTCCCAGATCCAGCAGAGGGATCGTAGCAAGTTACATCAGATATTTCACCCTCAAGACTATCTGGTACTAAACAGTTAGCCATGATTCCTGAAACGGAGTGAGGAGTAAAATATTCTGCATATTTCCCACCACTATCGCTGTTATAGTCTTTAATTAAATATTCAAAGATTGTGGCAAAGAAATCGAACCCCTCATTAAATATATTTTCAAAACTAAATCCAACCAGCTTATTAATAATAGCCCTACAAAAATCATCACGATTATCAGAAACATATCTACTTAGATTTTCGAATAAAGCTATTTTTTCACCTCCACCCGTAACTACAGAGAAAATATCTGCATTTAATAAAGCAATTTCTCTAAGAGCGCTATCAAATATATCAGCAAAATTAGCTTCATTTTGTTTAGAAAATAAGCTAGAGATTAATTGCTTAGATTGAAAAACTGCTATACCTTCACCAAGCTTCATAGTTAATAATTCATATTCATCAGCACTAAGATTTGCTAAGTATTGTTCCCAGTTTTGGCTTTTTCTAAGTTCACTTTTAATACCTTTTATTTCATCAATGAATTTATCATGAAGGAATTTATAAAGAAAAATCTGAGTGATAATTCTATATTCATTACCATCATTACCTAAACCATAATTTGCACAAACACTTTTTAAATCATCAATTAGTTCTATAACTTTATTGGAAAAATCAAAACTATCAGTCATTTAAAAACCCGAAAAAAAAAATAAAAAATATTTATGCTGGATTGCATTCATATTCATTTATGTACTCATTAACAAGTATATTTTTAACATTCTTAGCGATCGCAGGTGTTATATCTATTTTATTTTGAAATTGTTCAAGTACTAAACGAAGTATCATTTTGCCAACAAAATTTTCATTAGACAGAACTTCTGTATTTTTCTCTACTTGTTCATCAACCTTAAACTTTAAGCTACTTAGAACAGCACATAATTTAATCTCACTATCAGTCAAAGGGTCCTTTTCCATTAAACGCTTATGTAAACGAGCATACTTTTCATCGTAATCATATTTAGCTTTTAGGAGTTGATTTTTTCTTTCCAATTCTTTGGCCTTTGCATAGATTTCATTTAATGCAGAAATATTATCTTCCATTTCCTTTTTAGTTACTTCAACAAGGTTTTTCTTATTAAATAGACGTTCAAGCTCATCTTTTAGGGTTACAAATACTGGATCTTGTGGATCAAAATTATTTCCTAATCCCTCTCTTGTCTTTTGGAGTATATTCTTAAGTTCATCTGCAAGCAGCAATTCTTCTTCTTTTATTTTTGTGAAAGCAAAAATAATATCCTCCAAAGCAATGTTTAAAAGATTTTTAGTATCAATCTTATTTTCGATTGCTTCTTTCATATTGATTAAAGCAAGTCGATTATTTGCTTCCCTAGACAAAATATTTAACTTATTAAAATCTAATTGATCAAGCATTTTGTATTTACCTGATAATCTAATTATGTTAAAAAGACTTTTAGCATTATTCAATGTGGTTGCAATTTTTAGAACATCACCGCGATTATTAATACAACTTATCTGTTTTGAAAATATTTCTGCGTTAGATATATCGTAATGAAATAATGTCTCTTTTATCTCTTCAATTTCATTTAGGATTTCTTCATCAGTCTTAAATAAATTGTTGTAGTTTTTTAACTCATCACCAAGTTCATTTTGTAATTCTTCAAAGTAACTCCTATTTGTCTTATCGAACTCTTTTTCAATTCCTGCAAAATCGATTACATATCCATATTCAAATTCTTTAAAAGGACGATTAACACGTGTTAAAGCTTGTAATAAGTTATGAGATTTAATAACCCTACCCAAATATAATTTTTTCAAACGTTCTGCATCAAATCCAGTTAAAAGCATATTGTAAACAAAAAGCAAATCAATCTTTCCTGACTTGAAAGATCTCACCCACTCTTTCCTAGTTTCTTTATCTTCTTCATCATGGAGTATTAAAGCGGCGGAACAAACTTTTGATTTTCTTGTTTTGGATTCTAAATTAGTCTTTGCATATTTCTCCTCAAAAATTTTATACATTTCTCTTGCTTGTGCGGCAGAATCACAAACGACCATTCCGCCAATTTGATTGTCCCCAATAGTAATACGTGTGGTTTCAAAATCATTAATAATATATTCCAACATTGGTTCTACAAACTTGTGGTGAGAATAAATAAATTTCTTATCAGAATTACCTTTTAAAATCTCAATTTCCTCCAATGCTTTTTGCAATCTAAGTCTGTAACTTGTCTCTATTTCTTCTCTTATCAGTCTCAGAGTATAACCATCTTTGATAGACGCATTGTAATAGTATTTATGTATATAATCTCCAAACAATAATTTTGAGTTAAAGTCTTTTCCCAGAAGGGGCGTACCAGTTAAGCCAATTTTTATTGAGTTTCGGTCTGATTCCTCTAAATTTGCAAGAAAGCTACCTTTTGGATTGTAACTCCTGTGAACCTCGTCTAAAAAAAAGATACGTTGGACTCCTAAGTTATAGTCGCTACTCTTTGTAACTGAAGGGTCATCATAAAACTTCTGAATGTTGACTACAGTTATTTCTAACTTACCTCTACTATTGTGTATTGCAGCACTTTTTTTTATGTCTATAGCAAAATCTTCTTTTGAATTAATATGATGAACAATTAAACCTCTATCTCTAAATTCATTACTTGCCTGATTTAAAAGATCAAGCCTATCTACAATAAAGTAAAATTTAGCGATCTTTTCTCTTTTTTGGAAATAATCAGAAAGAAATTTGACATTGTAGAAAGCTAATGCGGTTTTCCCACTGCCCTGCGTATGCCATATAATTCCTTTCCTTATTCCTTTAGCTAATGTTTTTTGTATAGCCTTAGTTGCAAATAATTGTGGATAACGCATGATATGTTTTTGAATCCCATCTTTTCCATTTACGTATGCAAGAGAAAATTCAAAAAGGAAAGCCAGGCGATCTTTACTAACTAATGACGTAAGAATGCGATTTGTAGGTGTATTTATACTTTTGTTATTTACAAATTCTGGAGAGCTTTTAATGCTTACTAGATTATTGTCTTTTAAGACTCTAAGTTCATCAATCTCACTAATTAGATTAAGAGTATTTTCTTCAAACTCTTCCTCTTCTCTGAAATAATTAAACTTCGGCTTTTGATAGGATGCAGTTGCATAAAAAGCTCCTTCAATTGGCAAAGCCGAACTGTCGTCATATTCCATATTGTTTGAAAAGATCATCAACTGGGTGAGATTGATAAACTTTCTAAATTTTTTATTTAAAAACCTAGTTTTAATACGTTTATGTTCAGCAAGAATACCATCTTTATTATTTGGCTTCTTGACTTCTATAAAGACAAGAGGCAATCCATTAATCAAAAGAGTTATGTCTGGTCTGAACTCATCATCCCCATTTCTATATGTGAGTTCAGTAACGACATTAAATACATTTTGATGAAATTTATCCCAATTGATTATCCTCAAGCCTGACTTTCTGGTGATTCTCTCATAAAAGGATTTACCAAGATCCTCATTACCAAGTGATAAAGATAGTTCATTTAAAGCTTTTTTGACTTCATTTTCATTACAACCAGTATTTATCTCAGAAAGACTTTTTTGAAAAATATCAATAAAAATATTTGTTTCTTTGTCTATTGCAGTATCTGAATCTTTTAAAGAAATATATTCGTAACCTAACCTCATGCAATGGAGGATTGCTGGTATTTTTACTCTTGAATCTTCGTTAAACTTCATGATCCAATTC
The DNA here is from genome assembly GCF_902536725.1 of uncultured Prochlorococcus sp. Lineage (GTDB taxonomy): Bacteria > Cyanobacteriota > Cyanobacteriia > PCC-6307 > Cyanobiaceae > Prochlorococcus_A. The sequence goes on from NZ_CACAYO010000023.1 coordinate 6,149, forward strand.
TATATTTTATAAATCTAATGACCAACACAGATTTAAGAATAAAGGAGATTTATCATCTAACTTTTTATTTTCTACTCATCCCCACTAAAGAAATCCTGATCAATCTTGGCAACTTTAATCGTCTCTTTGACTTGAACACCTACAGAATGCTCAATCATTAATTTTGCTAAATCAACACCATCGATCAAAACTAAACGGACGTCATTTAAACCATCTGCAAACTTTTTTGCCTCAGAAGTGAAAGTACTACTCGTAACAAAAACCCCTTTTCTACATCCTCCCCCAGTCATCGCCCCTAAGAAACTTTGAACAGTAGGTCTTCCGACAGAATTTTCGCTATATCTTTTTGCTTGAATATATATTTGATCTAAACCAAGCTTATCTTCATCAATAATCCCATCAATACCTCCATCTGGTCCTCTAGGAACACCTTGAATCCTTTTAGCATCCCCGCCTCCATATCCCATTTTCGCAAGGACTTGCAAAATTAAGCTTTCGAAGGAAGCTGGGCTTATTGTTTTTATTTGTATGAGTATTTCATCAATTAATTGAGACTGCAAAATCTTTACACCTTTATTTATAAGGTCCTGTGGGGTTTCATCTTCAAGTTCATTAGAAGATTCAATTTCATTATTTCCCGCTTGTATTTTGGCAGCCCTTAAAGCTTTCCACTCATTGGTTGATTTAACATCAGCGACTTTTATTGGTCTATTAAGGTCTAAAAAAGCTTTAGCGTTTTTGCCAGGTGCCATATAACCTCTTTTAGGTCTTTCCAAACATCCAGCTTGGCTTAAATACGAAGATGCCCAACCAACTCTTTCTTGAGCTATAAATTTTCCATTAGTTTCATGGCATATAGATTTCTGTTCTTCTGTTAATCCAACTTTCTTTATGGTCGCGGCAACTGCATCATGTCTATGCATCTCACCATTTTCAACAAGAACTTCCAAAAGAGGTCTCATAAATTCATGGAACTTTGGTAATTCGGGCACAAAATCTTTAGTGAATATCTATAAAATACATCAAACGCCCTTTAATTAATTTACTTTTGAAGGTTTGTTGACTTAACTTCCTATTTTCTTTTTAATTAATCCAGACCGATTAATTTCATAAGAACTTTTGCATTACTTGCAACTGCTGAATATTGTTTTTCTTGCATTGCTCTATGCATAGCAGTTTCTAAAGTACATAATAATTTCGCGTTCATTTCAGGGCGATTTAATTCCCCTTCCTCAATATCATCTTTCAACAAAAGATAAGCATTAGGCTCCCATCAATTAACAAAAAAATGTTCAGGTTCATTTATCCTTACCTTCATTAATTTCAAAAGATAGAGGAATACCTTTTTTTACTGGATCTTTCTTCATATCTTCCATTTCTTTCCTTAATTTCTTGTAGTATGCAAGTTCCTCAGGATCATCAGAGCCAAGACCATAACCCATAGTTGCGGCTAGATAAATCCTATGCATTCTGTAAGAACTTAAAGTCATACTGAGATCATAAACAATTAAATTTTAAATCAGAAACAAAAGATTTTAATCCTGAGAATTGTAAATGGATGAACAGATCAGATGCTAATAAGTTAGCAGCAAAATATGGAGAGCAGATAAGAAAGCAAAAGTTTAATAATACTTATATCCCTTTTGACCAGTATAGGGATTTACGTTGCCGTAAGTAGACCAATTATCGTAAACACTAGAGTTTGGAGAACTTCTATAATGACCACCGACATATGATCCATCTGACCTTGTGTAGCCATTTACATAAACATCTGCAAATGCATTTTGAGAAATTAATAAACAGGGACTTAAAAGGATAAATGAAATAATTTTTTTAAGATTTCCTTTCAAAGAAATAGAGGATGTTTGAATCATTAGTTTTTGTAAGAATAAGGAGTTTAGCTCCAACTGATTATTGATAGTTCTGAATAAATTTAAGTGATTCCAAAAATTAAATAATATGTAAAATAGAAAAATCGAAAGTTAATTTAAGGATCATGAAGAAACTAATTCTAATTTTGATATTTCTTCTTGCTCCAAATACTGCAAATGCCAGTGATATAAATAAAATCATAGATAAAACAACTGTTTACCTAATGAATAATTGGGATTCAGATAAAAGCTTAAAAGGAATATACCCACCTCAAGTTATAACCACTAATACAGGTACAAAGGTATATGGAGGGTGCGGTGACTACAAAACAGGAATTGATGTAGGCGGATCTTATTATTGTCCTGCTACCCATACAATCGTTCTTGATCCAAAACAACTCAAAAGTTTTGTGAAGTATTTTGGTAATTCAAGCATTGCTTTCGTAATTGCTCATGAATTTGCACATGCACTACAACAAGGATTAGAAATTGAATATGAAAAACCTCATAGTGAACTACAAGCAGATTGTTTAGCAGGTTATTTTATTCAAAAAGGCAATGAAGAATTAGGAGTAACAAGAGAGAGTATTTTAGAAATGGCCTCTGCTGCTTATGCTATTGGGAGCGATAGTCATGGGACAGGCGCACAAAGAGCTTATGCTCTTTTATCTGGAATGGGCAGAGTTGATTCAACTTGTTCTATGGACTCAATAGATAAACTTGTTGAGAATGAGATAGATGATCCACTTTATAAAACATTCTCTAAAACAAGGGGTTCCGCGAAATCTGTTGATTTAGAACCAACACCATATAAAAAAGATGCCGCAGGATTATTAGGCGTAAATTTAAAAGGCTTATCTAACAAAACAAAATTCAAATTTTGAATGTTTAAATTTTTTTTAATTACTTTTATATTCAGTAGTAATTTTTTAGATTTTTCATTTTTTAAATCATTAAAAGCAGATTCGCACAACTCGCTCCTTTTAGAAGGAATAGAAAAAATAAAAAGTACTGATTACTCAGGTGCATTAGATGATATTAATGACTTTCTTAAACAATATCCAACGAATTGGGAAGCTTATTATCATAGAGGGGTTAGCAAAAATAACTTAAGTGATTACGAAGGAGCAAAATCAGATTTCTCTAAATCGATAGAATTAAATCCTAATCTATGGGCACCAAGCTTTAATGGTCGTGGATTTAGCAAACAAATGCTTGGTGATCATAATGGTGCAATATCTGACTTTACTAAATCTATAGAGCTTAATCCGGGAAGATCTTATCCTTATGGTGCAAGAGCTTACAGTAAAGGTGATTTAGGAAAATATATTGAAGCTATTGATGACTTAGATCTTGCAGTTGAGAGAAATTCAGGCGATTCTTATTTATATAATTTGCGGGGATACTATAAAGAGTTACTAAATGATCTTGAAGGCGCAATAATAGATCATACAGCTGCAATCAAAAATAATTCCTTAGAAGCAATTTATTATCAACATAGAGGTTTAATTAGATCAAAGATTGGAGATTTAAATGGTGCTGTTTCAGACTTTAAATCTGTTTTTAATTTTGGTAATGAAAATGAAATATTTTTATCAATTACATATTTAATTGATGTTTATTCAAGGTTTGGAGAGTATCAAGAGATCCCAGAATTATTAGTTAAGGGTAAGAAATTACTTAATAAAATAAATACCAATGAAAGTTATGTTTCTCTACTTTATGCCGAATCCCTTTATAACTCTTATGTTGGGAACATTGATAAATCAGAGGCATTACTGGAAAAATGTTTAGCAAATATAAGCAAAGAAGTAAGAAGCAATTCTTTTTATTACAGTGCATGCAAGAATCTTCTTATTGGTATTTATATAGATAAAAAAGAATTTAAAAAAGCAAAAAAATTAATAGATTATTGGAGTGCCGAGGGGCAATTTAATCTTGCATATATTGCTTTTATGGAAAATAAATTACCAAAGGCAGAAAAGATTTTAAAAAGAATTTATAAATTACAATTTAAAGATTCAAAATTTAAAGAACCTGAACCGTATTTATCAGGAATGATAGGAAGCGCTTTATGGTTTCAAGGAAAAAATAA
>NZ_CACAYO010000024.1 GCF_902536725.1 uncultured Prochlorococcus sp.
GAAGATGACCCTTGGATATAAATAATGATAAATCAAGAAAATAATGATCTATATGATCTTAATGAAGCACTACAAGTTGAAAATTTAACACTTAATGATTACGAAGAAATTTGCAAAAGATTAAAGAGAAAACCTAACAGAACGGAATTAGGCATGTTTGGCGTTATGTGGTCCGAACATTGTTGTTATAGAAATTCAAAACCTTTACTATCTAAGTTTCCCACAAAAGGTAAAAATGTTTTAGTTGGACCTGGAGAAAATGCTGGAGTTATTGATGTTGGAAATAATCAAAAACTTGTTTTTAAAATAGAAAGTCATAATCATCCTTCTGCTATTGAACCTTTTCAAGGTGCAGCAACAGGTGTAGGAGGAATTTTAAGAGATATATTTACTATGGGTGCAAGGCCAATTGCAGTCTTGAATTCATTGAGATTCGGCAACCTTGATAAATCGTCAAATGTTGATTTACTACGAGGAGTTGTATCCGGTATTGCACATTATGGAAATTGCGTAGGTGTGCCGACTGTTGGAGGTGAAATTGACTTCGATGATAGTTACTCTGGAAATCCTCTAGTGAATGTTATGGCTTTAGGACTTTTAGAGACCGAGGAAATCGTTTGTTCTGGAGCTAAAAATGTAGGATCACCAGTGTTATATGTTGGTAATACAACTGGTAGAGATGGTGTTGGTGGTGCTAGTTTTGCCAGTTCAGAATTAACTACAACTTCATTGGATGATAGACCTGCAGTTCAGGTAGGTGATCCATTTGTTGAAAAAAGTCTTATTGAAGCTTGTTTGGATGCTTTCAAGACAGGGGATGTAATTGCAGCTCAAGATATGGGTGCTGCAGGTTTAACATGCAGTAGCGCAGAAATGGCTGCAAATGGAAATTTAGGAATATCTATTGATTTAGATTTGGTCCCTTCTAGAGAAGATGATATGTCTTCATATCAATATTTATTATCTGAATCGCAAGAAAGAATGTTGTTTGTCGTTAAAGAAGAAAAAATTAATGATCTTATTGAAAAATTTAATAAATGGGGATTATATGCCAGTGTTATTGGTGAAGTGATAGGAACAAATGAGGTTATTATTTCTCATAAAGGTAAAATTGTGGCACAAATACCTACTTCTGCATTATCTGATGATACTCCTGTAAATTCTCACAATGTGATTAATAACCCACCCGATGATCTTTTAAATAAATGGGAATGGAAAGAAAATGATTTACCAGAAATTTATGAGCAAAAAATATTTTCATTGAAGGAAAATAAGAATTTTTCTTTATCAGAAATTATTTTAAAACTACTCTCTAATCCATCAATAGCTTCCAAACGATGGATTTATAAACAATATGACTCTCAAGTTCAATCAAATACAGTTTTTAAACCAGGAAAATCAGATGCAGCCGTAGTAAGACTAAGAGAACAAAATAAAAAAAATAAAAGTAAAGTATTTTCTGGTGTTGCTGCTTCAGTTGATTGCAATAGTAGATGGGTTGCGCTTGATCCTTTTAGAGGATCTATCGCGGCCGTTGCAGAGTCTGCGAGAAACGTTAGTTGTGTTGGTGCTGAACCAGTAGCAATTACAAATAATTTAAATTTTTCTTCCCCTGAGAATAAAATAGGATATTGGCAACTCACATCTTCATGTAATGGAATTGCTGAAGCCTGTAAAGCTTTAGAAACTCCTGTTACAGGAGGTAATGTATCTTTATATAACGAATCTAAAAATAAAAATAATCTAATTACTCCTATCAATCCTACTCCTGTTATTGGAATGGTTGGGAAGATAGATAATGTCGAAAAAGCTATAAGTAGTGAATGGAAAAATATTGAAGATCAAATCTGGTTAATTGGTTCTTCCAAATCAGAAATAACAATTGCAGCTAGTTCTTATCTGGAATATTTTCATGGAGAAATTACAGGTCGGCCTCCAAAAATAGATTTGTTGGATGAAAAGTTTTGCCAGACTTTTTTAAGAAATGCGATTTTAAACAGTCTTGTAGTTTCTTCTCACGATATAAGTGACGGAGGTTTAGCTATAGCTTTAGCAGAGTCTTGCATTTTGTCCACAAAGGGTGCAACCATAGAACTAAAGAAAGATTTAAATAGAGTTGATAATTTATTGTTTGCCGAAGGGGGATCAAGAATTATTTTTTCAATTAGTAAAATTAAACAAAACGAATGGTTTGATTTTTTAAAACAAAATCAAAAAAATTTTCCATCAAGTGTTTATGTAAAAAAAATAGGATACGTATCTAATGACACGCTGAAGATAAAAATCAACGAAAAAAATATTTGCAATATTGGGGTTGAGGAATTAACCGAAAAATTTAATAATAGTATTTCAGATTACTTTTAAATATGAAAAACATTTCTCAACTATTAATCATTTTAAAATATTAAGTTATGTGCGGAATAGTTGGAATCGTTTCTTCAAATGATGTAAATCAACAAATTTACGATAGTCTTTTGCTTTTGCAGCATAGAGGTCAAGACTCAACAGGTATAGCAACAATGGAAAACACTGTTTTTCATATACATAAGGTTAAAGGCCAAGTTAATACTGCTTATAGAACTAGAGATATGAGGAATTTAATTGGAAAAATTGGATTGGGTCATGTCAGGTATGCAACAAAGGGATCAGCAGAAAGTGTAGAAGAAGCACAGCCTTTTTATGTTAATGCTCCCTATGGAATTGTTTTGATACATAATGGAAATTTGACTAATACCAGAGATTTAGAAAAACAGTTATTTAATGTCGACAAGCGGCATACAAATTCTTCAAGTGATACTGAAATGTTATTAAATGTATTTGCGACAGAATTACAAGAACAAATTAATAATCAAGAATTAGAACCTGATATTATTTTTAATTCGGTCAAATCTTTACATAAAAGAATTCAGGGGTCATATGCTTCAATTGCGTTAATTTCAGGACATGGTTTATTAGCATTTAGAGATCCTTTTGGTATTAGGCCTCTAGTCATAGGGAAAAGACTTTCATTAACAACAAAAAAAGAAGAATGGATGGTTGCAAGCGAATCTTTAGTACTTGAGAATAATGACTATGAAGTAGTGAGAGATGTAGATCCAGGAGAAGCTATTTTTATAAATCTTGATGGGGAGTTTTTCTCTAAGCAATGTTCTGAAAATCCAATGTTATTTCCCTGTGCTTTTGAATATGTTTATTTAGCTAGGCCAGATTCAATTATGAATGGAATTTCAGTTTACAAAGCTCGTTTAAAGATGGGAGATTACTTAGCAGAAACAATTAAAGAAACAATTAATTCTGGAGATATTGATGTAGTTATGCCTATTCCTGATTCTTCTAGACCCGCTGCAATGCAAGTTGCAAGACAGTTAGGGATAGAATATAGGGAAGGGTTTTTTAAAAATAGATATGTTGGCAGAACATTCATAATGCCAGGTCAGCAGAAACGTAAGAAATCTGTAAGGCAAAAATTAAATGCTATGAGTGCAGAGTTTAAAAATAAAAATGTATTAATTGTTGATGACTCGATAGTAAGAGGTACTACTTCAAAAGAAATTGTCCAGATGGCTAAAGATGCAGGAGCAAATAAAGTTTTTTTTACATCAGCAGCTCCTCCTGTTCGTTATCCTCACGTTTATGGAATTAATATGCCTAATAGAGATGAATTAATAGCTCATAATAGGACAATAAATGAAATCGCAGATAAGCTTGAAATTGATAATCTTGTTTATCAAAGTGTTGAAAGTTTGAGTAAATCTATAATTGGTGATTCTCCTATTAAGGGTTTAGAGATGAGTTGTTTTACTGGTGATTATGTAACTGGAACAGTAAATCAAGAATACTTAAATTGGGTTGAAAATGAATATAAATCTTAGTCGAGAAAGTTTTCAAGTCGGAAACAATTTTCAAGATATTCATCATAATCTAATTTTAAAAAATCAATTAAAAAGTTTGATTTTTTGGATTTGAAATTTAATTTATTTAGGTCTAATCTTGCAGATTTATTTTTATTAGTTTCAATATCAAGGTATTGGTTACTTGTCATTATTTTAAGAAAGTAATCGTTTTTAAGTTGGGTTTTCTCATTCAAATATCCTAAACTGTATTCATTTGAGTAGTAAATTTCATTACTATTTATGCAAAAGATTTTTCCTAGTTTAGATATTAAAAAAATATTTTCTCCATCATTAAATGCACAACAAGAAACGATTTCTTCAGATGGTAAAAGTTTTGCAATTATTAATCCTTGGGATTGTTTAGAAGTTGGAGTTAAAAATTTATTTGATAAATTAAATTTAAAAATTCTTCCTATCGAGGTTAATATTATTAAATCTTTGTTTTCATTAGAAATAAAAGAATCAATTGTTTTTAAATTATTTTTTAATTTTGTAATTGTGAAAGATCTATTGCTTTTAATCATATCTTCATCAAATAAAACTTTTTTAAATCTTCCATCTGAATTTAATATGCATAAATAATTTCTTTTTTCTTTTTTAATTGAATGAAAATTTATTATTTCACTAGGATGAATATTTCCAAGAATTTTATTATCTAATTTATAGTCTTTATTAATATTTGATTCCCAATCAATGTTAAATACTTTTCCCGTATTTGTGATTCCAACTAATTTTATATTTTTTTCAATATTACATATAAATTTTTGAATATTTTTATTATCTATAATTTTATTTACAACCTCAAATGATTTCTTGTAATTACCTAAAATCATCCTTCCTAAATAAAGTCTATTGTCTATATATAACTTTGTTTTTTTATTTATTAAGTCTTCTAATATCTGATTATTAAGGGTTTCTAATTCTTCATTTTGATTTATATTTTTAATTATTTTTGTTTTACGTATAACATTGTATTTTTTCTTTAATATTAATAATTCTTCTATAAGTAATTCAAGTAATAATCCTCTTTCGTTTAATAATTTTTGAAAATAATTCCTTTTTTCTTCTAAAGTTTTTATATCGTTATCAATTTGATTTTTTTCTAGATTTGTTAATTTTTTTAGTGGCATATCCAAAACTGAATTTGCTTGTTTTTCACTTAAGAAAAAATTTTCTACTAATTTTGATCTAGCTTGAGCAGAATTTTCTGATTCTTCAATAATTGCAATAACTTTTTTAATGTTTTTTGTAGCTTTAGATAAACCTTCTGAAATTTCTAGTTTGTCAAGAGTGTTTTTTAGAAAATAAAAAGTTCTTTTTCTAATTGTTTCTTCTCTAAATTCAAGAAAATAGTTGAGATATTTTTTCAGATTTAGTTGTATAGGTTTGCCTTTAATTAAAGCTAAGAATATTGCGCCAAAGTTTGTTTGGAGAGTTGTTTTTTTATATAAATTAGAAATAACAAGTTCTGAATTAGAATCTTTTTTTAGTTCTATTACAATTCTCATACCATCTCTATCGCTTTCATCTCTAATATCAGAGATCCCATCAATTTTTCCAGTATTAACAAGTTCTGCGAGTTTTTCAATCCAACCTGCTTTATTAATTTGGTAAGGAAGTTCAGTAATGATTATTGCATTCTTTTTATGTTTCCCTTTGCCTAAATTTACCTCTTCCAAATTTACAACTCCTCTTATTGTTATAGATCCTTTTCCTGTTTGATAAAGTTCTTCTATTGCTGGACTATAAATTAACTCTCCGCCTGTAGGAAAATCAGGTCCTTGAATAATCTTAGAAAGTTTTTTGTCACTAATATCATTATTTTTTATTAAAGCAATTAAACCATCTACAATTTCTCCAAGGTTGTGAGGTGGTATGTTTGTTGCCATACCGACAGCAATACCTGATGAGCCGTTCAATAATAGAAATGGAAGTTGGGCTGGAAGAACATCTGGTTCTTTTTGAGAACCGTCAAAGTTATTTGAAAAACTTACTGTTTCTGATCCAATTTCTTCAAGAAAACCTTTATGAGCTATCGGGGCTAATCTGGTTTCTGTATATCTCATTGCTGCTGGGGGATCATTATCTACAGATCCAAAATTTCCATGGCCGTCAAGGGCAGGATATTTTGTAGAAAAATTTTGTACTAGTCTTACTAATGCATCATATACTGCTTGATCTCCATGAGGATGGTACTTTCCAAGTACGTCTCCCACAACTCTCGCACATTTTCTAAATGGTTTATCAGGTGTTAATCCTAACTCGTACATCGCAAAAAGTATTCTTCTTTGCACAGGTTTAAGACCGTCTCTAGCATCGGGTAGAGCACGTCCAACTATTACGCTCATTGCATACTCCAAATAAGAACGTTGCATTTCTTCTTGAAGTGAGATGGAAGTGAACTTTTTCTTATCCATTGAACGTAAAATTAAAAAAAATTATTGATTAACTAAATTAAGACTAATAGGTAAAATAATATTTTCCAGTATTGAAGATTAAGATGATTCAGTTATTTTAGATTTTGCTAGTATTACATCTTCCTGAAGCTGTTCATTTTGTAAAAGAATTTCTGTAGATAATTGTAATTTTTCTCCCCACAACTGTTCTTCTCTATAATCATAATCGACATATTTAGGATCTTTAGCCAATGCTTTTTTTGCTAGCTTAATTGCTAATTTATTATCATTAACTCTTACGCATGAGGCCAGTCCTAGTAAAGGTTCAGCATTTTCTTGAATTGAGATTGCACTTTCAAAAAGTTTGATTGAAAGATCTATATTGTTATTCTCAAAATAAGCTAAACCTTGATTATTGATTGCTTGCCAGAAATCAGGTTTAATTTTTATAGATTTATCAAACAATTTGATAGCTCCTAAGTAATTTTTTTCCATTAATAAAATATTTCCTAATTGAAAAATAGCTTTATGGTTATTAGGTTCTATTTTTATTCCTTTTTCTAAAGCAATCTTTGCCTTTGTTTGTTGTGAAATTTTTAAGTAAATATTGCTTTTAGTAAAATATATCTCGCTAATATTCGAGTTAAGTTTTTCTGCTTTATTTAGAGAATTTAATGCATTTTTGTATTGTTTTTTAGCTATTTGTGCTTCAGCTAAAATTAACCAAAGTTTTTCATCTTTTGAATTTATTTTTATAGCTAATTTAGCTAAGTTAAGACTGTCTTCATATTGTCCAAAATAAAGAAGTTGATATGCATTTTTACCTAAATATAAACTTTGCTTTTCTAAATTTTTTATTGTTGGGAAATAATAATAAGGAACTATTGCTTGAACTCTTTCTATTTGTAAAAAGTAAAAACTGATCAATGAGATCCAGATTATTTTTTGCAAAAACTTTTTCATATTTTAGTCCCTTTGTTTCTTAGATTTGCTTGTATGTTTCTTTTCCACATCCATGGTTTAATTCTTTTTAAAGTAGTATCCTGAAGATTTTTTTTCCAAGTTTTATCGTCCCAATTTAGAGATTCAATATTAAGATTTTTAATCCATTCTTTCGGTGTAGTTTCATAATTATTATTGTATGGCACTGATTTATTCCATGGGCATACATCTTGACAAATATCACAACCCGCAACCCATCCATCTAAATTTTTTTCTATTTTCTTTGGAATAGTTTTATCTCTGCTCTCTATTGTGTGATACGCAATGCAAAGATTCGATTGTATTACAAAGGGTTCTACTATTGCCTTTGTGGGGCAATGTTCAATGCATTTATCACATTTTCCACAAAGCGATTGATGAGGTTTATCTGGTATTAAATCTTTCGTGAGAATCATAAACCCCAAAGTAAACCAAGAACCGTTGGTTTTGTTTATTAAATTACTATTTTTACCTATCCAACCAATCCCTGCCTCTTCAGCCCATGCTTTTTCAAGAAGCGGAGAGGTGTCAACACATATTTTCCATTTGCAATCAGGGATTTCTTGGTTGATCCATTTACCAATATTCTTTAATTTTTTGTTAATCACTTTATGATAATCTTCTCCTTGGCCAAATTTAGCTACTTTGAGGAAATTATTATTGTTGTTTTGTGAATTAATGTAGGCAAATCCAACGCTTAAAACACTTTTTGCTTCCTCAAAAAGTGAGCCTATATTCCTTCTTTTTTCTGCTTCCATCCATTTCATTTCTGCATGGTAATTATTTGATAACCATCTTTCTAATGCATTATTTCTTAATTTTATACGCGAACTGCCAGGTATTGAAGCTATTCCAGCAATTGTAAAGCCTTCAATAATAGCTCTTTCTTTTAACTTTTTACTAAGTTCTTTTTTGTTTTGAATCTTATTAAGCATTTCATAAATTTTTTATAGCATTTCTTTTAAAATTTATTTTGGATAATAAACTTATAAATAAAAAGGATATATTTAAAAAAAATATATCCTAACCCAGTAAAAACAGTTAAATTATTAGTAAAGTTAATATAGTAAGAAAAATTATTTTGGTTGAATCTAATCAAAATCAAGATTCCAATTTAGGATCTAGACTTCAACAAGATCTTAAAAATGATCTTATAGCTGGGTTGTTAGTTGTAATACCCTTAGCAACAACAATCTGGTTGTCATCATTAGTTAGTAAATTTGTTTTAACGTTAGTTACTTCAGTTCCAAAACAACTAAATCCTTTTATAACTTTAAATCCTTTATTACAAGATTTAATTAATCTTACTTTAGGTTTAACGGTCCCTTTGCTTGCAATCTTGCTCATAGGCTTAATGGCTAGAAATTTTGTAGGCAGATGGTTATTAGAATTCGGAGAAGGCACTTTATCAAAAATTCCAGTTGCTGGAGCAGTTTATAAAACCCTTAAACAATTGCTCGAAACTTTTTTAAGCAATAAGTCTAATAGATTTAGAAGAGTTGTTTTAGTTGAATATCCTCGTGAGGGACTTTATAGTGTAGGCTTTGTGACTGGAGATGTAGGTCCTTCTCTGCAGCCAGAATCAGAAGAAAAGTTGCTTAGTATTTTTATACCTACTGCACCAAATCCAACTACTGGGTGGTATACGCTTGTTCCTGAGGCTTCTGTAAAAGATTTGGATATTTCTGTTGAAGATGCTTTTAGAACAATAATTTCGGCTGGAATAGTTAATCCAGACGAGAAAAATAACACTACAAATCCAACATTTTCAAAACTCTTTTCACAATTACGAGCTTCCACTAATACTTCTTCTTAATTGATGCATAATAGATCTCTTTCTAGAGAATTATCTTTAATTTCTCTTGGCCTTATAAAAGATAAAGGTGATTTTAAATTAAATAAATTTCAGATAGAAGAAATTTTTGAATCTGCTTTGGATTCTCTAATAAAGTATTGCAGAGAGGAATTAGATAATTGTGAGTCAGAGTTAGAAAATGCTTCACAGAAAATATTAGATAGTGAATTACAAGAAGGTGTTGATTCCTCTTATTCAAATGTTCGCGATGAGTTAAAAAAATCTCTTACAAAAATTGAAACTGTAATGAATACACTCTCAATAACTCTAGAATTTCCAAAATTAATTGTTTCTAGCGGTCAAATTGATATTAGAGAGGACGTAATTCAAAGGATTTGTAACATAATTAATAATCTTAAAAGTATTGATTCTGATATCGATCAAGCAATGGATGGCTGGAGATTAAAACGATTACCGAGAATTGACAGGGATATTTTGCGTCTAGCTTACGTGGATATCAATTTTTTGAATACACCTGTCGCTGTTGCTTGTGACGAGGCTGTCAATTTAGCTAATAAGTATAGTGACTTGCAAGGAAGAAAATTTATTAATGGAGTTTTAAGGAGACTACAAACAATCTAATTATCATGATTATTTGATATAAATAAGGAGTATTTTAAAATATTGAACACGATTTATAATAATGACTAATATTGATTCAGATAA
>NZ_CACAYO010000025.1 GCF_902536725.1 uncultured Prochlorococcus sp.
AGAGTAACTTTTCTCTTGCATACAAAAAAAGAATCAAACATTTGATTGAATCCCTTCAGGAGGAACATAAAGCATTTCGAGCCAGTTTCCTTCAGTATCCCTCATATAAAAAGATGCTGTTCCATCTCTATGTTCATGTAAAGGCCCAACTTTTAATCCCGAATTTTTTAAATCATTTTGCATATTTTCGACTTCTTTTTTATCATCAAAATGAAAAGCAAAGTGCGGTCCTGCAGCTTTATAGCTTGGGCCTAACAATGCGAGTCCATCTTTACCTTTACCAGCTTCCAAATAAGACCAATCTTTATCGTCCCAAACTAAATTCATACCAAGCTTAATATAAAAAGATTTCGCCCTTTCGAGATTCTCTACTCTAAGTGCGATGTGACCAATCCTATTGACTTCTTGTGAAAACCTCAAAACAAAGTGGTGAATTAATTATTATTCTAAGAATAAACCAAATTTTTGTTAATAATGAGTTTTTAATTATCCTGCAACCATTGAGATGCGTCACAAGCATGATAAGTGAGTATCAGTTTTGCTCCTGCTCTTTTGAAACTAAGCAAGGTTTCTAAGACAACATCTTTTTCATTAATCCAGTTTTTCATAGCAGCAGACTTTACCATGGAGTACTCCCCACTAACGTTGTATGCAGCTATGGGCTTATTTGAGAATGTGCTTAGTCTATAAACAATATCCAAATATGAAATTCCTGGTTTTACCATCAAAATATCAGCTCCCTCATACTGATCCAATGCAGATTCAACTAAAGCCTCTTTTGCATTAGCAGGGTCCATTTGATATGAAGACTTATTATCTGGAATTATTTTTTTATTATTTTCTCTAGGAGCCGAATCTAAAGCAGTTCTAAAGGGACCATAATAAGCAGATGAATATTTTGCTGTATAACTAATAATACCTACATCACTAAATCCTTCACTATCAAGAGCAGTCCTAATTGCTCCAACTCTTCCATCCATCATGTCACTAGGGCCAATAAAATCTGCTCCAGCTCTAGCTTGAATTAAAGCTTGTTTTTTTAAAATTTCAATCGTTTCATCATTCAAAATTTTTCCAGTTTCATCAACTAAGCCATCATGTCCATCACACGAGTAAGGGTCCAAGGCAACATCTGTCATTATTGCCATTTCTGGAATCTCTTTTTTTAATATTTGAATAGCTCTAGGAATTAAACCGTCTTCATTAAAACACTCCGCTCCATCTTCAGTTTTTAAACTATCTTTTATTTTTGGAAAAATAACAATACATCTTATTCCCAATTCCCATGCCCTAGTGACCTCCTTTATTAATCCATTCATATCCCATCTAAAAGTTCCTGGCATTGCCGATATTTCCTCTTTAAAGTCTTTTTCATGAATAAATAATGGATATATAAAGTCCGAAGCTTTTAGATGGTTTTCTCGTACCATTGCTCTAATTGCCTCAGACCTTCTTAATCTTCTTGGACGAATAATCGAATTCATTTGAATATTATTTAAATTAAAAAAAATATTTATTTAATACATTAATCGCTTACCTCGCACTTAAATCAATCAGAGAGTCCTTTTGTTCAGGAAAATTAACCAAAATTTATTTTAAATTGGATAAAAAAAGTTACAAAAATATTTTGCACAAACTTCATTTTTCACAAATTTACATCATTAAGAGATAATATCTTCTAGTTAAGTATCTATTTTAAGGAGAGCATCTTTGAAAATAATTAATGGATTTCATCTTAAAAATGTAAGAGGCGATATTCTTGGAGGCATCACAGCAGCAGTGGTGGCTTTACCTCTCGCTCTTGCTTTTGGTAATGCTGCGTTAGGACCGGGCGGAGCAATTTATGGACTATATGGAGCAGTAGTAGTTGGTTTTCTAGCAGCATTATTCGGCGGAACACCTGCTCAAGTTAGTGGACCTACCGGTCCCATGAGTGTGACTGTTGCAGGAGTAGTAGCAGGCTTAGCAGCAGTAGGAGTTCCAAGAGATCTTTCTGCAGGACAAATTTTACCTTTGGTTATGGCAGCGGTAGTCATTGGTGGCTTACTGCAAATATTATTCGGAATTTTAAAATTGGGTAAATACATTACTTTAGTCCCATATTCTGTTGTTTCAGGATTTATGTCTGGTATTGGAGTAATAATCATTACGCTTCAGATTGGCCCATTACTTGGAATTAGCACTCGAGGTGGAGTAGTCGAATCTTTAACTACTGTATTTTCAAATTTTCAGCCCAATGGTGCAGCTATTGGTGTAGCAATAATGACACTAGGTATAGTATTTCTTACTCCTAGGAAAATAAGTCAGTGGGTTCCTTCTCCTCTCTTGGCCCTATTGATAGTTACCCCAATATCAATATTAATTTTTGGGGATGGAGCGATTGATAGAATTGGAGAGATCCCAAGGGGAGTTCCATCTTTAAATTTCCCAAGTTTTAATCAATATTTCCCAATTATTTTCAAAGCAGGATTAGTCCTAGCAGTACTTGGCGCAATTGACTCCTTACTGACATCACTAGTAGCAGACAATATCTCACAAACAAAACATAATTCTGATAGAGAACTTATTGGTCAAGGAATAGGAAATGCAGTAGCAGGTCTGTTTTCAGGTTTACCTGGAGCAGGAGCAACCATGAGAACCGTTATAAATGTAAAATCTGGAGGATCAACTCCAATTTCTGGGATGGTTCACTCGGTTGTGTTGTTGATAGTTTTAGTTGGTGCAGGACCTTTAGCTGAGCAAATACCAACTGCATTGCTAGCAGGAATTCTTATAAAAGTAGGCCTAGATATTATTGATTGGGGATTCTTGAGGAGGGCTCACAAATTATCCTTAAAAACATCAGTAGTAATGTACGGTGTACTTTTAATGACTGTTTTTTGGGATTTGATTTGGGCAGTTTTAGTAGGTGTATTCATAGCAAATATGCTCACTATTGATTCAATAACCGAAACTCAACTAGAAGGTATGGATGAAGATAATCCTTTATCAGAAGATGATCAAGGGAAAAATGCTTTGCCTGCTGATGAAAAAGCACTTTTAGATAGATGTTCCGGCGAGGTAATGCTATTTAGACTTAAAGGACCACTTAGTTTTGGAGCAGCTAAAGGCATATCTGAGAGAATGATGCTTGTAAGAAACTACAAAGTTTTGATATTAGATATCACTGATGTACCACGACTTGGAGTTACTGCGACTCTTGCAATAGAGGATATGATGCAAGAAGCAAAAAATAATTCCAGAAAAGCATTTGTTGCTGGTGCTAATGAAAAAGTAAAAGATAGATTAGCTAAGTTTGGAGTTGAAGGCATTATTGAAACAAGAAAAGAAGCTTTAGAAACTGCTCTAAATGAAATAGCTTAGTAATTTATGGAAATAAATCCAATTCTGCAAAATGTATTAGCCCCACCAGTTCTTTTCTTTTTGATTGGAGCAATATCAGTACTCTTTAAATCCGATTTAGAAATACCAGCTCCATTACCTAAACTCTTCTCCTTATATCTGTTACTAGCTATTGGTTTTAAAGGAGGTATAGAGATACAGAAAAGTGGTTTTACAGATCAAGTATTACCTACTTTAAGTGCTGCAATAATAATGTCACTTATAATCCCGCTGATTGGATTTTTAATTTTAAGATTTAAGTTTGATGTCTTTAATTCAGCCGCAATAGCAGCAGCGTACGGTTCAATAAGTGCTGTTACATTTATTTCCGCAGAAAGTTTTTTAGAAAGTCAAAAAATAGCCTTTGATGGGTTTATGGTTGGCGCCTTAGCTTTAATGGAATCTCCTGCAATAATTGTTGGATTATTACTTGTGAAATTTGCAGCTCCCAAAAATAGACCAAAATCAAGAAAAATGCATCTAAGCGCAATATTGCACGAATCACTTTTGAATGGATCAGTTTATTTATTGCTCTCAAGCTTAATTGTAGGATTTCTCACTGCTTCAAGTAATCCCTCAGGGATTGCAAAAATGGAGCCTTTTACTGGACAATTATTTTATGGAGCAGAATGCTTCTTCTTGTTAGATATGGGAATAGTAGCTGCTCAAAGATTGCCGAGACTTAAGAAAGCTGGTTCGTTCTTGATTGGCTTTGCCATCTTTATGCCTTTGTTTAACTCATTTATTGGTGTTTTCGTTGCAAGATTTTTATCTTTAGGTCCTGGCAACGCACTTTTATTTGTGGTTTTATGTGCAAGCGCATCTTATTTAGCAGTTCCTGCAGCTATGAGGATGACAGTTCCAGAAGCTAAATCAAGTTATTATATTTCAACTACACTTGGTTTAACTTTCCCATTCAATATAGTTCTTGGCATTCCTATATATATGAGTTTAGTAAATACCATTATCCCATTGTCCCCTCTATAAAAATGAAAAGATTAGACTTGATATTTAGTGAAAGAGAACTAGATGCAATCATTAAAACATTAGAAAAAGCTAATGTTCCCGGATATACAGTTATGAAACACGCCACAGGCAGAGGGCCTGAAAGAGTTGTTACTGAAGATATGGAATTTACAGGATTAGGAGCAAATGCTCATGTAATTGTTTTTTGTGAGCAAGAATTAATAGATAAAATGAGAGATAACATCAGGGACGATTTAAGCTACTACGGAGGAGTTGCCTATATTTCTGAAGCAACTCCCCTCTAAATTAAAGAAGCAATATTTATTTTTAAGAATGAATCCAATCAACTCTTATATTTTTTCGACTATTTAAGTATCTATCAATTGACATTGCAGCAATACATCCATCGGAAGCCGCAACTACGGCTTGCTTAAATGGTGTATTTCTTATATCTCCAATAGCCCATACTCCATCAGAGTTTGTAGACATAAAGTCGTCAACAATAACTCCTCCGTCTTCTTTTAAAGCAATTTGATCCCCTAAAAAATCAGTAATAGGCTTTGAACCACTCATATAGACAAACACTCCATCTAAATTTAAATTGATGGGATTTTCTTCTTGTTTATTTTTTACAACAACACCATTAACACCCATATCATCGCCCAATATTTCCAATAATCTTGTTCTACTCCAATGTTTTATATTAGAATTATCCATCAATTCCATAGCTTCTTCATTATCTGATTTAGGATCACTTGATGTAATCCAATGCACAGTTGATGCAAATTTAGTTAGAACAGTTGCCTCTTCAATTGCCTCCTTGTTAACTCCAACAACAGCAACTTCTCTATTTTTATAAAAAGCTCCATCACATGTAGCACAATAACTTACTCCTTTGCCAAGAAAATCAGCTTCGCCCTTAAATGATGCAGGCCTACCCATGGCTCCACTTGCAAGTACAAGTGCTTTAGCTTTGAAAGTGCCTTCGGGCGTATAAACCATTTTCCATTCTCCACTAGCTTCTATTCCAAACACTTGTGCTCTTCTATAATCTGCGCCATATTGCACAGCCTGTTCTCTCATTAGAGTAAGTAATTTCTCTCCACTTATATCAACCGGAACACCTGGATAATTAGCTATTTGATGAGTTATTGCTAAGGCACCAACAGATGGATTTTTATCTAAAATTACTGTCTTTAAGTTTGAACGAGATGTATAAAGTGCGCAAGTACAACCGGCCGGGCCTCCTCCGATAATAACTACATCTGACTCAATGATTTCCAATTTTTAAAAACTCCTTTTTTAGTAGTTAATTAGATGAGTTCTTGGTTAAAAGATATTTTAAAGTAAATACCTGAACCTTTATATAGATATAAGTTAAAAGAAAAAAGAGAAAAAAGCTTAATATAGAAACAAACTTACATAGGAAAAATATAAAAAATTAGTTATCAAAATGATCAGTTGCGTGAAATGTTCTGTATTGATCTATTATTAGGTCATATCGAAAAATCAATTTCCGTTGAAACATTATATTTTTCATGACCAACTCTGATTACCTTTTAAAAGCTGCCATTAAGAAAGTAACCGAAAAATTAAACGAATTATTTGTTGGAAAAATTGAAGAAGCAGCAAATATTGCTCAGGATGCTCCAGAAATTCTCAAAAAAGAATTTGATAGTTTAAAAGAATCCATAATAGAAGAAGCAGCAAGACTGGAAAAAGCCGAAAATGTTCAAGAAAATGAGTCTAAAAATACTTATCAAGATTCCAAAATAAAAAAAGCTTTAAATGAAATTGAAGGTATTAATAAGCAAATTGATCTCTTTAATAAAAATATAAATAATCAAATTAAATGAGTTATAACATTCTTCATTATCGTTTAAAAAAATTGAAGAGGTCCTTTCTTATTTGGATAACTCTGATTTCGCTTTTGATAATTTTATGGATAGATAATATTAGATTTACAATTTTTCCAAATAAGAACTATGAAAAAAGTAGGGTGCAAATTAAAAGAGCAAAGTGGTTTACTAATCAATTAATAAAGCTTGGATCAGCATTTATTAAAATTGGACAATTATTATCAGCAAGACCTGATTTAATTCCTAATACTTGGATAAAGGAATTGTCTAAATTGCAGGATCAAGTTCCTAATTTTGCATTTGCGCAAGTTGAAGAAACTATAAGAGAAGAACTAGGATCTAAGTTTAAAGAAATAGATCAAATAAAATATGATCCGGTTGGATCAGCATCACTAGCTCAGGTCCATAGGGCGACTTTAATAGATGGTAAGAAAGTAGTATTTAAGGTTCAAAGACCTAATTTAAAAGAATTGTTTATTATCGATTTGGGCATAATGCAGCAAATAGCAGGATTATTGCAGAAAAATAAGAATTGGAGTCGTGGTAGAAACTGGGTTGAGATTGCTAAAGAGTGTAGGAAAGTTCTCATGAAGGAGCTTGATTTTAACTGTGAAGCACAATATGCAGCAAGATTTAGACAGCAATTTCTTGATGATGAAAATGTTGAGGTTCCTGAAGTAATTTGGAATATGAGCAGTGAAAAAGTCCTATGTTTAAGTTATCTAGAAGGGACAAAAATAAGCGATCTAGAAAAATTACAATCACAAAAAATTGATTTGCCCAAAATCGCAGAAATAGGTGCCATCAGTTATTTAAAACAATTAGTAAATTACGGTTTTTTTCATGCTGACCCTCATCCAGGGAATCTAGCAGTTTCTAATGAAGGTAAATTGATTTTTTATGATTTTGGAATGATGGGCAATATCTCAAATAATCTTCAAACAAGATTAGGAGGGATGGTTAAGGCTGCTGCTTTAAGAGATGCCTCATCACTTGTCAGTCAATTACAACAAGCTGGGCTAATTTCAAAAGATATTGATGTAGGACCAGTCAGAAGATTAGTCAGATTGATGCTTAACGAAGCTTTAACTCCACCATTTAGTCCAAATATTATTGAAAAATTATCTGGAGATTTATACGAACTTGTTTATGAAACACCATTTCAACTACCAGTAGATTTAATCTTTGTGATGAGAGCTTTATCAACTTTTGAAGGAGTTGGTAGAATGCTTGATCCAGGGTTTAACCTTGTATCAATTACCAAGCCTTATTTAATAGAACTTATGACTTCAAATAATCAAACTCCCAACGATTTAATTAACCAATTTGGAAGGCAAGTAGGTGAACTAGGATCGAAAGCTGTTGGAATTCCCAAAAGAATAGATGAAAGTTTAGAAAGATTAGAGCAAGGAGATTTACAATTGCAAATTAGAATGGGAGAGTCTGATAGGCAATTCAAAAAAATGTTTACTGCTCAAAAAACTTTAGGTCATTCTATTCTTATAGGAAGCTTATCAATTGCATCTGCTTTACTTGTAACTAATAAACAAAATAATTTTGCATTATTGCCACTTTTTTTTGCACTACCAATAAGTATTGATTGGGTAAAATGCCAGTTAAGTATGAGAAAAGGCTCACGTTTAGAAAAACTTAAGCGCTAAAAAACTATATATTTTTGGGACCCAAACCCAAAGCTCCAGCGAATCTTGCTTGATTTCCCAATTCCGCCTCAATTTTTAAAAGCCTATTGTATTTTGCAATCCTTTCACTTCTACTCAAAGAGCCGGTCTTGATCTGACCCGATCTTGTAGCGACAGATAAATCTGCAATTGTTGTATCTTCAGTCTCACCACTTCTATGACTAATAACACTTGTGAAGCCGGACATTTTAGCTAACTCAATAGCTTCCAAAGTCTCAGTTAATGTTCCAATTTGATTTACCTTTATTAGGATTGAATTAGCAGATTTTTCCAGAATTCCTTTCCTTAACCTTTCTGTGTTAGTAACGAATAAATCATCACCTACAAGCTGAACTTTATTTCCTAATTCTTTGTTTAATTCTGACCAACCCTCCCAATCATCCTCAGCTAAACCGTCCTCTATTGAAACTATTGGATAATTAGAAACTAATCTTGAAAGATATGAAATCATTTCAGAACTATTTAAACTTTTCCCTTCATATTTATAAATACCATCACTATAAAATTCAGTACTAGCAGCATCTAAAGCTAAAGATACCTGCTCACCAGGCTTAAATCCGGCTTTTTGAATTGCTTCTAATAATAAGTCCCCTGCTTCTTCGCTTGATGACAAATTAGGTGCGAATCCACCCTCATCGCCTACAGCAGTAGATAGACCTTTTTGATCAAGTAATGATTTTAATGAGTGAAAAATTTCAGTACCCATTCTTAATGATTCACTGAAATTATTAACTCCATGGGGAACAAGCATAAATTCCTGAAAATCAAGACTATTTGGTGCATGAGCACCACCATTTATTACATTCATCAATGGGACTGGAAGAAGATTGGATAATGGATCTCCAAGATACCTATATATAGGCATTTCTAGAGCATTTGCTGATGCTCTAGCAGTTGCAAGACTAACTGCAAGAATTGAATTTGCGCCAAGGTTAGACTTATTAGGAGTTCCATCAATTTCAATCATTAATTGATCTACTGAAG
>NZ_CACAYO010000026.1 GCF_902536725.1 uncultured Prochlorococcus sp.
ATTTAAGGTAACCGCTTTTTTGTGTGCATTATTCAGAATAAGGGACCGACTAATTTTTTATGCAAAAAAATTTAGATGAAAATTCTTATGAAAAAAGAATTGAAAATATTGAAAAAGGAAAATCTTATTTAAAAAGCAATGGATTTTTTAAATCAAAATCTAATCTATTCGAAGACATACAAAGATTTATCTATAAAAGATAATTAAAAAAATATTTTTTACTTTTGATTAATTAAATCTCTCCATAAGCAAGCCATCACATAAAAGAAAGAAAGACTTGAAAAGGTTAGGAGAAAAAAAGAATGGGTCAATTTTCTATAACTAAATTAGACCAAATAATCCTGCAGTAAAACCAACAGCCGAAAAGAATGTGAACTCAATCAAATCTCTTGGGGCAGAGTTCATAAATAAACTGATTTGAGTCATGATTTTATGACTTGAGAGAATCTTTTAAATCAAACTTTTCAGCTTTTTCAATTTGACATTCAGTATCATCTTCAGCGCATTTGATTTCAGCTTTTTTGTTCATGTGGCTACTACAACCGCCGGCTATAACTGGTAAAGCGGTTGTAGCCGTAAAACCAGTTAAACATGCAAAAGCGATATAAGGAAAAAGTCTTTTCATTTAATTGTTACTTTATGTAAACTTATTATGTTACATAAAAAGCTCAAGTGTGAGTAGCTGATAATTCGCATGCACCCCATACCAACCATCGCTTCCCTAAATAGAAACTTTGATGGATAATAAACATATAAAAATTCTGATTCTAGCAAAATTCTAGCAGATAAATTACTCCAAATCCCTTAATATGACTAAAGAAAATTTTTGGCTAATGAAAAGTGAGCCCGATGCTTACAGCATAGATAATCTAAAAAATGACGGGGTAACTTTATGGGACGGAATAAGAAATTATCAGGCTCGAAATTTTATGAGAAAAATGAATAAAGGGGATAAGGTTTTTTTCTATCATTCGAACTGTAGTCCTCCAGGTATTGTAGGACTTATGGAGGTAATAGATCTAAATATTGTTGATCCTACTCAATTTGATAAAAAGTCAAAATATTTTGATTCAAAATCGAAACCTGATAATCCGAGATGGGATTGTGTAAAAGTAAAATATAAATTTAAGTCCGATAAAATTTTAAGTTTATCTGAACTAAAGATTTTATTTAATGAGGATGAGTTATTAGTTGTAAAAAAAGGAAATAGGTTATCTATTTTACCTGTCAAAGATGATATAGCAAAAATACTATTAGAAAAAATATAAAAAAAGTTTTTACTCCTTAAAATTCATTGAAAACATATTGCCAATATAGAGTCTCGTTAAATCCCTATTTTGGAATCCTTTTTGCATCAAAAATCCTGCAATAGCAGCTTGTAGTATCCTGTATTGATCCCAGTTAGGATGCTCCTCAACAAATTCTTTCATAGCCCTTTGAAGATTCTCTTGAAGTTCACATTTAAAACTTATTACTTCATCTTTATCATGTAAAACTTTTGAATTTTTGTGATAATTTAACTCTTGCATATTGAAAAACTTTATTGAAATTAAATCTACAAAAACTAGTTTTCTCCAAAATCACTAAATAGTCAACAATTATTATTTGGAGGCAGTCTCAGGTTATAGAAAAATGAGAATCCAGTCATAAAAAGAGGAGTCAAAGAAATTAATTTTCAAAAAATAAATCTTGCTAAAATATAAAGTTTTATATAAAAAAAGAAGTTTTCCACATACCTTAAATCCTCAGATA
The DNA here is from genome assembly GCF_902536725.1 of uncultured Prochlorococcus sp. Lineage (GTDB taxonomy): Bacteria > Cyanobacteriota > Cyanobacteriia > PCC-6307 > Cyanobiaceae > Prochlorococcus_A. Next base: position 1,753 of record NZ_CACAYO010000026.1, read on the forward strand.
TTTTTACTAAAAAAATTGTGGAAAAGCTGTGAAAAAAATTTTTTTTGAGGGGGAAATATTTTCTAAAATTTCCAATTTTATTTATTTTTTAATCCATTGATTCCCACATGTTTTTTATTTCATAAAATAAATTTTGTGCAATTGGTATAGGCCAATACATTTCGAAGGATCTTGTTTGGTCTTGACTTTCAAAAACAAACCTTAAACTCCATTCATTTTTTTTTCCCTCCAAGCAAATATACCAAGGTAGTTTTTCTATTTCTAAAGTAATGGATTCCTCATCCATTAGTTCATCCTTGATAACTAATAGTTGTTCATAAATTTTTAATAGTAGAAGGTAGAGAGAATAGAATTCACTTTTTTGTAACTCGATTGACCAATTATCAACACTAATCAAAAAGCAAAATTTGCCTTTTTTAAAATCTCTAAGTAATCTCCATCTTTTTTGGTCTCTTACCAAAATTAGCCTGGAAGTAAATCTGGTTGATCTTGTTCATCGCTTAATTCAATAATTGACCTTTGGACAGGTTTAATAGTTGACTCATCCAATAAGCCATCAAAATCGTCAAATCGTCTTTGTTTAGCTCTGAAAGCAATTTTGACAGTGGTTAAATATCTATTAGTTGATTTTCTAATTAAGCTTTCACCTCTTTTTGCGAGATCATTAGAATCGATTCCTGTATTATTTGATATTTTCATTAAAAAAATTTTTTTACTATAAAATATATTTTACAGTTTATTCGACCGTTTCAAAACATAAATTACAAAAAGAACTTAATTGATTCTTACAATTTCACATGGAAGAAAATTTATCTGGAACACTTGCTATTGATTTAGGGAACACAAATACTGTAATAGCTTTTCAAGATCAAAAAGATATTAATTCTATTTTAGTTGAAATACCGAACATTACATCATCTCCAGGAGTTATTCCTACAGCCGTTTGGTTCGAGGGACCTTCGCAGATTCCCAAAATTGGTCTTAGTGCTTTAAAAATGAAGGACAACTTAAATTCTGATTTGTTTTTTCATTCAAATTTTAAAAGATTAATTGGAAATTCTATTGAAAAAATAAACCAAAAAAATGTTTTAAACCCAAATGAATGTGGCGAAAAATTTTTTCAAATTTTGTGGGCAAACATCCCTCACAAATATGAAATCAAAAGACTTGTTTTAACTGCTCCAATAGATACATATAAGGGTTATAGAAAATGGTTAGTGAACCTTTGCGAAGAAATATCAATAGATGAAATAGCCTTAGTTGATGAGCCTACTGCCGCAAGTTTAGGCATAAATATACCATTTGGCTCGAAAATCATGACATTAGATATTGGAGGAAGTACAGTCGATATGAATATAGTTAAGATAGAGGGAGGAGAGGGTAAATCTGGACCAATAGCTGAACTATTAAAATTTAAAGGTAATGATGTAAGCTCAATTTCAAAACAAAAAATAAGGTGTGCAGAAATAATTGGAAAAATAGGCTCGAAAATTGGTGGTAAAGATTTTGATCAATGGATAGTTGATTATTTTATTCCTGGTAATAATTATGTTACTAATCTTTTAAAGGCAGAAGAAATAAAATGTAAGCTCAGTTCATCTGCAATCAAATATGAAAATAAATATCCAATAAAATTATTTACTGAACCAAATCAAGAAAAAGTTTTTTACCTAAGTAAAGAAATATTTGAGAAAATACTTATTAAAAATAATCTTCTAAGTCACCTTAATTCTTTACTCAAAGATTTATTAAATCAAGCAAGAGGCAAATTTTGCACTGTTGAAGACTTAAATTCAATTGTTTTGGTTGGTGGAGGAACTCAAATACCATTGATTAAAGAATGGATAACAAAAACAATTCCAAAAATTCAAATAAAGTCGCCGCCTCCAATCGAATCAATAGCTTTGGGAGCTTTAGCAATGACTCCAGGGGTAAAAATTAAAGACATATTAAACAAAGGATTATCTATAAGATTATTTAATAAAAGAGAACAAAAACACTTTTGGCATCCTATTTTCTGTAGAGGTCAAACATGGCCTACAGAAAACCCATTCAAACTAATCCTTCAAGCCAGTAATAATAATCAGAAAATATTCGAAATAATAATTGGAGAGACACAAAAAGAAAGATCATATGATGTTATTTTCGAAAATGGATTACCAAAGATATCAGAGGTTCAAAATGAAGAAGAAATTATAAAATGGAAAAAAAAACCACTCAAAATAATACTTGAAAATGAATCTAATATTGGGGAAGATAACTTAAAACTTTTTTTTAAAATTACGAAAAGTGCTGATTTATTAGTTAAGTGTTTTGATATTAAAGATCAATTTTTAGGGGAGTATAATTTAGGAAATATCTTTTAAAAGCAAGTTATTCAAGAAATACTCCTTCTTCATTATCAATATTTTTTAAACGTAAACTAATACTTTCAATTTTACTAGTTGGCACTTTTTTACCACAAAAATCTGGTTGAATAGGCAATTCTCTATGACCTCTATCTACCATTACTAACAACATCACTCTTTGGGGTCTGCCCCATGAATATAAAGCATCCATTGCAGCTCTAATTGTTCTACCTGTATAAATCACATCATCTATTAAAAGAATTTCTTGTTTCTCAATTGGAGTTGGAATATCTGCAGCTTGTATTAGGCGAGTTCCAACTCTATTTTGATCATCTCTATAAAAAGTTGGATCTATTGTTCCTTTTTTAACTCTTAAACCTGTCCTACAGAATAATTCCTCTTCTAGAACTTCGGTCAGCTCAATTCCTCTAGTCGGGATACCAACCAATAAAAGATTATCCAGATTTTTGACTTTTTCAATAATTTCGCAAGTTAAACGTGAAATAGTTTTTCTAAGCTCAAATTCATTAAGTATTACGATCTTTTTTGTTTTCTTGGACATGATTTATCAATAAATAAAAGTCGTCTACCTTTTTCTTAAATTAGCAAAAGCTAACTATGTTAATTATAAATTGTTAAAGAGTAACGTTTGAGGCTAAATTTAAGGTTGGATCAGTTAAAAATTGAATTTGATCTAAAATATGTCAAAGATTAGCAGCAAAAATATAAAAAGATTAAGTGTTCCTCAGAGCCCTGTAGTTCTCGCAATACTAGATGGATGGGGATATCGAGAAGAAAAATCAGATAATGCTATAAATAGTGCCCACACTCCAATTATGGATTCATTGTGGCATGCTTATCCCCACACCCTGATAAGTGCCAGTGGATCTGATGTAGGCCTCCCAGATGGTCAAATGGGTAATTCAGAGGTAGGGCACCTTACCATTGGTTCGGGAAGAATAATACAACAAGAACTTGTAAGGATCTCAAATATTGTAAAAAATAATCAATTAGGCTTGGTAAATGAGTTAAAAGAGATGGCTGTTTCATTAAAGAAAAATAACTCTACTTTGCATATCACGGGATTATGTTCGGATGGAGGAGTTCATAGTCATATCGATCATTTATTAGGTTTAATAAAATGGGCATCTGATAATGAAATCAAAAAAGTTGCAATACATATTATTACCGATGGAAGAGATACTCCTGCGAAAAGTGCCTCTAAATATCTAAATCAAATAGAATCATGTTTAAAAAAATTTAATACAGGGGAAATAGCTTCCATATGTGGAAGATACTGGATAATGGATAGAAATCTATTATGGGATAGGACACAAAAAGCGTATTCTAATTTAACTGATCCAGATATTCCAATATCAAGTATTTCACCTCAAGAATATATAGAAAAAAGTTATGCCAAAAACATAACCGATGAATTTATAGAGCCCATACGAATGTCTGAAAACTATCTTAAAGATGGTGATAGTTTAATTTGCTTTAACTTTCGCCCAGACAGAGCAAGACAAATAGTCAAATCCCTTTCAAGCAAAAACTTCTCAGACTTTGAAAGAAAAAATTATCCAAATCTTGATTTAATCACTTTTACTCAATATGATCCAAGCTTTCCAGTAAAAGTTGCGTTTCCCCCTGAATCACTTAATAATTTTATAGGTCAAATAGTATCAGAAAACGGACTTAAACAATACAGAACCGCGGAAACTGAAAAATATCCACACGTAACATACTTTTTCAATGGAGGAGTTGAAATTCCGTTACCTGGAGAAGAGAGACATTTGATCCCATCGCCAAGAGTTGCAACTTATGATATGGAACCCGAAATGTCTGCGGAGGAACTAACTATTAGTTGCTCTAAAGCAATTAAAAGTGGGAATTATGCTTTTGTTGTAATTAATTTTGCCAATCCTGATATGGTTGGTCACACAGGCAATATGGATGCAACAGTTAAAGCTATAGAAAAAGTAGATAAGTGCGTAGGTCAAATTGTTAATGCAACTGGAGAGATGGGTGGAAGCATTCTTATTACAGCCGATCATGGTAATGCAGAGGTAATGAAAGGAGCTGAAGGAGAACCATGGACAGCACATACAACAAATAAAGTTCCACTAATTTTGATTGAGGGGGAAAAAAGAAAAATACCAAATATGGGAAATGAAATTAATTTAAGAGATAATGCCGGCTTAGCTGATATTGCTCCCACTTTATTGCAATTATTAAATCTCCCAATACCAATAGAAATGACAGGCAAATCTCTTATTCAAGAAATTGAATTAAAAGGTTATAATAAGGTTGTCCAACACGTTTAAAGTTAATAAAAGTTTTTAAGCAATGATTGAAATTATTAGTTGGATATGGGTTTTTTCTGGACTTCTTCTCATACTCTTAGTTTTGCTTCATAGTCCTAAAGGTGATGGAATGGGAGGAATAGCTGCAAGTGGAAGTTCTATGTTCAATAGCGCAAGTAGTGCAGAGGCCTCTCTAAACAAAATAACTTGGACTTTTTTAGTGATATTTTTATCTCTTGCAATTATTCTTAGCGCTGGTTGGATTTCATAAAAGTTAAAAAAAAAGGACCATTTTTGAATGATCCTTTTTAAAAAAATTTATTAAAAAACTATTGTTTAGTTAATAATCGAAGTCACCACCCATACCAGGAGCGCCAGCTGGAGCAGCTGAATCTTTTTTCTCAGGTAAATCTGCAACTATGCATTCGGTGGTAAGGACCATTCCTGCTATTGAAGCTGCATTTTGTAATCCTGAACGTGTAACTTTCGCAGGATCAACTATACCAGCAGAGGACATATCTACATATTCTCCAGTAGCGGCATTAAATCCATCATTAAATGGTTTTGTCTTTACATTTTCAGCAATCACCGCTCCGTTGGAACCTGCATTCTCAGCAATTCTCATAAGAGGAGCTGTAAGTGAAGCTTCAACAATGTTAGCTCCAATTAATTCCTCTCCTTCTAGATTTTTATCAGCCCATTCTTTTAGAATTGGAGATAAGTGAGCTAGAGTTGTACCTCCTCCAGGCACAATACCTTCTTCAACAGCTGCTTTTGTTGCATTAATAGCATCTTCAAGACGAAGCTTTTTATCCTTCATCTCAGTTTCAGTAGCAGCCCCAACCTTAATCACTGCTACACCTCCAGCTAATTTAGCTAGACGTTCTTGAAGCTTTTCTTTATCGTATGAAGAATCTGTTTCATCCATTTGCTTCTTAATCTGATCACATCTAGCTTTAACTGCTTGCTCATTACCTTCAGCCACTATAGTTGTAGTCTCTTTATTGATGGTAATTCTTCTACCAGTTCCAAGCATGTCTAAGGTAGCGTTCTCTAATTTCAAACCTGCATCTTCAGTAATGAGTTGTCCATTAGTTAAAACGGCCATATCTTCAAGCATTGCTTTTCTTCTATCACCAAATCCAGGAGCTTTTACTGCAGCAACATTTAACACACCTCGTAATCTATTAACAACAAGAGTTGCTAAAGCTTCTTTTTCTATATCTTCAGCAATAATGACTAGTGGTTTACCAGTTTTAGCTATTTGTTCCAATACGGGAACTAAATCTTGGACTAAGGCAATTTTTTTATCAGTCAGGAGAATAAAAGGTTCATCTAAAACAGCCTCCATTCTTTCTGTATCTGTTGCGAAGTAAGGTGAGATGTAGCCTTTGTCAAAGCGCATTCCCTCTGTAACTTCCAGTTCAGTAGTCATTGATTTTCCTTCTTCTAAGGAGATAACACCTTCTTTACCAACTTTATCCATGGCATTTGCAATCATTTGACCTACTTCATCGTCGTTTCCAGCCGCTATAGTTCCACATTGAGCAATAGCATTGCTATCGCTAATAGGTTTGGAATTTTCCTGAATTTTACCAACTAAAAATTCAGTAGCTTTATCAATTCCTTTTTTCAAGGTAATTGCATTAGCTCCTGCAGCAACGTTTCTCAAACCTGCCTTAACCATTGCATGTGCTAAAACAGTGGCTGTTGTAGTACCATCTCCAGCTGCATCATTTGTTTTTGAAGCAGCTTGTCTAATTAAAGCAACACCAGTATTTTCAATGTGATCCTCTAATTCGATCTCCTTAGCGATTGTCACACCATCATTGATGATTTGTGGAGCACCAAATTTTTTCTCTAGTACAACATTTCTTCCTTTTGGTCCGAGCGTTACAGCTACAGACTCAGCAAGGATATCAATTCCTCTTTCGAGCGCTCTACGAGCTTGCTCATTGTAAATAATTCTTTTA
>NZ_CACAYO010000027.1 GCF_902536725.1 uncultured Prochlorococcus sp.
ATTCATGGTTCAGGTACTGGAGATCTTTTAGATCTCGTTATTGGCGAACTTCCTGAAAATAATATCCAGGATGATGAAGAAAAGATAATGATGTCAATTATTGGTAGACCTAATGTTGGTAAATCTAGTTTGTTAAATTCAATCTGTGGAGTAAAAAGAGCAATAGTTAGTGATATTAGTGGTACGACAACTGATTCAATAGATACGCTTATTAAAAAAGGTGATAATCATTGGAAAATTATTGATACTGCAGGGATTAGAAGAAAGAAAAATGTTAAATATGGTACTGAATTCTTTGGCATTAATAGGGCTTTTAAATCTATTGATAGAAGTGATGTTTGTGTGTTAGTTATAGATGCGGTTGACGGAGTAACTGATCAAGACCAGAAGTTGGCTGGGCGCATAGAAGAACAGGGCAGAGCTTGCATAATTGTTGTTAATAAATGGGATCTTGTAGAAAAAAATAGTTCAACAATCTATCAAGTAGAAAAAGAACTTAGATCTAAACTTTATTTTTTACACTGGTCAAAAATGATTTTTATATCTGCCTTAACTGGTCAAAGAGTTGATAATATTTTTGAGCATGCTCTTAATGCTGTAAATCAACATAGAAGAAGAGTTACAACATCTGTAGTTAATGAAGTACTTAAAGAATCAATAAGTTGGAAAAGTCCTCCAACGAAGAGGAGTGGCAAGCAAGGTAGGCTTTATTACGGTACTCAAGTAAAGAACAAACCTCCCACTTTTACTCTTTTTGTAAATGACCCTAAATTATTCGGAATAACTTATAGAAGATATATTGAAAAACAAATTAGAGTAAATTTAGGCTTTGAAGGCACACCCCTCATTTTACTTTGGAGAGGGAAACAGCAAAGAGATTTAAATAAAGAAGTCGAAAGAGAAAATATCGAGTTAATTCAAAAAGATTAATGAATTTGCTAACCAAATTTTCTGTTGGTCAATACGTTCATGGTAATAGAAGTTGGCTAAGAATTATAGATAGTAGATTAAAAATAATTATTGTAATGATATTTTTAATCACTCCAATTTGGGCAGGTCCAATATGGAGATTGAGTTTAGTTGGTTTTTTACTATTAATTACTTTTTTAAGTTTATTGCCATCTAGAGTATGGTGGCGATCATTATTTTTTCTATCATGTTTGTCACTATTAATTGGATGTATATCTATACTCGCTTCGTCTGATATTCAATCTCTTGATAGCTACTTAAGAAATCCCAATGAGTTGCAAGTAGTACTGGAAAGCCAAAAAGAATGGAATATTTTGCAAATTTCTTCGCAGAAGATATGGTTTGTTAATTTTGGTCCCTACAACTTATCAAGAAAAGCTTTTGAACTAGGAATAAAAACCTCTACTTTGATATTTACCGTTATTCATAGTGTGAATTTGATGCTTTTAACCACATTGCAGGAAGACATTGTGTGGGGATTAAGTTGGTTTATGAATCCACTAAGAAAGATTGGATTGCCAACTAGTAAGTGGCTTTTTCAATTGTTAATTGCATTACGTTTTATTCCTCTAGTTCAGGAAGAACTTCAAAATATTTTTAAATCAGTTTCAGTTAGATCAATAAATTTTCGAAATTTAGGACTAAAGAAATCCTTTAATGTTTTATTAATCTTATTGGAAAGGTTATTTCAAAATATATTTCTGAGAATTGATCATGGAGCAGAATCATTACTCTCAAAGAAAAAAATTATTATTAAAACTAACAGATTTAGAACTCTTTATCCTTCAAAATCTCTCAATGTAATTGTTAATACATTATCGATTTGTTTTATTTGCATAGCAATTTTTCTTAGAAAACTGTATGGTGCATTATAAATAACACAATATTTTTGGTTTGAGTTCTGAGCGTTATTTAAACCATCCAACATTTGGCATGCTGTACCAAGTTTCTCCTGGAAATGATGGGAGAGATATTTACGCGACTTTATATGCTCAAAAAATGTTTTTCTTGGTAGAAGTTCGACAGAGAGAAGTTTTTTTTGAAGTTATACCTTATTTAGATGCCCGTAATCAGGCCGAATTAAACCTTCAAAAAGCTAGGAGAAAAGGATCTGAAGAACTATCTAAATGGGAAAATTTATTTACTCAAACTTTCTTATAAAAGGTGAACCCCGCAAATTATTTAACAATAAAAAATAAAATTCCATCAAATGTAAATATTCTTGCGGTAAGTAAGGGATTTAAAAGTCAAGAAATCAAGACTATTCAAAATATAGGTCAAAATGATTTTGGTGAAAGTAAAGTTCAAGAGGCGTTTGAAAAACAATTAACCTTAAAAGATCTTAAACAAATAAATTGGCATTTTATTGGAAGAATACAAAGTAATAAAATAAGAAAAATAGTTCAAAATTTTAAATATATTCATTCAGTAGATTCATTTGAAAAGTTGCAAAAGATTTCTAATATATCACGTGAAGAGAAGAAAAATCCATTAATAATGTTGCAGGTTAAGTTGAGTGATGACCCTACTAAAGGAGGCTTTAATCCTGAATTTTTAACTTTGAAATGGAGAGAAATGCAAGAGTTGAAAAATATTACATTAACCGGTTTGATGACTATTAATCCTAAAGGACTAAGCTCTAAAGAAAATTTAGGTTTGTTCAAAAAATGTCGTGATCTCGCTGATTCTCTGCAACTACCAGATTGTTCCATGGGGATGTCAGGCGATTGGGAGGAAGCTATTGACGCTGGATCAACTTGGTTGAGATTAGGATCATTGATTTTTGGAGGTAGATCCTAATAAGTTATTTTTTATAAAAATCTTATCTATAAACTTGCAGTAAAGTTCAACTAACGTTATTTAAGTATAGGTAGTTTATTCATTTAAAAAATGAATCTATTACTCAAGGTTCTTAAACCTTAGTAATCAATTTCAAGAGGATTTAAAAGGTGTCACTTATTTCTAGATTAAAAGCAGTTGTTGCAGGGGATGAGTATCTCGAGGATGATTTTGATGAGTTGGATTATGCTTCAGAGGATGAATTAAATGATATTAATAATTTCAAACAAAATCAAAAGAATGCCCTTGCAAATTCAAACCCATTCGATTTTATGAATAACAACAGATCATCTAAAGTGGTTGGTATGCCTGGGATCTCAAATTCATCCTCAGAAGTAAGCTTAATGGAACCAAGAAGTTTTGATGAGATGCCACAAGCTATACAAGCATTAAGAGAGAGAAAAACTGTAATTCTCAATTTAACTATGATGGATCCTGATCAAGCTCAAAGAGCGGTTGATTTTATTGCTGGGGGCACATATGCAATTGATGGACATCAAGAGAGAGTCGGTGAAAGTATTTTTCTTTTTGCTCCAAGTTGTGTAAATGTAACTAGTTCCTCCTCAGAAGAAGCTTCCCCTTCTTCTGTGTCTACAGAAAACACACCAAAATATAGTTTGGGCAAAAATACTACTCCTGAACCAGCATGGGGTAATTCTAAATTAAGTGCTTATTCATGATTAATCTGTGAAAGATAAAATTGCGATTATTGGTTTTGGAAATATTGCAAGTGCTATAGTTACTCCTTTATTAGAAAACAAATTAATTCAGCCAGAGAATGTTTTTTGTGTCGTAAATACAGAAAAAAGTTTAGAAAACATAAAAAAAAATTATAAATATAATATAAACATTTATAAATCAGACTCTAAAGAGTCAAAAATAATTTGGGATTGTCAATATAAACTGCTTTCGATAAAACCCCAACAATTAAATGATATAAGTGAGGCCCATCATATAAAAAACAAGGAGAATTTACTAGTTTCAATTCTTGCAGGGGTTTCAATAAATAAACTTTCTCAAAAGTTTCCTAATCATAAATGTGTGAGGGTGGTTACAAATATTCCAATAACTGTTGGGAAAGGTTTAACCGGAATTTCTTGGGGAAAAGAAATTACAGAAGATCAGAAACAATTTACAAAAAAATTATTTGAAAATACCAGTAAGATTTATGAATTTAGCGAAGAATACCTTGATATATTTTTAGCCTTAACTTCATCAGGTCCTGCAATAATTGCTTTAATCATAGAAGCGTTAAGTGATGGAGGATTGAGCGGGGGATTACCAAAAAAACTTTCAGAGGAACTTGTTATGGAAATGATAATGGGGACTACTGTCCTAATAAAGGAAAATAAACTTTCCACTTCTGAGCTTAAAAATTTAGTAACCTCTCCAGGCGGAACAACTATTTCTGCTTTAAGAGTTTTAGAAAAAAAGAGTGTAAGGTCAGCATTAATTGAATCAATAGTTTCAGCTAGTAATAGAAGTAAGGAGTTTCGTTAGGTTTTTAAATTATCTTTTAAATTCGTATAAACTTTCTCAAGTGAATTTATATTTTTAGTAATTGTGTATCTTTCAAGTATACGTTCTCTAGCTTTTTGTCCGAGATCTCTTGTAAATGAAGGGTGTTCTACAAGAATTGGGATAATAGTTTTTAATTGTGCAGCTACATTATCAGTTGAAATTACTATTCCTGCTCCCTTATCTAGAACTTCACCATCAGCTCCGGCATCTGTGGCTACACATGCAGTACCAGTAGACATCGCCTCTAAAAGTGATAATGACAAACCCTCTACCAGGCTTGGTAAGAAAAATACCTCTGCTATTTGCATTATCGCTACTCTAGTTTCTAAATCTAATTCGGCCCCCCACCAAATTAATTTCTCATTACCAAGGTTAGAAAAACTATTTTCCAGTGTTGGTTTCATGGGTCCATCTCCAACAATAACTAATTTACAATTTTGAGTTTTTGTTTGGCGCCAAGAACGTAAAAGTGCCTCCATATTTTTCTCATTGGCAATCCTACCCATATATAAAAAAATCCTTTCACTTCCGAGTTTGTTTTTTACCTGATCATATTTTCTATTTTTTTCGCAAAGAGGTTTCCAAATATTCTCATCAACACCGTTTGGAATAACTATTTGTTTTTCTTTAGGTACTCCTAATTTATAAAGAACATTTTTTTGAAGTTCGGAAAAGACGATTATTTTATCGAACTTTGATAAAGAAGGAGCATAAAGTTGATATGTCAACTGTTGAGTGCTAGCAGTTAAATTTCTATTTTTTGCATCAAATGGTGGGTGAAATGTTCCTATTAGTGGAAGATTAATTTCATCACAAATCTCTGGAAGTCTAAAGTCTAAAGGAGATAGAGTTAAGCTTGCATGTACTAAATCAGGCTTTAATCTTTCCAAGGATATTCTAAGCTCTTTTTCTGCTCTTGGTGAGGGTATTGTATAAACTTGGGACTTAATTAAATATGGAAGACTTACATCAGGATCATTTGCTAGAAATAATGGTTTTGATGAATTTGAACTAGAAGGATTGTCGAAATGAATGAAACTAATTTTATGACCTCTGGTCTTTAATTTCTCAGTAGTTGAATTACCATAAGTTACATTTCCACAAAAAGGAGATTTCTTACCTAACCAGGCAACATGAACCACATTTATTGAATTAACTATTTATTAAATTAACAGTCAAAGTACCCAAGATCATAATTTTAAATTTTATTAATGGTTCATAAAAATGCTAATTGTATATTTCTCTCAACATTTTAAGTGAAGAAAGATCTTTCTCTAGTTGAGTAGAGATCCAAGTTTCAATAATAAATAATATTTTAAGCCAGACTTTTTTAGGTCCTAATAACTCCCCATTAGATTTTATTGGTAATTCGGGGAAGAGAAGTCTCTGTAATAGAGCAACTTCAGATGCATTTATTTT
>NZ_CACAYO010000028.1 GCF_902536725.1 uncultured Prochlorococcus sp.
ATTAATTTATTTTGAATTCCTAAATAAAAAGGGGGCTAAAAGCCCCCAGCGATCGACTGTTAATATATACAATCTAAATCAGAATCCAGATATTGCTTCATAGAAATCAGCGTCTGGCAGTATTTCCCTCAATGGTTCAATCTCCTTTGCCGGACCTTGGACCTGCACATTAATATCTGACACTTCAAAAAGCTTAGGAATCATATGTCCCATATTTTTGAGATGAAATAAAGCGGCGGCACCATCTTTATATGCCTCTCTTACATAAGCTTTATCTGAACCGCATTTAGTGATATTAAAAAAAAGGCAGTCAGGTTCATTAGCTTTTGTCAGCACCAAAATTTCTTCTAAAAGAGCTATGCACTGGTCCATCTTCCCATCCTTGATTGTGAAGTGGGGATGGATAGAAACCATGGTTGTATCAAGAGACATGAATTTATAGATATTACTTCTATCTTTTTAGCAACTAATCTTTATGAACAAGTTAAAAATATGGATAATCTAAAAATTAATAATTTTAATTTGGTATCGCATGTACCGTTTATAAGTTTTTTAGAAGCTATTAATTGGATATGAGTTATTTTGCTGAACCTAACCATATTGAATATGATGCATGGTTCGATGAAAACATCGACCCAGTAGATCTTGTGAATTACTCAGATGAGAAGGAGTTCAGTGATTCGGTACACTTTAAATTCCATGAGATGTCCACTAGAAATTTAACGATTGGTTCTTCCGACAATTTTTACTGGTGAGTAAAAGATTTTTAACTCCATAGATATTAATGAATCTTATGCAGAATATGTTCCATCACTTTCTCTTCTTGCCTTAGCTAATACAATTTCATCTACAACTTTTTCGATCATGTAAGCACTTTTTTTACCAAGGCATTTTTCTTTTTTAATGCTCTCAAAATCATTTGAGACTAAATCATTATGTTTACAACAATCGCATTTAACATCAATTTTCATACCTCTGAAAACCTCCAAAGCCCTAGAAAAAATCCATTGCTGAACTGAAATACTTTCCCAACTATCAAAATTAGACCATTCATCAAAATCCCTATTAAGGATGCCTTTTAATCCATCAACCCTATTTACAAATACTAGGTGTGAATCTTTTCTTGGTTCATCATTAATACCAATTGTTTTGACAGAATTTTGATTCATTAAATATAGATTGATTAAGTTACCCTAAAATCTAAGGGATAATTACGAAAATATAAACGATAAAATATCTTAAATAAGATCATTAATTGCTTTATCTAATCTAAAAATATGATTTGTATTTCTGAGTAATTCAAAATCATTAAAATCAAAGCCTGGGCCAACACAACAATTCACTAAAGTAAATTCGCCTGTACTTTTTGCAGCTTGCCAATATCCAGCTGGGATCATTTCTATTGGATTATTGGAATCTAAAATTAAATTTCTTATTAACTTATTTTCATCATCTAGGCACCATAAATTCAAAGGATCTCCCCTTAGATAAATCCAAATTTCGTCTGCATTTTTGACTCTGTGCCAAGCACTTTTTGCATCTCTCTCTAAAAGATAATAAATTCCTGTAATAAAATTTCTAATTTGGCCGTCTTCCCTTACTAGAGCATTCTTACTCCTTACTATCTCTCTAAACCATCCACCTTCAGGATGAGGAGATAAATTAAATTGTTTAATTATTTCTAGGTTTTTTTGATTAGGATTCACTTTACTAAAATATCTTTTATATTTCTCTTACAGTTAATAGATACCCGAATATAAATTAAAATATAAGATTTTTTCTAAAAACTTAAGCACAAATAACTGACAAATCTACAAAATTTTTATTTTCATCTGCCAGCTCAGTAATGATTCTATTGAGCCATTCAGAGGTGGTTTCACAATAGCCTACATTTAAAATAGTTTTTTGGTTTGCTGTTTCTTCTTTATTCATAGTTAGAGTATTTTTATATAAACTAGTATTTAATTAAATTTATGTGAATAAGTCTTAATTACTATCTACTTCAAAAAGTTGTATTTAATACATATTTAAGAACTACTAGTAAACAAATAAAATTAAATCGTTGACAAGAAAATCTATACAAGTAAGAGTAGAAAAAATTTATTATTTAACCTATGAATAACATCAAGATTGAGGAATTGATGAAAGTAAGGTTCGATGGTATTGCTAATAGAATTGGGCAATTAAGCAAAAGGGAAAGTGAGTCTTTATTACTTGAGCATCTTGAATGGTTAGAGGGAGGATGGGAGACTGAAGAAATCTTATTTTTAAAAAAGCCCTACAGAAAATGGTGGTTCTAACTCCACTTCTATAAATAATTAATGATGACCTAAGGGACCAGGGCCAGATCCTACTTTGTAAGAATTTTCTAAAGATTTCTCAACAAATGATTTCGCTTTTTGTATGGAATCAATCATATCAAAACCTTGAGCCTTGAAACCACAAATAGCAGCACTCAAAGTACAGCCGCTACCATGGGTATTTTCTGTATTTATAAAATTATTAAAGAGCCACTCTTTTCTACCATTTATGTCAAGAAAAAAATCCTTCCCTTTCATATCTTTTAAACCGCCACCTTTTATAAGTACAGCTTTTGCTCCAAGACCAATAATATTTCTTGCGGAATTTTCAATATCTTCTTCACTCCTTATTTCTAAACCAGAAAGTAGATTAGCTTCATAAATATTAGGAGTTACCAAATCTGCTATTGGTAATAGAAGTTTTTTATAAGCATTAATCGCAGAATCTTCAAGTAATTTAGAACCAGTTCTTGTAACCATTACTGGGTCAATAATTTTGGTTATTGAATATGTATTTAATTTTGAAGCAGTATCATTAATAATCCTTTCATTTAATAACATTCCAGTTTTTAAGGCATCAATATCAAAATCAGCAAATAAAGTATCTAACTGATTTAATAAAGTATTCTGCTCTACTGATTCAACGCATCTAACCTCTATACTATTTTGTGCGGTAATACATGTAATAACAGAACATCCATGTACTTTAAGGGCCATAAAAGTTCTCAAATCAGCCTGTATACCTGCTCCACCCCCGGAGTCACTACCCCCTATTGAAAGTGCAATTTTTGAATACATGATTTATAAATTCGTCTTTGAAAGTACTATAAAGAAATTTTAATTAAAATTAGAAGTCTGAATATGCATTAAAAAAATCCAACTCTAATTCCATTGCTGTTTTGTATAAATATTTTGCTTGATTAATATCATATGTTTCGTTATTGTTCTCAATAAGATTTTCGAGTGAATTTGCTAAATTTTCAAAGCTCTCATCAGAGTAAGTAATTATCCATTCTTTATATTTAATATCAAAATCCTCCTTATACAAACTTTTTCCTATCCAAGAATAAAGTCGCATACATGGAGTCATTGCAAACATTATTTCAACGGAGCTAAGTCTCTTAGAAGTATCATCAAGGAAATCTGTATAATTTTTTGTAGCTTTTTTTATATGGTTATTAGACAAATCAATATCCCATTCTTTTGCATAAGTTTCATGAAGTATTAACTCCTCTGAAACGCCCATTAAAAGTTCACTCAACTTCCTTATTGAGTACTTATCTTTTGATTTAGAAACTGCAAGACCATATGCCTTGGCAAAAGTCTCTAAAAAGAAATAATCTTGTGCTAAATACTCTTGAAATATGTTTTTAGGGAGGCTTCCATTCTTTAACCCTTGAACAAATTTTGTATTTAAACATAATAAAGCAATCTCATAATTATCCACCCAAAGTTGTTTTGTAATTGACATAGATATTTCTTGAAAAGTTAAAAAAATTTTTTTATCTTTCTATAATTTTTATAAATATGAAATAGTTTATTTAGAAATTAGCAAATCAAGAGCTTTTGTCCATAAAAATTTCCAATTCACTTTTCAATAAGAGTTCTTTAGAATCATTGAAAATTTTGTCTGATATTAATCCTTTATCCTTCAAAATAGAAAGTCTTTTAATTCCAATATCAATTGACATCCCTTTCTTCTTAACCATTTTATTTTAATCCTGATAGATTTTTGGGATCATTAAACAAAACTTTTTTTAAACCTAAAATATATAAACAAACCCCAAGAAAACTTAAAATAAAATCAACATAAAGATATTGAGTCATAGTAATTTGATCTCTAATTATTTATAGCTGATTAGGAAAACTAAAGATGTGATTAATTAAACCCAAAAGCAGAAAATAATAATCAATAACTGAGTAAATTTGCACATATATAATGCATTATTTTGAATACTTATAAATATCAAATATTTCAAAAGCAATGAATTATTTTTTCTAAATATGTATTAATTAAATTTATCTTAAAAATTGATATTATTTTATACATCAAAAAGACGGCAATCTTAGCTATATATATATTAAAAACTATGTGGTCTAAGATCAGGCTTGCCATTTACGGAACTACTGCTTTAGCAGGAATTATATGGCCATTTTATTTTATTAATCAGTTTATTAATTTGGTAAGAAACGGAAACATCCAAGGTTCTTTTATAGATATAGGGAACGCCTTTTTTGATGATGCATGGATAACGCCTACCTCAGGATTTATATCTGCCGATACAGCTATTCTTCTTATAGCTATTTTTGTTTTTTATGCTGCTGAAGGGCGGAGACTAAAATTACGTTTATGGGGTATTTATTTCCCGCTAACATTTATTATTTCGCTTGCTTTTTCATTTGGGGCCTTTATGTTTATTCGTGAACTAAAAACTAATAAAGAACTAAATGAAGCTAATTGACAATTTTGTAGAGAAATTCCACAATTATTCTCTTCCTACGCCAGAAAAGTGCTTTGTATTAGAAGAGGGAGA
>NZ_CACAYO010000029.1 GCF_902536725.1 uncultured Prochlorococcus sp.
TCCCAATTCATCATATCAAAATTATTACTTATAGACCTACTTTCTAATAATTTAGAAAACTTAAAAAGATTAATAATAACTTTTGGATCACTTACAACATTTTCAGAATAGATATCTCCATCGATACCTTTTTGAATATGAATTATTATGTGGCCAGCAGATTTACAAATTCTCTCCATTTCAGAGCAAAATTTATCAGGATATAATGAATGGTCAAAAATATTTGTAAAAATAAGATCAAAACTCCCAGAATCTTTATTTATATTATGAATGTCTCCTTCAATTGTATAAGGAGGGAAAGGTACTAAGTCAATTCCTTGAGCAGAAACTCCTAAATCAATAAGTGCCTTTACTTCTTGCCCAGTTCTTGAGCCCAGACATAATGCGTTTTTTTTACCTAAAACATATTTACTATTTCTTTTAAATATTTCTAAAAAACCTTCATATTTTATTTCCCATTCCTCTCCAAACCATTTTTTTATTCTTTCTGGATTTAATGTTTTATTTTTCTGATGAATTACATATTCTGAATAATCTTTATGATTATTTAGAAATAAGATTTTTTTATTGCGAAAGAAAATTCTAATAAAATTCTTGAATTTTCTTAATTTAATTTGTATTTTGTTTTGGATTAAATGGTATTTCAAAAATTTTTTTAATATCTTATTATTTAAACAAATCATAAGCAGTTTTTACATATTTTAAAGCTGAATTATATATATCGTAGGTACTTTTATCTTTATCGATTTTACTATATAAATTTGAATTAGTAATACTTTCTCTAAAAAGCTCACAAGGGAAGGAAGATCTTTTTACAAAATTAATCCCTTCCAAATCATGCGGCAGATCTTTAGGAAATTCATCAATAATTAGGCCATTTTTACCAACAATCTCAGGAGTCCCCCCATAATTAGAACAAATAACAGGAACCTTATCAAATAGGGCGCCAATAACAATATTTGGACACCAGTCATATCTATCAAAATGTATTAATGCTTTAGATACCGATATTATAGAACGTGCAATTTCAGGGTTTACCATACCTAAATAAATAATCCGCTTATTATTAAACCTCATACTATCTGGAACATCGGATAAAACTACTAAATTTCCTAATTCATACTTGTCAAATTCTTTTGTAATCTCATAGATTCTTTTTCTATTACAAAATCTCCCAGAAACTGTAAAAAAACCATCTTTAAAATGTTTTTTTATATTTTCAATTAATTTATTATTTGTACTTAATAGTTCACAATTCATTGCTCCATTATAAATGATCTTACATTTAGGTATTGAATGATAAATATTTGAAAAACAATTTTTTGAAAATTCACTTTGGAATATTACGTAAGATCCCTTGTTAAGGAGATCATGAAAACGGTTTTTTATTTTATTAAAATCAATATTTTCTGAATCTAATCCAACACCATCTAAACGAATAATTACTCTATTTTTTTTCTTAGGTTGGAAATATTCCCAAATTGGCGAGTAAAACCCGGCATTTAATAAATGAATATCTGATTTTAGGAAATTAAAGGTAGTTTTGCATAAATTTTTTTCTTCTAAAGTTAGTATTAAATCACTAATGAATTTTTTAGGTCCAGATGCACTTTTGCTTAACAAAGTAAATTTATTTTTTAATGAACTTTTTGAAAGTTTATTTTTATAAATTTTTCTTACTCTTGAATTTAAAAAAGTTCTAGAATCAAAGGAAATAATCATTATTTATAAGTAACAAAAAAATAAGTTAATAATGAGCAAGATTAATAATAATTATTTTCCATAACATCTAATAATTTTAATTTTGAATTTAATCATATAACCAATCATAATGTAAATTTTTAAAATATTATCAATTGCCTTTTATTAATTGATATTTATTGTAAACTAGTATTTCATAACAAATTATTTATATTGATGAAATCAAAATTTAATGATATCAAAGTATATTTTTATTCAAAAAGTTTTTATCAGAAATTAAAATCATTATTTTTGTCTTCAAAAGGTTTTTTAATAAAAAAAACTTACTTATTTTCTATCAATAAAAAAAAATATAATTCCTCAAACAGAAAAATAGAAAAAGGTTTTTTATATACTGCATTTGGAGAAAATTTTTATAAAGAATGCATTAACTCAGCTAAGATACTAAAAAAAACTACTACTCTACCTATTTGTTTATTTACAGATCAAAAAAAAATAAAGCCAGAGGAAAAATGTTTATTTGAGTCAATAAAATATTTTCCAAACCTTCATGTTCGATCCAAAGTTGACTATATTGCACTTAGTCCATTCGAAAAAACTATTTATCTTGATACTGATATCATCGTTGTAAAAAGCATTGACGAACTATTTGATCTTTTAGATAATTTTGATATTTTAGCTTCTCTTGATACCGCAAGAAAGAGAGATAATATTTCAAAAAAAATATCCGAATATAAAAAAATTCCATATTCTTTTGGTGAGGTCAATTCTGGACTTATATGTTTTAACAATCATGCAAAGGATAAAATCCTTAAATATTGGCCCAAAATTTTCTACAAATACATGAAGGAATCTGGTGGTTGGGACCAACCATCTCTAAGAATACTATTATGGAAATATAAAGCTTCTTTATACATCCTTCCTCCAGAATTCAATATAAGGTCAAAAGTCTTATTAGAAAAAGTTAAACAAAATAAAAATATTTTTGGAACAGATCATATGTCTCCAAGAATTTTTCATATGCACATATATGAAAAAATTTATAAAAATAAAATTAATAAAATTCTCACGAGTGAAGAAATGATCAGTGAAGCGGCAAAAAGAGCTTATGAAATCAATTATTAAATATTGAGTTAGGATTAATTTGTTTAGTAAATTAATTAATTTCAAGATAATTCAGGAAATATGACACTCAATCCGAAAACAAAAAATATTTTTAAAAAAGACAAAATTAATATTGCTTTTTTTGGTAAATTGAATTTATCGAATGGATCTGACCGTATATTTTGTCATACTTTCTCAAAATTTTTAGATAAGTTAGAAGACTGCAATTCTGAAGAAATAAAAAACATCCCTGATAAGATTAATTGCGATATTGCAATTTTTAAAAAAAATTTTCCATTTAAAATATTAAAAAAATTTTCTAAAGAAAACAAACATTTATTAATTGGCATAATCAACCCAAGCGATAAAAACGATGGATTAAAATGTATAAAACTGGCTGATTTCGCTATAGTTGGCTCGGTAGAAGAAAAAGCCTACTATTCAAAGTATATTAAATGTTTTATATATCCTCTTATTGAAGAAGTAGATGAAAAATATATTAAAGATTTCAACATAAGACCAAAAAAACAAATCTGTTATCATGGAAATAAACAGCATATTGATTTTATAAATATAAATCTTGAAAAAGCATTATTAAGACTTACTAGTGAAGGATATCGATTTAAGGCTATTTATGACTTTAAAGGACTCGGTAAATGCAAAAAAAAATTCATTACTGAGCATATTCAATGGGAGAATGACACATGGCTTAAAGAAATTGCAGATTCTACTGTAGGAATTTGCCCTACAACACACTATACCGGATTAATTAGAAACTCTCTTGCTAAATTTATATCTAGAAATCGGATTATGAGAAATGACTATGTTTTACAATATAAAAACACCTCTAATGCATCAAGAGCTTTTATATTCCATCAATTAAAAATTCCCGTGATTACTGAAATTGGTGGTTCAATGCATCATCTTTTAGGTGACGAGAAATGCGGATATATTTGTTATTCAGAAAATTCATGGTATTCAAGTATTAAAAGAATATGCATGGACGATAATCTAAATAAAGAATTTTCTGAAAAAGCATATTATCTTATGAAAAATTTATATGACCCAAAAAAATGGTGCGAAAGATTTCTAAATGAAATAAGATACTGGATTAAAAATGATTATTAAGAATTTACTATGATAATTTAGTAGCTATTGCGTAGCCCCTTTTCTCTGTGAATTTTATTTTTTCAATCTTGTAATCATAATTTTTCTGAATAAAATCTATCGCTTCACAAACTCCAGGGAACGAATCAAGTGTAACATCATCAAAGACGACTACATCTCCAATTAATTGCCTTTTGGAAACAAATTTAAATTCTTTTAATACATCTTCCTTTGTATGTTGCGCATCTAAAAATGCAAAATTAATCCTTAAAAAACCTAGGGATGCAAGTATTTCATCTGTCCAACCTTGGATAAAAATTATTTTCTTTAATTCATTTTCCCATTTCATTAAAAGTTCCTCTCTTGATTTTGGCCCATCATGATCATCTATACAATTCCAATAAATCTTTTTTTGGTGAGGGATACAATCAAGTGTAGTTATACATCCAGGAAAATTATTATCATTTAATGCTTTTGCCATACAAATACTAGAGAAACCTCTTGCAGTTCCAGTCTCGAAAATCGATAAATGGTCTAACTCTGTTTCTTCTAATTTTTTATCATTGATATATTTTGAAAGTAAAGAATACAATAACCTTCCATGAAAAAAATTTATCTCCTCTTTTTTAATAACGACTTGAGTATGGAGCGCAAGATCATTAAACCATTTTCTATTAATTGAATATCCACAATTTTTTTCAAATATAATTACTTTTT
>NZ_CACAYO010000030.1 GCF_902536725.1 uncultured Prochlorococcus sp.
GTTAAATTTAAACTTTTTCAAAAATATAGGATTTCTTCTCTACTTATTTGTTTATCTTATTATTCCCTATTCAGCAATAACGCAAACTTTGAAAGTTGATTTTATAAGAAATCTAGAAAACTCCTTAAATGCAAGAGATTTAGAATTCATTAGAAAAAATTTTAGAAGTGAAGAAAGCCAAAATTTACCAAAACAATTTTCAAAGATTATTAATGATTTCCCTAACAGCAAGTGGAAGATCAAAAGATTAAAATCCAATATTCTAGATGAAGATATTTTGCGAATAAAAGTTTCTGGGGAAAAAATAGTTAACGGAAATATATATAGACTCGAATCCAAATTTGATTATTTATTTTCAATCGTAAATGGGAAAATAGATAAAGGGATTATCAAAAATTTATTCACCACAATAAGAAATGATAATAAAAAAATAGATATTAGTTTTAAAATTCCTGATAGAGTTCTTACTGGTTCAAAATACGATATCGATATAATTCTAAATAAGCCCCTTGAAGAAGTGATTATTGCTGGAGCTATAAAACCTCATCAAGTTAATTCATTGTTTGAACAAGAAATATTATTGGAGCCATTGGCGTCTGGAGGGATTTTTAAGATAACAAGAGCCCCTTCAAAACAAGGGATACAAATTTGGTCAGGAATCATAGCTCATCCTGAAGGAATGATTACTTTCACAAAGAGCATTGATATTGTTGATAAGATATAGCCTAAGCGTCGTTTAACGCAGCCACACCTGGTAACGTTTTACCCTCTAAAAGTTCCAAACTAGCTCCACCTCCAGTAGATATATGAGACATTTTCTCAGCTAATCCTGCTTTTTCAACTGCTGCAACTGAATCTCCACCACCAATTATTGTACAAACTTCAGAAAAAGCACTTAAGTCCGCAAGAGTCGTAGCTATTGCATTTGTACCGTCTGCAAATTTATCAAATTCAAAAACTCCCATTGGACCATTCCAAATGATTGTCTTGCATTCTGCAAGAGCATTCTGAAAAACTTTAATGGAATCTGGGCCAATATCTAGACCCATCCAATTCCCAATAATTGAATCAATTTGAGATATTTTACTATTGGCGTCAGGGGAAAATTGATCAGCCAGAACAACATCAGTGGGTAACAATAACTCTACTCCTTTGGCTTTTGCTTTTGCTTCTAATTCTTTAGCAAGCTCGAGTTTATCTTCTTCTACAAGACTATTTCCGACATTTAAACCTCTAGCTTTATAAAAAGTGAAAATCATACCTCCACCAATCATGATTTTGTCACACTTATCCAGTAAAGAATCAAGTACTCCTATTTTGCTACTAACCTTTGATCCTCCAACTATTGCTGCCAATGGACGCTTTGGGGAATCTACAGCTCCTTGTAGGTATTTCAATTCTTTTTCTAAAAGGAATCCAGCTACTGAGGGACTTAAATAATTTGTAACTCCTTGAGTTGAAGCATGCGCTCTATGAGCAGCACCGAAAGCATCATTTACATACATATCTGCATGTGATGCTAATTTTTTAGCAAACTCTTGGTCGTTCTTTTCCTCTTGACCAAAGAAACGAACATTTTCAAGTAAAAGAACATCTCCATTAGATAAGTTATTTGATTGTGCAACTGCTTCATCACCAATACAACTTTTAGTAAGAGCAACATTTTGCCCTAACAATTCACTTAATCTTGCTGCTACTGGAGTTAATCTCATTTTTTCATTTACCTGACCTTTTGGTCTACCAAAATGAGCAGCTAAAATAACTTTTGCAGAATGATTAATAAGATATTCAACAGTTGGGATAGCTGCTCGAATACGGGTATCGTCGGTTATTTGACCATCATCATTTAATGGAACATTAAAATCTACTCTTACAAGAACTTTTTTTCCTTCTAAATGTGTCTTATCAAGACTGGAAAGAGATAATTTTGGCATTAAACAAGCAATATTTATAATCTCAAGACCCTAACGTTAATTTGGGCTTATTGGGTTAAAAAGTAATTACTATTACCTATGCCTTAATAAATTTTAAGAATTAACAATTATAAAAATTTTTTTAGTCATCAAATTTATACTAAACTTTAGAAGTAAATACTTTTGAAACTTATAAAAACTAAAAGGAATACCAAATTTTATTTGATTTATTGAAGTGGACATACCCAAAATCCAATGGTACCCAGGCCATATCGCAAAAGCAGAAAAGAAATTATCTGAAATTATTAATAAAGTAGATTTAGTTATAGAAGTTAGAGATGCACGAATTCCTTTGTCAACAGGACATCCACACTTAAATAAATGGATAAATAATAAAAAACATATTCTTGTTATTAACAGATCAGACATGATCTCCCATAATGCAATCAATAGTTGGAATAAATGGTTTAATGCTAAAGATCAATATCCTCTTTGGTGTGATGCTAAAAGAGGAATAGGGATTAAAGAAATTTGCAAGTCAGCCAAAGATTCTAGGTCGTCAATCGACGATAGAAGACTCTCTAGAGGAATGCGAATTAGGCCTATTAGAGCCCTTACACTTGGTTTTCCAAACGTAGGAAAATCAGCATTAATTAATAGAATTGCAAAAAAAAGAGTTGTAGATAGCGCTAGGAAAGCAGGCGTGACTCGTAATTTAAGATGGATAAAATTAGAAAGTGGTATAGATCTGCTAGATGCTCCTGGTGTTATACCTCCAAATTTAGAAGATCAAAAATCAGCACTCAATCTTGCACTATGTGATGATATTGGTGAAGCTGCTTATGAAATAGAGAGTGTCGCAACTGGATTTATCAAAATTTTATCCACTCTCAACAAAGATAAGAATGCGAATATCTCGGTTAAACAAATATCTAATAGATATGGAGTTGATATTACCAAAGGATTTAATAGTCCTTCTGCATGGATCGAAGAAGCAGCTTCAAAACATACCTCAGGCGATAAAAGGAGAATGTCTCATAAGTTATTGGAAGATTATAGAAATCAAATGCTGGGTAAAATTGCTTTAGAAGTCCCACTATGGAATTAAATAATCAAAATTTTTTCGGCATTGGAGAAGGTGAGCTTATAGAAATCATTTATGAGCTACCTCTACCTATGAGGCTAGACAGATGGTTGGTAAGTAAAAGGCCAGAACAAAGTAGAGCAAGAATTCAACATTTTATAAATTCAGGTTTAGTACTTGTAAACTATAAGACCGCTAAAGCAAAGACCCCATTAAAAAATGGCGATAATATTCAAATATGGATGCCTCCTCCAGAACCTCTTATTTATTTGAAACCTGAAAAAATGGATTTAAATATCCTTTTTGAAGACGATCACATCATAGTAATTAATAAACAATCAGGACTAATTGTTCATCCAGCCCCTGGACACAAATCTGGAACTTTAGTGAATGGATTACTTTTTCACTGTAAAGATCTACCTGGAATTAATGGGAAGCTAAGACCTGGTATTGTTCACAGATTAGATAAAGATACCTCCGGATGTATGGTGGTTGCAAAAAGCCAAGAGGCATTAGTAAACCTCCAAAAACAAATTAAAGAAAAAATAGCATCACGCGAATATATTGCAGTAATTCATGGAGCACCGAATTCTGAAGAAGGCCAAATAGTGGGAAATATTGGCAGAGATAAATTAAATAGATTGAAATATAAAGTAGTTGAAGAAACTTCAGGAAGGTATGCCTGTACCTATTGGAAATTAGAAGAAAGATTTGGCAATTACTCATTAATGAGTTTCAAACTAGATACAGGGCGAACGCATCAAATAAGAGTACATTGCGCTCACATTAATCATCCAATTGTGGGTGATCCGTTATATGGAAGATGTAAAAAACTACCTTGTAAATTAGATGGCCAAGCTTTACACGCCATTAAGCTTGGACTTATACATCCAATAAATGGTAAAGAAATGATATTTGAATCAGAATTACCATTAGATTTTCAAAAATTACTAAATGTTCTTAAAGTTAAATAAGATTTAAAGAGGAATTTAGTAGCGATTTTGTATACTTGTTTTGAGTTTTAGTAAATATTGTAGAACTTTCTCCTTCATCAACTATCTTTCCGTGATTCATAACTAGCAACCTATCACAAAATCTTTTAGCAATGCCTAAATCATGAGTAATAAAGATAATCGTTAAATTCATTTTTTCTTGCAAGAATCTAAGTAATTCAAGAATCTCTATTTTTACTGAAGCATCCAACATATTAACGCTCTCATCACAAATCAAAATTTTTGGTTTCAACAATAGCGCTCTGGCTAATGAAATTCTTTGCAATTGACCACCAGATAATTGGCTAGGATAAGAATTAAAAAAATCTTTATTTAAGGGGAGATTTAAATTTCTTAAAATTAATGTTATTTCTTTTTCGATTTTTCTTTTATCTGATATTTTTTGAATAAAAAATATATCTTCCAAAATATTTTTAATTGTCATTTTCGGATTCAAACTTGAAAAAGGATCTTGAAAAATTATTTGCACATTATTGTTCTTTTTAAAAGATTTATTTTTTTTCAATCCATGATTTTTATCATAAATTTTTATTTCACCACCTCTTACTTTTATGAGTCCAATTAAAGCCCTACATAATGTACTTTTACCG
>NZ_CACAYO010000031.1 GCF_902536725.1 uncultured Prochlorococcus sp.
CTCCAACAATTGATAATACGCATTGAAAATTTGGAGTGATTATCATCAAAAAAGGTTCATATCCATCTTCTTGACAAAGATTTAAGACTTTATAGTTACTAACTAAATCAAAATCTTTTTTTATCTTTTCTGAATTATTGACTGGTAAAAAACCTGCATTCTCATTTTGAAAGTATGGAAGCCCCTCAGGAGACCAAAGCCATCCATGCAATTGATTTAAAAATTTTTTATCATTGAAAGCTGGCAAAGGCGAGGCAACCCACATCCCCCCCTGTTTATAATTCTGAGAAAGGAAATCTTTCTGAATAACTTCTAAAGAAGCCCACCACATTCTTCTGGATGTATCATCATCCACATATATGGCTTGAACTCCTTTAATCAAAAGCTCTTGAATTTTTTTTATAGTTATTTGTGATTTCATAAACTTCTTAATGATCTAGAACGTTTCAATATAGACAAAACAAATCCAATAGATATAAAGTTAGTCACCAATGACGTTCGACCATAGCTCATAAAAGGAAGAGGAATCCCAGTAACTGGTCCTAATCCAATAGTCATGAATAAGTTAATAATTATTTGAAATAAAAAAGTTGAGGCTATTCCAATAACAATTAGAGATTCAAAGTTAGTCCTAGCAATTGTTGCAATATTAATAAGTTTCTTAATCAAGAAGAAGAACAAAAATAAAACTAGAGTGCACCCCACAAAACCTAATTCTTCCCCTAGAGCACTGAATATAAAATCAGTATGTTGTTCAGGTATAAATCGCAAATTAGTCAGCTTACCTTGTAGCAAACCAGTACCAAATAATCCTCCAGAACCAATTGCAATTTGACTCTGAATTAAATGATATCCGCCACCTAATGGATCTCTACTGGGATCTAAAAATAAAACTAATCTATCTTTTTGATATTCTTTTAAGCCATATTGCCACAAAATTGGTGTAAATTTTACCACTAATAAATGGAACGAAATAGCAAGAGCTGAAAAAATAATTCTCTTTTTTGAAGATCTATAAGCAAGATATCCCATAACAGGAATCCAGAAAATAAGAAGAGTTGGTAAGGTTAGATATAATATAGATGTGATAATACAAAACACTAATATCAAAATCCACTCTATTGGCATTTCAGACCAATAGAGCATTACACCTGTCAAGAAAATTAAAACTAAAGAGGTACCTAAGTCCGGTTGAAAGAAAATTAATAACCAAGGAATAACTACAACTAACAAGGGCAATATTAAATCTCTTATTGTTAGAGTTATTTTTTTGTCGAGTACTAAAGCAAGAGTTAATACAGTACTAAGTTTAGCTACTTCTGAAGGCTGAAAAGAAAAGATGCCCAAGTTTATCCATCTTTGAGCACCAGAAACTGAAATCCCAAAAAAATAAATTAGTGATAAGGATACTAAAGTGCAAAAATAAAATGGAACCACATACTTTCTAATTCTCTCTAAAGGTATATAAGAAATAAAAAATGCCAGAAAATAACCTAAAAAACCAGTTAAAATATGACCTAAAGAGTTTGATACTAAAAAATCAGCCTGGATACTTTTTATCAATAAACCCGAAATGATAACTAAAAACAGGGGGATTACGAGTAGTGGAGAAAATAATAAACCTCTATTAAAGTTATCCTTTTTTTGTAAAAATCCTCTGTTATTTAATAAAGAAATTCTCTTAAACATCAATTAAGTATTAACAAATTGATTCTTAATTAATTGAGCTAAATTACCAAATACAACAGAACTTTCTTTATTGGGCTGGCTTATCGAGATTGGTACACCTTTATTACTCTCATCAACGAGAGGGATTTCAATAGGAATTTGAGCTAATAAAGGTAAATTATTTTCATTAGCTAATGTTTGTCCACCACCTTTACCAAAAATTTCATATTTTTTACCTGGCATATCTGGAGGAATAAATACTGACATATTTTCTACAATTCCCAGTAAAGGTACTCCCAATTGTTTAAACATTGCTAATCCCCTCCTTGCATCTTGCAAAGATACTTTTTGAGGAGTAGTAACAACTATAGCCCCGGAAATAGGCACAGATTGAGAAAGGGATATTTGTGCGTCTCCTGTTCCAGGAGGCAAATCAATAACCAAAAAATCAAGATTATTCCATTCAACTTGATACAAAAATTGTCTGATAATACTATTAAGCATTGGTCCTCTCCATATAACTGGCTGACCTTCTTCTATGAGGAAACCCATTGATACCAATGAAATTCCATATTTATTTATTGGTATTAACCTTTGATCACTGCCACCACCTTCTGTAACCTTTGGATTCTGTTCGGCAACTCCCATCATTAAGGGAGTATTAGGTCCATATATATCCGCATCCAGCAAACCAGTTTTTAAGCCTAATTTAGCAAGAGAACAAGCTAGATTTACTGCAATTGTACTTTTTCCAACTCCACCTTTACCGCTGCTAACAGCTATGACATGCCGAATCCCATCAATCTTTTGCAACTCAGGAGCATTACTTTGTTCTTGAGATTGTGTTTTGGAAGGATTATTATCTATCTCTATTTGAACATCATCAATATCATCAAAATCCAGTAGTATGCCTCTAACCTCTTGTACAATTCTATCTCTCTGAGAATTTGCAAACGATGGTAATGATAATGTTACGATTACTCTCGGTATAGTTACTCTTACATTTTTAATCCAAGCTAATTCAATTACATTTTTCTGTGATCCAGCATCTAGAACTTTTTGTAAAGCAAAACTCGCATCTTCTATTGTGGTCATTAAATTTTTAAATATTTTGACAAGGTAGTCGACTGTTTAAAAGATTAAGAACTATGTCGAACTATCAAATAATAGGCAATAAGGACCCCCTAAGAGAAATTATAAAGAGAAACTTATAATTAACAAAAAAAAATTTTCTTCAAGATTAACTAAATACATGTTGCAAGAACCTCCTAAAAACTCGAGAGAAAAAACTAAAAATCTCTTATTAACGCTACAAGACAAAATTTGTTCAGGACTTGAAAATGTAGATGGCAAAGGAAAATTTACAGAAGAATCCTGGTTAAGAGAAGAAGGTGGTGGTGGAAGATCAAGAGTCTTGAAAAATGGTTCTATTTTTGAACAAGCAGGCGTAAA
>NZ_CACAYO010000032.1 GCF_902536725.1 uncultured Prochlorococcus sp.
AGCATTTATAGACAGCACACTTTGTTTTACTATTCTCAAAACTACAAATAACATCAATTCAAATCTCGCGGAATTTTTATTATTAATATTTGGATCTCTAACTTTTTTTGTAATTTATTATCTACTTACAAAATGCTTTAGGGTAAATAAATTTAAGGTCTCAAAAAAAGAGATTTAGTTTTTAAAAAAACTTTCCAAAATCTCCTCTAATTCTAGAATTTGTGAATTAGTAATTAAATTAATAAGTGGAATACTATTAACACCATCCCCTATTTTTACATTTATTGCTTTCAAACCTAATTTTGCAGCCTCCAATGGGCCTTGATCTTTATTGCTGATACATTCAATAGCAAGATGCCTAGCAAGACCAGCGTCTCCAAGATACAAATTCCACTTTTCTATTTTAATAAAAACCTTTTCGGAAATAACATTTTCAAGATCACTTATACGTATCTGAGAGTCCATAAATAAAATTGATTTAAGTTGATTGTTTTGAAGTATCTTTAGGTTTTTTTATAATTACGAAAAGTAAATGGGAGGCCAGAAGAACTGACCAGGCAATTGCAAAATTATTAAAATAGCCAATTTCATATTTAATCTCTTTTAAAAGCCACGTGCCACTTACAATCACAGTAAATATCAGGCAGTGAATAACAAAATTCACTATTCGAGAAAAATGTTTATAGATAGGATCTTCTAAATCACCATTTCCGTACCACTTTATAGGCATATTAATAATTGGATTGTTAATAATAGATATTTTACCCGAAATCTAGTTGACTAAGAGACCCTGAAACAGAGATATTACATAATTATGCGCCTGTAGCTCAGTGGATTAGAGCACCTGACTACGGATCAGGGTGTCGGGAGTTCGAATCTCTCCAGGCGCGTTTAAAATTCTGAAATATTCTTTTTATATTTTTCTAAAAAATATCGTCTATATTATGGGTATTACTTATCAAATTCAATGAATATCCTTCAAAATCTTAAAGAAAGTGATCCAGTAATATCAAATTTTATCAACTCTGAAAAAAATAGGCAGGAAACTCATCTTGAGTTAATCGCAAGCGAAAATTTCGCATCAATTGCCGTTATGCAGGCTCAAGGTTCCGTGCTTACAAACAAATACGCCGAGGGATTACCTCAAAAAAGATATTACGGGGGATGTGAATTTGTTGATGAAATCGAAGAATTAGCTATTCAGAGAGCGAAAAAATTATTTAATGCAAATTGGGCTAATGTTCAACCCCATAGTGGAGCTCAGGCAAATGCTGCTGTTTTCCTAAGTTTGCTTAAACCTGGTGACACAATCATGGGGATGGATTTATCTCATGGTGGACACCTAACTCATGGGTCTCCAGTAAATATGAGTGGTAAGTGGTTCAATGCAGTTCACTATGGAGTAAATAAAGAAACTAGTGAGTTAAATTTTGATGAGATAAGAGAGATAGCACTTGAAACAAAACCAAAATTGATCATATGCGGCTATTCTGCTTATCCAAGAACAATCGATTTTAAATCATTTAGAAATATTGCAGATGAAGTTGGTGCTTTCTTAATGGCTGATATTGCACATATTGCCGGTCTTGTAGCAAGTAAACTTCACCCAAATCCAATACCCTATTGTGATGTAGTAACTACAACTACTCATAAAACATTAAGAGGGCCTAGAGGGGGACTTATCTTATGTAAAGACGCAGAATTTGGAAAGAAATTTGATAAATCTGTTTTTCCTGGAACTCAGGGTGGGCCCCTCGAACATATAATTGCCGCTAAAGCAGTTGCATTTGGAGAAGCCTTGCAGCCAGATTTCGTTGATTATTCCCAACAAGTTATAAAAAATGCAAAAGTTCTAGCTTCAACTTTAATAAATAGAGGTATCAATATCGTGAGTGGAGGCACTGATAACCATATTGTTTTACTCGATTTAAGAAGTATCAATATGACTGGTAAAATTGCTGACTTGCTTGTAAGTGAAGTGAATATCACTGCAAATAAAAATACCGTTCCATTTGACCCTGAATCACCTTTTGTAACCAGCGGACTTAGGTTGGGAACTGCTGCTTTAACCACTAGAGGCTTTAACGAGAATGCTTTTGCTGAAGTAGGCGAAATTATTGCTGATAGATTACTTAACCCAGACGATTCACCGATTGAAAGTCAATGTAAAGAGAGAGTATTAACCTTATGTAATCGTTTTCCTCTTTATGAAGGCAAACTTGAAGCATCAATTAAATGAGTCCTAAGTCCAAGGGAGTTGAAATTCTTTCTATTGGCACAGAGCTACTCTTAGGAAATATTATAAATACAAATGCTCAATGGATTTCTGAACAATTATCTCAATTAGGCTTAAATCACTTTAGACAATCAACTATAGGTGATAATTGTGATCGAATTATAAAAGCAATTCAAGAAATATCGAAAAGAAGTGATCTTTTAATTACGACTGGTGGCTTGGGACCCACCCCAGATGACTTAACTACTGAAGCAATAGCCAAATCTTTTAATGTAACTCTTTTTGAAAGACCGCACTTATGGGATGAAATTAAACAAAAACTGTCAAACTCAAAACTCCAGGACGATTCATCTAGCTTAAGGAAACAATGTCTCTTCCCAAAAAATGCTCAAATAATTAATAACCCTAGGGGCACTGCCCCAGGAATGATATGGGAACCAATAAAAGGATTTACTATTCTTACTTTCCCTGGAGTACCAAGTGAAATGAAAACTATGTGGGAAGAGACGGCGTGCGATTTCATTAAAACCAAATTCTCAGATAATTATTCCTTTTATTCAAATACTCTTAAATTTGCAGGTATTGGAGAATCTAGCGTTACAGAAAAAATTAATGACCTATTAAATCTTA